>RHGE01000009.1 GCA_004296775.1 Marinilabiliaceae bacterium JC017
AATGATGCTAAAAAAATATATGAAACTTTAGCTTTTAAAGACAGGCCCTATGTGCAAAAAACAAAAGTTGTGACCCAATTGTAAAAAACTAACTACCATGCGCTTCATATAGAGCTGTTTGTTATTTATAATTTCCAAGTTGGGTTAAAAAAGAAATCACCATAAAATGCAATATTTTCCTTTTCAATTGTATTCTTTGTATTTAAGTATTCAATTTTCTCAATTGAAAAAAAACCACGTTGGATATTGCCCATTTTAAGAAGCGGTGTACCATTATTAGCTACGCTACCTAATAGATTTGTCCCAGTTTGAATTGAAATCAAGTTATCTTTAAAACTCTTCTCTTCCCATTCCCCCTCAAAACCTTTAAATCGGATTTCTGGGGTGGTTGCGCCATTTTGTGGGAACATTTTATGGAGCATTGCTTTTTTGAGATGGAGTAGCTTAGTGTGTTTCTTTTGTTTTTGGGTGATGAGTTGGTCTAGCTGGTCAAGGCTCAAGGCTATATGTTTCTGTTCCTCTATTGATGGATAGACTATCGACATATCCGCAATCATTTCCATTCTAACAGAGTCAACTGAAGATTTTGCCGTCATTGACATTACCCGCGAGTAGAAGTTTTGGGTGAAGTAGTAATAAAAAAACTTACCTAATACTTTATTAAAATTGAACATCCTATAGACTCGCTGGTGGAGGTCATATTTGCCATTTACATAATGGTGCACCTTCCCAGTACCTACTCCATCCCCAACAGTTAAGACAGCTTCTTCTTCAAACAGGTATCGTTTGCTCATTTCTACAATAGGAGAACGAACGTAAAATGGATAAAGGCCATCTGCAACCCTATCTTGAGTATTACTCTTACCTGTTGATATTAAACATATGTTATCCACCTTATTGGTTTTCCACTCTCCATCAAAACCATTAAACCTTACCTGCGGAATATTTTTATTTTTTATCATCTCCCACAGGTTTTAAAAGTTCTTTAAAAGCTTCCAATCCCTTTGTGTCGCTTTCGTTTGCGGTCAGTTCATCCATTAGCTCGGCTAAGTCGTTTTCCGTTTCCTTTATGTCCTCCACTATGTTGGTATAGGTTTCGGCATACTTTTCGGCTAAAGTTTCCACCTTGTTTGTTAGCTGAGAAATTAGCGTTTGCGGCAAGCTATTAATGTTTTTTTCTAATGGAGTAATCCATTTTAGCTCTAACAATTCCGCTATTTGTGCCTCGTTTAGCTTCTCAATGGTTTCTTTTGTAAGCAAGTGCAGGGCTAGCTTATCTTCAGCAAGCTGTTTTTTTATTTTCTTCTCTTCGGCAATTAACCCTGAAACCTTCATGATTTTAGCTTCGTAGCTATCCTCGCTAAAAGCCATTGGCTTTTTGGCTTCGGCTTTAAATAGCTTGGTTGCTTTAGTTACCTCGGCATTTACAAAAGCGTCTTTTGCTTCGTTGATGGTAGCGTTTTCTTTATCTTCTTCCGAAATGGATTCTAAAATGGTTTCGTACTGTCCAGTTATTTCTGCTAAGCGATTTTGTTTCGCTTGTATGGCTTTTAGTTCCTCTTGAAAATACGTTTCCTGCACAAGATTAAACGGCATGATACGCCCTTTCCATCCATCTTGCACCTCAACTTCTTTGCCCTTTACTTTTTTCAGAACCATGTTAGGGTCCACCGTGGTAATTGTTTTTTGTCCCTCGGTTTGGATAATCTCTAAATCTACGGCAATGTTTACCCATTCATCATCTAAGAGCTGATAGGCTTCGTATTTGTCGATAAGCGGAATACTGCTTAAGCGTGCAAAAATATCGTCGCTTAATTTTGCTTCTTGTTTAGAAATGGCTAATGTTAGATTATTGTCCAAAAGTTCCGATTTTAGGTAGTTGTTGAAATCGGCAAAAGAAGTATTGAAATCTTTTATAAAGCTCACTACTTCGGAGTGTTGTGTAATGCTGTTTTTTATTTCCTTACTTGTTAGCCTGGCATTGTTATTAGTGTCTTCTGTAAATAGTGCCTTACGTAAGGATGGAAAGGCTTTCCAATACGCAGATAGCTCGTCTATCTCGTTTGAAGGAATACCTCCAAACATGGTAGCGTAAATATCCCAACTTTCGGCCTTTGCAGAAGAATCGACATAACGCGGAATGTTTAAGTTATAGTCGTTTGCCCTGATTTCGTCCTTTTTAACAAGCTTAGAAAACTTTGGAGTATTTTTACGTTGGATTACGGTATCGGCAATGCGCTTAATATCTGAAGCTCGAAGTTTATTGTTCTTACCCTCTTTTTTAAAGCCTTTAGATGCATCTACAATTAACACATCGCTATTGGTGCGTTTTTGTTTTAGCACTAAAATAATGGTTGGAATACCTGTGCCAAAAAAGATATTGGCAGGCAGCCCAATAATGGTGTCGATGTGGTTGTTTTCTATCAGGTTTCTGCGAATATTACCTTCTTCACCACCACGAAAAAGTACCCCGTGTGGCAATACAATGGTCATGATGCCATCGGGTTTTAGGTGATAAAGGTCGTGCAATAGAAAGGCGTAGTCTGCTTTTGTTTTCGGAGCCAAGCCAAAACGTGCATAACGTGGGTCGGTTTCTTTATGGTCTGAATCCCACTTTTGCGAATAGGGAGGATTAGATACTACCGCATCGACATATAGTGGATTATATGAATTGACTTTATCTTCTTCGTCAAAATATGGCCAATCTTCTTCAAGGGTATCACCGTTACGCGTAACAATATTGTTTGGCAAAATACCACGCATGATAAGGTTCATACGCGTAAGGTTGTAGGTATTTTCTTTTAACTCCTGGGCGTAATATTTGATGTTGTTCTTGTCATCGATATACTTTGCAACGCTTGTACCAATATTAATCAGCAAAGAACCCGAACCACTCGTAGGGTCATATATTTGGATAACAGACCTGTTGTGTAAGTAATGGGCTGTAATCTCCGACATTAAAAGCGATACTTCGTGCGGGGTGTAGAATTCCCCCGCTTTTTTACCTGCATTAGCCGCAAATTTTTCAATCAGATATTCATAAATAAAACCAAGCACATCGTAATCTTGCCTGCCATCCATCGGAATATCCTTGATAAGGTGTATCAGGTTAGAGATGGCTTTAGAACGTGCCCCTGCGCTTTCACCCAATTTACTAAGGCCCGTTTCTAAGGTTTTAAATACACCATCGAATAGTTTTTTATGGTCGGTGTGGATTAAACGGCTAAAGGCCGATAAGGCATCGGTAACATTAGATACATCAAAATCCCTGCCCAAGGCTACCCAGGTAGAAAACAGGTTTTCGTAAGAAATGAAATAGCCTAAGTTTTCTTTGAAATAGTTCGCTGTTTCTTCGTCTTCTTCATTTAAGGCTTTTATGTCTTCTTCCGCAAATTCTTCTTGCCGTGCAAAGTTGACTTGTTTATCGGATAAATACTTGTAAAAAATGAAACCTAAAATATAGTCTTTATAGTCGTTGGCTTCAATCTTGGAGCGCATTTGATTTGCTGACTCCCAGATTTTAGCGGCTAATTGTTGTTTATTCATTGTTAAATTAGTGTCCTTTTATGAAATAGTATAGAATGCGATTAACAGCAATTTATTAACATTATGGCACCTAATACTTTAATTCAAATTATGCATTAGAAGATTTGGAGATAATCCGTTTTTTATTGGGATGTAAAGGTAAAATTTTAACTATTAAACGGTATTAATTATCAAATTTAAGATGTAGCGGGAAACCTATTTTTAGGGTTGAAACAAGAAAGGAAAAATACAAGGTATAATTATCCTTTAAGATACGTTTTACTTTTGTAGGTTAATTGTGCTTTAATCTGCGATTGCGTTTAGCTATAAAAAGGAGGGTGATTTTATCGGGTAGCTGTTTGTAGACTTTGCCATTTTTAGAGAAGTACTTATGTGCCTGGGGGTGATACTTGCGTGCAAACTTCGATTGCATTACGCTGTCAATAACTTCCTCGTTCTGGTTGCGAGCACTGATAAACTTGGCGCATTTTGCAGCAGATTTCATGTTGGATACCCTAACCTGGACAAGCCAGAAAAGTAAAAAGTATCAAGTACAAAGTATCAAGATGATTTACTTCTCACCAAAATATTTTGCCAATAAATACACCAATATCACCCGCAAGACACTAACTTAATGTTTAGACACTTAGGCCGCAACTTTTACCAAATTGAATGTAAATACATAGAGAGGTTAGAGGTCAGAAATTAGAGGGGGAAAATAAATTGAAATACATGGAAACAGGTTGAAATAGACCGTCAATCTCGAACAACAATCAGCATTAAGTAACATCCCAAAAGTTTAACTTCTTTCTTCTATTGGCCTCCTAACGTTTTTTTAAGGGAATTTAAAGCGCACTTGTAGCTTTCTGATGTACATGCGCTCTGCCATCTTTTAAGAGGTTATCTATATACGATTGAAAGGCTGCAAAAACATCTATTGATGAACGGGGTGCCTGGTTGAATTTCTTCTCAAATGCCGTAAATGTGAAAGGGTGTATTTCTTTCACAATAGCCCGTGCTTTCAACTCTTCTTCGTTGAAATATAGTAAATGGTCTTTGTAAGTTTTGCGGGGCTTTTCAGAATGAACCTTATCCCATTTGTCAACGGTTAAGAACACATTAATAGGGTAATACTTTTGAATACAGTTATATGTAACCCTCAGTTTAACTGCATAGGTTTTGTCTATTTTCTGTATTCTTTTGTCTAAAATTACAGATGTTGTTACGCCGTTCATAGTGTATGTGTCTGTAAATGGTAATGATATAAAAATTAATTATACATAAACAACAAATAAGAGTTAAAAAGAATAATCAATAATTGCATAAAGTACAGTAGTACAGGATATAAAAAGCAATGGACAATCAAGAGAAAGAAGTCAGGAATGACTCATAATCAGGGGGTACCTGGTTCAAGCCCAGGTGGGCCCACAAGCAGAAAGAGTAGAAATCACCGATTTCTACTCTTTTTTTTTATTATTCCCTCTTCATAATATCGGATATACCATTCGGCTCAATGCTTATTTTGAGCAAATCATTTTAATGAGAATTTGTGCCATTTGAGAAAAGACAAATTCAAAAGCCTTCCTGTTCGACCAGTCTAATTCACACGACAGATAATGTGGCACCTTTCGGTCAATCTTAATCAATCCACAGTTATTCACAAATGCATTCCTTTTGCAGAGTGATAAGATAGTGGTAAGGGTGTGCCTGTATAGTAAACTCAACCTAAATTCAACTCAAACTCATCGTAAAGTCAACTTAAACTCAATTAGAGTTGACTTTAGGTTGACTTATATATGACTTAAAATTGAATAAATATTGTATTTGCTATATTACCACTATATAGGCATAGATATTACCACACAGCTACCACAGCAAAACACCTCTCCAATTCACCGTCAACAATATTCGATGAACCATTATTTCTCTTTATACCGATTAGTGATTAAAATGACCACTTAATGCGCTACGCTTTTAACTGATATTTAATCATCTATCGACATAATACACGGTGCATTTTGAAACATGTTTGGCATTATTTAGCAACATCAGAAAAAAACCCAACTAAAGAACTTAGTTGGGTTGAATCCCGATTCACAGAACGGGACATCTCTTTGCATCGGTTTTAGTTAACCGACTGAGGCTAGCCTATCTTTTTGAATTTCTTATAATCAGTATTTAAAGTCTTATAGAAACTGACGCACATAACCAACAGAATAATAGCAAAGGGCAAACCCGTAAGAATTGTGGCAGTTTGCAAGGCAGTTAATCCACCTCCAATAAGCAGGACAATTGCAATTAACCCTTCCATGGAGGCCCAAAATATTTTTTGCCCCACAGGTGCATCCAGTTTTCCTCCGGAAGTGAGTGTATCAACAACCATGGAGCCACTATCAGAAGAGGTGACAAAGAAGCTGGCCACCAACAAAACGGTCAGCATGGATGAAATGAAAGGCAACGGATATTGCTCCAGCAGGTGATAAATTGCGGTAGCAATATTAGCATTCACGGCTTCAGAAATCTGTGTGTTCCCAATTAGTTCCTGGTATATGGCGCTCCCCCCAAATACCGAAATCCATAAGAATGTAAGTAAGGTGGGCACCATCAATACCCCCAACACAAATTCACGAATGGTTCTTCCTTTGGAAATACGAGCAATAAAGATTCCAACAAAAGGAGACCAGGAGATCCACCAGGCCCAGTAAAAAATGGTCCAGGTATTTTGCCAGTGCCCCCCTTCTTTAATCCCGGAAAAAGATTCGGTCCAGAAGCTCAGTTCAATAAAATTGCTGAGATAATAACCCACATTCTGCACAAATGACTTAAGCAGAAAAACGGTTGGCCCAATAGCCAGCACAAACAGCAACAACACCATTGCCAGGCGCATGTTCCATTCACTCATTCGTCGAATCCCTTTATCCAGTCCTAAAACGAGAGAAAGCGTTGCAAAGGCGGTAATGACAACAATCAACACAATCTGCCAGGTATTACTGTAATCAATGCCAAACAGGTAGGATAACCCGGCATTAACCTGTTGCACCCCGTAACCAAGCGAGGTAGCCAATCCAAACAGCGTTGCAATAACCGAAACAATGTCAATGGTATCACCAATCCAACCATAGATACGGTTTCCAAAAAGAGGATAGAAAATAGATCGAATGGTTAGAGGTAATTTTTTATTGAAGGCAAAATAAGCCAAGGCCAAGGCCACAACGCCATACAGCGCCCAGATATGCACACCATAGTGCAAAAAGGTGACACCCATAGCCGATTTGGCAGCTTCTATTTTAGAGGCCCCTTGTGCAAAGGGATTGGATCCAAAGTGCACAATTGGCTCCGCCACTCCCCAAAACAACAGGCCAATACCCATGCCGGCACTAAACAACATTGAAAACCAGGCCTTTTTACTAAACTCGGGTTTGGCATCTTCACCTCCCAGACGAATTTTTCCAAATTTACCGAAACCCAGAAAGAGGGCAAAGCCCAGGAAAATATTCATACACAAAATAAAGAACCATCCAATGTTATTGGACATGTAGCTTTGCGTTTTCGCAAACCATACCTCCATGGGTTTACCCACAATCAACGTGGTTGCCACCACACCCAGAATGACTAAAAAGGAGGTTAAAAACACAGGTCCGTTGGCCTTAATGCCTAAAAACGTTTTCTTATCACTACGTGTATAGTTCTTATCTGCTTTTCTGTTTCTTTTAACTACCCAGGCCATTGCCTTAGGTGATTTTATTTGCGGTAGAAATTTCTTCGCACTATTATCCATCATACTATAATTCTCTTCTATCTTACTCTGCTCGTTAATTAATTACTTATTCCAAAATTTACTTTTTGAAATCACTCATAATGCAACTTGACAATTTGATTTTTTCCCGAGTACTCCACTCTGACAAATGATGTATAAACTTTAATCACCTCTTACTATTTTTATTTAAAAAGTAGTTTCGAACACTAATAACCTGAGTTCGCTTTTAAACTATTTAATAATCTCTTTTTTATTTCCGGGACTTCGTCCCATACCCTGCTTCATTTTTGGCATTGCTCCAAAAACGAAGCAAAAAGCTCTAGTCGATAACTCACAAATTGTTTATTCTGCTGTTCGTGATTTCCACTTCGCTCCAATTAAACGCCTCTTCCATCGACAGACATCTGTTTTCCTAAATAAAAGACGTTGTCCAACCTTTTGTCGTGACATAATGAACCCATGCATCTGAGAATGTTATTAATCCCAAATACACGGGTGAACCATTTTTTTACTAATTCAATTTATTTCATTCCGACAGATCAGTAGATTTCAGTTTATTTGACGATTAAACCTTTTATAGTAGTCTAAATAAGCCAGGTATATCAACCAAAGGCCTGATATCTAACGATCTATTGTTTATTTCTCTTTAATCCCTCTTTTCTTGCTGTACTCTATTTTCTTTATGGCACTATAATCCTCATTTAAGGTCTTGTATAAACTATAGCACATTACTAATAGAATAAAAGCAAACGGCAATGCGGTAAGGATGTTGGCCGTTTGAAGCGCCATCAATCCTCCACCCATAAGAAGGGCAATAGCAATCACACCTTCCATGGAAGCCCAAAATATTTTTTGGCCTACCGGAGCATCCAGTTTACCACCAGACGTGAGCGTATCCACCACCAATGATCCACTATCAGATGAAGTGACAAAGAAGCTGGCCACCAACAGCACTGTCAATATGGAAGAGATAAACGGAAAAGGATATTGCTCCAATAAATGGTAGATGGCAGTAGCAACATTGGAATTCACCGCTTCAGAGATTTGTGTATTACCCAATAATTCCTGGTAGAATGCGCTACCTCCAAAAACAGAAATCCAAAAGAACGTCAATATTGTAGGCACCAACATGACGCCAAGCATAAATTCACGAATTGTTCGCCCCTTGGAAATACGGGCGATAAAAATGCCCACAAAAGGCGACCAGGCAATCCACCATCCCCAATAAAAAATAGTCCAGGCATTTTGCCAGTGAGAGCCATCTTTAACACCCACATAGGACTCGGTCCAGAAGCTTAATTCAATGAAGTTTTGGATATAATAGCCCACATTCTGCACAAAAGATTTTAAAAGGAATACGGTAGGGCCAATAATCAGAACAAAGGCCAACAACACCATGGCCAAACGTATATTCCATTCGCTCAGGCGACGAATTCCTTTATCCAATCCCAACACAAGGGAAAGGGTAGCCAATGCCGTAATCACCACAATCAGCCCAATTTGCCAAAAATTGCCATATTCAGCACCAAACAGATAGGACAAACCGGCATTTACCTGCTGCACGCCAAATCCCAACGAAGTGGCTAATCCAAACAGGGTAGCAATAACCGAAACAACATCGATCACATCACCCATCCAACCATAAATTCGATGGCCTAATAAGGGATAAAAAACAGAACGAATGGTAAGGGGTAATTTTTTATTAAAAGTAAAATAAGCCAACGCCAATCCTACAATGGCATAAAGGGCCCAGCCATGTATGCCCCAGTGAAGAAAGGTAACCCCCATAGCTGATTTGGCAGCTTCAACGCCAGTAGCTCCAGCAGAATAAGGATTACTCCCATAATGAAATATAGGTTCGGCCACGCCCCAGAATAACAAACCAATACCCATTCCGGCGCTAAACAACATGGCGAACCATGATTTCATACTAAACTCCGGCTTGGCCTCGTCTCCGCCCAGGCGTATTTTTCCAAATTTCCCAAATCCGAGAAAAAGGGCAAAACCAAGAAACAGATTCATGCATAACACATAAAACCAACCGGTATTATTAGCAATAAAACTCTGTGTTTTGGCAAACCATACCTCCATGGGTTTTCCTACCACCACAGTGGTTACAACCAAGGTGAAAATAATTAAAAAGGAAGACAGGAAAACGGGCCCATTGGCTTTTATTCCCAGAAATGTTTTCTTATCACTTCGCGTGTAGCTCTTTTCTTCTTTTCTGTTTCGTTTGATTACCCAGGCAATGGCCCTGGAAGATTTACTTCTCTTTTGACTAATATTACTCTCCATAAACTCCTTCTCTCTCTTTCTCTTCTAAGTTATCGTTACATTTCCCTATTATATCGAATAAAGTTTTATAACGATTTGGTACTAGTTACATCAGTTTACCTCTAAAGGATCTTTTACACCCTCTCCATTCAAACGCTCTCGCCAAATCGAGAGGGATAAATTGAAAAAGATCAACTGTTAGAGATACACTTATTGAGCAACTACCTTCTTCTCAATATAACGGGAACTAATGGCCCGAAGAGTCCCCATGTAATCCATCTTGAATTCCAGGAGATCTCCGATTTTATAATTATCCGGATTCGTTCCCAAATCCATTACTAACATATCGGAACTGGCTCCGGCAAACTGCAACTCTGCATCTACCGGCAAAAGGTGGCTCTCTTCCACATCTAATAAGCCAAGATCAAGAATTGCCCGGTACGATGTACTTCCCAAATCCTCATCTTCAAACTCATAAGATTCACCTTCCACATTCGTACCCATTTCCCCCATGGGTACTTTGGGCTTTTCAATTAATTCGATGATTTCCGCATAGAGACGGAATACATCGTTATGCATATGCTCTAACGTGTCATTGTTATAAACATCGGTTCCTAAAAACAGGCTTTCGCCAACCCTAAAATGATTGATTCCACCTGGCAACAGATTTTGAAAAATCAACGGAATAGTGACCGATGACCCTCCAGAGACAAATGGAATCTCCCGATTGAATTTTGCCTCCACCAGCTGCTCATACAAGCTAAGCTGAATCAATTTATCATGACTGGGCAGAACCCCATACAAACAGGTAAAATTGGTTCCTATTCCAACCACTTTAATATTAGGAAGCTGAAAAACTTCCTCATAAAAATCAATAAAATCTTCACGCATCACCCCTTCACGCAACTCTCCCAATTCGATCATGATGATAATCTTATGCGTCTTATTCTGCTTCCTGGCTTCTTCAGAAAGCAACCGAATGGTCTCTCCCTCTGTATTTATACTGATATCGGCATACTTGACAATTTGCTTAATCGCCCGCCGGGGAGGTGGTTTGATGTAAATGGTTTCAATATCTTCTTGCAATGACTTTATCATTACCAGATTAGAGACCCGCGAGTCACAAACTTGCTTAATCCCTAATTTTAACAGCTCGTTAAGAAACGTTTTATTTCCACACAGCATCTTAGATACCACTGCCCAGTTAATGTTATTATTCTGAAACAGTTCATCCAGATACAAATAGTTTTCTTTTAATTTTTGTGAATTCAGGGTTATATAGGCCATTACTTTTTCTTTTGATGGAAACGCATTTCAACATATTTGCTTGCGAATCCCATCTTCTCATAAAGAAAACGTGCCGGATTTTCTGGTTCCACATGTAAAGCTATATCCCCTTCAGCCACTTCAATAGCTTTGCTCATTAATTTTTTACCGATGCCTTTACCCCTGTATTCCTTGTGGGTGGCGATGTATACCAAAATATTTTCAGGAATATACCCTTCCATTCCTGTTTTATTCACCACAACCCCACCGATGATCAACCCATTCTCTCGGGCTGTTAAGACATAGCCGCCCATTGATGGACGTTCCTGAAAGGCGTAATCAATGGCCTTTTCAATATCTGATTTCGGATCTCCATATTGCTCTAAATGCTCAAACAGGAAATTTACAATTTGCTGCTTTTCTTTGGAATCCGCCTTTTGAATTGAGGTGAAAACGTTTAGTTCAACCATATATTTATCTTTTGCTATTAAAAATAGTATCCAAGATTGATGTTAAACCAGGAATGCCACTGAGGATCATCCGCCCCTTTCCCTAATCCATATCGATTACTCTCTTCTCCAAATGCCCCCCACGGGCCAAACCAGTCATGGTTTTTTCCTGAAGCATAGTCAATGTATGTATAAATCGGACCAGCTGTAAGAAGCATACCAACCACATTCATTTGGCTATCATTAAAACCATCTGGCCCTTTCAACATATAATTATAGTTCTCATAAAGCTGCACAGACTCAAGCATTCCCCATTGGACCGGAATAGTATATGCAATCCCTCCGGAAAAAACACTGGCTTCTTTTGCGATGTCATACGAGTAATTGTAGGCAGCCATAGTGATCTCATCTTTTCCTGCCAGATTATATTTATAGGTGAGTGCTTCCAACTTCACATCCAACTGTTTTTGTGCCAAAAACTTTCCATTATAATGAATCGCCATGGCATAATGGGAGTCATGTTCCCGTGATGAATGATTAAGATAGCGCCCCAGCTGACCGGAAACCCCTATCTCCTGGTCATGAAATTTATAAGCAACACGTGCATTAAACTGACCGTTCTCCTCCATATCACCGGCTAAATCATAGGAATACCTGGCCGGATCTACACCATAACCACTGGTTCCATTTGAAAAGTCCTGCCATGATTTACCTCCTTCAGCATTCTTATACCAGGCAAGGGCAAAATCAAATTTATCAGTGTTATACAAGAACTTTATCCCGGTATCATAATCATCTTCTAAACCCACATAATAGGGCAAATTAAAAAACCAGCTATGAGCCGTGTAAGGAAGGATACCAAATGGAACTTGATTGACCCCAACTTGTATTTGTGTCTTTTCATTAAACTTATAGCCGATAAATCCATGCTTTAACATACCGCCACCAAAATCGGAAGGATAAAAACGATATTCAGCATCAAGAAATAATTTGGAATAATTGGCTTTAGCTTTAAGCAGGAATACATCAAATACGGCATCGCCCCCGGTATCTCTGTGATTTTGATCCCAGGCCTTGTACCTATAATTAAATCTTATGGATCCTCCTAATTCCAGATTACTTGTGTTTTGTGCATTCGAAGAAGCGATACTAAAAAAGAAAAGAACAAACAATTTAATGACATTACAGAAAACTTGCTTCATATATTTTTTTTAGTTTTTGATTATTTCTGACCTAACAACATCCAGCGCGCTAAAAAAGATGAAGCTTGATTATTTTTTGTTTCTGTGCGACAAATTTATTGAAAATTTATGCAAATTCCTAAAACTCTACTTACACCCCCTATTTAACAGTCACAAAACACCACTTCTTTTTTGTTGTTTTTCTGCATTTTACAGACCTTCCAATAATGACACATCTCCTAATTAGAACACCACAACCCAATCTGGATTTTCAATAAGTTCTATGGAAACTTTTATATAATTCTAAAATGAAATGGTAATAGATTCCAATTTGAAAAAGAACCTCTATAACGTTAGAAATAGCCTTCAACAATTCTCAGGTTAGAAATGTCGCATTAGATAAATAGCCACCGGTTTGTGGAGAACAATTTCCCGTTCATGAGCTATTCGAATCTAATCTATAAGGAAGAGAGATACTAAAAAATTAATGCCTGACAATTTTAAGCAAGAAGGCATGAATATACCTTCTTTTATAGTCCAGTTTCCTCAGATGAAAAATTGGAATTTGCTTCTTCATTAATGACTTCTTCGGCAGTAAGCAAGGGGGAAGCATCCAAATCTTCAATTTCCAGCATATTTACCAATACATCCAAAGACTCACTAATCTTTATCAAATCATCCTCTGGTACTTTCTTCAATTTAACTGATAATAACTGCTGTAATAAATCAGGTGTATTTTCCAGCAATTCATATCCGATGGAAGTAAGAGTAAGAGTAGTTATCCGTTTATCTCCCGATTTTGGCAACCGCGCCAACATCCCTCTTTTTTCCAAGCGACTAATTATACCAGTAACAGTACTTGAATTCAACTTTAAATGATCCCGTATATTTTTTTGTGTTGCCTGATAATTGGGCGAATTTTTCATATACTCCAAACAAAGAATCTGAGGAATACTCACGCCATAATCCTTTTGTATTTTTTTTGATTCCAAATTAATAGAGCGTACAATTCGTCTGATTTTGATTATTATACTTTTGTAATCCATAGTAATATGAGCTGATAAAATTGCCTTAAAAATACTTGCCTTTATAACAATCAAAACATCCGTATGATTGAGTCCCCAAAAGTACGAATAAATACCCTTGCCTGTTCCCGTTTCTCAACAGATCGTTAGATTTTAGATAATAGATTGATTTACATCTAGCTTATTTACAGGACCATGAAAGATTTCATCCATCAGATACTAACAAGGCGTCTTGCACGCATTTTTAAAAATTTAACGAACTATTATTAAAGGAACATAAAAAAACAAGCTTCACACCCAATGGATGTAAAGCCCGAAAAAAGTGTCTTATACCAAGGTCATATTGAAATAGGCTTGGTATTATATTGTTTTGATATTATCTGGCTGTTAAAACCTTCCGCAAACGAGACTCATTGTAAAAAGCATATATCGAAACGGTAGCCACTACTATCACGGTATAATACACAAAGTCAGGAACAGGTACCGGATCCCCCTTGGCATAGGAGTGCATCCCTGCCAGGTAATAATTCACCCCCAGATAGGTCATAATAACAGAGCCAAATCCTATGAGGGCGGCAAAATTAAATTTAGCAAATCCCTTAAGTCCCGGTATCAAACGCATATGCAAGACAAAAGCATACACCAAAATTGTAATAGCCGACCATGTCTCTTTGGGATCCCATCCCCAATAGCGTCCCCAGGATTCATTGGCCCAAACACCACCAAGGAACGAACCAATCGTGAGTAAGTAGAGCCCAATAGTCAATCCCATTTCAATCACACAGGACAGTTCTTCTATGGTCAAAGAAAGAGAGGCTTGATTCCGCTCATTCTTCAATCCCGCGAGTATCAAATTTAAAAATCCAAGTAAAGCCCCCATACTCAGAAATCCATAGCTCGCCGTAATAACAGCCACATGAATGGTTAACCAGTATGACTTAAGCACAGGGACAAGATTGGTAATTTCAGGATTCATCCAACTCAAATGAGCTACCATTAAAATAATACCGGCAAACAGAGCTGTTATCGATAACGCTATGGGACTTCTCTTGCAAAAAATCAGACCGGCCAGCAAAGTGCTCCAACCGATATATAGCATCGACTCGTAGCCATTGCTCCATGGCGCATGCCCCGAAATATACCATCGCATGCCCAATCCAGCACAGTAAGCTGCAAATCCTGCCACAACCAAAACCATTCCTCCCCGCATAATCCATTTAAACTGCCATGCAGTATGCAGTAATGTAATAAACTGAAAGACCAACAAGATTATCCCCAACACAAAGAAATAGGGAGATAACAGCATAAAGACAGTTGATTTATTATAGAAAACCTCCACTTTTTTACGCATTACTCCGGGTAAGATATCTGCCCCATATTTTCCTTGATAATTAGCAATTGCCTGAAGATATTCATTCGCATCCTGTTCCTTGTTTTTCACAAGAGCTTCCAGATACAAACCCATAATACTTCTCACAAATAAGCTATCGCCTTTACTGCCATCCTTTAACTCATCAACGGGAGTAAGCCATGGCAAATGCGAGTCAACCGGTTGTGGGAAAAGCTTCAGAAAACTACCTTGTTGTGCCATGTAGAACACATTAACCTGTTCATCAACTTTAATAACATTTTGCTCCAGTTTATTGCGATAAGAAGGTCGTTTCCGGTAAGCCGATTCCACCAACGGTCTTATTTTATATTGTCCATCGGGAGTGAAAAACTGCCGAAATGAAGCTTTCCGTCCTTCCACCTGCAATAGCTCCTTTAAGGTATCATGGGAAATGGTAATCATGGGCACTTCCTGCCAATATGCAGGATCAATCATCACACTTAACATCACCTGATCAGCTGTCAATCCTTTAAAAGTATGATGTTTCACCAGCTTACGCACCACTTCACTATTCATTGAGTTCAACGGCTTTATGCGCCCACCGTTATCCTGAACCCACAAACGTCCGAATGCATTGGCCGTTGCAATAGAAACAGGATGAGGCGGATTTACCTCAGCTGCAAAAGCAGAAATCCCAATCACCACCAATAACGCTAAAGTGATTGTCTTTTTCTTCTTATAAATGGTCTCTGTACGATTAATCAAATGTCTGAATCGCGTATTTGGCACAAACAAAGCCACCAACATTCCTAAAGCGAGTAGAAAATACCCGGCATAGGTCAGTAAGGTCCCCCAAAAATCCTGGTTGACAGACAATATTGTTCCCTTTTCATCCGTATCATAAGAGGATTGAAAAAAACGGTAACCGTGATAGTTGAGGATATTGTTCATGAAAATACGCCTGTCTTCCCGCAGGTCATAACGCGGATCCACCAAACTGACTTCACTGGCAAATGAAGAAGGACTATGACTTCCCGGATAACGCTCCAACTCAAATTTATTCAAGTGTAAAGAAAACGGAAGCTCAACTTTTCTCGCCCCGTATTGCGCACGTATCTTGTAATCCTCAAGCTGTAATGAAGTCCAATTCCCAATTTTATCATTTCTCCCAAATACAAACATCTCACGAACCTGATTATTTTGTTCTATCTCCAATCTAATCGCACTGGGTAGTCCCTGTCCGTTCTCTCCAGGTACTGACACCGGGCGAACCGCAGCATTAGGCAAATATTCACTCATTACCATTTTAAGATCGTCGCATGCGTAAATCACACCCTTCTGCAAATTATATAAAGAATCCGGGGCCAGTTCCTCTACTTGCCCCCCCTGCATTTGCATTACTTTGACCGGTCTGGTACTGGAAAAGAAAGGTTGCCCTTCCTTTAGAGTTATGACAACATCCTCCCCTTTATTTTCTTCCGGTTCAAAGACAATACGCCTTTGACCTAAATCCAATTCATCCCCGGCAAATAAACTCCGCTCAATCCTTCCACTTTTAGTTGATAAAACCATGGTAACCGATGGAGATCCTCCCTCTTGCACCACAGCTCTGGCCATTGCCTGAGGAATAAACGTGGTACTTTTAATTTTCAACTTCCCCTCTTTTAATAAAACAGAGCTACTGTACTCTTTGGGTGTAACAGGGGAAAACAAGACACGATCCCTGTCCCTGAATTCAACATCAGGCCCATCTACTGCAACTGATAAATAATTATTTGCAGATAATATATAATTGGAAGATTCACCCTCCCGGATATGCATTAACCCTTCATAACCATAATAACGAGTTACCCCGGCACCCAGAATAATCAAAACAAAGGCCAGATGAAATAACATAACCGGCAGCCGTTTCCATATCCACATTTTATAATTAAACAGGTTCCCCAATAGATTAATTCCTAATACAACAAATACCAATTCGAACCACCAGCTATCGTACACCAATGACCGGGCAGCATTCGTACCGAAATCATTTTCAATAAAGGTTGCAATACCTAGTACGATGGCTAGAAATATTAGAAGGGTACCCATAAACCAGGTAGCAGTGAGAAAAGAAAATATTTTTTTCATACAAGACGTTTTCTGTTTGAAGCTTTAAAATAAGTCAAATATTTAACTCCGCGTTGACGATTCCCTGAAATAAGAAAAAGAAGCACTTAATCCCTTCGAGTTAAAAATTAATTTCCAATCAATAATAGATGATTAAACCTTAAACTGATTTACATCCAACATATTTGACAGCAGACTTTTTTATAACCCAACCGATCAAATCATATTTACAATAACCAATTCCCGCACCTATAATGATCAACAGAAACAAATACGAACTCCCCTTAAAACAATAACTCGAACCACCATTTTTTTTATTAAGGAACTTTGCTTTTGCCCAATCATTTTTATTGTTTTGCATCTTCTTTCGATCACACAAATACCATAATCCCGATTATCATTTTTAATGGCCTCTAATAACACCTCGTTTATTATTGATCCTTAACTATGTATCGGCATTATATCATTGTCATTTTGAAATATTGTTCGTGTTGGATCTATGGTGAAAAACCAATTAACAATCCAAAATTTAATAACACCTCATTCCTCCATATCATTATTAGAGGGAGTGAAAAAAACAGAAATAAGATTCAACCAAAAAAAAAAAAGACATTAAACAAATCATTTGACTTAAATATCAACTAGATAAAAATGAAAAAAAGCGTTCTAATTTTGCTGGTAGTAATGTTACAGCAAATGACCTGGGCTCAGGAAAAGGAAAATACTTTTAAAGTGGAGTTACATGGATTCATTGGAGTAAGCGGTTTTTACGACAGCCGACAAAGTGTAATGTCAAGAAACGGACACATCTACCTATACCCATCGCCTGAAAAATTAGATATTAACGGAAACGACATTAATGCACAAGGACGTTATGATCTGGATGCTTCTGTTAGCCGCATTGGTGCCCACATTTCAGGACCGGAAATTCTTGGTGCTAAAACCTCGACTTTGTTACAAGGAGATTTTCTTGGAAAAACCGGCAGCAATGATTTAGCCTTTCGTATTCGCCATGCGTATGTGAAACTTAATTGGGAAAAATCATATCTTCTTGCCGGCCAATATTTAAACCCGATGTTCGTATCTGAAACATATCCCAAGCTGGTTACCACAAACCCCGGTGCACCAATCCACCCGCTAAATCGTGCCGTACAAATTCGCTATGCTCACAAACTAAACAATTCCATTGAATTATTAGCCCTCTTAGTAGCTCAAAACGATCACCGCAACAAAGAATTCACCGGTTCGAAATCTGACGAATGGTCACAATTACCCGAAGCAGACGTACAAGTGAAACTAACACCTGGAAAGAAGTTCTTTGCAGCTTTCACTGCCGGTGTAAAAACCTTGCAACCAAAACTGGAAGAGAAATTAGGGGAAAACACCATAAAAACAGATGAACGCATAACCAGCTGGCACCTGAGCGCATCCGCTAAATCCTTTTTTACCAGCTTTAACTGGAAATTTGGTGGCGTATATGGCGGTAACCTCACTAACCTGGTTATGCTTGGGGGTGTAGGCAAAAAAACAGGAAATAGCCAACTCACAGAATATGCTCCCTTAATGGTTGCTTCAGGCTGGACTGATTTTGAAAGTACAAATAAAAAATATCAACCTGGTCTGTTTTTGGGTTACACCGCAAACCTTGGAGCAAACGAATCCGTTGAAATCATTCCTGAACTAAGCCGTAGTCCGGAAATTGGTTATCTATACGCCATATCTCCACGTATAAAATTCTATGCCAATCCTAAAATAATGATCGGTGCAGAATATTCATACACCGTAGCTGCCTATGGCTCTAAAATGAATGAAAAAGGTAAACCGTCAGATTTTAACACCGTTGCAAATCACCGCGGGTTAATCATGCTTAAATACCTTTTCTAAAAAGAAAAAACGAAACCAATGCCATAAAGGGTTGTTATATTGAGGTAATACATGAAAGGTATAACAATCCCTTTTAAATTGATTTAACACAATGAAAAAGACATTGGCAATTATATCAGTTTTATTTATTATCCTTGGCTTTGGAATGATCCATGGCGGCTCTCCGTCTATGGAAATCGTTAGCATTGCAATGATTGGATTAGGAGCCGGATATTTAATATTCCTATTACTTTCATCATCACAAGCAAAAAAAGAGTAACCCTAAAAATCACTCAACATGTTTTCGAAGGAGGAAGCAAAAGCACTAAGACTGGAATTTTGGCAAAGACTTGATAACAGAACACGCCGGCTGCCCGGTCAAAAAGGAAAGAAGAAAAGATGGATCCTGGAAGACACCGGTGTAAAAGGATTAGATTTACGCTTTGATGTAGATCGCCAGCACGCTATCGTCGCCCTTGAAATCAACCACAGAAATGAATCAAGAAGACTTGAATTGTATGAAAAACTAGAAGCCTGCAAAACACTCTTTGAGGAGAATTACGGCAAACAACTCAACTGGGATTTCATTTATGAAAAGCCCAATGGCCAAACCGTCTGCCGGGTGTATACATCAATGCCAGCTGACATATATCAACAGGATCAATGGCCTGACGTTCTCTACTTTCTCATCGACAACATGATGTGCATGGAAAAAGCATTTATGGAGGTAAAAGATTTTTTAGTTTACCGGGAATTAGGGTTATAATAAAAAACAAAAGTCCGCTACACAAAAATGCAGCGGACTTTTTATATCATTAATCATTCATTACTTTCCATCATAACCCCACTTCAGGTAAAGTGAGCCCCAGGTAAAACCAGCACCAAAAGCGGCTAAAACCAACTTATCACCCTTTTTAAGTTGCTTTTCCCACTCCCATAAACAAATCGGAAGTGTAGCTGCTGTAGTGTTACCATAACGCTGGATATTTATCATCACTTTATTCTTATCAAGCTCCATACGTTCAGCTGTTGCTTCAATAATACGCAAATTTGCCTGATGCGGTACCAACCATGCTAATTCATCGGATGTAAAGTTGTTCTTTTTCATGATCTCTACAGCCACATTAGACATATTGGATACGGCATGTTTATAGACATGACGACCTTCCTGATAGATATAATGCTCTCTGGCATCAATACTCTCATGCGAAGGCGGCTTAACCGATCCACCAGCTTTCATTTGCAAATGAATACGACCAAATCCATCACTATGCAAAATACTATCCATCACCCCTACATCTTCGGTAGTTGGCTCAAGCAAAACAGCTCCGGATCCATCACCAAATAACACACAAGTAGTTCGGTCGGTATAATCAGTAATAGAAGACATCTTATCTGTTCCTACTACGATCACTTTCTTTTTCGATCCGGAACGAATAAACTGCGATGCTGTATCAAGAGCATATAAAAAACCTGAACAACCGGCATTCAGATCAAAGCTATGCGCATTACGAATTCCACACTTATCAGAAATAATGTTGGCTGTAGCGGGGAATACATGATCAGGTGTCACGGTAGCACATACAACCAAGTCAATTTCCTCAGGTTTAGTACCTGTTTTTTCTAAAAGTTGCTCAATGGCCTTTACAGCCATAAATGAAGAACCTTCTCCTGGCTCCTTGAGAATATGCCTCTCTTTGATGCCAACCCGGGTCATGATCCACTCATCCGTCGTATCCACCATAGTGCTTAACTCGTCATTGGTCAGGATATAGTCGGGCACATACCCGCCAACGCCAGTTATCACTGCATTGATTTTTTCCATGGTACTCATATTTTCTGTGTCCGGACCCCCAACAGCAGGCATTATTAATTACTTCTTAAAATCACCTGGCCTAATCCGGATATTAGATGACTCTCTATTTGTCGGGACGTTACAAAAGTAAGAAAACACTTATATTAAACAAATGATGTATAGGCCCTAAATAAAATTTGCCCCTAAATGAATTTTTAGGGGCAAATTTTAATACTTTAATATCTTGAAGCCTATGCTGTAATTTCCTTTTCTACAGCTAACTTACCACGATAGTAACCACACTCACCACAAACAGTATGTAGTTTTACTGTGGCACCACAGTTAGAGCAAATACCAAGAGCAGGCATCACAGCTTTATCATGTGTTCTTCTCTTGTCTCTTCTAGTTTTCGATTGTTTTCGCTTTGGATGTGCCATTTTTCAACCTCTTTACTTGTTTTTATCTGTAAATTTCTTTAATGCTTCCCATCTGGGATCAATATTATCTTCTTCCTCATCAATATGATCTGTATCAACGAGATATTGATCGAGCTTTTTTAACATGTTTTTATCACACAAAGGCTCCCCGTTTTCATCGTCCGGGTGTATGTGTCGAATGGGCAAACTTATGATTATAAACTCATAAATCCATTGAGCCACATTCAACTCATGTACTTCATGTGGGAGAACAATAATTTCATCTGAAAGCTCCTGGTATTCTTCGCCAAATTTCACGTATAGCTTTCCCTGGTATGAAACATCGATATTCACAGGAGCTAAACAATTATCGCAGATGCTTTCTACATTCCCATGAATATCGAAATCCAACACCAGCATTGTTTGACTTTTATTAAGCTCTACAAATACCTGAACGTCTCCATTTTCAACCAGTGGCTCCTCGATAAGTTCAAAAAACGATCGTCCAATAGCATATTCGTACGTATGTCGTCCGTCCTTTAATCCCTTGAAAGAGATACCGTAATCCTTCAGTTTATCCACTTCTCCTCAAATAAAAACTTTGCAAAAGTATAAAATTATCAAATCTTGCGAAAGAAAACCCTGAAATTTATTCAAAGTTGTCTGATTTTAAACTTTTTTAGGCTTTTTGGGCAAGATAATTCTAAAAGTAGTACCTACTCCAGGTTCAGATGATTTAACAAACAATTTTCCCCCATGATATTGCTCCACAATCCGCTTTGCCAAAGACAATCCAAGGCCCCAGCCCCTCTTTTTTGTGGTGAATCCGGGTTCAAATATTGTTTTAAATTGTGATTTAATAATTCCTTTTCCTTCATCAGAGATATCCAGAAAAATTCTTTCCTTCTCCTGCCCTATACAAAGTAGTATACGCCCGTTTCCCCTCGACGCATCAATAGCATTCTTACAAATATTTTCAATGACCCACTCAAACAAAACCGGATTAATAAAAGCCATCACATCCTGTTTGCAATGATCGTGTAGCGCAATTATAATTTTATCTGACGTTCGCCTGTTCAAATAATCAATGATCCGGGAGACCACAGGAAAGAGGTCAGTAACGGCCAGTTCCGGTTTAGACCCGATTTTAGAGAACCGATCTGTAATCGTTTGCAGCCGCTCCACATCTTTTGCCATCTCATCCACCAGGCTTTGTTGATTCGTCTTTAGTGCCAACAGATCAATCCATGCCAACAATGATGAAGTAGGTGTTCCAAGCTGATGAGCCGTTTCTCTTGACATTCCTACCCAAACCTGATCTTGTTCTGCTTTACGAGCGCCGCTAAATCCCAAATAAGCTAAAACAATAAAAATGGATACTACAATAAGAATTACAATTGGAAAATAGGTCAGCTTCCTGATAAGAATGGAATCCTGATAATAAAGATATTGCACCTCCTGATCGCCAAGATTGATTTCCAGCATATTCCCCTGCTTCTTCATTTTCAATAACGTCCGATACAAAAACGCATTAGCATTCTGCCGAGGCAACTGAATATTTCTGTGAAGCAGTATCGTATCCTGCTTATCAACCAGAATAACAGGAATGGTAGTATTATTCTTAATGACTTCAAAAATCAATTTTATGCCAGGCTCTTCCTGCCTGGATTGCGTCAGCTGCCTGGTAGCTTCAGCCCATAACTCCACCTTTTTTTTCTCTTCCTTTTTTAATTGCGAAGACAAACTTTGGGTATACCACAAAGTAAATACCCCAATCCCAATCGCTCCTATCAACAAAAATAATTTCCAAATTTTTTTACGTGTGTACACGTTCATGCCTCATTAGATTAATTGAAAAATATCGTAGCATTAAAACGAGGTCTCTCAATTAATATTGTTAGTACTCTTAATCTTCAAATAAAACTTCCAGTATGGAAGAACCTCCTTTGTGCGGTTTATTTCCACTTGGCAACAGGTTCTGAATGAGTCTTCGTACCGCCAAGAATCGCGCTTATTTCAACCACAGCAGTTTCGTCTGGATCATTTTCGACCTCTTCCAATTGAAGACTATCCCAATAATGCGAAAATCTATTTCATACGCATTCATATTTTAATAGATCGTTAGATTTAGACAATAGACCTTTTGAAACAAAATACTTCAGGCATATCTCTTTATCATCACTCTTAATCCTGCATACACCACTTGGTAAGCATCCTGGAAATATCCTCCTGACGCGTAGGTTTTACCATATAATCATCTATAATCTTTGTATCCAATACACGCTCTTTCTCATGAATATCATTACTAACTGTCATAGCAATTAACGGACACCTACTACCAACCTCTTTTATACTTTTAGCGGCAGAAAAGTCATCCATCCCGGGCATAGACAAATCCATAAAGATAATATCATATTGAGTCCCCTTTACTTTACTTACTGCATCAGAACCATCATTGGCAAGATCAATAACCACCCCCATTTTTTGAAACAAACTCTGAGCCACCCGTTGGTTTAAACGGTTATCTTCGGCAACCAATACTTTCAGGTTTTCAGGAAGAGCCAATAACCGATGCATTCCATGGTTCATGACTTTTGGTAACTGCTTATGCAAAAAGGTCTGTAGCACATAGAGTTTTATAGGCTTTCTCAGGTAAACATCAGCACCGAATTGTTTTGCAATTTTTGTGTTGGCCGGTTGTAAATCAGAACTTTGTATAATAACCATATAATTCGTATCCAGTCTGCGGTTATGAAGATCATGCAGAAAAGTTAATCCATCGAAATCAATACGATGATCTATTATTAATAGTTGATATTTTGATCTTGTTCGCAATATATCAAGTGTTTCAGTAGAAGGAGGCAACACTGCATAATCAATATGAAGAGACATCAAATTCTTAGTGATGCTTTGTACTTGCAAAGGATCATCAGAAACAACAAGTGTTTTAAGTTGCTTAAAATGGGTAATGTGAGAAAAATCCACCTGTTTTACCTGCCGGTTTGTTTTTAGCGGAAGAGTAAAGATAAACTCAGCGCCAGGATATTCATCCTGTGTACTCAATCCGGAAGGACTGTGCACTTCAATCTCCCCGCCCAGAAGATTAATCAACTGCCTGGATATGGTCGTTCCTAAGCCCGTTCCTCCATATTTTCTGGTAATACTTTCATCTTCCTGAGAAAATGGATTAAAAATGGCTTTTAGCTTATCTTGCTTAATCCCTATTCCGGTATCTTTTATCGAAAACCGCAAAACAGGATTTCCATTAATTGCCTGATCCGACGTAATTCCAATATATATTCTTCCTCCACCAGGAGTAAACTTAATGGCATTACTAATAAGATTATTTAATACCTGTCGTAAACGTATTGGGTCACTAATAAAATCCTTCGGAAGTAGAACGGCCGAATACCAGCTAAGCTGAATATTTTTGTCTCTGGCAAATGAATAAAAAGACTTAATCGTTCGCTCAATTTCGTCATGCAAATCAAATTCAATGGACTCAATCTCAAACTTACCTGCCTCAATTTTCGAAAAATCAAGAATATCATTGATCAATATCAATAAGGTATCAGCTGAACGCTTTACTACCTGTAACATATCTCTCTCCTGCTCCGGCAAGGGAGAGGTAAGCAGAACATCCGTCAGGCCAATGATACCATTTAAAGGCGTACGAAGTTCATGGCTAATATTGGCAATGAAGGTAGACTTTGCTTTATTGGCACTTTGAGCAGATCGACGTTCCAATTCAAGCGGGGTTATTTCAATAAAAACATCGATGATGTATTTTTCGCTTTGTAAAAAGAAAGGGATGGCTTCACTAAGAATGACGGTTTCATCGCCCTTACTGTTTTTAAGAACATATTTATTGGAACTTTCGGAATATCGTGCTCGTTCCAGGGTCACCCTGTTTTCAAATAGAACATCATCGGTGGCCACCTGCCCCAATAATTGATCTTCATCATCGTAAGAAAACATATTAATCGCCGCCTTATTGACTTGAACTATTTGATTCCGGCCATCCGTTAACACAATACCAACCGGCAGATAATAGAGCATCTTTCTTAGAGCATCCTGCGTCTGTTGTAATCGTTGCCCCTCCACATTCTTTCTTTTCATGTAATAGCCAAACCAAAGAATGATCAGAAGTATAACGAATAAGGATATCAACCCCAGAATAAAGGCGTTTTCAACAATTGATGAAGTCACCAATTTGACAGGCAAAGAGAAAACTACATAATATTTTGAACCATGAAAATTCAACTTTTGAAAAACTGACAATACTTTCAGTTTATCATTTCCGACAAAAAGGTTATGAATATGAGAAAAGGAAGATTTTTTCTCTGACAAGTTATTCAGATGTATTAACTCCGGATAAAAAGAGTCAACTCCCAAAGTATTATATAACACCCATCCACTTGGTTTTACAATCCATTGAAAGTGGACATCCTTTAGATTAAAATTATAAAAAGCTGAATTAAAAAAGTCCTTCAGGTTTATATTAAATTGTACATAGCCATAAATCTCATAATCCTCCATGACAGGCTGAATATAATTAATGCTTTCACCCTTAGGATCAATATAGATTTTAGCTACCAACTCCTCAATAGGAGGAGATTTGGAAAAATAAGAAACAAATGCGGCATTATTAGATTTCCGTAACCCGTAAGTATTACCGCTTTTGTCTGTCACCTTTAATTCCGTAAGATGCTCACTGTAACGAGCAAAGAGTAATTCCAGGCGCTTTTGCACCTCAATGGAACGTCCTCGCTGTGTAAACAAGCTATCCAATTCCTTATTGGACAACAGCAACAGAATATTGGTTTGTGTTTTCTGAAAGTATTGATCTAACTGATCACGGCAGATTAACGATTGCTTCAGTAAGATATTTTTCTGGGTGTTAATCTGCCAGCTATAGGTATCTAAGTAGTAATAAACATTAGCCAATACAACCAGGACAATACTGACACATCCTATGATAATGGCTTTTTTCATTCAAATAATGAGGATTAAGGTTTGCTTTCCTCACGCAAAATAGTATTAATTGTTTGAAAAACAACATAACATTAACGATATTTCTCATTACTGTTAGAAAATACACTATGGTAACTTGAATACCGGGACATTGCAATACGTCCTTCTTCGACCGCTTGTTTAACAGCACAACCGGGCTCGTGAATATGAGTACAATTATGAAACTGACAGTTTTCAGCCTCCTTAAATATTTCCCGGAAAAAATGATATAACTCCTCTTTCTCAATATTAATCAGACCAAAACCCCTGATTCCCGGAGTATCAATAATGTAGCCACCAAAACTCAAAGCATGCATCTCAGCGAATGTAGTAGTATGCTTACCGGTTAAGTGAGCATCTGAAATCTCAGCTGTCTTTAATTTCAAACCCGGTTCAATGCGATTAATCAAAGTTGATTTACCTACACCAGAATGGCCGGCAATAACACTAATCCGGTCTTTTAACAGTTCTTTTATCTCTGACAGATCTTCTTGATTCTTAGCTGAGATAGCATAAGTATCGTATCCAATTTCTTCATAAATACCGCGCAAATCAGCTAACTCATTCTGATGTTCTACATCATACCGATCCACCTTATTGAAAACAATACTTACAGGAATCCCATAAGCTTCTGCCGCAGCCAGAAACCGGTCAATGAATACTGTCGTTGTGACCGGATAATTGATGGTTACAAGCAAGACCGCCATATCAACATTGGCTGCCAGAATTTGTGATTCCTTACTTAGATTGGAGGCTTTACGGATAATATAATTCTTCCGTTCTCCAATGCTTTTGATAACGCCTTCCTCCTGGTTCTCTTCCAACTCAATTAAAACTTTATCACCAACGGCTACCGGGTTGGTTGTTTTAATCTTTTCCAGCCTGAACTTCCCCTTTATCCGGCAATTGACATGCTTGCCTTGTTCTATTTGAACCACATACCAACTCCCTGTTGATTTTATTACTAACCCTTCTTTCAATGTATTGCGTTTTTATTTTTCAAAAATAACGTAATCCTTTGGTTACACTGTTACTCCCCGCCATAAAATTTGATCTAAACTCGTATTTTTTGATTTCAGACTGAAAAAAGGGGATTACACCATCTACATTTAATCACTAATCAGTATTATACACGGGTCAGTGAAATATATTTGGTATAACTGTGATCAGATTGAAAACATTTTTACAAAAAAAGCAAACTCTTTGTATGGAGTTAGCCCTTAATCTTAGTACAGATATAAATCTTCACGCCACAACTGCATTTCCAAAATATGAAGTCACCAATATTCCTAATCACAACGAGATGTTATATATTTAAAAATTGATCATTAGGATACAATAGTTGGTTAAGTTTTTGTAAGTTATTTAATAACCGCTTGTGCTTATTTGATAGTCAAAATTTTTAAGGACTAAAAATCATGGCAATTGCAAACAACAAAAAGCCCTGTTAATAAAATCAAACAGTACAATGAAAAATCAGATTATTTCTAATTTTAAAAAACAACCACTAAAAGTTATCAACAAGCCTAATCCCGGAATACTAACAACTTAACAAATCCTCATCCCATGATCAAACGACTTCTAATAGCGCTATTCATTGTTCTAACCATTACACCCGCCGGCATTGGGCAGGAACTAACCGCCAAAGAGATCATCACTGAAGCAGATCAGCTTATTCGCGGCAATTCCAGTTATGCCGAAATGGAGATGAAAATTATCCGCCCCAAATGGGAACGCACACTAAAATTTAAATCATGGGCCAAAGGCACTGATTATTCAGTGGTCTACATCACCTATCCGGTTAAGGAAAAAGGCCAGGTATTCTTAAAACGGGAAAGAGAAATGTGGAATTACATCCCTGCCATTGAACGCATGATAAAAATACCGCCCAGCATGATGATGCAGTCCTGGATGGGATCGGACCTCACCAATGACGACCTGGTGAATGCCTCTTCCATAGTTAAAGACTATGAGCATAAAATAGTGGGCACCGAAACAAAAAGTGATTATGAATGCTGGATTATTGAACTGATTCCAAAGGAAGACGCCCCGGTTGTTTGGGGGAAAATCAAAACCTGGATCACCAAGAAAGGCTACATGACACTCCGCAACGAATATTACGACGAAGATCAATACCTGGTGAATGAAGAGACCTTGAGTCAGATAAAAAATGTGGGTGACCGGGTGATGCCAACCCGTTATGAAATAATTCCGGTGGATAAGCCCGGACAAAAAACGACCTTGGTGTTTACCCACATCAAGTTTGAAGTGCCCATCAAAGACAGTTTTTTCTCCATTCAAAATATCCGCAGAGTAAAATAACCTAATCCTAAAACAGTTTGAGATGAATGTATTAAAACTGGCCTGGCGGAATTTATGGCGTAACAAGCGCCGAACTCTGATTACTGTGGCATCAATCTTTTTCGGCGTCATCTTCTCTTCTCTAATGGGTTCCTCCCAGGAAGGCTCTTACAGCAAGATGATTGATAACGTAGTGAAGTTTTACTCTGGCTTTATGCAGGTGCAAAACGAGGAGTACTGGGATAATAAAACCATCAACAACACCTTTGTACCAGACTCATCCCTCTACAGGACTTTAGAGAAATATGAAGGGGTGACCATGACGGTGCCCCGGCTGGAGGATTTTGCACTGGCTTCCTACGAAGACAACACCCGCGGCGCCATAATTCTTGGCATTGAACCGTTGGCCGAACAGGCTTTAACTGCCATTGCTGACAAAATAAGCCAGGGCAACTATTTATCGCCCAATGACCAAGGTGTGATCATTGGCGAAGGGCTTGGCCACAGCCTGAATCTCACAGTTGGTGACACCTTGGTATTGTTAGGCCAGGGCTATCACGGCGTAAGTGCTGCCGGGAAATACCCCGTGCGAGGTTTCATCAAGCATTTCAACCCGGAATTTAACAAACGTGTTGTCTACATGGAATTATCGCAATGCCAGTCTTTCTACACCGCCACCGACCATCTCACATCCCTTGTATTGATGGTGAAAGACAACGATAAAATGAAACAACTGCTTCCCAGGCTCAAACAAGACATTGCCTCTCCTCTAACAGTGATTAGCTGGGAAGAGATGTTTCCAACCATGTTACAGCAGATAGAAAGTGATCGCACCACCGCACTCATCACCAAAGTAATTCTGTATATCGTCATCGGGTTTGGCATTTTCGGAACCATCATGATGATGATGGCCGAGCGCAAACATGAATTTGGCGTCATGGTGGCCATCGGAATGCAAAAAACCAGGTTAGCCCTGGTGGTGGTAGTGGAAACCATCCTGATAGGTTTCGTGGGAGTGGTAACTGGCCTGGTAGGCTCCTTTCCCGTTGTGGCTTACTTCTTTTTTAATCCCATACCCATTTCAGGTAAAGGAGGCGAATGGATCGAAAGCCTGGGTTTTGAACCCTACCTGTTTTTTGCCTGGGAACCCAAAGTATTCTTCTACCAAATGCTGGCGGTATTCTGCATGACCCTGTTCATCGCCATGGTACCGCTGATTAAGCTGCTACGTTTTAAAGAAATAAATGCATTAAAAGACTAAAACTACCAACCTATGCTACTAAAAATATCATGGCGAAACATCTGGCGAAATCCCACCCGAAGCATGGTCGTTATCTCGGCCATGCTGGTAGGCATGTTTGCCGGGGTGTTTTCGTCCACCTTTATTAATGGCTGGATGCAACAACGCCTCAAGGACGGCATTGAAACTGAGACTTCGCACATACAGATACATTCGCCGGCCTTTAAACTAAACGACGACCTTAAAAATTATATCCCTGAAGCAAATGCCATTACTGCCGACATACGTAAAAATGACCAGATCAGAGGCGTATCTCCACGTATTGTGATCCAGTCCATGATTGCCTCTGCCGAAACAGCCACCGGTGTTAAGATCATTGGTGCCGATCCGATGGAAGAAAAAAAAGTCACCAACCTGCCCGATAAGCTGATTGAAGGTAAATGGTTCGAAGGCGTTAAACGCAATCCCATCATCATCGGGCACAAGCTGGCTGATAAACTAAAGGTGAAGATGCGCTCGAAAGTGGTGTTGCGCATGCAGGATACAGAAGGTAACATCACCGGCGGTGCCTTCCGGGTGGCCGGCATCTACCAAACCGTTAACAGCACCTTTGACGAAACCAACGTATGGGTGTGCAACACCGATCTGCAACAACTCACGCTGCTCCCAGACGGTGCCGCCCATGAAATAACCATCTTTATCAACAATCAGGATGACCTCGCATCCATTGAAAATCAAATCTCCGCCACCCATCCTGATCTGATTACAGAGAGCTGGCCGGATCTCTCACCGGAACTAGGGTATCTTACCGAGATAGGCAACACCTATATGTATATATTGGTGATCATCATTTTGCTGGCCCTGGGATTCGGCATTGTCAACACCATGCTGATGGTGGTGATGGAGCGCATACATGAACTGGGCATGCTTATGGCAGTAGGGATGAGTAAATCACGCGTCTTCCTGATGATCATTATCGAATCCACCTTCCTTTCCATCGTAGGCGGCTTCGCGGGTATCCTGCTGGGAGCACTCACCACCGAATATTGGGCTGTTAAAGGAATCGACCTGAGCATTTGGGGAGAAGGCTTAAGTGAGTGGGGATTTGCCACCATTGTTTACCCGGTCTACGACATCCCCATGGTCGTTACCATCGCCGTCATGGTCATTCTTACGGGTATCGTCGCCTCCATCTACCCGGCCTATAAAGGCCTTAAGCTAAATCCGTCAGAAGCCATCCGTGTCATTTAACCTAAAAAACAGTGAATCATGTCAATCATAAGCATCAAAGATCTAACCAAAATATATAACGCCTCTCAAGTACCGGTACATGCCGTGAATGGTATCTCACTCGAATTTGAACGGGGTGAATTTGCCGCCATTGTAGGACCTTCGGGTTCGGGCAAAACCACCCTTTTAAATATGCTGGGAGGCCTCGACGATCCCACTTCAGGCACAATAGTCATAGACAACCAGCGCCTCGACCAATTGAAATCCAGCGAACGCATTAAGTTCCGGCTAAACAATATCGGCTTTATCTTCCAGGCCTATAACCTCATCCCGGTACTCACCGCCAGGGAAAACATTGAATTTATCATGGAACTTCAGAAAATACCCAAAGAACAACGCGAGAAGCGCAGCATGGAACTGCTGGAAGCCGTGGGTATTCCCGACAAGGCCAACATCCGGCCCCGACAGCTGTCGGGCGGCCAGCAACAACGCATTGCCGTAGCCAGGGCTTTAGCCTCCCGCCCCAAGTTCATTCTGGCCGATGAACCCACTGCCAACCTGGATTCCAAATCAACCGGCACCCTGCTTGACATCATGGAGAAGCTAAACCGGGAAGAAGATATCACCTTTATCTTCTCCACCCACGATGCCCGGGTGGTAAACAAAGCCCGCCGGGTTATCACCATTGAAGACGGACGTGTGAAAAATGATGAAGTAAGGCAATAGAAATGCAGTATTCCGGTAAGCGGTTTTAATCCAATTAAACCGCTTACTCCTCTTTTCAATAAATCATTCAAACGCATAGAATGAAAGCTCATCCTTGAAAATCGCCCATTCAATCCCTTTTGATTCTTTCATGAAAAGATAAATCTCATTTTTGTCTTAAGCATTACAAGTAACTAAACCAAAATCAAGATGCGTAAAACCTTTTTTTTGCTGCTTTTGATTACCACCGGTACCTATGCCCAGGTCAGCTTCAACGGCTACCTCACCGAAATGCCTTCATTTGTTTATGAAGACATAGACCATAATACCTACCTGGACAACATGGTGCACAACCGGCTGAACTTCGCCTGGCAATCCAGCGATCACTTTTCCATGGCCATTGAGCAGCGCAACCGTTTTATCTGGGGCCAGACCCTTAAGTCTATCAATGGCTACAGTCAATTCATTACCCAGGATTACGGCTGGATAGACATGTCGTGTAACTGGGCTTCAGGAGATAACTACGTGATTAATTCCATCATCGACCGCATTTGGATGGAATACACAATAAAGAACCTGCAGGTACGCCTTGGTCGTCAACGTGTCAACTGGGGCATGTCAATGGTGTGGAATCCCAATGATATCTTCAATGCCTACTCCTATTTCGACTTTGACTATGAAGAACGACCAGGACTGGACGGGGTGCGTGTGCAGTATTTTACGGGCTATTCATCCAAGCTCGAAGGGGTTATTAAGATCGATTACAAAAACCGCGTCTCCATGGCCGGGCTTTATCGTTTCAATAAAGCAGGCTATGACTTCCAGGTGCTGGGTGGTGTTTACAACCAAGAAGATTACCTGATGGGTGCCGGCTGGAGCGGCGATATCAAAGGAGCCGGCTTCTATGGCGAAGCCACTTACATGATACCCAAAGACAAAAAAGAAGATGACATCTTGATCGCCTCCATGGGCGGCAACTACACCTTCCGCAACTCACTCATGATTCAGACCGAGATGCTTTACAGCAGCAACCTGAAAGACATGGATAACAACTTCATCCAGTTCTATTTCGAACCGGCCTCGGTAAAAACACTTAGCATGACCGACTTTACCTGGTTCATGTCGGCTTCCTACCCGGCCACACCCCTGCTCAACACTTCCTTGGCTGTCATGGGATTTCCCGGTGTCAGCTCCTTTTATGTTGGCCCCACGATGGATTACTCCCTACGCGACGACCTTTACCTCTCCTTTATCGCCCAATATTTCGGCGGAAAAGTAAACAATGAAAAAGCCTCATCCGTTATGTCGTTTCTCCGCCTTAAATGGAATTTTTAGGGTAAGATCGTTTGAGGAGAGGTTAGATACCAGACACTAAACTGACCGGGAAGCTCCGGAAATCAGATTGTAACACCGGAAAACCATTCGGGACCTTCAGAAATCGCATTGTAACACAAAAAAACCATTCGGGAGCTCCGGAAATCACATTGTAACCGGAAAACTATTCGGAAGAAAATCGCTTTGTAAGAATGGTCTACCGGATCAACAACTTCCTTTATTGATGTTACTTCCAGCAACACCTACACTTTAACGGTCACAAACGAAAATGGCTGTAAGGCCTCCGATGACATCACCGTGTTATTCGATAATGCCACAGCGATTTCAAAACAACAGAAACAAGAGATTTCCGTTTTCCCCAACCCCAATAACGGAGATTTTACCATTGGGTTAAATGAAGCATCGGATAAGGAAAAACACATTCAACTGGTCGATACCAAAGGCTATGTGGTAAAACAACAAACCACCACTGCTACTAATATTAAAATGGAAAACGTAAAACCCGGCCTCTACCTGTTAATAATCCAGGAAGGATCACACATTCACCGCCTGAAAGTAGTGGTACAATAAAAAACAAGGAATACACTTGCCCTACCATGCCCCTGATACCTAAATATCAGGGGCTGTTTTAAAAAGCAAGTACCCCACATACCACCTCACCGAAACAACTACCCAAAACCCAACCCCTTCTCTGCGAATCTTCGCGCCTTCTCTGCGAAACTCTGCGTTACATTTCAACTCTCTGCAACACCTCCCACGCCCCATATTTCAATGTATTATTTTGTGAACTTCCCAACTTGTATTAGTTTTATCCGTCAATTTCCGGTTAACCACGCATTATCCTTGTTTTTGGCAACATTGATGCGCCTTTAGGGAGGAGATCTGAACCAACATTAAAGAACATAACATTTTCCAGACACAGCATGATTGTGTGGATTATATCACCGGATAGCAACACTTTCGAATGAAAGAGATTACCTTCATCAACCGCAACAAGGCTCGTTGGGAGCGTTTTGAGGCCCAGTTAAAAAAGCCCTCTAAGATTGATCCCGATGAACTGGCCGATCAGTTTATTCAATTGACGGATGATCTCTCCTATGCCCGTACGTTCTATGCACAATCGCACACCTTGACTTACCTCAATGGCTTAACCATGCGAACGCACCAGGAGATTTACCGGAATAAACGCGAAAATGGTAACCGCATTATCCATCTTTTTAAAGAGGAGATACCCCTGGTGATGCATGAAAATCGTAAGTATTTTCTGTTTTCACTTGTATTCTTCCTCTTATCGGTGCTGTTGGGCGTGGTATCGTCCCTCACCGACGACTCCTTTGTGAGGCTGATATTGGGCGATGCCTACGTAAACATGACCCTGGATAATATTGAAAAAGGCGACCCCATGGCGGTGTACGGTCAAATGTCGGAACTCCCCATGTTCCTGACCATCGCCCTGAATAATATCCGCGTTTCGTTCATCCTGTTCCTGTTTGGTCTGGCGACCCCCATTGGGACGCTCTTTGGCCTCTTTCGCAATGGTATTATGGTAGGGGCCTTTCAAACCTTCTTCTACCAGAAAAACCTGTTGGGCATTTCCTCCATGGCCATCATGATACACGGAACACTGGAGTTATCAGCTATTGTTATTGCCGGTGGGGCCGGTATTATACTGGGAAAAAGCATTCTTTTCCCGGGCTCTTATCCCCGAAAAACAACATTCATGAAAGGGGTGAAAGATGGCAGCAAGGTAATGCTGGGACTGGTACCCATCTTCACCGTCGCCGGGTTCCTGGAAGGATTTGTTACCCGCGCCTATGGCTCCATGTCCACAGGTGTTAACATTTTCATCATTGCGGTATCCCTGGTGTTTATTGTCTGGTATTTCTTTATCTACCCCGAATTTGTCCATAAAAAAACAAACTTAACTCATATCTATGAAGTCTGATATTACAATAGAGAAAGAGCGCAATTTCAGCGATGTATTAAATGTGACCTTTGATTTCATCCGACAGGAATTCAAACCTTTTTTTAAAACCATCATCCTCTATACTTCCATTCCTATCATCCTGTTAGCGATCATCGCTACCTTTTACACAAAAGACTCCGTCAACGGGCTTTTTGAGGCGATGAATGGAAACGTTCCGGAATCCGTCACGCCAAACGGTGGTCTCTTATTAGCTTTAATTGCAATAAGTGTTATCGCCTCTATTTTCATCATAGGCATTACCTTTTGTTACCTGGAAGAATACCGGATTCATGGCAAAGGCGGATTTGAAATTGAAGCTGTTTGGCGACGCTTCATTAAAGATTTTTGGGGGTTATTAGGTTTCCAAATAGTAGGAACCATCATCCTTTTTATCTCCTTTGCTTTACTGATTATCCCGGGTTTCTACGTCATGATCCCGTTATCCTTTTTACTGGCAGTAAAAGTTTTTGAACAGAAAGGCTTAAGCGATTCACTAAGCCGCTGTTTTACCCTGATAAAAAACCACTGGTGGCAAACCTTTGGAATATTAATTGTCATTGCCCTGGTACACTCGGTTTTGTCTACCCTCTTTTCCATTCCGGTAGCCATCTATAGTGGGATAAAAGGATTTTTAATGGCCACAGACAGCGCCAATGCGTCAATTGACACGGCACCGCTGCTTGTTTTCAATATAATAGCCACCATTGCAAAGTATTGGCTATATCCCATTGTTTTTCTTGCCATCGGCTTTCAATACTTCAGTCTGAAAGAAGAAAAAGACCAAACCTCACTGATTAAACGAATCAATCAAATAGGAGACACAGAAGAGGATGTCAACTTATAAACTACTCCTTATCCTTCTTTTCTTGAGCATGCCGTCCTTTTGGGGGCTCCATGCACAAGAGCAGCAGGATACTATTCCGGCCTGGGACAATAGCGCTGTGGACTACCGGAAACCGGCGGCCGACACCATTACCTATTACAAACAACTTCCCCGGTACCAGTACGACCTGGCCAACGACTCTGAATCTTTCTGGTCACGGCTGTGGCGATTTCTGGGCAGGTTACTGATGGGTACCGGTCAACATATGAGTGTTATCGGCTACATCCTTTTAGGTCTGGCCATCTTATCCTTACTGGTCTTTATCATCCGACTGTCGGGCATGCCTATAAAAGGGCTGTTTATGTTTTCCCGGTCAACACCCGTAACCGACATCTCCTTTTCAGGTGACAATTACGAAATTGAAAATGCCAACCTGGATAAGCAACTAGAACTGTATATCGCCAACGGTGCCTTTCGCGAAGCCACCAGGGTGCTTTTTATCCTGTGCCTGCGTTCACTCAATAACATGAACCTCATCAACTGGAAGCCCTGGAAAACGGACCGGGAATACTATTACGAGATAAAAAACAAGGATCATAAACAGGTGTTTCGGCAACTTATTTTGAGGTATGAATATATCTGGTATGGGCAGTTCCAAGTCAACGACCAGGAGTTTTATGCCATCAAAGCAATGTTCGATCATTTTTCATCAGACCTAAAAAACAGAAATTAAGTCAATGGCAAAAAGCAGCACAAATAACTGGATGATGATTGGCGTTTTAGCAGCCATATTGCTTTTCTCAATTGCTCTTGCCATGGCACCCAAAGCCATTGATTGGTCACTGAGTTTTTCCAGGCAAGATGAAATCCCGTTTGGAAATAGCATCTTGTACGAATTACTGCCGGAGCATTTCGCCCATGAGGAACTGGTTACCGTCCATTCCGGCCTGACGTCCTACCTGGAAGAGACCACGCCCGAAAATTCTAACCTTATCATCATCAACCACCGGTTCAAACCCGACCAAAGGGATCTCAACAAGATCATCGACATCCTGAATGCCGGCAACTCGGTGTTTATTGCTGCCGAATACCTTTCGGAAGCAGTAGCCGACACCTTTAACATTGAATTCAACGAAACACAATGGCTCAACATCCTGGGCAACGATTCCATAAGCTTTAACTTCTCCAACCGAAAACTAAAATCAGCTTATGGGTATTGGTACAAAAAAGGCATCTCCAACAACCACTTTGTCTCCTATGACTCCACCCGCACTTCGGTGCTGGGCTTTAACAACGACGGACTAACCAACTTCATCAAAATAAAACAAGGAAAAGGGTGGTTATATGTGAATCTCAACCCACTGGCCTTTTCCAATTACAACCTGCTCATTGCCGACAATTACGAATATGTCTTTAAATGCTTATCCTATCTGCCGGCTCAACCAACCCTGTGGGATGAATATTACAAGGCACGCAATAATCAGATTGCCTCGCCCATCAGTTTCATCCTCAACCGCAAACCATTAAGGTATGCCTGGTACCTGGTTCTTGCCGGCGTACTGGTCTATTTTATATTCGAATCGAAACGCAAACAACGGATGATTCCCGTAATCACACCCCCTGAAAACACAACGCTGAGTTTCATTGAGACGGTTGGCCGGTTGTATTTCAGCCGGAAGAATCACCTGGATATTGCACAGAAGAAATACAGTTACTTCCTGGAACACATCCGATCGAAGTATTATGTACAAACAGACGTTATATCCGATGAGCGGATTCAGCACCTGGCCGCCAAGACAGGCATTGCCCGGCGATCGCTGAAACAATTATTCAGCATGGCCGAAAACCTGAAACAAGTGAAGAAATTGTCGGAAGAAGACCTGGAACAGTTCAACCGGAAGATAGAATACTTTTATCAACATAGTCACTAAGAACAGATGCCAAGATGAACGATCAAAAAAACTCAGTACCTCCTTGTCTCTGTGTTCTTATTGCTAACGTCTTGATACATTTTTAAACCATAGCAAACAGGAAATTTCAAATATATGGAAAACCAAACACCATTTGAGAACCGTCTGAATGTGGAAGAGCTAAACCATGCAGCCTTCCGCATTAAGCAAGAGATATCAAAAGTCATCGTGGGACAGGAAAAGGTCCTCGACCAGTTATTAACCGCTTTCCTGGCCAACGGACATGTGCTGATTGAAGGAGTGCCGGGCATTGCCAAAACAATGATGGCAAAACTACTGGCCAAAACCATTTCCACCGGTTTTTCTCGCATCCAGTTCACCCCCGACCTGATGCCTTCCGATGTATTGGGAACCACCATCTATAACACCGGCACCTCTAAATTTGAATTCAACAAAGGCCCCGTCTTCTCTAACCTGGTACTGATTGATGAAGTCAACCGGGCCCCGGCCAAGACACAAGCCGCCCTGTTCGAAGTGATGGAAGAGCGCCAGGTCACTACCGATGGCGAAACCCGTTTCATGGAACCACCATTCCTGGTATTTGCCACTCAAAACCCCGTGGAGCACGAAGGGACCTATCGGCTTCCCGAAGCACAGCTCGACCGCTTCCTGTTCAAGGTAATCATCGATTATCCTAACCTGGAAGAAGAGATCACCATTCTATCGAATGCTCAAAACAGGGAGAACGTCAAAGAGATCGATGAAATTAACCCGGTAGTAACTGCCGATGAAATCATCCGGTATCAACAATTGGTTACAAAAATTGTGGTCGACGACGACATCCTGCGTTATATCGCCAACATCGTGGAAAAAACACGCCGCAGCAGCGCCCTCTTCCTGGGAGCCAGTCCGCGCGCATCCCTGGCCGTTTTAACATCAGCCAAAGCCACCGCCGCCCTTGAAGGACGCGACTTTGTGACACCCGACGATGTTAAAAAAGTGCTCTATCCCGTTTTAGGTCACCGCATCATTCTCACACCAGAGAAAGAGATGGAGGGAGTTAAACCCGAAACAGTGATAAAACAAATTGTGGATAACGTGGAAATTCCCCGCTAAACCATAACATATAATTTCAACCAGGGAGCCAAACCCACCTGCAATAACAGCGGGGAATGGCTCCTAATTGCCCTAACAACGGCAGCAAAATGCCCAAACAGCTTAAATATGCGTAGAATCTGGAAGTCCCTATATTTCAACAATCGTTTCTATTACCTATTGGGAGGAATCGTATTCCTGATGGCCCTGGGCTTATTTGGGGAATTCTTCTTTCATATTGCGCGCATTCTGCTGGGTGTCTTTGCTGCATTGACGGCACTGGAAATTATCATGTTATTTTCCGGCGGCATAAATAAATTCAACGGCAGCCGAACCCTGCAACAACGCTTTTCCAATGGCGACAACAACGAGGTGAAAATAAACCTCCGCAACCGGATGCCTTTCAAAGCCGCCATCGAAATAATTGATGAAATACCGGCCCAGTTTCAAAAACGCGATTTCCTGAAACAATTAACACTGAATCCCGGTCAGGCATATGGCTTTTCCTATTTCCTGCGTCCCGTTAACCGGGGCGAATACCACTTTGGAGCCTTAAATGTGTTTGTCTCATCCCCCATCGGTTTGGTGAAAAAACGCTTCCGCTTCTCCCAAAATGAAATGGTCAAAGTTTACCCTTCTTTTCAGGAGATGCGCAAATTTGAGATGATGGCCATCTCCAACCGGTTATCAGAGATCGGCATTAAAAAAATACGGCGGGTAGGCCATCAAATGGAGTTTGACCAGATACGTGACTACACCAAGGGCGACGACTACCGCACCATCAACTGGAAAGCCACCGCCCGAAAAAATCACCTGATGGTGAATCAGTACCAGGAAGAGAAATCGCAACAGATGTTTTCACTCATCGACATGGGCCGCACCATGAAGATGCCCTTCGGAGGCATGACACTCCTGGATTATGCCATCAACACCTCCCTGGTGTTGTCGAACATTGCCATGCTTAAACACGACAAGGCCGGTCTCATCACCTTCAACCAACAAATACAGGCCATGGTACCTGCTAAACGTAATGAACGCCATCTGCAGACCATCATGGAAGTGCTCTACAACCAGGAAACCGGATTTGACGAACACAACCTGCAAGCCGTCTATACCACCTTGCGCCGCCATGTGCATCACCGCAGCCTCATCATGCTCTATTCCAACTTCAGCAGCTTAAGTGCGGCCCACCGGCAAATGCCCATCCTGCAAAAGATTGCCCGCGACCACCTCCTGGTTATTGTCTTCTTCGAGAACACCGAAGTCACCAAGGTAACGCATCAAGCCACCTCCGACATGGAAGGCATCTACATAAAAACCATCGCCGAGAAATTTGCCTTCGATAAAAAACTCATCGTCCGCGAACTCGATCGCCATGGCATCCACACCGTCCTCACCGAACCAGGAAAACTAACCGTAGACGCCCTCAACAAATACCTGGAACTAAAAGCACGCGGGTTTATTTAAAAAATCAGGGAACAGTGAGCAGGGAACAGGGAACAGGGAACTCAGAACCCAAAAACCCAGAACATCCAACATCCAAACATCGAACATCTCCACGTCCTCACATCCAAACATCGAACATCTCCACGTCCTCACATCCAAACATCGAACATCGAACATCCAAAGGCGTCCTGCCTCGCCTTAGGCTCGCCACCGGGCTTTCCATTCCTACTCCTCGCTTTCCCAACCCGCCCATGCCAACACCCCGCTGTGGGGTATCCATTACAATCCCTGGCCGGACAACCAAACGCAACACCCCTGACCGAATAAAAAAACTGAGAATTTGCAACATTTTAAGAGCTCTTCAGTAATTTCCGGAGCTCTTGAATGATTTCTGATGCCCTTGAGTGGTTTCTGCAGCCCTTGAATGATTTCTGGAGCTCTTGAATGATTTCCTGAGCTCTTGAGTGCTTTTCCCGTGCTCTTCAATGTTTTTTCCGTGCTCTTGAATGTTTTCTGAAGCCCTTGGATGATTTTTCCGTGCTCTTGAATCTTTTTCTGGTGCACTTGAGTATTTTCTTCATGCCCTGGAATGATTTCCACAGCTCTTGAGCATTTTTCCGAAGCTCTTCAATGATTTTCTCGTGCTCTTGGATCATTTCCGCATGCTCTTGAGTGTTTTCCGTATGCCCTTGAATGATTTCCGCAGCTCTTGAGTGTTTTCCGAAGCTCTGGAATCATTTCTTCAGGAATACATTTACTTTCTGAATGCTCCTCAATAATTTCCAGGATCTTCAAAACTTAATATCCTAGCGCAAGAACGGAGTTTTTATAAAGGTCATAATAACACAAAACTCCAAGTTACCAACCAGACCATGATGATCCGAAGCGCGCGAGCCCGTCAAATAAGCGGGCCGGCGAAGGCGCGACGAAGATGAATGCGGGAATTCCGGCATGTGGGCCGGCAAAAATTCATCATGGAGGTGGGCAGAAGCGTTTATTTGACTAGCGTTTATTGCTTACTTTTTTGGGCAATGCAAAAAAGTAAGTAGGGTCCGGGACAACGTCCCGATGATATAACAAAGTTTCTATTTTTGGCGAGCAGTAATTCATCTTGATACTTATGGCTTAATACTCTTGATAACAATCATGTAAAAAAACCTGTCATGGGTCGCAGCCAAAGACCATGTCCTTGACATATTGCCTCGCCTCAACAAAGGTTTAGATAGCTGATTTCCTTCATCCCTCCATTTTTTATTATTTTTGTGACCCATAAAATGAGGAGCAAGGTTGTGAAAGTACATGCTGGATTAAATGATTTTAGTGCTCAAAAAGCAATTGTTACCATTGGCATGTTCGATGGTATTCATGCGGGACACAAGGCTTTACTGAAACATGTAATGGAAGAAGCCACCAAAGCAGGAGGAGAATCAGTGGTGCTGTCATTTTGGCCACATCCGCGTGTGGTGCTCAATAAGGATGCAGAAAAACTTCGTTTCCTTACCTCCCTGGAAGAAAAAACCCGGTTGATCGCCGAAACCGGCATTGACCATTTAATACTTCTTCCCTTCACCAAAGAGCTGTCACAAAAAACAGCAGAAGAATTCATTGAGGAAATTCTGGTGAAACAAATTAAGGTACACCACCTGGTAGTTGGCTACAATCACCGCTTCGGGAAAGGACGTCAGCACAACTTTGAACACTACCAAGCCTTTGCCCGAAAATTCAATTTTGAAATATCACGGGTTGACCCGGTTGAAGTAGAAGGCCTCCACACCAGCTCATCAACCGTGCGGCAATACCTGTCGCAGGGGAATATCCGCGTTGCCAATACCATTCTGGGCTACCACTATCAATTGTCGGGCCGGGTGATTGGCGGCCAGCGCCTGGGACGCAAACTGGGTTTTCCCACAGCCAACATACAGGTGGGGGAGCCCTCCAAACTGGTACCGCCCGACGGGGTATATGCCTGCCGGGTTACCACAGAAGGCAAACAATACATGGGCATGCTGAACATTGGCTATCGTCCCACCGTCAACCATAATGTAGATCACCGCTCCATTGAAGTACACATTCTTGACTTCAATCAGGATATATACTCCGAAGAGATCCTGGTAGAATTCATCGACAAACTCCGTGATGAAAAAAAATTCGATAATCTGGAGGAGTTACAAGCACAGCTAAAAAATGATGAAAACAATACCAGACAAACACTAAATCATTATTTTTTAGGAGGATAATTTTTTTTAGCATCTCCATTAAATTCATACTTTTGTATCCCTCATTAATAAAAAAACCAGAATAAAATGGCAGAAACAATGATAGATAACTTACCATACAAAATCAGTGACCTATCGCTGGCTGACTTTGGTCGCAAAGAAATTGAAATTTCAGAAAAAGAAATGCCCGGTTTAATGGCCCTTCGTGAAAAATACGGAGCAACCAAACCATTAGCCGGCGCAAAAATCATGGGCTCCCTGCACATGACCATACAAACCGCCGTATTAATTGAAACACTGGTTGAACTTGGTGCTACCGTCAGATGGGCCAGCTGTAACATCTACAGCACACAAGACCACGCTGCTGCTGCCATTGCCGCCAGCGGCGTTCCTGTTTTTGCCTGGAAAGGCGAAACCCTTGAAGAATATTGGTGGTGTACCGAACGTGCCTTAGACTTTGGCAACGGCCAGGGACCCGACATGATCGTGGACGATGGCGGTGACGCTACCATGATGATTCACATTGGTGCCGACGCAGAAAAAGATCCTTCCATTTTAGAAAAAGATTACAGCGGCGAAGGAGAAGATTACCGCAAATTAATGGCTCGTTTGAAAGTTGAGTATAATAAAAATGCCGATCGTTGGGGTAAAGTAGCTCAAAACATTAAAGGAGTAAGCGAAGAAACTACCACTGGTGTACACCGTCTGTATCAAATGATGGAAAAAGGTGAATTACTGTTCCCGGCCATCAACGTCAATGACTCCGTTACAAAATCCAAATTCGATAACCTGTATGGATGTAGAGAAAGTTTGGCCGATGGTATAAAAAGAGGTACCGATGTAATGGTTGCCGGAAAAACCGTATTGGTTTGTGGCTATGGTGACGTGGGTAAAGGTTGTGCACAAAGTATGCGTGGCTTTGGTGCCAGGGTATTGGTTACTGAAATCGACCCCATTTGTGCGCTGCAGGCTGCCATGGAAGGCTTCGAAGTTACCACTACCGAAGAAGCCCTTCATGAAACAGACATCGTTGTTACTTGTACCGGCAACAGGGACGTCATCACCATCGATCACATGGCTAAGATGAAAGACCAGGCAATTGTATGTAACATTGGTCACTTCGACAATGAGATTCAGGTTGAAAAACTTGAGAACTATGAAGGGATTAAGGAAATCAACATCAAACCACAGGTAGATCAGTTTCTGTTTCCCGATGGCCACAGCATCATCCTGCTTTCCAAAGGTCGTTTGGTAAACTTGGGAAATGCCACCGGGCACCCAAGTTTTGTGATGAGTAACTCATTTACAAACCAAACTCTGGCTCAGTTAGAACTTTGGCAAAAAGATTATAAGGTAGGCGTTTACACACTACCTAAATCACTCGACGAAGAAGTAGCACGCTTGCACTTAGGCAAATTAGGCGTCAAGCTAACACAACTTTCACAAGAACAAGCCGATTACATTGGTGTGAAGGTAGATGGCCCCTTTAAGCCGGAACACTATCGCTACTAAACCACATTGATTAATGATTTAAAAAAGGGAGAATCGTTTTGATACTCCCTTTTTCTATCTATTATATTTATTCAATTCCACACACTCAACCAATTGCCATTAACAGACGTCTGGTATGCCTTCAATGGCCACTTCGAAGGCCCCTCCAGGATACTGCCCGTTTCCGTCCCGATCATAAACTCAGAGCCACAACACGGACATTTGTAGGTCATATCATCCTTTTTTTCCACCAGGCAATTGTAACGCTTCTCATAGGGACACATTAAATCAAAGGCATAATAGGTATCCGATGTCAACCGGTAAATAACAACTCCACAGACACCTGCAGGTCTACCACTTAAATCTCTTTTTACAATGAAACTGGTTTCACTGTATTCAGGATCATCATTCACATTTATTTTTATAGAAAAGGAAACATTCGGTATTATCTCATCCCGGTCACTTTTACATGCAGCCAAAATAAACAAAGACATTACCAGAATAGCACAAAACTTCATCCTCATATCACATAATTTTACCGTCAACTCAAACTTATCAGATTCACACTTCAAACTTAAAAATAATAACTAATAATTTTGCGATTCCTAAAACACATTCTACCTTTAGTCATTGCATCTAAAAAAATAGAAATCATGGAAAATGGAATCGGAGAAATCCTCTATATAGTAGCGATGTTGGCAATATTTGTGTTCAGTGCTTATAAAAAATCACAACAAGCGAAAAAGAAAGTTACGCCTCCAAATCAAACACCTCATGTTCCCGACCCAATGGACGAAGAGGATATCATGAAAGAGCTTAAAGATCTGTTTCAACCCCAGCAACCTGGAAAAGCAACGGTTCCGGTTGAAAAGAAACCGGTACAACCAGTCGTACCAACCGACACAAATAAATACGCTAAACCTCAAGCCAAAATTTCTGAAAGAAAAATAAGCAGGGAAATAAAAGTAGAATTAGAAGAAGAAGGGGAAGGAAACCACATTTTGGATGAAGATTTTGATTTACGCAAGGCCGTCATATATTCTGAGATATTGAAACGGCCAGGTTATTAGTTGATCACCATATTTTATTTATCTGTCAATTATAGCAGAAATACCATCTTTGTTAATCATTTTAAACTTTGTATATTTGCCTTAAAGAGTTCCGGTCCCCGGGATTCTTTTATTTTTTTATAAAATCCGCAAATAAATAGGAGGAAAAGCAATGTCAAAAATGAGTTATGTTACTGAGGCGGGATTAAAAAAATTGCGAGAAGAACTAAATCAGTTAGAAACAATTGAACGCCCGAGTATATCAAAACAAATAGCTGAAGCTCGCGACAAAGGAGACTTGTCGGAAAATGCAGAATATGACGCAGCCAAAGAAGCCCAAGGGCTGTTGGAAATGCGCATTGCCAAATTAAAAGACATCATAGCCAATAGCAGGATTATTGACGAATCAAAAATTGACACTTCAAAAGTTCAGTTATTGAATAAAGTAAAGATTAAGAATCTAAAAAACGGAGCACAGATGACTTATACCTTGGTGCCCGAAAGTGAAGCAGACCTGAAAGCTGGAAAAATATCTATTTCCACCCCCATAGCCAAAGGCCTTCTTGGAAAAATCGTTGGTGATAAAGTTGATATTAAAGTTCCTTCCGGAATGATGACATTTGAAGTTATTGAAATTTCACTTTAATTTTAAAGACAATAACTAAAAACAAAAACAATGGCTTCTATTTTTTCAAAAATCGTTAGAGGTGAAATTCCTTCCTACAAAATTGCAGAGGATGATAACTATTATGCCTTTTTAGACATTAATCCACTAACACAAGGGCATACATTAGTTATTCCAAAACAAGAAACAGACTATTTGTTCGACATCGAAGATGACTTGATCTCCGGACTAATGGTTTTCTCCAAAAAAATAGCCAGGGCCATTGACAAAGCAATACCTTGCAAACGAGTAGGTGTAGCTGTATTAGGTTTGGAAGTACCCCATGCCCACATACATCTTATTCCTATTCAAAGCGAAGCAGATATTAGTTTTTCAAATCCAAAACTCAAGTTCACACCAGAAGAATTTGAAGAAATTGCGGAAAAAATAAAAAAAGAATTATAATACTTAATTCCTTATAAGACAAAAGCCACTTCTATAAAGAAGTGGCTTTTATTTTTTAACCCTTCCCGGGTTTTTATTTATAAAATCTTTCCAACTGCCTGAGCCGCTCTTAACCATGATCGACTGATTTTGGAGAAAATGACAATAGGCCGCCGCCAAACCATCTGTAGCATCCAAATATTTTGGTATTTCCGACAGCTTCAATAACTGCTGTAATATAATGGCAACTTGTTCTTTGGTGGCATTTCCCCGACCGGTGATCGCTTGCTTGATCCTCAATGGTGCATATTCAAAGATGGGGATGGATCTGGAAAGAGCAGCGGACATAGCCACCCCCTGAGCCCTTCCTAACTTAAGCATGGATTGCACATTTTTACCATAAAAGGGTGCTTCAATAGCTAATTCATCAGGATGATAAGAATCAATCAATTGAATAACCCTTTCAAATATCTTCTTCAACTTTAGATAATGATCATCGTATTTGTGAAGTTCCAGCACACCTAATGTCAACATTTGGGCTTTATTCCCATCTACCTTAATTAGACCATATCCCATCACAGTCGTCCCAGGATCAATTCCTAAAATTATCCGTTCACGACTCAAAGTTGCTTTTGTTTTAATATTGTACTGAAATGCAAACAGTTTTCTCCATACTCTCCACTCAGGTTATTCAGAAGAATGTTGGAATACTTATGGATGACTTCAAGCTCTTCAGGCTCCGAACATCGCCATTGACATGAATAGTTTGTAGAATTTTCATTTACTACCGCCATAACCTCATACAATTCAGAGACTACATCCGGAAGTAACTCTTTAAAGGTGGGCAGATAGGTTTTTTTCATCCATTCTTCCCACCTTTCCAGGTATTCTGTGTTTATCGAGAATGTTGTATTAAAAACAAGCATATAAAAAATAATTAAGCCGGCTGATAATTCATTTCAGCCGACCACAATAAGACCATATTACTTAATCCACTCAAAACCTGTATACGGAACCAATACATCAGGAATCTTAATTCCTTCAGGTGTTTGATTGTTCTCCAGAATAGCTGCCACGATGCGAGGCAATGCTAATGCACTTCCATTTAAAGTATGAGCGAGTTGAGTTTTCTTTTCGCCATCCTCTTTAAACCTTAATTTAAGTCGATTGGCCTGGAAACTTTCAAAATTGGACACAGAACTCACTTCAAGCCAACGCTCCTGTGCAGCAGAATATACCTCAAAATCAAATGTCAGGGCAGAAGTAAAACTCAAGTCTCCACCACATAACCTCAAAATACGCCATGGCAAACCTAACTTATCCACCAATGACTGCACATGGGCCACCATGGAATCAAGTAACTGATACGACTTATCCGGATGAGAAATCTGAACGATTTCAACCTTATCAAACTGGTGCAATCTATTCAATCCGCGCACATCTTTTCCCCATGATCCGGCTTCTCGCCTAAAGCAAGCAGAGTAAGCACAATTCTTCACAGGAAAATCACTGCTCTTCAAAATAACATTACGATATAAATTCGTTACAGGAACTTCAGCAGTAGGAATAAGATAAAGATTATCAGCAGACACATGATACATCTGCCCTTCCTTATCGGGCAACTGACCGGTTCCAAAACCGGAATCTTCATTAACAACCAACGGAGGTAATACTTCTTGAAACCCAGCCTTCACTGCTTCATCCAGGAAAAAGTTAATCAGAGCACGTTGCAGTCGAGCTCCTTGTCCTTTATAAACAGGAAACCCTGCACCGGAAATTTTAATCCCCAATTCAAAGTCTATCAGATCATATTTCCTGATTAGATCCCAGTGTGGTACCGGATTAATCAATTCAGGCATTGCACCCCCGGTTTTAACCACTTCATTATCTTCCTCCCCTTTACCTTCCGGTACCGAAGTATGAGGTAAATTTGGTAACTGAACCAATAAATCCTGTAGTTCCTTTTCTGTATTGTCCAGTTTGGTACTATATTGTTTTATCTGATCTTTTAGTTCACCTGTTCGTGCTTTCGCCTGGTTGGCCTCTTCTACTTTTCCTTCCTTAAACAGACCTCCAATTTTTTTGGACAAAGCATTCATCTCTGCTTGTAAAGACTCCGACTCTATCTGCGTTTCTTTACGATTATTATCGAGATTAATGATTTTTTCAACAATTTCAGAAGCATCAAATCGCTTTACCTTTAAGCGATTAATAACATCTTCTTTAAAATCCTGGATATACCTTAATGTTAACATGTTGGATTAATTAATTTTCAGATAAAAAAAATCTCCTGAATTCATTACGAAAGTAACAAAATCAGGAGATTTATTATGCCTTTTCAAAATCTTATTCAGCAGCCAATGGTTCTACTGACACATAAGATCTATTGTTTCTTTTCTTCTGAAACTTAACATTACCATCAATCAGGGCAAATAATGTATGGTCTTTACCAATACCTACATTTTCACCTGGATGATGCTGAGTTCCTCTCTGCCGTACAATAATATTTCCGGCTTTCGCAAACTGACCTCCGTAAACTTTTACTCCCAGTCGTTTACTTTCTGATTCTCTACCGTTCTTTGAACTACCGACACCTTTCTTGTGAGCCATTTCTTTTTAGTTTTTTCGGTTTATCCTTCGATGTTTTCAATTTGAATTTGAGTAAATTGCTGGCGATGACCATTCTTTACTCTGTAGCCTTTTCTTCTCTTTTTCTTGAAGACAATTACCTTATCTCCTTTTACATGAGAAAGAATTTTAGCTGTTACTTTAGCACCTTCCAACATTGGAGCACCTACTTTGATCGCTCCTTCATTGTCAATTAAAAGTACTTTTTCAAATTCTACCGAATCACCTTCGTTAGCGTTCAAACGGTGAACAAAGATTTTTCTTTCTTTTTCAACTTTAAATTGCTGTCCTGCAATGTCAACAATTGCGTACATTTTACCAAACTTTAAATGGTTACATCCTGCAGGTGGATCCTTCAAATTCAGACCACTTGCTCAAACCCACAGGATTGATCGGAGTGCAAAAGTATAAAAAAAACAAGTATGCCACAAACATTTTTTACTCCCTTCCCTTGAAAATAAGATTTTTAGCCAATCAACCCTTTTGTGCTTACAAATTTTAATCCCACTTGATTGGCATTAAGTTGAAAAGGAATTACTATATTTGTTTATATCTGAAAATGAATGCCAAAAACGAGTTCTTCCCGTTACGCCAGAAGCAGAAATGGGAAGAAGGAGAAACAGACCACTTATGACTAAAAAGAAGGTAAAATTAAATATTCTCGGATTGTCATATAGTCAAACCCAATCCGGAGCGTATGCATTGGTACTGGCTGAAGAAAACGGAGAACGGAGGATTCCTATTATAATTGGCGGTGTTGAAGCACAATCGATCGCCATAAAACTTGAGGGTCTTGAACCACCACGACCACTCACTCATGACCTCTTTCTCAATTTTGCGCAATCATTCTCTATCACTTTACATGAAGTTATCATCTACAAACTTGAAGAGGGAATCTTCTTTTCAGAACTAATTTGCCAACAAGGAGATCAGGAGTTGCATGTTGATTCGCGTACATCAGATGCGGTTGCCTTGGCTCTGAGATTCAATTGTCCTATCTATACTTATGAGGAAATAATTGATAAGGCAGGTATCGTTCTTGATTTTGGAAAAAAAGAAGAAGCAAATGATCCGGCAACAAACCCAACCCCATCATCTTCACACAAGTATTCTTCAAAAACACTTGAAGAATTAAAAACACTCCTGAACGAGGCAATTTCCAATGAGGATTATGAGAAAGCTTCCCAAATTAGAGATGAAATTAACAACCGGGAAAAAAACGAATAACTTTTCTACCATAACCTCATGAAAAAACTTATCCTTTTAACTATTACCTTGATGTTACCTCTTCTCATCAAGGCTCAAAATCTTGTACCCTCTATTTTATTAATTAATGTAACACCCAACGGATTTGACCTCACCAGTGTCCTTAGAGGCATCCTTGGAATGCTGGTAATAATTGGTCTGGCCTGGTTATTTAGTACAAACCGAAAGGCTATTTCGTGGCGTGTTGTTGGAATCGGATTATCCATTCAGCTTATATTGGCCCTTGGAATACTATATATCCCATTTATTCAGACTATTTTTGATTTCGTAGGCCGGGGATTTGTAAAAATCCTAAGCTTCACAGAGGCAGGTACAAGCTTTCTGTTTAAAAGCTTCGGAACTGACACTATTGAGTCTCCTCTCTTAAATTTCGCTATTACGATTTTGCCCACTATCATTTTCTTTTCTGCTTTAACCAGTGTATTGTTTTATTTTGGCATCATTCAAAAAGTGGTTTACCTCCTGGCATTAGGCATGACAAAGTTACTCCGTCTTTCAGGTGCAGAAAGCTTATCCGTTGCGGGCAATATATTCCTGGGACAAACCGAATCACCATTAATGATTAAAGCCTATCTGGAAAAAATGAACCGTTCTGAAATCCTGCTGGTGATGGCCGGCGGAATGGCAACACTCGCAGGTGGTGTATTAGCTGTTTATATAAAAGTGTTAGGCGGAGGTGTTCCAGCACAAGAGGTAATATATGCCAAACATCTTTTAGCGGCCTCGATCATGGCTGCTCCGGGAGTGGTGGTTATTTCAAAAATACTAATGCCTCAAACCGAGCCAATAGAAAAGGATGTCACCGTTTCAAAAGACAGAATAGGAAAAAATGTTTTGGACGCCATCTCTAATGGCACCAGTGAAGGTTTGCGATTAGCAGTTAATGTAGCGGCCATGCTACTGGTATTCATATCCTTCATTGCCATGGCCAACTACCTGTTTTTTAAAATTGGCGATTGGACTCACCTGAATGGAGTTATAGAATCTGCCACAAATGGCGATTACAAAGAACTTTCTCTTCAATTCATATTGGGCTATGTCTTTTCCCCAGTCATGTGGTTACTGGGCGTTCCCAGCCAGGATGTGGATTTAGTAGGACGTGTATTAGGGGAAAAAGTAATTATGACAGAGTTTATAGGTTATGTAAGTCTGGGCGAACTTAAAGATGCAGGAGCTTTCTTCTCGCAAAAATCCATTATAATGGCTACGTACGTATTATGTGGCTTCGCAAATTTTGCCTCCATTGGTATACAGATTGGAGGAATTGGTTCTCTGGCTCCCGGGAAACGTGTTATGCTTTCTCAATTTGGCATGAGAGCTCTTTTAGCAGGTACACTAGCCTCATTACTATCGGCTACTATTATTGGAATGATTCTTGGGTAACACCCACTTACAATATAAAAATAAAGGCATTGGAAGTTTTCAATGCCTTTATTTTTATAATTTTCATCTTGCTCCTCTAACCGCAACCTTAACTGGTTTTTGCTGAATCATCATCAAACCGCTGGTGGTTATAGCTTTTGCAATAATATTTAACTGTTTATCTACAACATACCCTTTAGGTACCTCAATTCTTAACTCACCTTTCTTTGAAGATACGATCGTTAATGCCGTTAAATTTTTATGAAAAAATTTCCCATCAATAAGCTTCCCTTCAAAGAACTCTATCTTCTTAATGCGCTCTTTTCCTTTTCCTTCTAATGTGCAAACCAAGATATATTTACCACTGGTTCGAATATTATCAACTCTTTCTATTTGTATTGTAGGTTGACTACGTTTCTTCCCCAGATTAGTATACTCCACTAAACCAATCCCGGGCAATCCGTTTTTATAAGGATATTCAGCCGCGAGACGTCCTTCTCTGTCATATCTTTTACAATTGCCATCAAGCCTGCCATTTTTATAAGGCTGCTCTTTCCACACCTTACCTGTTGTATGATAAGCTAACCGCAAACCCTCCTTTTTATTATCAACGTAATTAATCTTTTCAGCTAAAACGCCTGATTTTGTATAGCGAATACTCTCCCCATGACGCACATATGTACCCTCATTGGTTTTCTTCATGGCAACTTTCCACTCTATTGGCGCTTGGGGATCATTATTAAAGTGCATCTCTCTGACGATCAGACTATCATTCTTTATAGAATTCTCTTTACCACTCTGTTGTGGGCCAAAGAACTGACATGCAGAAAGCACCAATAACAAACTGACACAGACAATAATTGAATGTTTCATAACAAATTAGGGGGTTAGAAATATGAAAATTAATAATAAAAGAAATGATTCTAGATTCTCAAATCACAAGCAGGTGCAAATACCTATAAAAAAAGCTGCCTTTCCCGAGACAGCTTTTCTTATAAATATCTTATTCTTATACTATGGCATCCAATTTTGAAGCTAGAATTGTTTTGGGTACTGCTCCAACTTGTTTATCCACAATCTCACCCTTTTTAAAGAATAAAATTGTAGGAATGTTACGGATTCCGTATTTCACGGATGTACCTGGATTGCTATCAACATCCATTTTAGCAACAACGGCTTTTCCATCGTATTCTTCTGCCAACTCTTTTACAATTGGAGTTACCATGCGGCAGGGGCCACACCATTCTGCCCAGAAATCAATCAAAACTGGTTTATCAGAATTTAAAACAACCTCTTCAAAATTGGCATCTGTTACTTCGATTAACATAGCGAATCTGTTTTACTTTAATATGGTTAATAAACTCAACTAAAATCATTTAGTGCCCGAACAAAGTTATCAAAAAATAGCTCGGCATCCCCAAAAATACACATTTTTTAATATTTCCATAAAAGGTTTAACTGGAAGAAAAAATCAATAATCTCTTCTCAAAGCATTAAACAGTTATTGTTTAAATTATATGCATAGTAATTTCGGGATGCTGATCTAAATACTGAACCAACTCATCCGTTAGACTTATTTTTACACTTCGAGACAATAATTGTATCTGACTTTTTGTTTCCGGATCTATAATCTGAAACCTTAGAACTACATTTCCTTCATTTGCCAAGGCTAAGTTCGCTAACTCAGTAACAAGCTCCTGACTCAATGCAGACAAGGGAATTTTCAATGTAATCCCGTTCACTAGCTTTTCACGTAAGTCAGCCAGGAAACTGATATGATGCACCTTGAATTCCAGCTCTTCCTGATTATATCTTTTGGGTTGTATTTTACCTTTAATCATCAAAAAGAAACCTTCTTCCAGGTAACCAAGGTAATCGGTATAATCAGTGCCAAAGAATGCAAACTCATAGGACCCGGAATAATCTTCAAGCGTTATAATCCCGAATGGATTCCCTTTTTTGGTGGTTCCTTTCCGCACATTAACAACCATACCACCAACTGAAATATCCCTTCCCTTCAGATGCTCCAGGTCATTAAGTTGCTTTATTTCGCCCTTTACAAAATGTTTTAACTCCAATTTGTAATCATCCAAAGGGTGAGCTGACAGGTAAATACCAATGCACTCTTTTTCCTTATTTAATTTTTCAATATTGGAGTAAGCTTCACATTGAGGCAAATCTGGTTTTTTAATCTCAATATCACTGCCGACCGCCCCAAAGAGTGAATTCTGAGCAGAGGCTTTATCGACCTGATAACGGTTTCCATACCGGATAATATTCTCAATGAAGTTTGTATCTTCATTAGGCAGAGAGGCAAAAAACTGCGCCCGGTGAAAATCTCCTAAACTATCAAAAGCACCGGCATAAGCCAGGGCTTCAAGGTTTTTCTTATTAACCGTGGTGAGCGGCAAGCGCTCTACAAAGTCAAACACATCTTTAAACGGACCATTCTTTTCACGTTCTTTGATAATGATCTCCACGGCGCCTTCTCCAACACCTTTAATCCCTGCCATTCCAAAACGGATCGCACCCTCCTTGTTTACCATGAATTTACGGTAACTCTCATTTACATCAGGGCCCAACACATCCAATCCCATGTGCCGACACTCTTCCATGAAATTGGTGATCTTGGTAATATCGCTCAGGTTACGACTTAATACCCCGGCCATAAACTCTGCCGGGTAATGCGCCTTGAGGTATCCTGTTTGGTAGGCAATGTAAGCATAACAAACCGAGTGTGATTTATTGAAGGCATAACTGGCAAATGCTTCCCAGTCACCCCATATTTTCTCAATCAACTCCTCCGGTGTTTTGGGCGATTTTTCACATCCCTCAATAAACTCCTCACTCCCCAGACAACCTTTGATAAACTTCTCCTTGAGCTTATCCATCATGGCAATGATTTTCTTACCCATTGCCTTACGCAACGAGTCAGAATCACCACGTGTAAAACCTCCCAAAGCCCTGGACTGAAGCATCACCTGCTCCTGATAAACCGTAATACCGTAAGTATCTTTCAGGTAAGGCTCCATCATGGGGTGATCATATTCGATCTCTTCACGCCCATGCTTACGGGCGATAAACGACGGAATATATTCCATCGGTCCCGGACGATACAGGGCGTTCATGGCTACCAGGTCTTCGAACCGGTTGGGTTGAAGTGCCCGCAAATGTTTTTTCATCCCGGGTGACTCGAACTGGAAAATAGCCGTAGTCTCTCCCCGGCTGAATAGCTGAAATGTTGTTTCGTCCTCGAGTGGCACCTCATTAACATCCACCTCCAGACCTTTGGATAGCTTAATATTAGAGATTACCTCTTTTATAATCGACAATGTCTTTAAACCCAAGAAGTCCATCTTAAGCAAACCAATGTCTTCCACAAACCGTCCGTCATATTGCGTGGTAAGCAGCTCCTCTCCTTTGGTAGGCATCACCGGCAAATGCTGATCCAACGGATTCTTTCCGATAAGAACTCCACAGGCATGTACGCCTGTTTGCCGGATGGACCCTTCCAACGCCTCCGCGAATTTAATGGTTTTCGCAATGAGCGGATTGGAAGACTCTTTTTCTTTCAACAATTCCGGCTCTTCTTTATAAGCTTTTTTAAAACTCATCTTCGGGGCTTCAGGAACCAACTTGGCCAAACGGTTAGCTTCGGCCAGCTCGAGACGCAACACACGAGCCACATCCTTAATGGAGCTTTTGGTGGCCATACTTCCGAAAGTACATATATGAGCCACCTTATCATGCCCGTATTTTTCGGTCACATAATCTAAAACAGCCTGCCTTCCATCATCATCAAAATCAATATCGACATCAGGCATAGAAACACGATCGGGATTCAGGAAACGTTCGAAAAGCAGATCATACTTAATCGGGTCCACATTGGTGATACTCGTACAATATGCCACTGCAGCCCCGGCCGCTGATCCACGTCCCGGCCCCACAAGTACTCCATTATTCTTAGCCCAGTTGATAAAATCCTGCACAATAAGGAAATACCCGGGGAATCCCATATTTATAATGGTCTCCAATTCAAAATTAATGCGCTCCAGGTAAGCTGCCGGTATAGGATCACCATAGCGTTTCTTAGCCCCTTCCATGGTCAAATGGCGCAAATAACCTGCCTCTGAATCAAATCCTTCAGGCAAAGGAAAGTCAGGCATAATGGGCGCCGAGTCAAGTTCATAAAACTCCACCTTCTCAGCAATTTCCGCCGTATTGGCAATGGCCTCGGGAACGTCAGCAAACAGTTTATTCATTTCCCGGGTGGTTTTAAACCACTCTTGTTTGGTGTAATGCATCCGCGTAGGATCATCATAATCACGGCCGGTACTTAAACACACCAGTACATCATGAGCTTCTGCATCTTCAGGATCCACAAAATGGGTATCGTTGGTTGCAATCATTTTCACACCCAACTCTTTGGATAAATCCTGGATAACCTTATTTACTTTTACCTGATTTTCCCAAACATCCACTCTTAATTTGGGATCATCCGTCTTATGGCGCATCAACTCTAAATAGTAATCCTCCCCAAACACACCTTTATACCATAAGATCGTCTCTTTAGCCCGGTCAAAGTTTCCGTTCATGATATGTTGAGCCACTTCTCCGCCTAAACAAGCACTACTAACAATCAATCCCTCTTTATGCTTCTCCAGTAATTCCTTATCAATACGTGGCTTGTAATACATCCCTTGCGTATGGGCAATGGATATCAACTTCAACAAGTTCCGGTATCCGGTAACATTCTTAGCCAATAAGATGATGTGATGACCGGAAGCATCCGTTTTATCCTCTTTCCGCAGATGACCACGACGGGCCACATAAGCTTCCACACCCAAAATGGGTTTTATCTCTGCCTTCTTACACGATACATGAAATTCTTTAATCCCAAACATCCCTCCATGATCGGTAAGCGCCACGGCCGGCATACCATCCGCTTTCGCTTTGGTAGCAATTTGTGCGGTTTTGGCCGCCCCATCCAAGATAGAGTATTGCGAATGGACATGAAGATGCACAAAAGGTTGTATTTCAGCTTTCGTTGCAGCTTCAGTCTGTTTCTTCTCTTCTTCTTCAATAGAAATATCATGGAATTCGTTCACCTTAAAGGATTCGAATTCAATGCCAGCCGGCTGTATCTCCTCAGGATTGTTTTGCCGGAAAGCTTCAATCTGCAGTTCCGTCATTTTCAGCCGCTGCGCTGATATAGCCCCTACCCTGATCAATTCCAGAAAACAACGGGTAGTTGCCTCCACGTCTGCTGCCGCATTGTGCGCTTCCTGAAAAGGCACCCTGAAAAGCTTCAGGTGTAATTCTGTTAAAGTGGGCCATTTAAACCCGCCACGTTTATTAACAATGGCACAGTATTCCGTACTTTCAATTTTAGTACACAATTGAGGAGCTCCCGTCATAATCTCCTCCATTTCGCACCTTAACAACTCACTGCCGACAATATTAATATCAAACTCGATATTATGCCCGATGACAAACTTTGATTTTTTAACATCTTCTATAAAATCAAGCAAGGCCTCCTTCAACGGAATTCCCTTCTCAAGCGCTATTTCGGTTGAAATCCCATGCACGTTTACCACCTCTTCCGGAATGGTATAACCATCAGGTGTAATCACATGATTTTTGGCATAGAGGAAATTTCCTTTCAGATCATGGCACTGCCAGGCCAACTGTACCATTCGCGGCCAGTTGTCAAAATCAGTTAAAGGGGCTTTCCATTTCTTAGGTAAGCCAGTTGTTTCGGTATCAAAGACTAAAAACATTGTCACAGCGGTTTTTGTAATAACGGAACGCCAAAGTTATTAATATTGCCTGAAGGAGAACCCTGATCGGTGCATTTGGTTTTTCACAACTTTATAAACAGGCTTTTTTGTGTTGAAAATGATATTTTTAAGGGATATAATTTATTATTCAGGGAATAAGCCCTATATTTGCGCCTCAAAATACTAAACGTAGGTTGTTTAACTATTTAATTTAAAGTCCAAATGGCTGTAAAAATCAGACTATCAAGACACGGACGCAAAAGGTATGCTTACTACCACATTGTGGTAGCTGATAGCAGGGCGCCACGAGATGGCAGGTTTATCGAAAGGATTGGATCTTACAATCCCAACACTAATCCTGCTACTATTAACCTCGACTTTGAAAAAGCCCTTGGTTGGCTGTTCAAAGGTGCTCAACCTACAGACACTTGTAGAGCAATTTTGTCCTACAATGGCGTTCTTATGAAGAAACACCTTTTAGAAGGTGTTAAAAAAGGAGCATTCGATGAAGCTGAAGCTGAACGTCGTTTCGAAGCTTGGATACAAGAAAAAGAAGCAAATGTTCAAGCTAAAAAAGACCGTTTGTCAGGCGAAAAAGACAGCGCTTACAAACAACGTCTTGAACAAGAGGCTAAAATCAATGCTGAAAGAGCTGAAGCCATCGCTCAGAAAAAAGCTGAACTGGCTGCCGAAGCTGAAGCTGCTGCTAAAGAAGCCGCTAAAGAAGCTGCTGGTGAAGAAAACACTGAGGAAGAAGCTGCAGAAGAAGCTCAAGGTGAATAAGGAAACAAAATTATTTATTCATCATATAAGAAACCGCTCTCTATTAAAGAGCGGTTTTTTTAATGCCTTATCAGCCATCTTTTCCTTATTACAACTGCAATCCTTCGTTCCAACAACACTGCCTTTTTTCATTTGATTAAAATTTAGTATCGAGATTCAAGTATCAAGACACAAGACGGATAAACACAGAGACTCAGAGTTCTTTATTTTAATCATCATCCTTGTGTGTTAATTGAATTTGCCTGTTCGTTTCATATCAACCACTATACTATGGTGCCTCTGGCACTGAAATCACTACAAAACCTCTTTAGGAGTCTTATCCGTAATATTCGTGTTCTTTTTGGCAGAATATTTTTGGTGAGCAGTAAATCATCTTGATACTCAATACCTTTTACTTTTATGGCTAGTCCAGGTTAGAAAGAATAGTATGGTAGAAAAACCAATTTCTTTTTCCACAAAGGCCTATAGGGACGGCAGATTTTTATTAAAAGCAATTTACATCGTCGCCAAACTAACGATCTGTTACCTTAAATAATAAATCCTTATTTTTGCACGTAATGGAGCAGCTCCATCAATAATTCGATTGAGCCACCAAAACATCACATCATTCTGATATATATGATTGAAAAAAAGAATTGCACCGAAATAGGCACCTGCATCAAAGCCCATGGTATTAAAGGGGAATTAGTTATCAGGTTGCTGAGTGACTGGGATATTAACAGCTTCGACACTGACTTTTTGTTTTTTGACCTGGATGGCGGATTGGTTCCTTTTCGTGTTGAAAGCATCAGGGAAAAGAATGATACCGATATATTAGTCAAGCTGGAAGACATTGAAGGTGAAGAAAAAGGCGCATTTCTGTTTGATAAACCGGTTCATGTAGATAATGCCCACATCTCAGTCGAGACGAATGATAGTATAAAACCAGGCGGGGTGACCGGTTTCACGGCAGTGGATTTAAAAGTTGGAGAACTGGGCGTAATAAAAGGAATCCTTGAGATCAACAATAACCCGTTATTCGAGATAGAGTATCACAACCAGGAGCTACTCATCCCGGTTGTGGAGGATTTTATCAGTGAGATTGACGAGACAAATAAAAAGATCATCTTTGATCTTCCGGAAGGATTAATTGATTTGGCCGAATAATCAGGCCAAATCTTTTTCCAGGTTACCAATCTTTACCCGCCACTCTACCGGCAATTCAATCGAATAGCCCTTTACTTTGTGAATACCTACCATCACTGATTCACACGACGATTTAATGACCTGTGAATCTTTTTCAACCAATTCCTGCACCATGCGCAAACTCTTGGTTCCAAGATGTACTATTTTGGTCTTCACCACCATGTTATCTTTCAGGAAAACAGGATGAAAGAAATCTGTTTTTACCGACGCAATAATTAATGCTTCATCCCCTTTAAACAGATCATCTTTAGAAACATCTTGTAAGTAATGCATCCGTCCCAGGTCAAAATACTCCTGAAGAGTGGCATTATTCACATGGCCCAACATATCAACATCATTAAAACGAACCTGAACCGGTATAACATGATTGAAATGAAGTGTGTTTTTTTCTTCCATGAATTTGAAATTTATCTTCAATTATTTAGGACACTAATGAATTAAGACTGAAAAATACCTTTTTATTTACTCGCGAATCACCGTAATCTCACCATTCACCCCCAGCTTAATGATGCCTGATGGCGCCGGATTACTGGTTTCATCCTGACGGTAATTAACAATGTAATCCACCCCCTCTTTTATTTCTTCAGCCACTTCACCAAAATGACCGGGTGCAGGCGTTCCACTAATATTTGCCGAAGTAGAAACGATGGGCTTCTTAAATCGACTGCATAGCGATTTGGAAAACAGTTCATCGGTCACCCTGATACCGATGGTGCCATCAGCTGCAATTAAATTAGGTGCCAGATTTTTAGCCCCCGGATAGATAATGGTCAACGGCTTATTGGTCACTTCCACCAGGTCCCAGGCCATTTCGGGTACCTCTTCTACGATACCATTCAATTTGGCAGAGCTATCGGTCAGCACCAACATGCTTTTGGAATCTTCACGCTGCTTCAATTCATATATCTTCTTCACGGCCTCCGGATTGGTAGCATCACACCCAATCCCCCAAATCGTATCAGTGGGATAAAGAATCAAGCCGCCGTTATGTAACACTTCCAGTGCTTTTTTAATATCGTCGTGCATAGTTGTAAATATTAACGCCTGCAATTTAGTAAACAAACAAGCAACCGTCACTGAGTGCAGGATGAAAATAAACAATAGACTATTAGATATTAGACAATAGACTGATAGATAAGAGATGATAGACTGCAAACACAGAGGCTATGAGGCTGGGTTCCTCATTTTTATCATTCCTCTGTGTATTAATTGAATTAGCATGGTCGTTTCATAAATTAACGACTTCCCTTCTTTATGGCGACCCAATTTTTATCAGACATGAAAGCCACAAAAGCCTCGGGGCCTTCCTCCCTGAGCATTTTAATACCGGCTGCACGGTCACTGCGGAAAACCAGTGCAAAAAGACGGGAAACAAAATTGTTGAATTTCTTACATTCGGTCACCTGCTCATATTCCTGACATTGAGCACAGGAACTGATCTTTTTATCCAGGCAACAACGCCGGATTTTACACCAGCTGGCTTTCTCATTTTCAGCACATCCGGGACATTTTCCCTTTTTATAACTGGGACACGCGCCACAATAGAGGCCACAAAACGAAACGAGCGATTTCTTCTCCATTACTATTGTTTATTGAATACCAATTTGAACTTCGGTTACATTATTTGCCGGATTCTGGAAATCGACCACATGATACACTTCCCGGCTGATGCCTGTCAGGCTTTTTTCCTGACAACAAACATCCCCTATCAATTGCGGATAAAATTCAGAAAACTGCTCCCAGGGACCATTCATTACACCGGCTGCACACGAAAATGATGGCAATGTTTTAACCTTTTCATGCTGCCGCTCCCCGGTTGTCACAGGTATTCCAATGGTAAGGGTAAAAGTGGTATCCGGGTTTCCATCAGCGCCTTTGTACATCCAAATCTGGGGCCCCGCAATCTCAAAACCGGCATCGGCAGCCTCCTGCATCAATTGGGCTGGTTTATCTCCCACCAGTTTGCAAATATCTTTAAGCGTTGTGGTTACTGTTTCGCAAAACACCTTTTGTGCCTCAATAATTTTAAACTCCATAATCATCGTTTTAAATTCAATACAAATCTATGGCGGCACAGTGACAACCCTATGTCAACAGGTTTTACACATGTTGAAAAATTTTATAGTGAGCCGAAAGCGTTTTCACCCTTTCACACAACAAAACACTAAGTTCAGAGGGCTGAACCACCTGAACCCTATCCCCCAAAGACAACAACCAACCGGCAATATAATCCAGGTCATTCACCAGGAAATCCATCTCCACCGTTTTATCCGTCACCTCCCGCTCCCGAATAAAACCAAAATAAAAACGTGTTTTAGCAATGGTGGCACAAATGCTTTTACTAAACCGCAAAGTAACCAACTGCATCTCTTCCTGTTGCATCAGCCTGTCAAAATAATCATCCGCATCCCATTTCCGTTCCGCATAATCAATGTCGGTTATTTCAAGCGCCTTAATGCGGTCGAGTCTGAAATCTCGAAAATCATTTCGCAAACGGCACCATGCCATCATGTGCCAATCGAAACTGTAATGCACCAAACTCATTGGCTCCACCAGCCTGGAGGTTTCCTCCCCGGAATAACCCGCCTTATATGAGAGTTGCAACACCTTATGGGCGGCCAGGGCTTCCATTACGGTAGCCGAATAATTATTAGAGACCTGATGGGACTGATCGTCATGCCCTCCCATCACACTAATGCGCGATTCCAGGCATTCTAAAAAATGCTTATCGGTGTTTCTCAAAATAGACCGCAGTTTATACAACCCCGATTCAAAATGGTTCTTCACTGAAACATCCGCCTGTTTTTCCACCAGCTTGGCGGCCATAAGAAAAGCACCTGCCTCTTCACGCGAGAACATGACCGGCGGCAGATGGTAACCTTCAATTAAATAATATCCCTTGCCGGCTTCTCCTCCCACCGGCACCCCCGATTCCTCCAGCGCCCTGATATCGCGATAAATGGTGCGGTTACTAACATTGAAACGACGGGCCAGTTCTCCGGCGGTTACCACCTGTTTGCTCTGAAGATGAATTAATATAGCTGATAAACGATCAATCCGGTTCATAATGATGCGGCTTTTACATGCCATACAAAGGTAAACCATTCCCCAAATTCCTCATTCATATTTCATTCAACAGACTTAACTTTTGTTCAATAGAAAAAAGAATCAAAACCCGCCAAAAACATACTCAGCATCTTTTGCTCCGGAGATGCTGGGGAAAATGTCGGGAGATGCGCATCTAAATCATTTTTCCCCTGCATCTCCCGAGCAAAAGATACGCATCTCTGTAGCCCTTACCAGGCAAGGGCTGTAGAGGCTATATTATTTTGTTAATCATTTTTACGGCATCAAACCTTATTTAACAGAAAACAGCAGCCATGGACCGTATTCAGGCCCTGTTTTGAAGGATCTTTCCGGGAACAGCAGATAATTCAAATGACCCTTGCACAACACCTTTCGGTCTCTCTTATCAACCGTTACTCCCCAAAAGGCAACAAAAAAGCCGGCTTTTACGCCGGCTCTGCAAAAATATTTGGTTTCGCTTTTTTTATACTGCCACATCATGCTCGCGCAGCGCATCATTAAGCGAGGTTTTTTTATCGGTTGACTCCTTACGCTTACCAATGATCAAGGCAGCCGGTACCTGGTAACTTCCTGCCGGAAATTCTTTGGTGTATGAGCCGGGAATAACCACCGACCGCGGCGGCACATACCCTTTATAAATCACTGGTTCACTTCCGGTCACATCAATAATTTTAGTTGAGCCGGTTAATACTACATTGGCACCAAGCACCGCTTCTTTACCAACCCGACATCCCTCAACTACAATGCAACGGGAACCTATAAAAGCATTGTCTTCAATGATTACCGGAGCGGCCTGTACCGGTTCCAACACACCCCCAATACCAACGCCACCACTCAGGTGAACATGTTTGCCAATTTGTGCACAACTACCCACGGTTGCCCAGGTATCTACCATGGTGCCTGAATCCACATAAGCCCCGATGTTAACATACGATGGCATCATAATCACACCCTTGGCCAGATAGGCGCCATAGCGTGAAACAGCATGAGGTACCACACGCACACCCAGTTCGGCATAATTCTTTTTAAGCGCCATTTTATCATGAAATTCAAATGGGCCCACTTCAATGGTTTCCATCTTTTGCAATGGAAAATACAAAATCACAGCTTTCTTAACCCATTCATTCACCTGCCACCCATCCTCAACCGGCTCGGCAACACGTATTTGACCTTTATCCAGTTGTTCAATAACGGTCCTTATGGCCTCCACAGTTTCGGGCTTTTCAAGCAACGACCTGTCATTCCAGGCACTTTCAATTTGTTCTCTTATATCGGTCATGACTGATAATTTTATATTTCTGATGTAAAAATAGCAGGAATAAATTACTTCTCGAGGGCGTTTATAGAGATTGCACGCTTTTCATTAGAGGTGTTAAAAATACATGTTAACACCTGTTAATTATACATAAATTATTTGAACCACACAGAGTTATAGCAGAAATTCTTCTAATTTCATCAGCGTCTAACCTAAATCAATATGAACCATACCAAGCTGTTTATTACTTGTTTATTCCTACTCCTAATACGTCCGATTGTGAGATCCCAACAATTGAAATACCTAAAAGGAAGAGTCATTAACCGGGACGATAATCGGGGCATCCCTTTTGCTCAAATAGCCAGTTACCAGTTACGCATGATGTTTGCCGCCGATTCCCTGGGCTATTTCATCATTAAAATTCCCCCCAACGACAGCCTGAAAATAATATCGCTGGGCTTCGAATCCCAGGTATTTAAAACGGACAATCCTTCCCCGGCCAATGAAGATAGCCTGCATATATTTCCCTTAAAACTTAACTCCTACCTGCTAGGCCAGGTTGATGTTAATTTTTACAGAGGCTACCACGAGCACAGCAACCGCTACAATTACTTAAATAAAAAGGATGAAAATGAACTTCATTTACATCTGCCCGAAGACATTAAAATGGGACAAGAAAGTGACATTCCGGCTCCCCTGCGCCCCACCTTTTCTCAGCCCCCCAATGTGCTGGATGCCATATTCAGCCCCCTAAGCTTTGTCTATTATCATGGTTCGAAAAGCGAAAAAGCCAAAACAAAACTTCTTAAAATAAGAGAAAAAGATGCTGTCAGAGCCTTGATGACCCGTGAACTAATTGAAGAAATATCAGGTTATAAGGAAAAAGAATTAGATCGCTTTATCGTCTATTGCAACACACACATAGAGTTATCAAAATCAGACGATGAATACACCATTCGCATTAAAGTGATTGACGCTTTAAATGAATATAAAAAAGAAAAAAAATCATGACTTTATGAATACTCGATTAGCCATCCTTATTTCAATCTTTATGGTTAGTTTCATTGGCAGAAACACAATCCTCCAGGCACAAAACACCCAAGGAACAGACCGTAAAAGAGTGCTTAAAGTTATTTCCCAATCAAACCGGCAGCCCATCCCCTTCTCATACCTCGTGAATAAACGAACAGGTGAAGGAAAAGAGTCCCGCGAAGATGGTACCATTAACATGATAGTAATCCCGGGCGACTCCATCATGTTCCGAAGCCTTGGCTTCCATGACAGCACCTATGTGTGCGCCCAGATTTTTGAACATAGCGATACCCTTATGATTCAGGTACAGGAAAAGAGTTACGAATTAAGCAGCATTGATGTTTACCGCTTTAAATCTTACGGTTCCTTCAAGCAATACCTCCTATCGCTTGATGTGCCCACAGAGCAAACAATGACGTTTAATGCCAACATCGATCTTCGTGAAATACAAGCCCTCGCCAAAGCGAAAGCAGGCACCTTTGGCCTTACCCTTGGTATGTCGGGCGGAAAAAGCAGGGCCACCACCCAATTACAGGCAATAAAAAATCATCAGGAACAATATGCACGCCTAAACCACCTCACTTCTCATGAAAACATTAAAGAATTTACCCAACTGGAAGGAGCATCTCTCGATTCCTTTATCGTTTTTTTGAGAACACAACACAAAATCAACCCCGACTTATCCGATTACAAAATTATGGAAGTAGTACAGTCGGCTTTTGAAGAGTTTTTGGCCATGCGATGCGAAAAACAGCCCGATTAACAATAAACTAAAACCCCTTTTTCGACCATCCAGTCGATAAACGCTCTATCGAAAAACGTGTGTGAAATCAAACACTTTCCAACCATTAATATTCAATACTTTACACCCTTCCAATATTCAGTTTAAAATCACACACGTTTTGAACTGTGATTACATCATCCATTACACTATAAAATCTATAAGCAAACCATCCTCTTTAGTTACAACCAGAAAGTTTTTTCATCTTTTTTCTAAAAGTTTTTTGGATTTAATTTTTTTCCGTCTACATTTGCTTCCGTCAAAAGAACAAACAAGACATACAATGAAATTTAACTTATCACTCATTCTCATTATTATTATTATTCTCGTGGTCAAGCCAGGGAGGAGTGAGATTGTCGTATAAGTTACTGAACACAAAATAGTAAAAAGGCTTTTCTCACTCCACTGAGAAAAGCCTTTTTTTTTACCCATAAATCAAGCTATAAAAAACTAGCAATGAAAAAACAACTTAGAAGCGCAACCACCACAGAAGGCCGCAGAATGGCCGGAGCCAGAAGCCTTTGGAGAGCCAATGGCATGCAAGAGTCACATTTTGGCAAGCCGGTGATTGCGGTGGTCAACTCATTTACACAGTTTGTTCCCGGGCATACCCACTTGCATGAGATCGGACAACACGTGAAACAAATGATTGAAGCCAGAGGTTGTTTCGCCGCCGAGTTTAACACCATTGCCATCGACGATGGAATAGCCATGGGACACGATGGCATGTTGTACTCCCTGCCATCCCGCGATGTCATTGCGGACAGCGTGGAATACATGGTAAACGCCCATAAAGCCGATGCCATGATCTGCATCAGCAACTGCGACAAGATCACGCCAGGTATGTTGATGGCTGCCATGCGTTTGAATATCCCAACCGTTTTTGTATCAGGAGGCCCCATGGAAGCAGGTAAATCAGGTGAAAAAAGCCTGGACCTGGTAGATGCCATGGTAATGGCTGCTGATGAATCCGTTTCGGATAGCGAGGTGGAAGAAGTAGAACGCAATGCCTGTCCCACTTGCGGATCGTGTTCGGGCATGTTTACCGCCAACTCCATGAACTGTTTGAACGAAGCCATCGGACTGGCACTGCCGGGAAATGGCACCATCGTGGCTACCCATACTAATCGCCGGCAACTATTTGAAAAAGCCGCCAACCTCATCATTGATAACACCAATCGCTATTACGGCGAAGGAGACACATCGGTGCTGCCCCGGTCCATCGCCACCAGGCAGGCTTTCTTGAATGCCATGACCCTGGACATTGCCATGGGCGGTTCTTCCAACACCGTATTGCACCTTTTGGCCATCGCTCATGAAGCCGGTGTTGATTTCAACATGAAAGACATTGATCAGCTATCACGCCAAACACCGGTTTTGTGCAAGGTAGCTCCCAATTCCCATTACCACATTGAAGATGTTAACCGCGCCGGTGGAATACTGGGAATATTGGGAGAGTTGGAGAAACACGGCCTGGTAGATGGTTCCGTGAAACGAATTGATTACAGCTCTCTAAAAGAAGCCATGGATGCTTATAACATCCTAAAATCCTCCCCATCACCTGAGGCTCAGGAAGTATACTCCAGTGCACCGGCCGGTCTGTTCAACCTGAAACTAGGCTCCCAAAAAGCACAGTACAGTGAATTGGACACCGACCGTGAAAAAGGGTGCATCCGTAGTGTTGAACATGCCTATTTCAAAGATGGCGGATTAGCCATTCTTTTTGGGAACATTGCCCAAAATGGTTGCATTGTTAAAACAGCAGGGGTGGATCCATCCATATTCACCTTCAATGGAAGCGCCCGTGTTTATGAATCACAGGACGCAGCCATGGAAGGCATCCTGGATGGCCAGGTACAAGCAGGGGATGTGGTAATCATTCGCTACGAAGGCCCCAAAGGCGGACCGGGCATGCAGGAAATGCTCTACCCCACCTCTTACCTTAAGTCCAGACACTTGGGGACAAAATGTGCGTTACTGACCGATGGCCGTTTTTCCGGTGGTACATCAGGCCTGTCCATCGGACACGTTTCACCTGAAGCGGCGGCAGGCGGCACCATTGGACTGGTAAAAGACGGTGATCGCATCGAGATAAATATTCCGGAGAGAAAAATCGAACTGTGTGTCTCTCCCGAAGAACTAACTCGCCGGCACCAGGCTGAAATGGCCAAAGGAGCAGAGGCCTTTAAGCCCGCAAGCAGAAACCGTAATGTATCAAAAGCCCTGAAAGCATATGCCCAACTGGTAAGTTCAGCAGATCAGGGAGCCATTAGAATAATTGATTAACACCTCCATTAAAAAATCCTTAACAGATGGAAACATTAACCAAAGAAACCAAACAGATGGAAAAAAGAAAGACAACCAGGTTGTCCGGATCGGAGGCCGTTATCCAATCATTGCTTCATGAAGGCGTGGACTTGATTTTCGGATATCCCGGTGGCGCCATCATGCCTATCTATGATGCCTTGTATGACTACCATGAGCAACTGCATCATGTATTGGTTCGTCATGAGCAGGGAGCCACCCATGCTGCCCAGGGGTATGCCAGGGTAACAAGCAAAGTAGGTGTTTGCTTTGTGACCTCCGGCCCCGGAGCTACCAATGCGGTAACCGGCATTGCCGATGCCATGATAGACTCCACACCTTTGGTTGTCATCAGCGGCCAGGTTACTTCACCATTATTGGGAACAGATGCTTTCCAGGAAACAGATGTGGTAAGTATTACCAAACCCATTACCAAATGGAACTACCAGGTAACACATGCGGAAGAAATTCCTGAAGCCATTGCCAAAGCGTTCTACATTGCACGATCAGGGCGACCGGGTCCGGTAGTTATAGACATCACCAAAGATGCGCAGTTTGGCCAGTTGGATTTTTCCTATTCACCAATCAAACACATCAGAAGTTATACGCCTGTTCCAAAAGTCAACCCTGATAACATTGAAGAAGCAGCCCGGCTTATAAACCTGTCGAAAAAACCGATGGCCCTGATCGGCCAGGGGGTTATCCTGGGAAAGGCTGAAAAAGAATTGGTAGCCTTCCTGGAGAAATCAGGCATGCCCGCCGCCTGGACTTTACTGGGCTTATCGGCTTTACCCTCTGACCATCCTCAAAATGTAGGAATGCTGGGAATGCATGGTCATTACGGCCCAAATGTTAAAACCAACGAGGCAGATTTGATCGTCGCCATCGGCATGCGTTTCGACGACCGGGTTACCGGAGATGTTAATAAATATGCCCTCAATGCCAAGGTGGTTCACCTGGAGATAGACCCGGCAGAGATCAATAAAATCATCTACGCTGACGTACCGGTATTGGGCGATGTAAAAGAATCATTACCACTACTTACTGAGAAGGTAACCAGTAATTCACACCAGGAATGGCTGAATGAATTCAATGCGTGTTACAAAATTGAGCACCAAAAGATCATCAACAAAGAGATCAATCCCATCAAAGAAAAAATGACGATGGGAGAAGTTATTAACAAGGTATCCGGCGTTTATAATGATGACTCTATAATGGTAACGGACGTGGGACAGCAACAAATGATGGCCGCCAGGTATTTCAAGTTCAAACAATCCCGCAGCGTGGTAACATCCGGTGGGTTAGGCACCATGGGATTTGGCATTCCGGCAGCCATCGGAGCTGCCATGGGACAACCCGACCGACCGGTATGCCTGTTCGTTGGAGATGGTGGATTCCAGATGACCATTCAGGAGTTAGGAACCATTTCTCAGACCAAGGCACCGGTAAAGATGGTGTTGTTGAATAATAGTTTCCTGGGAATGGTGAGACAATGGCAAGAGCTATTCTTTGATAAGCGCTATGCTTCCACCGAATTGACAAATCCCGATTTTCAAACCATTGCCAAAGGATATGGCATTTCCGGCGAAAAAGTAACGGCACGGGAAAATCTGGATGAAGCCATCGAACGCATGAAACAACATCAAGGAGCTTATTTACTGGAAGTGGCAGTTGAAAAGGAAGGAAATGTATTCCCTATGGTACAGGCAGGTGCTTCTGTATCGGATATCCGTCTGGAGTAATAAGGCATATCAAACTAAAACTTGAATAAGATGATCAATCAGGAATTTACATTATCCATATACTCAGAAAACCATGTGGGGCTACTCAATCAGATTACCACGATATTTATTCGCCGGCACATTAATATTGAAAGCCTCACCACCTCTGAGTCTGCCATTGAGGGTATTCACAAATTTACCATCATCGTGAACACCACACGGGAGCAGGTTGAAAAGCTCCGCCAACAAATTGACAAACGCGTAGATGTGATCAAGGCCTTTGTGTTCACCAACGATGAAGTTATCCACCAGGAGATAGCACTCTATAAAGTCCCTACCGAAGCGCTGCTCAACAGCAATGAGATTGAACGGTTGGTGAGAGAGTATGGAGCCCGGATACTGGAAATCACATCGGAATACACCGTCATTGAGAAGACGGGGCACAAATTTGAGACACAGGAACTATTTGAAAAACTAGACCGTTTTGGCGTCTCGCAATTTGTCCGTTCAGGACGTGTCGCTGTCACCAAGCTGAGTAAAGAATTACTCACAAACTATTTGAAGAAACTAGATAAAGAAGAAACCATATTAGACTAACAATTAATCATAAAGAATCATGGCAAAAATTAATTTCGGAGGAACAGAAGAAAATGTTGTTACACGGGAAGAATTCCCATTGAGTAAAGCACTTGATACCTTAAAAGAAGAAACCATTGCAATCATTGGCTATGGCGTACAAGGCCCCGGTCAATCCCTTAACCTGAAAGACAATGGTTTCAACGTTATCGTTGGTCAAAGAAAAAACAGTAAGAGTTGGGACAAAGCAGTAGCAGACGGCTGGGTTCCGGGCGAAACACTATTTGAAATTGAAGAAGCACTGGAAAGAGGCACCATCATTCAATACTTATTGTCAGATGCCGGACAGATTGCTGTATGGCCAACGGTTAAAAAACACCTGACACCGGGTAAAGCACTTTATTTCTCTCACGGTTTTGGTGTGACATATAAAGAACGTACTGACATTGTACCACCTGCTGATGTGGATGTGATTCTTGTAGCCCCCAAAGGTTCAGGTACCAGCCTGCGTCGTATGTTCCTGGAAGGTCGCGGATTGAATTCAAGTTATGCCATCTTCCAGGATGCTACCGGCAGAGCCTATGACCGTGTTATCGCATTGGGTATTGGCGTTGGTTCTGGTTACCTGTTCGAAACAACTTTCAAACGTGAGGTATACAGTGACCTTACCGGAGAACGTGGAACACTTATGGGAGCTATCCAGGGAATCTTTGCTGCCCAGTATGAAGTATTGCGTGCCAACGGCCACTCTCCTTCGGAAGCTTTCAATGAAACAGTGGAAGAACTAACGCAAAGCCTGATGCCGCTTGTAGCTGAAAATGGAATGGACTGGATGTATGCCAACTGTTCAACAACAGCTCAACGTGGTGCTTTGGACTGGTGGAAGAAATTCCGTGATGCCTCTAAACCGGTATTCGAAGACTTATATAGCGAAGTAGCCAAAGGAAACGAGGCGCAGCGATCTATTGATTCCAACAGCCAGGACGACTACCGGGTGAAATTGGAAGAGGAGTTGAAAGAATTACGTGAATCGGAAATGTGGCAAGCAGGAGCAGCAGTCCGCAAATTACGTCCTGAAAACAACTAATCAAATCAATTGAGGATGTCCGAAAATATCATTCCGCGCAACATCCGCTAAGTTTTTCACAAAACAAACCACCTGTTGCGCAGGAGCGATTCCTTTTTTTTTGGACAACCTCTTTTACTACAATAGTTCGTTAAACTTTTGTAATTACCTGAAAGACCGTTTGCGATTATTTGACAGCCATAATTTTTATAGCTCTTAGAACAAGCTTCAAGCAATCCATGGTCTGTTATCTGAAATCTAACGTTCTATTATTACCAGATGCTTGCCGCAAAAGGGGAAATGGGACAAGCATCATTAAAAACAAAATGCATGAGTAATAAAGTATATATCTTCGATACCACTTTGCGAGATGGAGAGCAAGTGCCGGGTTGTCAGTTAAACACAATTGAAAAGATTGAAGTAGCTCGCCAGCTCGAAAAGCTTGGCGTAGATATTATTGAAGCCGGATTCCCCATCTCAAGCCCCGGAGATTTCAATTCAGTGGTTGAAATTTCCAAAGCCGTAACCAATCCAACTATCTGTGCACTTACCCGTGCTGTTAAAAAAGATATTGAAGTAGCAGCCGATGCGCTTAAGTTTGCCAAACGTGGTCGTATCCACACCGGCATCGGAACTTCTTATTATCACATCACATCGAAATTAAACTCCAACCCGGACGAAATCATTGAACGGGCCATCGAGGCAGTCAAATATGCCCGCCGCTTTGTGGAGGACGTGGAATTTTATGCAGAAGATGCCGGCCGAACGGAAAACGAATACCTGGCACGTGTGGTAGAGGCTGCCATCAAAGCCGGCGCTACCGTCATTAACATTCCCGATACAACGGGCTATTGCCTGCCGGGCGAATATGGCGAGAAAATCGCCTACCTGATGAACCACGTGCCTAACGTGGATAAGGCCATCATCTCCACCCACTGTCACAACGACTTGGGCATGGCTACGGCCAATACCTTGTCGGGTGTAATTAACGGAGCCCGCCAGGTGGAAGTGACCATCAACGGACTGGGCGAACGTGCCGGAAACACATCCCTGGAAGAAGTTGTGATGGCCATGAAGAGCCATAAAGACCTGGATTTTGAAACAGGCATCGACGCCAAGCAGATTATCAAATCCAGCAAATTGGTTTCCACCCTGATGCGCATGCCGGTTCAGGCCAACAAGGCCATCGTAGGCCGCAACGCCTTTTCACACTCTTCCGGTATTCACCAGGACGGGGTATTAAAAAACAGGGAAAACTACGAAATCATTGACCCGGCAGATGTGGGTGTCAAGGAATCAAGTATCGTATTGACAGCCCGAAGCGGACGCGCAGCCTTGAAACACCGATTGCAGGTATTAGGCTACAACTACGAAGGAGCTGAGCTTGACAACATCTATCAAAAATTCCTGGCCCTGGCAGATAAAAAGAAAGACATCTCCGATGAGGATCTGGATATCTTGATTGATTCAGAACAGGAGAAAGAGGACCGTTCCATCAGATTGGAATCGCTTCAGGTGATCTGCGGCAAGTCTACCATACCAACGGCTACTGTTGCTGTAAACTTCAGCGGTGATGTATTTACTGAAACGGCTTCCGGAAATGGCCCCATTGATGCTGCCTTCTCCGCGGTAAAAAACCTGATGAAACGGAAAGTACACCTGGAGGAATTTCTCATTCAGGCCATTACCCGAGGAAGTGATGACTTGGGGAAAGTACATGTACAGGTGGAGCATAAAGGCCAAACCTATTATGGTTTTGCAGCAAATGTTGACATCGTATCAGCCTCAGTAGAATCGTTCATTGACGCCATCGCTAAAATCGGATAATCACTTATTAACCTATTAAAAAGAAGAAAATTGGCAGGAAAAACACTTTTTGACAAGATATGGGATGCACATGTGGTGTCATCGGTTGAAGACGGCCCCAGCATCCTTTACATTGACCGTCACTTCATCCACGAAGTAACCAGTCCACAAGCCTTTGCGGGCCTTAAAGAAAGAGGCGCCAAAGTTCTCAGGCCCGAAAAAGTGGTGGCTACACCCGACCATAACATACCCACCAAGGACCAGCACCTGACTATTCAGGATGAATTGTCACGGATGCAATTGGAGACGTTGAAAAACAATTGTGAGGAGAACAACATTACCATGTATGGGATTAATCACCCTAACAATGGCATTGTGCATGTGGTAGGTCCTGAGTTGGGAATTACACAACCGGGCATGACCATTGTATGCGGCGACAGTCATACTTCCACCCATGGTGCCTTTGGCAGTATTGCCTTTGGTATCGGAACCAGTGAAGTGGAAATGGTACTGGCCAATCAGTGTGTGCTTCAGCCCAAACCCAAACGGATGCGCATTAATGTGGAAGGAAGCCTGAATACCGGCACTACTTCAAAAGACATCATCCTTTACATCGTGTCCAAATTGACCACCGGAGGCGGAACCGGCTACTTCATCGAATTTGCAGGATCAGCCATCAGCGACCTGTCCATGGAAGCCCGGATGACCATCTGTAACATGAGCATTGAAATGGGTGCACGCGGCGGTATGATTGCGCCGGATGAAACCACCTTTGAATACATTAAAGGAAGAGAATTTGCACCCCAGGGAGAAAAATGGGACGAAGCAGTAATCTACTGGAAATCCCTGTGTTCTGATGACGATGCAGTCTTCGACAAAGAGCTTCATTTTGACGCCGCCGATATTGAACCCATGATCACCTATGGCACCAACCCGGGTATGGGAGCTAAAATTGTGAGCCATATCCCAACCCTGGACAAGATTGATGAGTCTTCCAAAGCGTCATTCCTGAAGTCCATGGAATACATGGGATTTGAGCCCGGTGATGCCCTGGAAGGTAAAAGCATCGATTATGTATTTGTGGGCAGTTGTACCAATGGACGCATCGAAGACCTGCGAGCCTTTGCCTCATTTGTGAAAGGACATAAAAAAGCCGACAGCGTGGTGGCCTGGATTGTACCTGGCAGTAAGCAAGTTGAAAAACAAGCGATCAAAGAAGGCATTAAAGACATTCTGGAAGAAGCCGGCTTTGAGTTGCGCCAGCCCGGGTGTTCAGCCTGCCTGGCCATGAACGATGATAAGATCCCGGCCGGGAAATATTCCGTCTCCACGTCCAACCGGAACTTTGAAGGACGCCAGGGACCGGGTGCCCGCACTTTACTGGCCAGCCCGGCTACAGCAGCTGCTGCAGCCATCACCGGTAAAATTACGGATCCCCGTGCCTTTCAATAGATGGTTAGAATTTAGATAAGAGACCTTAGACTGATGTACATCCAGCTTATTTGTAAAATCATAAAAGATTTGACTAACAAATAACCATACACCGTCTTTCTAATGATTACAAAAGTTTAAACGCAAAACATTATGCCCATAGATAAATTTAATACGCTAACCTCATCCGTGGTGCCATTACCCATTGAGAATGTGGATACCGATCAGATCATCCCGGCGCGTTTCCTGAAAGCCACCACCAAAGAGGGATTTGGGGACAACCTTTTTTTTGACTGGCGCTATGAGAAAAACAGCCAGCCGAAAACCGATTTCGTTCTTAACAACCCAACGTATAAAGGAAGTATTCTTTTGGCCGGTAAGAACTTCGGCAGCGGCTCCAGCCGTGAGCATGCCGCGTGGTCGGTATATGGCTATGGCTTTAAGGTGGTCGTTTCCAGCTTTTTTGCCGACATATTTCGCAACAATGCCCTGAACAATGGATTATTGCCGGTACAGGTATCAGAAGCCTTCCTGAAAAAGTTATTCACCGCTGTTGATAACAATCCGGCAGCCGAAGTGAAAGTGGATCTTCAGGCACAAACCATCACCCTGGTAGCCACTAACGAAAGTGAATCCTTCGACATCAACGGCTATAAAAAGAACTGCCTGTTGAACGGCTATGATGACATTGATTATCTGCTCAACAGGAGAAACGAAATAGAGGCTTATGAGAAAAAAGCCATCACCTTTTAATTACAACCGGAAGACAAACTGACAACTTGTTCAAATGCACTTAGATATTAGTATCAAGTATCAAGATTGCATTACCGGGGTTGTAATATTCTGCCAAAAAACACGAATATTAAGGATAATACATCTAAAGCCCGATGGCTGCGGGGCTGTAAAAAAAAGACCGTTCGATCCGGTAAGAAAAGTCTTACTACTGTATTTTACTGAAATTAACATCACTAAAAAATGCTCGCAACACTATCTTTTATCCAACAACTTACAGCCCCGGCCATCCGGGACATTATTAACGGAGTATGAATCGCACGGAAACAACCTTTACGCCAACCACAATCTTTTAAGGAGAAACCGATGAGAATAGAAATAATGGATACAACCCTGCGCGATGGGGAGCAAACCACCGGTGTTTCATTTAATGAAGCCGAAAAGTTGGCGATTGCCCGGATACTTCTGGAAGAGGTAAAGGTCAATCGCATCGAGGTGGCGTCTGCCCGTGTGTCGGAGGGGGAGTTCCGCTCTGTGCGAAAAATAACCGAATGGGCCGAAAAAAACGGCTACCTCAACCAGGTAGAAGTCCTGGGGTTTGTTGATGGCGAAGCATCCCTCAACTGGGTGCAGGAGGCAGGAGCCAAAGTACTAAACCTGCTGACCAAAGGATCATTGAAACATCTGAAAGGACAGTTAAAAAAAACACCGGCAGAGCACATCAATGACATTAAAGCCTTACTGGCAAAAGCCAACCGGATGGGAATCACCGTTAACCTTTACCTGGAAGACTGGTCAAACGGCATGCTTCACTCACCCGAATATGTTTTCTACCTGATGGATCACCTGTGCCAGACTTCCATTAAACGTTTCATGTTACCCGACACGCTGGGTATACTCAACCCGTTACAAACAAAAGAGTTTTGTTCGGCCATGGTAAAACGTTACCCGGAAGTGCATTTCGATTTCCATGCACACAATGATTATGACTTTGCAGTGGCCAATGTGTTTGCTGCCGCTTCAGCAGGAATCCAGGGCATACACACCACTGTTAACGGACTGGGCGAACGGGCCGGTAATGCGCCGTTATCGAGTGTATTGGGCGTTATCAACGATCACCTGGAGGGTGTTAATAACCTGGATGAATCAAAACTTACCCATATCTGCCGCATGGTGGAAACATTCTCTGGCATACGCATCCCGGCAAACAAACCATTAACCGGTGAAAATGTATTTACCCAGTGCAGCGGGGTACATGCCGACGGCGATAACAAAGACAACCTGTACTTTAATAACCTGATGCCGGAACGTTTTGGGCGTGTGCGCAAATATGCCCTCGGAAAAACATCCGGCAAGGCCAACGTCCTTAAGAATTTGGAAGAACTGGGGATTGAACTGACAACCGAAGAGATGAAAAAGGTTACCAAACGGGTGATTGAGCTGGGGGATAAAAAAACAACCGTGACGGCCGAAGACCTTCCCTATATCATCTCGGATGTCCTGAGAAGTGCCTCCATTGGGGAACACATAAAAGTGAAAAACTACAGCCTTTCACTGACACAAGGCCTTAAACCGGTGGCCACCCTGAGCATACGCATCAATAAAGAGCTCTACCAGGAAACGGCCATTGGTGACGGACAGTATGATGCCTTTATGAAGGCACTTTGGAAGATCTATGAAAAACTGGGTAAACCACATCCCCGCCTGGTGGACTACATGGTATCCATTCCACCGGGAGGTAAAACCGATGCCCTGGTAGAGGCTGTCATCAGCTGGATATACAAAGGCAACAAGTTTAAGACAAGGGGACTGGATGCCGACCAAACCGAAGCAGCCATTAAAGCAACGGTGAAAATGCTCAACCTGATTGAAAACGAAGATTTAAAATTTAAGCAATAAGCGGTGAAAAGAGCCCTGAAGGCTTCACACTAACCAGATAAAAAAACTAAAATCATGAAACTAAATATTGCATTACTTCCCGGTGACGGAATCGGACCGGAAATCGTAGAACAAGCACAAAAAGTGGTCAATGCCATCAGTGAAAAATATGGTCATGAACCCCAATACACCAGCGCCCTGGTTGGTGCCTGCGCCATTGATGCCACCGGTAATCCTTATCCCGAAGCAACACATGAGATCTGTATGCAATCGGATGCCGTTTTATTTGGCGCCATTGGCGACCCGCGCTTCGACAATGACCCCAAAGCCAAAGTACGCCCGGAGCAAGGCTTGCTGGCCATGCGTCAAAAACTGGGGCTGTATGCCAACCTACGCCCGGTAAGTACTTTCAAATCACTGGCCCACAAATCACCCCTTAAAACCGAACTGGTTGACGGAGCGGACTTCATGTGCATCCGTGAATTAACCGGCGGCATCTATTTTGGCCGGCCCCAGGGACGCTCTGAAGATGGTAATACGGCTTACGACAGCTGTGTATATACCCGCTCTGAAATTGAACGCATCGTGCGCCTGGGCTTCGAATACGCCCAAAAGCGTCGTAAGAAACTAACCGTAATTGACAAAGCCAACGTATTGGCCACTTCGCGTTTGTGGCGCGAAACGGCCCAGGCACTGGCCCCTGAATACGCCGATGTGGAGGTGGAATACATGTTTGTGGACAACGCCGCCATGCAGCTGATTCAGTGGCCCAAACGTTTTGATGTGATGGTGACCGAAAACATGTTTGGTGACATCCTTACCGATGAAGCCAGTGTCATCACCGGCTCCCTGGGACTCTTGCCATCAGCTTCCATTGGTGTACACACCTCGGTATTTGAACCCATTCACGGTTCCTACCCGCAAGCCGCCGGTAAAAACATTGCCAATCCATTGGCCACCGTCCTGTCGGCAGCCATGATGTTTGAATATGCTTATGGCAAAATGGAAGAAGGCGCCCTCATTCGCGAAGCGGTGGAACAATCCATTGAACAAAGCATTGTAACGGAAGACCTGGCAGAAGGGGGCAAAGCGTACACCACCTCCGAGGTAGGTGACTGGCTGGTTAACTATATCAACAAGAAATAATACCATAATTCCAAATCCAGAAAACCTCACTTCTGCGTCGCCAGACAACGAAGTGAGGTTTGTATATAAAAAACAACAGATCGTTAGATTTTAGATAACAGATGTCAGACTGTTTTACATTAATCTCAGTTTTAAACCTCAATTAGCGTTCAAAGCATAGAACTCCGAATGGGGCTCAACCATTGATTCGCATTAATTAGAACTATTAAGATCAAAAGGAAAGATAAAATACATTTACACCCCATCAACAAACAGAATATATCATGGAAATAACCAACGAAGAAACGAAGACGGATACAGAGACGAAAGCCTATTTCCCCAACCTGAAAGACATCATTGCCGCCAAGCATACCCTTAACAGCATACTTGACACAACCCCTTTGATGCACAACCGCAACCTGTCGGAAAAATATGGTGCCAACATCCACCTGAAGCGGGAAGACCTCCAGGTGGTACGGTCTTACAAAATCAGGGGTGCTTACAACAAAATTAAAAGCCTGTCCAAAGAACAACTGCAACGGGGCATTGTGTGTGCCAGCGCGGGAAACCACGCACAGGGCGTGGCCTACTCCTGCCAAAAACTCAACATCAAGGGTAAGATCTACATGCCGGCCACCACGCCACGCCAGAAGGTGAACCAGGTGAAGATGTTTGGGAAAGACCAGGTAGAGGTAATTCTCACCGGCGACACCTACGATGCCGCCTACCATGAAGCCATCACTGAATGCCGCCAGTCAGGCACCACCTTTATTCATCCGTTTGATGATCCGCAGATTATAGAAGGCCAGGCAACCGTGGGCCTGGAAATATTGCAGGAGGCCAGTGCCCCTATTGATTATATCTTCGTGCCCATCGGCGGCGGCGGCCTGTTATCGGGCATTGGCAGCTATTTTAAACAGATGAGCCCCGACACCAGGATCATTGGCGTGGAACCGGCCGGAGCCGCCGGCATGAAAGCATCCCTTCGGGCAGGAAACGTCATTGAACTGGATCAGATTGACAAATTTGTTGATGGCGCCGCCGTGCAGCGGGTGGGTGACATCACCTTTAACATATGCCAAAAGGTATTGAGCGACCTGGTGTCGATCCCCGAAGGGAAAGTATGTACCAAAATCCTGGAACTCTATAACTACGATGCCATTGTGGTGGAACCGGCCGGTGCGTTGAGCATTGCTGCCCTGGATTATTACGCCGAAGAGATTAAGGGTAAAAACGTGGTGTGCATTGTCAGTGGCAGCAACAACGACATCACCCGTACCGAAGAGATTAAAGAGCGGAGCCTGCTGTTTGAAGGGTTAAAGCACTACTTTATCGTGCGCTTCCCCCAACGTGCCGGTGCCCTGCGTGACTTTGTGGACCAGGTGCTGGGCCCCGACGATGACATCACCCATTTTGAATACAGCAAGAAAACCAGCCGGGAGAAAGGCCCTGCCATCATAGGCATTGAGCTGCAACACCCCGGCGATTTCGATGGATTCGTCACACGCATGAGCGAAAACGGCTTTAAATACGAATACATCAACGAAAAGCCCGATCTGTTTCAATACCTCATCTAAAACAAATGAGTCAACTAATTGAAGGTTGATACTACCCCTTGGTACTGCGACGCCAAGGGGTATTTTTCCTCTTGAAAGTTCTTCTTATTTAATTGCGGCGATGTTAAAAAACCTCGCTGGTGAGCGATTGCAACTTACCACACGAAAGGATTCGCGCGGTAGCAGAGGGTAATTTATTTACACAACAGGTTAATTCTTCATTTTTAACCACGAAGACACTGAGACGCAAAGATTTATTTATTTTTCTTTGGATTCTGCCGCATATCAAACACACGGTTAATATAGACAATCGATTTTAAGGAACTTATTCGGTATGTGATTTTCACATCACCTTCAATCAGCTTTCTATAGGTTCTTTTTAAGTGTTTAAAGTCCTCATCAACAACCCCCATCTCAATAAACTTCTTATTAGAAAGAAGAGTCACACGATCAATAAGAAATTGAGTTAATTCAAAGGCTTTATCCTCGCCCCTAACCTCTACATTAAAATTGTAAACCTTTCGCAAGTCTTTAACAGCACGTGAAGTCCAGACTATTTGGTATGCCTCCAATTTAACACCTCCTTTTTTAATGCATCATGTGTTATAACATTACCCTTCTTAATATCGTCTTCAGACTCTTCAATCAAAGACTCATTTAAAAGTGCTCGCATTTTGTTATATATTTCATCAATAACAGGCTCTTTTACCTGGTGAAGGTAACGGTGGATAAAGTCTCTTTTTTCTATCACATTCATAATTCCCATCTATTTGTCCAATACAAAGTTAACCTTTTTGAGCTTAAAGAGATCCTTGTATAGAAGTTATCTAACTTCCCCCCGCTGGTGCGCGATTGCATTGCATTTCTTACTTACCACGCGAAAGGATTCACGCGGTAGCAGAGAATTTATCTTATTGGGGTCATGCCTCTTCTTGCAATATATTCTTTGATAGAAGATACATTTAAGAGTTGCGCTCTCTTCTCCGGGTCTAATTTCACTTCAATATTTCCACAAACCAACGACTCTAAAGGAATTCCTAAATACCTGTTCAATAAGGTTATCATTTTTAAGGTTAATGGCCTTTTTCCATGCAAAACTTCTGATACTCTTGTTTTACCACCAAACAAGGGTGCAACATCGGCCTGCTTTAAGTTCATTTGTTCCATTCTGAACTTAATGGCCTCTATGGGATTGGGTGCTTCAACGGGATATCTTTCCTGTTCGTATTTTTCTACCAGCAATGACAACAACTCTATTTCCTCCCCTTCAGGACTGTTCGGCTCAACGGCTTGTTCACTGCTATTAATAAGCTGATAAATCCTTTCACAAGCCTCGTTATATTCTTCTTCTGTTTTTAATATTTTAGTTTTCATAGCTTACTGTTTTTGCATCTATTCTATCATATTCCGAATGGGTCCCAAACCATACTACAAATACTATTTTCAATTTATATTCAACATCAACAATCAAGCGATAATCATTGCCTTTAATATTGAATACAACTCTTTTAGCACTTATTATGCTGGCATTTCCGTATTTTAATTTTAATTCATTTGCATTATTCCAGTTTGAAAACCTAACTTCATAAATCCAGGCTTTTACAGACTCTTCGGCCTGTTTGTATTTACTTAGCCTACAATACTCAATTAATGTTTTTTCCTTTATTATTCTCATGCATTACAAAGTTAGCTAAAGTTACCATATAGGGTAACTTTAGAGACTAAAATTTTTCCTTTATCCTCTATATGAGTCCCCCCCGCTGGTGCGCGATTGCATCGCGCTTCTTACTTACCACGCGAAAGGATTCGCGCGGTAGCAGAGCAGTCAACAGGCAGGTGAGCGGGCGCTCACCAGCCTACTCCAGCATTATTCATCCGCTGAAACACAAAATTCATAAGCCCCTATGTCTGGTAAATGAGAGCGGGAAACACCACCCTTGTCACACGGGAATTGGGAAACCTTACCCGGATCACCGGCATCAATAGCGGGGGATTCCTCTTTGAGATGAAAGTCGAAGTGGTATCTTTCTTCGCTTCTGAATGCGGGTTTCACATTGTAGAGGTTGTTTTTGGCATTGGACAACTGTTGTAATTTCTTTGTTCGCAGGATACAATTGGTAAAAACGTATCGGTTTTCCGGCAAGGGGTACTCCAACAAATCAACCTCATCGGAATTGCTTCCGGTAACAATGGTGTTATAAAACAGGCAACTCTGAACGAGATACTCGGTATCATCGTTTACATCAAGGTAATTACAACTACTAACCACCACTGCCGGTTCATTAAAGTTGTTTTCATACTCATAATAGTTATACAGGGTAGATTGATAAACAGCTAACTTCCCGCCATGAACTATTAACTGTTGGGGAGCGCTGGAAAAAACACAATTGGCAATGGTTACATCAGAATTATAGCTCAACAGGTTACATTTTGAACTGTAATCCAACAAGGAATTCGTCAAAACTAATTTGGAGACCAGGGAGGCATTAACACCGCCAACCTTGATGCCTGTTTTTGCGCCTCTTATTTCACAATTATTCAACACATTTTCCCCAGCACTCTCTTTTAGCCATATTTGATCCCAAACACCGGGAACCTGATCATGTCCCACGCCTTCAATTATATTCCCCTGCCTGACACCGGAAAAAATAACCGGGTTTTTATAATCACCCCTGGCCTTTAGGGTTCCCTCAACAATCAGACTTGTGTTATTATTAAAATAGACATGGCACCCTTCCTGAATCATTAACGTTTCACCCACAGGCACCACCACATCTTTTTTCACATATATACTTTGGTTTTTACTCCACTCGAATTCCTTCAGCTCACCTTCCAGGGGTTTGGCATTTATCATTGCAGTCGTCAGGACAGCCTTGAGGCGGCATACCCCGTTTTCCACAATAATGGAATCTTCCAGGTTAAAAACAGGTTCATGACCGGCTGAATAAGTGCCGGGTTTTACCTGAACAAACACAAACAAACTATCCTTACTTCTGAGTCTTAATGCCTCAAAATAAGTACCAGTCATTCCATTAACATTTATGGAATAAGGCGATTGATCACCCCCGGCAAGTGATAGCCTTATATTTTGGCTATTGCTTTTCCCAACGTTGTATAATTTCAATTGGCTACTGGTTGCCGATGAACGCCCCACAACCAATGTATCAAGCTTCAGGGTATCGGTACTGAATTTTAACGAATTACCGGCCTGAACATATTCCGGCTCACAGGAAGGTGTCAGAATATAAGCAAATAGTAATGTTAGAATAATAAGAAGTGAAAAATGGTCTTTCATGGTCGTTTGTAAATTATGGGGAACACAACAGGTATCCGCAGAAATAAAAGCACACGAATATAGAATTTATCTGCACGAATAACCCCGATGGAGGTGTTCATTCACTTTGTAATACTTACAAACGTTAAAAGATCAGACCTTGGTATAGAGCAAACAGGATCTTTTCTAAAGCATATTACTTTAGAAAAGATCTTATCAAATTGCTTTGAGCGATTGCTACAAGCCGGACCAGCAGTTCCTGTTCACCGTTCCTTCCACCTGGCTTTCGATGTCGTCAGGCAGATTAGTAAAGAAGTTAATACCGGTTTTGGTTTCCAGCTCATCAATGGAAATCACATAACTACTGACGCCATCAAACTCAAACCGCAGCTCAACGTAACACTAATCAACATCGCTTTTAATATTCCATACACTTTCTGATTTGATGATAAGCCAAGGTATTCTATTACAGAAAAATTAATAACGCAAAAATCATCAATTTAATAAACATGAAAAAAAGCCCTCCCCCCCGATCAGGCAATCTATGCCGCACCATCGGGAAAAAGGACTTTGAGCAATCGCAACCACTGAAAAATCTAATATTGGCATACGTAGATTCCAACCATTCCTATTCCTTATCAGGGTTAAGTTTATTGGCTGTCACAGGCTACTCAGTGATTCTGCTAACAATTTTATCCAATAGATCGTTAGATTTTAGATAATAGATGTTAGACTGATTTACACTACTCTCATTTTTAGACCTCTAGAAGCTTTGACTATCAAACAGGTATAAACTGTTTTTCAATTAATTACAAAAACTTAACGATTTATTATCATCTATACCATGGTGTTAATAACCGGTTCGATGTTTTTTGGGCCTGCTCTCTCACACAAGCAGGATAATGATCATCAGCAACAACTTCCTTACACATTTCTACAATTACATCTTTTTTACAAGAGATATTTAACCATCCCAATGCCTCTAACATCATTACCTGTAAATTTTGGTTGTTACTATTTCTTACAAACCGGCAATAGTTTTCGATACCCGGATGGTAGTTATAGTTACGCAAGGAGCGAATACTAAATGTGGCTTCTTTATCTGATATTTCAGGATCCAGTAATTTTACACCTGACTCTTTCCACCTATTTGTGTTATAAGCAATGGCATCAACAATTTTCGATTTAACCAGTTCTGAGTCGGTAAAGGAAGTATTATCAGCAAACAACCGGTCAAAATGGGCCATTAGTTTATCTTTTTCAAACAAGGTTAAAGCTTGTTTGGCATTAAACTCCACTCTTGCTGAGGCATTGTTTCGCATGGCAACCGTTAAAAGAGGTTCAATCAACCGGTCATCACCACTCTTTCCTATTAAGTAGATCGCTTGTCGGCGTACTAACTCATACGAGTCATTGCATGCCAGCGAAAGACACTCAATAAAATTATCATCATTAAATGCAGTAAGTAATTTCAGGCATTCCATACGAACGGTGCCATATTTACTTTGTTTGAAAGTGTGCAATAAGAGATTTGATAATTCCGGATAATTATTTTCAAATAGTTTACGTAATGCCAAAGTCCGGATAGCACAATAGTCAGAAGATAGTTGAGCACGCCAGAAAGCCGCGTCTTTGCCATGCTGTATCAACGCCTGGTTGACATCAAAAACATCCTCGTTTGTTTTAAACCTGAAAGTGGGATCGCCAATAATGTGTGTTTCAAGATAGGATACATGTTTAGACCAATTTCCAAACCTCACTCCCAGACCCAATAACCCAATCAGCTCATTGGCCCACTTATCCTGTAACGTATTCACACTGTTGGCTTGCACAGCAACCGTATTCCCGTCATTAAAAATGTAAGTACTGGCAAGGCAACGATCAAGATGAAATGAACCATTAAAACAAGCATCAAGAATTACCAGTCGCGCACTTGGTTTATAATTCATCACATCTTCTATGACGATATCCAGGCTGGCATTGAAAATAGAATCTTCCTTAATCACTGCCGGATCAAATGTTCCATCGAACCAATTTAGTGGAACATTCAAACTTTTATGGTAGTAACGCTTAACATCCTGAATACTTTTCCCCCTCCTCTTGGCATTTCTAAGCTTGGAGCGCAAATACCGTTTTGTCCCGTCAATTTGCAAGCTCACACCGTCAACTTTGGGCATACCGCTCAGGTATTGTGTATCATCGCCCCCATGGTGGTGCAACAAGGCAATGTCCAAATCCTTTCGTTGAACTTCACTCATCAACCTGGATTTGATATGCGTTTCCATGCCGTGATCAATGTAATTCAGCCCATTGGTTTGTTTATTCAAACCAGGAAATTGATCCAGTAAGGTTATCTTTTCATCCATCCTGGCAATGGTAGATTCAGAATTATAGCCATGTCCGCCAAAAAAGAGTACCTGATCAACTACATTCGATTCTGACTTCAATCTAACAACCTTCTTCAGGTACTTTTTTAAATCCTCGTATTTGTGTTCCGATTCAAAAGGTTTAATCCGGCCGGTGTATATTTCCGGTTGTAAATGCTGCGTTGATTCGGTCTTCAAAGAATAATAATGATACAACTTATTCTCAGTATCCTTTTTCAAATATTCAAATGACAAATCAAAGTCATCATAAAAACGATCAGAAGGTACTGAAGACCTTGCCCAGTCAAATCTTTTTTGATTCATCTTAAAGGCGCTGGTAAAGTGTTGGGCATCCCGGATCATGGCAATGGGAATGTCTCCAATAAAAACCGCTCCTTCCAGGGGATGAACAGGGTCATGGTAGAGCTTAATTAACGTTTCTTTGATGGAATCAGGATGATGCCACTTGTCCTCTATAATTATAGTTTTAAGGCCATCTTTTTCAATGGATGCAGCGTAATCCGTTACTTCCCGGGTGGCCTGTGCATAGCTGTTACTATCAATTATAATAGCAAAGGAGGAAACCACCGGTTGATCCTGGCAGGCCGAGAATAAACAGACTAAACTTAAAAAAATAAGAAATCGATACATGTTATATGGTATTAAAAAATAAATCCTACTTTAAAGCTGGTTAATAAGCGGGTACTGCCATTATATTTTGAATAGTCTGCCAGGGCACACAGGTAGTTGCCATTCACCGCGAGATATGGGATAGCATTGGTATTGAAAAAGTGGGGAATTCCTATTTTCATCTCACCATTAAGTGACAGAAGTTCCGATGAATGGTAATAATGTTCCGGGTAGGTGATTTGGTCTTGCAGCTCTATATTTTCAATATAAATTTCCTGCTTCAGGGGAAAACGGTAGCCGACTCCTGCCTTCAGGGAAATGTCAGCGTTATTAAGCGACCAGCTTTTTTTACCATTTACTTTGGTGGTCAGGTTAAAAATATTCTCATAATAGTTTTCAGGATAAAAGTCAGACATTAGGGCCTCCAGCATAACATCAGCACCTACTCTGAAATCTTCAGTTCCTTCTTTCATCTTCAATAAGTCGTATCCCAGGTGCAGATTAATAACCGAACGTTTGTATTTCACAGACTGGTTATACACCTCCCAATATTTGGTACCATCTTCATAGGTCTGTTGTTCCTGGTCAAACCAAATGCCTTTAATGGTTTTATAGTTGGCATACATACTTAAGGTGTGATAGAGGTTAGATCTGTTAACAGTCAAATGATCCGACAATTGCATGCTAAATCCTTTGTAATCTCCCGATAAATAGATGGTGGATTCTGCCCCTTCCTGTGCCCGCTCGTATTCTTTATCTGCTTTTAGCTCCAGGATATTTGAAAAGCTACTGTTGGTATATTGGAGCTGCAACGCCAGGCCATAGTTTTCACCCTTATATATTCTTTCCAGGCTACTTTTGGTTACCCCCTGGTACATACCAAAGCCCATGAATCTGAAAAAACGATGATTCACATAGTTATCAACCACTTTGATATCAATCTCTTCTTTAAATTTCTCAAGGTGAAGATTCATTCCATACTGCCAGTGTTCCTTAGAAAGAATAATACCGGGACTAATCTCCGCACGCATGGATGTAATTTTGGGACGAGGATCGGTTTGATCAGCCTTACTACCTGCCTTGTAATTTAAATTCAGCCCCCAGTAAAAATCACTTTTACCTATTTGGGAAGCAATAATTCCCTGGAGCAGAAATTGCTCATTATCATAATCCCCTCCTGTTGAATCGGCCAGTATAAAAGGATTGTCCGGGGCAATAAAGGCCACATCATTCCATTTCAAATTTCTTTCGAGCCCGTTGTAATAGCTCAATTTACCATAAAATCTGATGCCTTTAACAAGGGTGTATCCTTGGGTTTGAAAAGCTATACTTCTTTTTGATTCTGGCTCGAATACCCTTTGATAATCCCCGTTTTCATGGCTGAAGTCGATGTTCGTTTCACTAAGGCTGGCATTGGGATGATAAAAAATACCGGCAGGATTACTGCTATACTGCCACACGTTATAGGTTGGAAGCAGGTCAAAGGTATTGATGTCCTTTATTAGTTTTTCGGACGATTGGGCCACTGTTATCACACACATACCCAAAATAAAAACCGGTAACAAAATAAGCCTTAGCATAGTAAGCAATCAATTCAATTAAAAAAATAGAAAAAGAGATACCCTAAGGAATTAGGGTCTTATCAGTAATGTCTGTGTATTTTTTGGCAGGATATTGCAATGTCTGTCATGCAAATATCTTGATACTTGATACTCATATCTGTGTACTTTTCTGGATTATCCAGGTTAGGGTATCTCTGTAATGTATTATTTCTCAACCGAGGTGGGATGTACACCTGGTGTAGGATCTAAATTACTCAGAAAGTCATCGGACGAATTATTGGTATCCTGGTAGATAACTTTACCATCAATAATTTGTTTCACCTTACGGCGAATGCTTTTACTGATATAAGTACCATCACACCACACTTTTCCGGCATCCAGTTCCTGGGGCAATCGTTTGTATTGTTTTTCTTCTTCAACACTTACTACTTCAACCGCATCTACCACATATTCTTTGGGCACCATTAAGTATTTAGTTTTATTAGTTGAACTGGGTTTTGTAGCCAAATTGCCCGGATCAGCAGCCCATTGCTTCGGATCGGTACCTTCAGGTAATCTGAACATGATTACTCCAGCACCAAACACAGAATGTAACCAATCTTTCATTGTGGTAATAGTAGTAAACATCATAGATAAGTTAGGAACCCCGGCAGCATCGGCGTCTTTTCCTTTATTGATGTCGCCACAGTAGGTTTCCCAGTCGGCATTTGACAGATTCACCGATGAATTGGGATTACCCTCCGGATCTGAATGATGGTCTATCCCATCTTGTGCAATAATGCAACTGGTACGGGGCTGAAGAGGATGCTCCTTGCCACTGCCTGGAATGTACCACACGTAAAATTGAAGAGGTAACCGGGGGAGGATTTGTCCATTGTCATCCACCCATACATTCTTTTTAGAACTAGACTGTTGCATAACGCCAAGACAAAGACCATCCAGGTAAATTACCTCATCCGAGTTATTGTATATTTCGTGGAATTGATCAGCAAAATAGGGTTTATTACCAGGTGTTTTACAGCCAGTGTAATAGATCTCTTTAAACACCAATCCGCCTTCCAGGCATACTGCCTGTAGCTTTATATCAAATTTAGCATCGGCTGTAACGCCAGCATTTTCCAACAGGCCGTTGAAGGCAAATTCATCAGATTCGGTCTTACATGTAAAATTATACTGACCCGCCTGAAGTTCTAAAGTAGCTACACCCGAAGCATTTGTCATAGCCGACTCTTTGGCTGATGAATTTACTCCTGAAGCTTCAACGAGAATTCCTTCTGCCACTGTCTTTTCAAACCCATCGGGATATTTAACGGTAATGGAAACCGTAAGTTTTTTGGCTACTTCGTCTTCTTCGCATGCAGAAAAACCTACGATTAATGCAAGCAAGAACAAACAGTAAAATACTCTTTTCATAATTATATGATTTTAAATTAGAAACTAACTTTAAACTCCGCACCAAAATAGATTGGAGTATTGCGTTCTTCATATCCTGATGTCTGTGTTCTTTTATGACGGGGCCGGATATTCAGGAAGTTATTGGCCGTAAAAGCAGCCGTTAGGTTGTTAGCAAACTCTTTGGTGATTTTAAGATCGAACTGAACGGCCGGCGGATAACTCTCCTGCAAAAAATATAGATCGCTGTGGTTTTTCACCATAGAGTAATAGGGGGGCGTTAAATAGTTATCCGGATTCCACTGGTAATATTTCCCGGCTTTATCCATATACCCAAGAGGAGCAACATTTTTAACCACCCCTTCACCCTGGTAAGTATAGACATCGTCAACCTCAATTTTTTCTTTATCCCTGGTTACATAAACATAGGGCTTACCATTATCATCTTCATACCGCAACTGGCATTTATCCATCCATACAATTTGGGTAGTTAAAGAAACAATCAGTTTCACAGCAGGTATGTGGGTAATGGATCGGATATTGGTATTCAATCGTTGTCGAATTTTCTTCTTTCCCGCTGGCATTAAAGCCACATAGGGAAAGGGTTTTCCCAGATAGCCAACAGTGTTCCGGAGGTAAGTAGGTTTGGTATTATACGATTCGGTGCGCATCCAGGCTCCATCGAACACAAGATTGGTGTTAAGGGCTTTAAACTTTTTCAGTTTCAAAGAGTATTCAATCCCTTGTTTTATCAGCACATAATCATTCTCTGGTTTTTTGTATAGACAGAAGGTCGTATCCCTGGACACATCAGCCTTCATTACACCCGAGTCATCGTGGTAATAAACGCCCTCGCCTTCCTTGAAACAGGGGTATTTACCACCGCCTGACACACTGTATTTTTGATAATCGAAACAGACGGGGATGCTGTGAAAAGTAAAGCCATTGGTCTGTTTTTCCCAATAACCGGTGAAGGTGCCCGATAAAAAATTAGTGGCAAAATCAAGGCCCACTTCCCGCTTTCTGTTATAGGCTGGCTTCAGATCCGGATTGGAGGTATCCTCTATAATTTTGGTTGTGATAACGGCCAATGAGCCATCAACATTTTTTTCATCTTTATAATTAAAGCTAATCGCATCAAAATAAGCCTTGTCCGGATAAAGATGCACTAACGTAGGCGTTTTAGCTGCTATTCCATAACCTACCCGCAAACTCAGGTCTTTAAAAATAGGATTGTTTTTCCGGTTGAGAATCTGATAACGGATATTAAGCCGTGGCTCGGTGGTTAAAGCCCCATCGGTACTGAAAAAGCCGGTTGGTTGTATGTTTGAAAAGCGCACCCCGGCCTGACCGGTAAACATGGTAGATCCCAGCGGGTATTTGATCTTATCCTCTATAAAAAAGGAAACCGTATGAAGCGTAGGGATACTCTTGAAAGAACGGGGCCGTAAATTACTTGTATTGGGGGGCCGATTAAGGTCATAGCTTTTTCCATTCCCATTATTACCATTGGCCCGCCACTCCAACCCAAGCATGATGTTGTTGAAAACATCACCCCAATTGGAAGAGGTATTTCCTTTCAATTGAAAAAAGGTATTAAAAGGTTTCCCATCCAGGGTTAATTCCGAATAATATTCGGCAGGTAAAAATTCAGACTCATATTCACCTTCTACAAAGGAGTTAGGTATCGGCATGGACCCGGCATAAATGGTCTGGAGTTGCTTTTGATAATTGGTTTGATGAGAAATATTGGTAGACAGGTTATAGGATAAATTGGTGATCCAGGGCTTGTTCAGGTACCACTTTCCATTTACACCTAATCGAAGACCGTCGGTATTGGCAGAGAGGATCTCTCCGGCTTTTAACTGTGGATCTGTTTTTTTATCATCCACGGTACTGTAAAAAGCTAACTTGAAATTTATGGAGAGTGGATTGGTAGTTTTAAAGAAGCTATTGGCATACCCCAGGTTGGCTGTTACCCTTTTATAGCCGGTATATTTTTTCCTGATATCCGGGTACGATTCCGTGAAATCGATACTGGTATTGACATTGCCTTTGTTCTTACCAATGGAAAATCCTTTGCCAAAGTATAAGATCTTTGTGCCCGGATCAATGGCCAATTTGGCTTCATAGGGGGTTTTACCCGCCTTGGTTTTAACAATAACTGCCCCGGAAGTCAAATCTCCATATTCTACCGAAGGAATCCCCCTGATTACTTCCACTGACTCAATGTTATCAGTTGTAAACTCTCTTAAATCAACTCCCCGGCCGGCCACTGACGCGGATCCGCTTGCGGTACCACTTTTGGCTGTGGACAACACCTGCAGGTTAGCGTTATTGGATATGGGAACCCCATCCACAATAACAGCTGCACCTAACGCACTAGTAGCATCTTTCGAATCGGTCATCACCTGCCCTTTTTCGATATAACCTACCTCACGGATCTTTACTTGCCCGGGTGACGAAAGGCTGGGGTTTTCCGTTATGTGACCTGGTAAAAGCTGCAGGATATCTTCAATACTCTTAGGCTGGATGTGCTGTATGGCTGTTTGCTCAATTGTGGAGGCAGAACCCAGTTTTTTCTCTTTAGCAATCACGGTAACCTCCTTCATGTCCAGGCTTACCTTTCTTAAGCCGATTTTTAACCCCTCTATATTTGTGCTGACCTGCAAGGTGGTATCCAGTTGTTGATAACCCAAATAAGTAAATACCATGTGGTACACACCTTTTTGGGGGAGCTTGAGGTTGAATGTACCGTTGATAGATGATATGGTTCCTATTTCAGTTCCTTTTACCTGAATAGCTGCAAACTCCAATGGTTTATCTGTACCATATTCCTGAATAGACCCATTCACACTGATTTGAGCTACACTATTAAGTGTAGAAATAGCGCACACTACTAGCGCTAATAGATATCTGATCCCCATTTAACTTACTTTTTCGAAAGGGCAAAATTAGATTTGAAGACCTATGCCATCAATCATTATTTATTGGTATATCATCTGAAGGAATACTGGAAAATGATGAGTTTTCAGGCTTACAGCACCAATACTCTAAAAAAGATAATCAAATACACAAACCGGTTACTTCAGGTTTTAAATAACTATTCTTGCCTACTTATCCATTGTTATCTTTATACACTCCTGTGTTAATGAACTAATCAACCTGAATGCCTCTTCTTCATCAAAAACACATTGACGATCAGCCCTCCTAAAGCGTAACTTTTGACTGTTTTAAAATCCTTACTAAAACTGGATTCTCAATGGTCCTGAAGATGGATTAACTGCGTGGGTGGATACTTTGGACGAACAGGACTGGTAATACAACAAGCACAAAAAAAGCAGAAAGGAGAAGAGATCACATTTTAACCCATAATTACTTTCTATATTAATTTTTCCGATAGGAAAATAACAAGATTAAATAAATCAGTTACGGTATTAGCTTGTTTGTCTGAGACACCTTTTTTTAACCAAAAACATTAATATAATGAGAAATAATATCGGGTCTGGCACTTGGATGAGGCCTTTTCTGTTTTGGATGCTATTAATAACCCTGTCCCTGTTAAATGCCTGCCGGACAGATGAAGAAATCCGGCCAATGGAAGACCCTCAGGCAGATCAACTGAAAAACTATGCCCTGGATGAGAACTTATATGGTGGCACCTATAGTGGTGGACAGTGGGTACTCGCTCTACCGCCTCTTTGGAATGCCTTACCTGTGGAACAACGCAACCTGCTGATTTATGCCCATGGAATTGTAGATCCTGATGAAGATCCTGCCCTGCCCGATGATGAGATAGGCGGACGTCCGGTGGCTGAGATTATCCTTGGCATGCAGTGGGCCTTTGCAACCACCAGCTACAGAGAAACCGGCCTGGTGGTGAAAGAAGCCGTGCAGGATGTGAAAGCGCTTATGGTTTTGCTTAACACCCTTTTTGGTGATGGTACCGTGAAACCGCCTGGTTATATCTTCCTGGCCGGTCCTTCAGAGGGGGGATTGGTTACCGTGAAAACCATTGAGAAGTATCCCAATCATTTTGACGGAGCAATTGCTACCTGCGGACCCTACGGTAATTTTTACCGTCAGTTGCAGTACAATGGTGATTTCCATGTATTGTTTAATTACTTTTTTGCTGCTGAACTAAGTGCTTTAGGCATTGATCTTGGTGACCCTGAGAACGGGGTACCCTCTACTACGAGGACTGCCTGGAAACACAGTAACCTGCGAGATGTGTTGAAAGGAATGATGGCCTCCCGACCTAATAAGGTGGTGCAACTGGTTAAGTGCAGCAAGGCCACTGTCAATCCGGATGAGCCGGAAGCTGTCCTGGATGCCTTGCTGGATATTTTGCGATACAATATCATGTTTACCGACCAAGTAAATGAGAAATTTGAAGGGGTTATTTTTAACAACGCCCGCCGTTGGTACCGTGGTTCAAACAATGATTTTCATTTGAACCGTTACATACAACGAGTATCAACAACCGATTATCGCAGAGCTGTAGCAAAAGCCCGGTATTATGAGACCTCCGGTCGTATTCGTGATCCATTGGTCACCATGCATACAACCGGCGATCATGTGGTTCCTATCTGGCACCAGTTACTTTACCGGCTCAAGATCTTATTCAAAGGCTCAAGCCGTGATTATGTCGGCATTCCGGTACCGAACTATGGCCACTGTACGTTTGAAGAGAGCCATGTAATGGCCGCTATTGTAATCATGTACCTGAAAGCCACCGGCACGCTCTTGTATGAAATTCCGGCGTCCGCCTTTTCCAATGAAGAATCAAAAACAATGTTTAAATCTATTTGTACCGATGAAGGATATGGCGTGACATTTGATGAAGAGTGAGTCCTGGTAGGGTTAGAGTGTTGATTAATTTCCCCTTTCCGGTTTAATGAATTTAAAACAGAAAGGGGATTTTAATAGATATTAGAGATTAGATGATAGAATTGAGATCGATTTACACCTAAGGCTATCAAGGATTACCCCCCTTCAGGCATATGTATCATACTTAAGGATATAAAATCAAACTCATTTTGATGTTTCTAATGAATCAGCAATAGTTTGTATGGTCAATTTACCCCCTCTGCCTTGCAAGCAAGACATCTCCCCCTGCCAGCAGGTGGGAGAAAATGTTGAATTTTCAATACGTTAATTTGCCGGCATGTAAAATCGCATTCTTGTCCCCCTAAAGTAGGGGGATTCAGGGGGTAAAAAATAAGTTATCGCGCAATGCCCTTCGCATATCTAATTCATTTGCTATATCACAGAAATTTCAACTATTAATTGTCCACAAACTATTGATATTGGATACGCTTATTGTTTGAAATCATTTTACTATTCAAGACAAAAACCATTAACAACCTAACCTGGACAAGCCAGAAAAGTAAAGAGTATCAAGATGATTTACTTCTCGCCAAAATATTTTGCCAATAAATACACCAATATCACACGTAAGACACTATGTTTTTTCTGGAGTACCCTGAAAAAAAGCCTCTTCGAAGGATGTTACCTCAAGCTGATTGTTGTTCGAGATTGACATTGGTAAGTGCGGTCTATTTCAATCTGTTTCCATGTATTTCTATTTATTTCCCCCTCTAACTTCTGACCTCTAACCTCTTTATATATTCCATCCAATTTGAACAACATGTTGGTAAAAGCTGCTTCCTAAGCGCCTAAACCGTCCCAAAAAACAAAAAAAAGAGAGCGCCCTGAATAAAAAGACACCCTCTGACAATCTGAAAAACAAAATTATTTAATCCTTCGAAGACGAACCTCATCCAGCATAGCCCGGTTCACTTCTCCATTCATATTTTCATTGTGTGGCAAAAACTGAATGGTGAGTTTATTCACCCCTTTCTTCAAGTCAGTTTTTACGGCATTGGACCAACCCCAGTTGGACCATTCGTCCTTACCGCGTTGTGGCATCACCAACACCCCGCCTTCAGCACCATTAATCAACAAAGTTCTGATGGCACATTTATTATCGGTATTGCCCGGACCGGAACCATTGGCATAACGCACATCAATGGCATACCAACCGGCTTCCTTCACGCTGGCTTTAAGGTTGATTTTAGTATTCTTCTTCCGGGTGAGTTCCACAAACCCGGTACCGTTATAGCCTTTAAAAGGCAGGAACGATTTACGGGCATATTTCTCTGCCGGCACATTTATCTCACCCATTGAAGAGATAATGGCAATTGGCTCACTAAGGAATGAAACGCCCTCGTTGTTCACCGCCTGCACCTGGTACTCAGCAAGACTTTTGGTTATCTCAATAGTATAGTGCGTATCTGTTACAGAGGCCACCTTTTCACCATTCATAATCACATTGTAACTCTCGGCTCCTTCTACTGCCGGCCAGGACAACTTATTATCAGCGATGGTCACCAGCGGATTGGGCAATGAAAAACGGTTATCCACCACATTCACTTTTCCTTTCCCCGGTTTTTTATTGGCAAGAATAATCTCCACCCTTTGGTTTCCTTTGGCATGGGCCGGAATCATGTATTCCTTCATGGGATTTCCATTCACCTTAAACGCTTTTATCTCACTGCCAAAACCTTTCACTTCTATGGACAGGCGGGCATCCCGGTATTTAAAGTTATCAACAGCCAGGTGACCGGCATAAACCTTAGGCACAACCGGTGAAAAATAAAGGCCATCGGTTTCAAAAGTCATTCCCATAAAAACCCGGTAAACCATGGCCAGGTTACCGGCCACACTCCACAGCTGGCGATTGGAGTTTATTTCTGTGTCCCTGAAGTCACCATTATCGGCTACCATGTTCTCCTTATTGGTTAAAAACAATGCTGCCGCCCGGTTGATGGAAGCCAATCCCTGTTCCAGGGCAGCCATGTTTTCGGTTTTGGCACAGGCCCAGTTCCAGTATGCCTGCACAAAGGGCCAGATGCCATTGTTATGGTAAGGAGGCAAATTGGGAATCTGCGGATAGATGCATGGCACGCCATAATCAACAACCGGGGTATTCTTTGTAACACGAGAAGCCTTATGGGTATCCGCGATATCAAACAATACAGTAAAAGCCTCGCCCAGGGCTTCGCTTCGGGGCGATACCGATTGATGGTTACGCCCGTACATATACTGGGCATAGTAACCTTTGTTATCCAGCCACAACAGATCATTAATATCCGTTTTCACTTTTTGGGCCATCTCAACAAAAAACGCATTGTCTTCTCCCTTCAGGCGCGCCATCTCACCTAAAATCTCCAGGGTACGGTAATGCACGGCATTTGTTCCCAGGCATCGCGACTTGTAGATATCCACGCCATCCATCCATACCGGGTAGGTTTGTTTTCGCCAATCGAGAAAAGAAGACTCGCCCATCAACAGGTTATTATCACCATCCACAATGGTTTTCATATCATCCAGCACCGAGTTTTTAACAATGGGGTAAATAGTGTTGAGCCAGGCTTCATCACCGGTGTATAGATAAATCTCCCAGGCGGCCAGCGTCCAGGTAGTGCGGTCCGATGAAACCGGCCAGGCACCGCCGGTACCCGTATCCTGTATAATGCGGTTGTTTTTAACTTTTCGCAGCAGGCTGGTCTTTGCCGTTTCCGTATCCAGATAAGCATAAGCCAGCAAAATACTATAACTCACATCCCTGGTCCAAACACCGGGCCAGGCTTCACCGGTGCGAAAAGTACCATCCTCTTCCTTGTTCATAACCGTTTCATCCAATGCCATATTGTAGAGGGCATCCACCAGGGGAATTTGCGATGAAAAAGCCGGGTATTGAGATATATCGTTTTTCAATTTCCAATCCTGCGAGGTAAAATCTTCCGGATTATAAGGATTCAACGCCAAAGTCAATTCGAAGATCCCGTCCCCGTCATCGTCTTTCAATTGAAACTGCTCCCGCGAAGGCAGGTTATCGAAATCCCATGAAAGCGGCGAAAGATTTCCCGCCATGAAAATTCCTTTAAAATCATCCTTAAATATTTTATCCCCGGTATAAAGCTCAAAGAATCCTTTTTCATTCATGGACTGAATGATTTTACGGGCATCCAGCTTTACCACTAAAGGCGTGTTGGCCTCCACTGAGCCGGTGGCTAAAACCTGTTGCTCAGCGGCATGTTTCTCCCCAAAGGTTAACACCGGCAACTCAATTTTGCCATTACTGCCCGGCTCCAACAAAAAAGTGTGGTTAATGCCCATGGGTAACTCATTATCTTTTCCGTTGATGGCGAATTTAAACTCAATGAAATTTGGGAAATTCTCATTGGCCGGACTTTGATAGTCGGAAGTCATATGAGTGGGTGATAATGCCAATGCCGTGTACCCCCCTTGTTCCACGCGATTAGGGTATACACTGTAGGCCTTACCCTTGTAAAGCGTTTTCTCTGGTCGGGGTTGACAAGCCATAACCATGACGATAGTTGTTAACAGGATGAAATAATTTTTCATAATTCCTCTGTATATAAGTGTGTTTGACTAGTGTTTAAAAGTTTTTTCTTTGTTGCTGCAAATTAACGAGATAGGGAATGAGATGCAAATACAATAATAGATTACAAACTATAAATCAATATTTTGTCGATAACAACAATACAGAATCACGGATTGCAAACGTTTGAAGAAGGAACGATTTTGACTATAAATAGTAAATAAATCACATTGGCACCGAATTGGTAATCTAATACTGGTATGTTTTACAACACATGTAGCTTTATTGATAGCTCGTTATATTTTAGTTCTCTGATGGCCTTTAACCATGTTGACATCGTGATAACATTAAAAACTTGTTAGATAATTGAGGATTAAAAATAAATACAACCCAATACCAGCTGAACCAGCCAAAGTGAGCTGTTCCTTTATCTATTAAGGAGAAGGTTAGGATGCGGTGTTAACCGGATAAGAAGATGCTTATTATAAACCACCTCACCCCTCCATCTCATCAAAGGCGAGAGAGTCTTCAAACCTGACGTTTATACTCTTAGTGATTAAGTGTAGTGAAGGCTTGTTATATGAAAGATAACAGCCCCCCGATTTACACCCGATTCACTTTTAGCATCATAAAGATTTTGGCTATCAAATATTCTCAACCTATCTTTAAAATAATTTCAACAATTTAACAAACTATTATAATAATCCACAAACCTTTAAACTCATGAGATCAATTATTAAATTTCTGTTTCTGTTCGTCGTTCTTATTACTCCCTGCTGCGAAGAAGATGAATGTCCGGAATGCTTCACCCCTCCTAAGATGTTTATCCTCGATATTGTTGATACAGAAACCGGGGAGAACCTGTTTACAAATGGCACCTTAAAGGCCGATGAGATTGAAATCAAAAACGTTTTGAACGATGCACCGGTCGATTTCACCTTCATCGATGAAAATGGCGTGAACTACATCCAGATCCATTCCATTGGTTGGGAGACGGAGGTCGTAAATTGCCATATAAGCGTATCATCAATCGATATCTGCAACCTGTATGTGGATGCAAAAAGGGAAAGTGACAATTGTTGTTCATACACCGTTTTCAATGAAATATCGATAGAAAACGCCGAATTCAAACAGGATGATGAAACTGGCATTTATAAGATTTTAGTAGAATAATACCGATTAGTGATTAAATTGACCACTTAATGCGCTACGCTTTTAACTGGTCTTTAATCATCTATCGGCATTATACCTGTGTCATTTTGAAATTTAGTTGGTATAATACCAAATCTATTCATATGTGACCTTAGTATAATGCCTTTTTTGAAGGGTACATTGCTACCATACCGTGTAATCTAAAAAGTTTAGTTATGAACAAATACAAATCAGTAGTATTAATCTCCGTATTTATTGTCCTGACACTTTTGCTCACCTCCTGTTTGCCGGGTGGCGGTAGCTATTCTCCTATTAAACCAGCCGGCTTCTTTTCCGGTATCTGGCATGGCTGGGTTGCCCCTGTTTCTTTGATTCTGGGACTATTTAACTCAAAAATATCCATTTATGAATCGTTCAACACCGGGTGGTGGTACGATTTCGGGTTTTACATCTCCATCATTGCCGGCTTTGGAAGTATACAGTTGATTAGAAAGAAACGGTGTTAATAAGGGCGCTTGCCGAAGTACGAGAAAGACTAAATACACCTTTTCCAAAGTTTTATACTTTGGAAAAATACATTCAAAAAAGAGCCACCTGCAGCAGCAGATGGCTCTTTTAATATAGATAGAATAAAACTTATTACTCAGCGTGGCTTTGCAGCAACAGGTTCAGGATATCAGAACCGGCTTTTGCTACTGAACTACCAGGACCAAAGATGGCCACAGCACCAGCGTCATACAGGAATTGATAATCCTGAGCAGGGATAACACCACCACAAATAACCATGATGTCATCACGTCCCAGTTTTTTCAATTCTGCGATTACCTGAGGCACCAATGTTTTATGACCAGCGGCTAATGAGGATACACCCAATACGTGTACGTCATTTTCAACCGCTTGCTTGGCAGCTTCGGCAGGCGTCTGGAACAATGGTCCCATATCCACGTCGAACCCGATGTCAGCATACCCGGTAGCTACTACTTTAGCACCGCGGTCGTGACCATCCTGCCCCATTTTGGCAATCATGATACGAGGCTGACGACCTTCTTTCTCAGCAAATTCTTTTGCTAATTTTTGAGCGTTTTCAAACTCTTTATCGTTGGCAGCTTCTGAGCTGTATACTCCTGAAATTGATCTGATCACAGCGTTATATCTTCCTACAATTTTTTCACAAGCATAAGAAATCTCACCCAAAGAAGCACGTTTCTGAGCGGCATCAACAGCTAACTCCAATAAGTTTCCTTTACCGGTTTCAACCGCTTTGGTGATAGCTGCCAAGGCTGCCTGTACTTCTTCTTCGTTACGATTGGCGCGCAACTTATTCAAACGCTCAATCTGAGACAGACGTACTGCAGTGTTATCGATATCCAGGATATCAATAGGATCTTCTTTCTCCAAACGGTATTTATTAATACCAACAATCGTTTGGTTCTTGCTATCGATTTTAGCCTGCGTACGGGCAGCAGCCTCTTCAATACGCATCTTTGGTACACCTGACTCAATGGCTTTAGCCATACCACCCAAGGATTCAACTTCCTCGATAAGCGCCCATGCTTTATCAACAATCTCCTTGGTCAATGCTTCTACATAGTAAGAACCAGCCCAAGGATCAACGCCACGACAAATCTGTGTCTCTTCCTGGATAAAGATCTGTGTGTTACGAGCAATACGAGCAGAGAAATCGGTAGGCAAGGCAATCGCCTCATCCAAAGCATTGGTGTGCAACGATTGGGTGTGACCTAAAGTAGCAGCCATCGCTTCAATACAAGTACGCCCTACGTTGTTGAACGGATCCTGCTCAGTCAATGACCAACCGGAAGTCTGAGAGTGCGTCCGCAACGCCAGCGACTTAGGATTCTTAGGATTGAATTGTTTTACAATCTTGGCCCATAACATACGTCCGGCACGCATCTTGGCAATCTCCATAAAATGGTTCATACCAATAGCCCAGAAGAAGGATAAACGAGGTGCAAAAGCATCAATATCCAATCCGGCTTTTGTTCCGGCACGCAAATACTCCAATCCATCGGCCAGGGTGTAAGCCAACTCAATATCAGCGGTAGCACCTGCCTCTTGCATGTGGTAACCAGAAATAGAGATAGAGTTGAACTTAGGCATCTTTTGAGAAGTGTACTCGAAAATATCGGCAATCACTTTCATTGAGAACTCAGGTGGGTAGATGTAAGTGTTACGCACCATGAACTCTTTCAAAATATCGTTCTGAATTGTACCAGACAATTGCTCAAGGGTAGCGCCTTGCTCCAGACCAGCCACAATGTAGAAAGCCAATACCGGCAATACCGCACCGTTCATAGTCATTGATACAGACATTTTATCCAATGGAATACCATCAAACAAAACGTTCATATCCAGGATAGAGTCAATGGCCACACCTGCTTTACCAACGTCACCAACCACACGCTCATGATCGGAGTCATAGCCACGGTGAGTCGCCAGGTCAAATGCTACTGACAAACCTTTCTGCCCGGAAGCCAGGTTACGACGATAGAAGGCATTCGACTCCTCTGCCGTAGAGAAACCAGCATACTGACGGATGGTCCACGGACGGAAAGCATACATCATGGAATAAGGCCCGTGCAGGTACGGAGGCAAACCGGCAGCATAATTCAAGTGCTCCAAGCCGGCCAAATCGGACTTACTATATACGGGCTTTACAGGAATACGCTCAGGCGTTACCCAATCTTTTTTAATCCCGTGTTTTTGTTCCCAGGCCTTGGCGTCTACATCAGCACAAGACTTGGCTTTGATATCTATGTTATTAAATTTTGGTCGCATGATATTCTTTTTTTAACACTGAGACACGGAGGCACGGAGAACTAAAGTATTCCATTAATTCTTCGCCGGATTCCATGTTTCAGGACAGATGCATTGAAATTAATTAATAATCCCAGCTTTTTTCCTGATAGTTTAAGATAGGTAACAAGCTGAACTTCATGAACAGGAAGAATATCTTCCACTGCTTTTAATTCCACAATAACACTATCCTCAACTAATAAATCCAACACAAAGTGCTTATCCAGTTTTTCTCCTTTGTAATAAAGAGGTAATTGAACCTGGTTCTGAACATTAATTCCTCTTGCTTTAAACTCATGAAGCAGGCAATTCTCATAAACAGATTCAAGCAAACCAGGCCCTAACTGCTTATGCACTTCAATTGCAGAAGCAATTATTTCACGGGTTAACTTATTATACTGTTCCTCTGTCATAACCTAAAAAGAAAAACTCTGTGTCTTTGTGCCTCTGTGTTTTATATATTCAATAATTCATTAAAACCCTTCAATGTCTCAAGCACATTCGAACGCACATTCACGAAATTCGTGATGCCTTTAGCTTTCAACTCATCAGCACAAGCAGGAGCACCGGCTACTACCAATGGTGTATCACCCAGCAGTTCAAATGCAACAGGAGCGGCTTCGGCGTACTCAGCATCAGAGCTACAAAGCACTACGATGTCGGCACCGGCGGCTTTCGCTGCTTTCACACCTTCTTCTACTGTTTCAAAGCCCAGGTTGTCGATGATCTCATAACCGGCACATCCAAAGAAGTTACCAGAGAACTGAGAACGAGCTAAACGCATGGCCAGGTTACCGTAAGTCAACATGAACACTTTGGGACGTTTAGCAGCTTTCTCGGTAGCTAAACGCATAGCTTCAAACTCTTCGGCACCACGGAACAATACGATAGGCTCAACCTCACAGCCTTCACTGGAAACGGCTTCTTTTTCCAATTTAGCAGCCTCAATGTTGGCCATTATCTGTTCATTAATATTTGGAAACTGGTTTGTACCCAACAGGTTCTCACGACGTGTAGCGACCGCTTTACGACGCTTGTCAGCAGACTGCTTAACAAGTTCCTGAACGAAACCTTCTTTCAAAGCAACCAGGTAACCACCTTTTTCTTCAAGTTCCAGGAATAACTTCCAGGCCTCATTAGCAATGCTGTCAGTAAGATTCTCGATATAATAAGAACCGGCTGCCGGGTCAACAATTTTATCGAAATGCGATTCCTCTTTCAACAGCAACTGTTGATTACGTGCAATACGCTCAGAGAAAGTGTCTGACTCTTTATAATACATATCAAAAGGCTGTACAGTCAAGGACTGAGCGCCACCCAATGTAGCCGACATCGCTTCCGTCTGTGTACGCAACATATTCACATTAGGATCGAAAACAGTCTTATTCCAAGCCGATGTCTCACTGTGAATATGCATTTTGCATACTTCCTTGCCGGTTGGCTTGTACTCTTCAACGATTTTAGACCAAAGTAAGCGTGCAGCTCTTAACTTGGCAATCTCCATGAAGTAGTTTCCACCAACACCAAAATTGAATTTAAGGTTAGAAGCAACCTCGTTTATAGAAAGACCACGCTCTGTTAACTGAGCCAGGTATTCATTACCCATCGATAACGCAAAAGCTAATTCCTGAACAACGGTAGCTCCCGCATTATTAAAATGTTTAGCATTAACGCCAACAGATTTAAATTGAGGCATGGCTTTCGCCGCATCAATAATCTCTTTGGTGTAGTCAAGCGCCTTCTCAACAGAAGAACAAACTTTACCTTTTACAGTCAGGTCACCAATTGCATCATAGTTAATCGATCCTTGAACCGCATTCAGGTCACGGTTAACTTTTTCCATAGCAGCAACTAAAGCCTCTACCAACTTTTTGTTGCCATGCTTTGTTTCAAAATTAATCTCTACCTTTTCAGAAAGGATGTTTTTCAACAAAGCCTCAATGTTCTCCGACGAAATAAGACTTTCCTCTTCAAAACAAAAACAAAGCGCGTCAACACCTTTGGTAAGAATGTCTAAGGCTTTCGCGTTAGCTTTGGTTACATCATCTACAAGGATATCCTGACGTACCAACCACTTGTTGTCGCTTGCCTTATTACCGCGTACGTAAGGAAATTCACCGGGAAGACTTTCCAGGTAATTGAGAGATTCTAAATCTTCACTTCTGTAAAACGGACGTACGTTAAACCCTTCATTGGTTCGCCATACAAGCTTTCTTTCAAAATCAGCTCCTTTTAGGTCCACAGTGATCTTATCCATCCACTCCTTCGTGGACACTGGAGGAAAATCACTGAATAACAGTTGATTTGTTTTATCTGCCATAATGTAACTGTTTATTTTTCAAAGCGCCAAAATTAACCCTTTTGATTCATATAAAGTAATAAAACAGCCGTTTTTATACCTGTTTTATGGCATGAATATCAATAGCATGACAGCTATTTCAATATTTTAGCCTAACAGAAATGGGACAATGGTCCGATAAAGACATGGAATTAATACCCCCTTTATCAACCGATTGCCAAGTTGTGTCAGAGTAGGAAACAAATGGCTTGTTACAAAAAATAAAATCCAGTTTTCGGTTCCAGAAACCATCCTTATCAGTCGTATGCGTAAAGCATGAAGTATTGTCCTGAGCATACTTATCAATGGGAACAGCCGGAAAGAAAGCATCATAAAAAGGGGCCATCCAATCGGCCTCCGCCGTATAATCATCCGCCGTCAAATCCTCATCCTCACACACCGAATCAGGAAACCCTTTCATCTTAACCGTAGCCGGCGGCAGTGTATTAAAATCCCCTCCCAGAATAACGGTATGCTCCTCTGCTTCCTTTTTCACCATCTCCAGAATAATAGCCAACTGCTTTTTCTTGGTACCATCTTTGGCATAGGCAGCCGTGTGTGTATTAAAAAGAGTGATAATCTCATCCCCCACTTTCAAAAAGCACTGAAGCAAATTGCGCCTCAGGTAAAAATATCGAACAAGCGCATTTTGCTCCTCAATCAGTGGTAAACCAATCCGCCGGGCATCAGTTAATGGATATTTACTCAGGATCGCATTCCCCGAATTCATCCGCCCCAGACCATTTGATGGAATGATGCTGGCTTTCCACTGCGAGGCATACACCCCGTAATTCAGGCCAGTATGATTAATAATCCACTGCACCTGGTCAATCCCGGCCGACCGCTTGCTGTCAACATCTGCCTCTTGAATAAAAAGCACATCCGGATCGACATGATTAATCATTTCACAAACACCCATCAGGTTCTCTTCCACCTCCTCCGGCGTCATAATCACCCGATCACCATAACAGTCAAAAAAGAAATCAATACGTCCCCCGCCAAATTTTATATTCCAGGTCATCATGGAGAGCGTATCCGTCCCTAAAGGCTCAGTAAGCTCTTGGGATAGGTAATAATCAACATCTGCTTCGCCCAAATGCGTGTCAAAAGGATCACAGGCAAATAAAGGAAGTAACAAAAGCAAAACAACCCATTGCCTAAACCAATAGTTCGACAAACTTTTATATGTAATTGAAAAACAGTTCATATTTATCCAACAGCCAAAGTAATGTAAATCGGTCTAATGTTTATTATCTAAAATCTAACGATCTATTGAAAAGCCTTCATCATCTAAAAGCGTTGAATTAAAAAAATCCCCGCAAGAAGTAATACAATCCCCATCACACGCCCTGGAGAAGCAGCATGCACAGGAACATTAAAATATCCATGATGATCAATGAAAGTGGCGATAACCATTTGCCCGGCTATGGTAGCACCCAGCATCGTGGTAACACCAATTTTTGGAATCAGAATAACCACCGAAGAAACAAAAATGGCCCCTAATATCCCGCCAAAAAACAGGTAAACAGGAATACCAGTCAACTCCTGCCCTTTAGGCATGCCGGTGCGTAACAAAACATTGATAAATAAAAGACAAATAGTACCCACCAAAAAATTGGTAAACGACGCCTGAAGCGGATGCCGCAGATAGGAACTCAATTGCGTGTTAATACTCCCCTGCACAGCTATTAATCCACCAATAAGCAAGGCAATAAAAGTGAAAACATACTTACTATACATACATATTCATTTTGAAACTGCAAGTTACTTCATTTTATAGGAAGTAACATATCCATAACCAACCCCAATTCACAAGATTTATCCCCCGTTACAACCGTATGTACTAAGATCAATTTTTTGGGCGAACGGCCGGGTGCTCCGCTATAGCGCCAGTCACCCGGGCTGTGTGGCGTATTGCCGGTGCGTGGGGCTCCTTCGTCGCCTCCGCCCGCCACGCCACATCAGCCCCGGCAACTACCGGCTGCCGCTGCGCCCCCTGTCGCAGCCCAACATCCTAAAAACACCCTAATACCATCAATACACTCCCAAATAAAAAAGGTGATAATTTGAAAAATAGACAATTCGAAAAACCGCAAACCGTAATACCGCAAACCGAAGAACCACAAACCGTAGCACCGCAAACCGAAACACCATGCACCGCTAAATACCACAAAAGCACCGCACAACCAGACCACTGCACAATCACCCAAAAGCACTGCACAATCACAGAAAGACGCTGCACAACCGTTCCCGGGCACTGCAAAAAGACAAAAAAGCGCCACAATGTCAGACAAAAGCACTGCACAGAGGCTCAAGAGTACTGCACAATGGCTCCCGACCGCTGCACAAAGGCAAAAGAGTGACACACTGTCATATAAAAGTGCATTATGGTTAAATAAAAGCAGACCATGAACGTTCCCGGTAAAAAAGCATCAGGTTAGTATCGCTTCAAAGATATTCCGCAACCAATTAGCACAACCATCCCTTTACCGCTGTTTAATATTTTCCTACCTGAACCTTTATGCTGAATACTTAACCAGTCTATCCGCGATCAATAAAAGGGAAAAACCTGCCAAATGGCCTCTTCCCACCAACGACAACAACCCATCCAATCCACAATTTGCAACAAAAGCGCCCAATTATTAAAACCAACGCAACCGCTCCGTCTCAACGGCTCAGTCAATATTTAAACATCAAAATTTACTGGTAAAATCAAACACATCCCTTTCAACAGGGGACAATGAGCAGGAATTGGTGAACTATAAGCAGTAAATTCAAATTAACATCCACATTAAAGCCACACCGTGAAGCAAATAAACAAGAATTCACAATCAATCATGTAAATCCTGTCGAATATACACCCAGAAAAACCAATCAGCAGAAGAAAAAGAAACACAGAATTTACACAACCCATCATCAACAAGAATTCTCAACCATGTCAATCGTGTTAATCCAGTCAGAAAAAAGTAAGTAAAGTTTGGTCACACCCCGAAATATAATCGGTAATTCCATGAGTCTGCATCGTACCTGCGTCGGGACAACTACGGATCAATTCCGCTGTTAGCGGAGTTGATCTGAAGCAAACCCATCGTTGGTACTTAGCAGGTACCTGTTCAACCCCTGATCAAACCATTAACACAGAACCCAGAACACCATACTCAGAATCCAAAACCCGGAACCATCGAACATCCCCACTTCAATCATCGAACATCAAAAATCCCAGGGGTATAAACGCAAAAAACCCGATGTTCTAATGAACATCGGGTTTCTAAAGGTTGGCGGCGACCTACTCTCCCACTTGACGCAGTACCATCGGCGCTAAC
>RHGE01000081.1 GCA_004296775.1 Marinilabiliaceae bacterium JC017
GTTGTCCCATACCCTACTTCATTTTTGGCATTGCCCCAAAAACGAAGCAAAAAAGTCTAGGCAAATAAATGCTTCCTCCCACCTCCTTGATGAATTTTTTCCAACCCACTAGCCGGAATTCCCGCATTCATCTTCGTCGCGCCAGCACCGACCCGCTTATTTGCCTGGCTCGCGCGCTTCCCAACATCATGGCCTGGCTCATAATCTGGTGATTTGCGTTATACATACCTTGCCAAAAAAACACAAACATTACTGACAAAACACTAAAAGACAACTGGTGATTAATCGATAACCAAAAGCTTTATAACATTACACATGAGTCAGATGAAATTCAATCTCAGGTTTATTAACTAAAATCCAACATCTATTAAAAAGAGAACAGGGTCATCATGCCTGTTCATACCGCCGATTATAATCCTGCAATAGGACGATCATGGCGCTTCGTCATTTTGGTTTAAAAGTTTTATACGTATTAAATTCTTTTTTTATAGCTATAAAACTTCATTTTCATAGGTATTAAACTTTCACTTCGTACCTATGAAAATTCTTAATCATACAAAAGAAGAAGCAAGCCCAATATTATCCTCATACATCAACAACGCGATGCAACAGGGGAAGGACCTGAATGGCAACACTCTTAAAATTGTAAACCCTCAAAAAAGGAAATAAGGGAAAGAAAAAAGGGGAAACACTAAGAACTACCAGCCGGCAAAAATATTAATGCCAAATTCCCCTTTTTTAATAACCTTCTGATGAATGGGAAAGGCATAGAATGGCTCAATTACCATGGCTCCAAACAGGTTGACACGATAGGCTAATCCGGCAGAAAAAACAGGAATGCGTTTATTCATATCGCGGGTTGTGAGGCTAAACTGCGGCGTTGAATGCTTATCCCAGCTAATCCCCGCATCAAAGAAGAGAGCCAGTTCGGAAAACAGCATTTTAGAACCCACCCAGGCAATTTCTTTCGGCCCGGTGAATGGGATACGCCATTCCATATTAGTAACAATCATGCGGGATCCAACGAGCTGATTCATGCTGATTGTTTTACCATCTTCCGTTTCTTCTCCATAAAAGTCGCCCAATTCATATCCCCTCACAAACCAGGGATAGCCTAAAAACAGACTGGTCAACCGGTCACTATCCGATCCTTTTCCGTAACGGCCGTAATGATAAAGACGAAAGGCCAGGCTATAGGGACGTAAGAAAAAGTATTTCCGGTAATCAACCAGGAGGGTTTGCATATTTAAGCCCTGCAAATAATGCTCCACCTGCACCCGCAAGCGTTTTCCTTCCACCGGAGAGGCCAGCCCCATTTTGGCATTATCAATCACGTAGGCCGCATCTAAAATTCCAACCCCAAAGCCGGGGGGTGAAGGCAATTTTTCTTTATTGCCTGCATAAATTTGACTAAATGAATTGAGCCCGGTTATTTTTTCAATCCGGTAGGTGTAATAAGCATAAGCCGCACCCAGCTCAATGCGATGCGTTTTATTCAACGGAAAAAAAGTAAACACGCCCAGCTTCTCTTCAAAGGTTCGCCGGAAAGTATATTCAAGTTTTTTCTCCACAACGCCATTGGGCAGAGTATCGTTCAGAAAAGCATAGGAGCCGGTTCGATAGGGTATATGCGACAAACTGACACCATATTTTATGCGTCTCTTTTGATTGATATAAGCCACTTGCCCGCCAAAATCATAAATCTCCCCGTTAATACTAAGGCCGGTATACAACATGTGATGCCCAAGAATATCGCTAAACATGGCTTCAATACTACCTGCCAACCCGGTTCCCAAACGCCCCGTTGCCACCCCGGCCGAAATATTCCCGATGTAATCGAGTTTAAACTTCGACTTTATTTGATCACTGTAAAAACTATCCACCTGCAAGGCAAAGGGCTCACGATGAAAATAGAGGTTGGTTTCCACCTGAGAGGGTAAAGTAGAATAGGGAAACAAACGGGACAATGACAGATCGGCAGAACGTGTTGTCACCAATTCTTTTCCTTCTTCCAGATCATTCAACGATGTGCGGAAAATGGTGAATTTACCATCCCACAACATGGAATAACATACCACATCACCAGCTATGGTAAGGGCGGGTGAAAGATCGGTCATACCCGTGATACCGGTTGGATATCGGGTTAATTGATGAATCGCACTATCTGTCAAGCTTAAAGCATACAGGTTCCGGCGACCGTCACGATTAGACAAAAACAGCACCTTCTTACCATCAGCACTTAATACCGGATTCAGGTTTTGCGCGCCGTCAAAGGTTTTTAACACATGTACCCGGGAAGCATCGTGCCGGATACTGGCCAGATTATAGAAAGGAAAACTGGTCTGCTTTTGACCTTTAAAAGGCTGATCGGTAACATAAAAGAGCGAATCCCCTTCCACCGACCAGATCGGTTGCAAACATGAATAGTTATTCAAGGTCAGGTTAGTAATGGTACCATTAGCTAAATGATAAGCATACAAATCACTAACTCCTTCTCTTAAACCTGAAAAAACAATCTCTTTGCCATCAGGCGACCAGGCAGGATAACTAACGCCATCTACCCCTTTTATCTCTATCTCATCGGCAATACGCCGGTGCTTTGCATCAAACAACACCAATACCGATTTACCTTTCACAAAGGCCACATAGGCAAAATGGCGACTGTCAGGCGACCAGGTACCCGCCGTCTCCAGAAAATTCAAGGCATCAATTTCATCGTGCCGGGTAGAGGTATAGACCTTTCGCAGGATTTTTCCACTCTGCGCATCTGCCAAAAACAGGTCTAAAGCATACACATCTCTCTCGGAAAGAAAAATCAGATATCTTCCATCGGGACTAATCGATGGTGAAATATTATAACGTCCGCCGTTTTCCTTTGAAATCAACCTTCTTCCCACAATTGAAAAGGTAGAGTCCACCGCACTAACCAACAGCTGCCTGGTCAGTGCTTCTTTCCAGGCCACCGACAAGGAATCTGTTGAAACCATCAACACATCCCCAATAGCTTTCTCATACCCCTCCAGGGCTGTAGCTTTAAAGAGGCGCGGAATATACTGTTCGCCATATTCGTGTGCGATATAAGCCCAAAAGGCGTGTCCATACCTATAGGGCGAATACCGGTAACTCCTGGTCATCTGGTGTAAGGTGGGAAAACGGTTATGAATTAACGCATCCCGCATCCATAAAGTCGTTTGACTATCCATGCTCCCAATGGACAGGAACTCTGCCATCCCTTCAATCATCCACAATGGAATGTTATTAACAGCCATGAGACTCAACTCGTCGCTTTCCGTCAAAATATGGTATTGAAAAGCATGTACCAGTTCATGACCTAACACGTGATCCGTTTGTTGTTGGGAGAAAGCCACAGGCATTACTATTCTTCTTTTTAACCCTTCGGTAACCCCACCGGTACCCACATCAATATTGCCACTAATGGCAGTGGTTTGCTGAAAATCTGCATGATTAGAATAGATAATAATGGGGTTACGGGTATGAAAAGTATCCACAAGCACTTGTTGATGATAGAAATACCATTTCTCCATCTGCCTTGCCAGGGCATGCACCTTCTGCTTATCATTGAAGTAATGATAGAGTTCGAAGTGAGGTGTTTTATATAGCTGAAAGTTAAATTCTTTATAAGAAGGTTTGTTCCGCCCAAAATATTGCCCATAGGTAACACCCGACAGAAAAAGCATTAATATCATCAACCAATATGTATAAAACCGCTTATTCATTTTCCCCGGTTTTAGACGGAAGGTACACAGGTTATTAATTTACGAATCCCCTTCTCCAATAGTTTAAAATTAATGACTTTTATTAGCTTTTGGGGCATTTCTACTTATAAAATACCCACTATTCTCTCATTTGTTTTTTTGCAAAACAGTACCTTTGATTTCCTGTCAGAAGGAAGGAACAAACAGACTAAAATATAGAGCCAAATAATGCAACCCGGAAGAAGAATTTCAGACCACCATGACAAGAAACGATTCAAATTGAAAAAAATAAAAGGTGGTAACATCTTGTAAGTATTATAGAATTCAATTAGCCATACCGTCGCATATTTCCTGACACAGCCAACCTTTTCGTTAACGTCTATCTAACTTTAAATAAATGAAGATTATTGCAGACAATAAAATTCCTTTTCTACAAGGAGCCCTGGAACCTTTTGCAGAGATAAAATATCTGCCAGGTAACCAAATATCAAAAACCGATGTTACCGATGCGCAAGCGCTTATTGTAAGGACGCGCACCCAGTGCAATGCCGGTTTACTAGATGGATCAACCGTCAAAATAATTACCTCCGCTACCATCGGCTACGATCACATTGATGTCGAATGGTGCGAAGCCAACAACATCAGATGGACCAATGCCCCGGGCTGCAATTCCGGTTCGGTTATGCAATACATCGCTGCTGTCCTCGCCTTTCTTGTGGAAGAGAAAGAGTGGCAGCTGAAAGGAAAAAAAATAGCCATCGTTGGTGTGGGTAACGTGGGTTCAAAAGTATCGGCTTTGGCCAAAACGCTTGGCATGGAGGTTTATGAGGTGGATCCGCCCAGGGCACGAAAAGAACCAAACAAAACCTTCTACAAACTCAGTGATGTGGCACCCATCGCAGACATCATCACCTTCCACACCCCCTTGACCAGGGAAGGAGCAGATAAGACTTTTCACCTTTATAATGACCAATTACAAAGCCGCTTAAAACCCAATGTAGTGGTGATTAATTCGTCCAGAGGAGAAGTTATCAACAGCCAAACCTTAAAACAAGGACTCACCGCCAAACAAGTAGGCCTGGCCATATTGGATGTATGGGAAAATGAACCCCAAATAGATCTTGAGTTACTCTCCAAAACCTGGATTGCCACTCCCCATATTGCCGGTTATTCACAGGATGGCAAAGCCAATGGTACCATGATGAGTGTACAAGCCATCAGCCGAGAATTAAACTTAGGCATCGACCATTGGCAGCCACAGGCATTGCCTGAGCCGAATCAGCCTGAATTGATTATTGATTGCCACCAACAGTCGCTGGAAAAGATCCTGACCAAAGCCATCAGACACACCTATGACATTATGGCTGATGACCGACAATTAAGAGCTGATCCTTCCCTGTTTGAAAAACTAAGAGGCGACTATCCGGTACGGCGCGAATTCCACGCCTTTAAGATTCTGTTACAAAACGGCACCCCAACCCATGCGGAAGCTTTAAAACAATTGGGCTTTAAAATGGTTAGGATGATATAATTTTTGATTACGAGCTATGAATAGAAAAGCAGATATCGGATTAATCGGGTTAGCCGTTATGGGCGAAAACCTGGTACTAAACATGGAGAGTAAAGGATATACTGTAGCTGTGTATAACCGGACGACGGAAAAGATGGAGAAATTCATTAACGACCGGGGAAAGGGAAAGAATTTCATTGGGACCCGAACCATTAAAGAACTGGTTAATGCATTGGAACGCCCCCGCAAAGTAATGCTTTTGGTAAAAGCCGGAGAACCGGTAGATCACTTCATAGAGCAATTGATTCCCCACCTGGAGCCCGGAGATATTATTATCGACGGTGGTAATTCCCATTATCCGGATACCGAACGCCGTACCAAATACATCGAAGAGAAAGGACTCCTGTATGTAGGATCGGGTGTTTCCGGCGGCGAAGAAGGAGCATTAACAGGCCCGTCACTGATGCCCGGAGGCTCCAATGCAGCCTGGCCCCACATCAGGGAAATATTCCAAAACATCGCCGCCAAAGTAGAAGATGGCACCCCCTGCTGCGATTGGGTAGGCAACAACGGCGCAGGTCATTTTGTGAAAATGGTTCACAACGGCATCGAATATGGCGACATGCAACTCATCAGCGAAGCCTATCACCTGCTGAAAGAGCTGGGAGGACTTACCCACGAAGAGATGCATGCCGTTTTCAATGAATGGAACAAAGGCGACCTGGACAGCTATTTGATTGAAATTACAAGGGATATCATGGCTTATAAGGATGAAGACGGACTCCCCATGGTTGAAAAGATACTGGATGCGGCCGGCCAAAAAGGTACCGGCAAGTGGACCGGCATCTCCGCGCTTGACCTGGGTGTTCCATTAACATTAATCGGGGAAGCTGTATTTGCCCGTTGCCTTTCGGCACAAAAAGAGGAACGAGTAGAAGCCGCCAAAAAAATAGCGGGGCCTGCCATCACCTTAGAAAAAGAAAAAGCTGTTTTTGTAGAAGCAGTCCGTCAGGCCTTGTTTGCTTCCAAGATTGTTTCTTATGCACAAGGTTATGTGCTGATGCGGGAGGCTGCTAGAGTAAACAATTGGGATCTTAACTACGGCGGCATTGCCTTAATGTGGCGCGGCGGCTGCATCATCCGTTCTGCCTTTTTAGGTAAAATCAAAGAAGCCTTTGATAACAATCCGGAATTAAAAAACCTGCTCCTGGATCCGTACTTCAAAGAAAAGATTGAACAAGCCACCGAAAACTGGCGCACGGTCATTGCTAAAGCGGTAATGAATGGCATTCCGGCACCGGCCTTTTCTGCTGCCCTTTCCTATTTCGACGGTTATCGATCAGAGAAGCTGCCGGCTAATCTGCTGCAAGCCCAACGAGACTATTTTGGCGCCCACACCTATGAACGTATTGACAAGCCAAGAGGAGAATTTTTTCACACTAACTGGACAGGACGAGGTGGCGACACCGCCTCTACAACTTACGATGTGTAAGTAATTACTCATTTACACCAACACAAAAGAGGTTAAGTATTTTATATTTAACCTCTTTTGGAAATAAATATTTGTAAGCATTTTGGATTTCTAAGACAAAAAACTATATTTGCGCCACACACTCAATTAAAAACCTTATTTACCTTCTACACCGCATTGGGGCTGGCCTTATCATTAAAGGACAGCCCTTTTTTATAGCCAGTCATCATGTTTCAGAAGGGCGCAAAAAAAATCCCGCGAAAGGCGGGAATATTATTTCAGCATCAATTTGTCACTTCCAACCTGTCATTTCTGAAACTCAAAAAGACGCGTTTCTATCTGATCCCGGTCACGCAGGTAATGTTCATAATCCCCAACGAATTTAACCCGTGTCTCAATGGTGTTGTTCATATCTCCATTGGCACCAATCAACAATTCACACACCTCACGAACAGCACACTGACCACCCGGATTTCCGGTAATATAATCACAGATTTTATTGTCAATCAAGTATTGCTTCATCAAAGGACTACCACTACGGTCAATCAACAAAGAGACACCCACTTTTCTAGCCACATCAATATCCAGAATATCATCGTAAACAAAAGCAATCTCTTCAGGTGTGATGTGATAGGATTCACATAGAAATTCAAGTGCTTTCGTCTTATTCTTATAATTAAGAAAGACAGCATTCATGTGTTCACGCCTGGCCAAATTTAAGCCCAGCTTGTTATTCTCTCCTGTTACAATAAAGGTGAGTGGAAATTGTTTGTTGCGCAGCCAGTAATCCAGCTTAAACATGTTCATCCCCATGGCATCGGGTTCAGCAAAAGGGCTTCCCATGTCAGTGGCCTTAGACCCGTTGTTGAAAACGCCATCCCAATCAAAGATGATGGCTTTCACTTTTTTCACCTTCTCCTTCAGAAAAGAAAAGGGGGTAATAAATTGCCCCCCCATTTCTGAAAATATCTTTTCAATATCAGTCATTTCTAATTTGCTTATACAATTCATTAGCCTTTTCAAGATCGGCCGCATCATCAATTGCCATGGTCTCTTCAATCTCAGTGATACCGCATTTCACCCGGTAACCATTTTCGATCCATCGCAACTGCTCCAGCGACTCAGCTTTTTCCAGCGATGAAACAGGCAATTGTACAATCTCATTTAGAATATCAAAACGATACCCATAAATACCCATGTGTCGATAAAAAGTATGCTTAGTACTCCAGTCGTTTTCATCAACTTCCCTTACAAAAGGAATAGCAGAACGACTAAAGTAAATGGCTTCACCTTTGGTATTCAATACCACTTTCGCCTCTTTATCATCGAATATATGCGCATTCTCCTGCACCTCCTGCACTAAGGTTGCCAACTGCGTATCTTTAGTATCGAAACATTTCATGACATCAAGCAGTTGGGTTGAATCAAAAAATGGTTCGTCACCCTGAATATTAATGATCACGTCGAAATGAATACCTGTTTGACCAATGACTTTATTGGCAGCCTCGGCACACCGGTCAGTTCCGCTGGTATGGCTTTCTGAAGTCATCACCGCTTTACCACCAAAAGCCTCCACGGCATCCACAATTCGCTGATCGTCGGTAGCCACATAGACATGCTCCAGAGCTTTCAAACAATTCTCATACACGTGTTGTATCATCGGCTTATCACCAATCATTGCCAAAGGTTTCCCGGGCAACCTGGTGCTTCCATATCTGGCTGGTATTAATCCTAAAAAATTCATCGACCTCTATCCTTTAAAGTTTAAACATTAATCGACAATGAGCCTAACAGCCCCTATTCGATTACATCCGACGGAACAGCTCCTTGATTTTCGCCTTGGTAATGTGGTTTCTCCATTCCTTTCCAAAAGCATTATCCCACATGTGCTCCAAAGCCCAAGCTGTCTCCACCATCTGATCAAATTGCTCTTCAGTACAATTGGCAGTGATTCCGGTTGGAATAGCAACCCCTTGCACTTCCTGCATCTTCTTGAACTCCTTATATCCTTCAGGATAATATTCCTCAAGCTGATTAAATGCCACACAGTTACCAACACCATGGTGCACACCCAAAACATGTGACAATCCGTAAGACAAAGCATGACATACGCCAACCTGGGAATAGGTAATACTATTACCGCCTGTCAGGGAAGCAGCCATAAGCTTTTCATCGGCATCAATACGTGAAAGATTGGAATCAAGGAATACCTCACGGCACAGCTCTACTGATTTCTCTGCAAAAACCTGCCCTAATGTGGAAACCCATGTACCAGACAAGGATTCAATGTTATGAATATAGCAATCCATGCCTGTGTAAAAACGCTGTTCGTCAGGTACTGTGGCCAATAACTCAGGATCAAAAATGATCTCATTCGGAATGGTATAGTCACATTTGATACCTAGCTTCTTCTCCGGGCCGCTTAATACAGCCGTCATGGATACTTCAGCACCTGTACCTGAAATAGTAGGTATACAAATGGTATAAATCCCTTTGTTTTTTATCAGATCAAGTCCCTGGTATTCGGCTGAATCACCTGGATTGGTTACCATTAACCCGACTGACTTGGCATAATCCATAGTGGTTCCGCCACCGATACCCACAATCACTGAAGGCAATTTAGTATTATGAGCAAGGATTTCATCGCGGTATTGATTCACCAAAGTTGTCTTAGGCTCATCAACAGTGTCGATCCAAATTAACAGATCGTTATCTTTTTTAGGCAATCGCTCAATTAACGATTTTCCTTTAAAATAATCGTCTACAATAAAGACAGTCCAGGAATCGCTGTTTTCGTGTCTGCGTTCCACCAATTCACCCAGATGATTAAATGTACCTTTTCCGAAGGCATAAGCTCCTGGATTTACAAAACTTCTAAAATCGTAAAGCATCTTGATAGGTGTGTTAAATTATTAAGAAAGGTGTGCTTCTAAAATTAACGCGGCTCTCTGGCTGAGTCAGCGTTTGCCGGTAAAACATTCCGGGCTTAAAGAAATCGAATTCCGGCCTGTCTGAAACAAGCCGGAACCCGAGATATATTATCAAGTACGATTACCGTACTTACATTCAGCATTTGGAATTACCCAAGTACCTCATCGAACTTCTTGCAAAGCTCTGCCAATTCCTCATCCGTCCACATGATCTTAATGGAGATAGAGATCAGGCGACTAATCAAATCATCTGATTTAGGAAACTGGATGGTCTTGTAATCCTGAGGAAGATCGAAATACTGCAAAGCAACAGGAGCCGCAGTTTTCATCTCTTTCAGGTGATTCCAGTTTTTGAAATAGTGGTAATTATTCTTGAACCAATAAGCGGCAGGAATACCTGCTTCACCCATGGCAGCCGCTACTTTATCAGCTTCTTCAGCCGTTGGCATGAAAATATTAATGAACGTAGCAGAATCACCAGCTTCATCAGGAATTTCACGGAAGGTTACCTGAGGGAATTTTTTCAGGTAGTCTTTCAACACCTTCTTGTTGGCCCGTTGTTTCTCAAGAATGAAATCAAGCTTACGGAACTGAGCCAGCCCTACAGCTGCATGCAGTTCACTTATCCGGTGGTTCGTTCCCAGGATGGGATGATTTTCCGCTCCACGGTTATCACCCTGGTGGTTGTGACCATGATCAGAGTAGGTATGAGCACGCTCATAACACTCATCGCTGTTAGTGATAACAGCTCCACCTTCACCGGCAGTAATAATCTTGAAAAAATCGAATGAAAAACAAGCCGTATCACCAAAGGTTCCCACCTTCTGTCCCTTATAAGAGCCACCTAATGCCTGAGCGGTATCTTCAATCAAAACAAGATCGTGCTTTTTACAAATAGCCACGATTTCGTCAATCTTAGCCATTGATCCACACATGTGAACCAACAAGATCGCTTTGGTTTTAGGCGTAATAACAGCCTCAATTCCTTCGGGTGACAAGCACAATGTCTCGTCAATTTCTGCAAATACAGGAACAGCACCACAGTTAATTACTGCTTCAACCGGAGCAATAAAAGTAAACGGCGGCACAATCACCTCATGTCCTGCTCCCACACCTGCAGAAGCCAAAGCCACACTATCAGCAGTGGTTCCGCTGGTAGTCATGTGACAATATTTCACACCGTGAAATTCGGCAAATTCTTTTTCAAAAGTCTTAGCTTTCCAGATCCCTTTACGTGCTTCATCATTATTGTAACGAAAAAGTACGCCGGTCTCCAGTACGTCCATTACTTCTTGACGTTCTTCTTTCCCAAATAATTCTGTTCCGGGCATATATGGAAATTTTAAGATGTTATTCTATTACATTTAATTTAATCAGATCTTGTATGTCGAGCATACCGATAGGCTTACGGTCAGAAACCGCAATGATGTTATCAATTTGCTTTTCCTTGAAGATCTCGATAGCCTTATTCAAGGTGTCTTCTCCATCTAAAGAGATTGGTTGGAACAACTTGAATTCACGCATTTTCTTTTTCAGGAAATTTTCACCGTCTTCATTCAAATGACGACGTAAATCTCCATCGGTAAAGATACCGGCCAAATCACCCTTATCATCTACAATAGATACGGCTCCCATTCCTGAAGCAGTCATTTCAATAGAAGCTTCCGTAACTGTAGCATCAAGACCTACTGTAGGATTTTTATCCTCGATTGCTTCACGCACTTTCATGGTCATCTGACGGGTATGTGCAAAGAACTGTTGAGTACCAATTTCAGTGAATTTGTTCTCATTCATTTGCTTCATGATGCGCCATGGAATAGTACATGTGTGTGCGCCCAAATGAAGTGCATTTTTAATGTGTTCAGGATTACGAACAGATGAGAACATCACCTTACTATCGTATCCATAGTGATCAACCATTTCAACACACTCGCCTACCAGCTGCAAAGCATCATAGCCCTGATCCTGCATACGTCCGACTAACACACAGATATATGTAGCCCCGGCTGCTGCTGCCATATAAGCTTGTTGCAAGTTATATACCAGGTGGATATTTACCATGATATCCTCATCGCGCAACATCTTACAAGCTCTCACAGCTTCCAGAGAAGCAGGAATTTTAAAAACAGTTTTCTTTTTATCCAGTCCAAGAGCAAGTAAACGTTTTGCTTCGGCAACAACCTCTTCAGCAGTTTCCCCTAACGCTTCAATTTGAAGGATAGGAACCATTTTCGAAAGTTTCAGGATAGTATCATCGATATTGGTAATACCATGACGATGCATAAATGTCGGGGTAGTGGTTAACCCATCGATAGACCCAAGTTTAAACGCCTCTTCGATTTCTTTTAAGTCTGCAGAATCCAGATATAGTTCCATAGCCTGGTTGAATTTTTATTTTTTAATTCTGTATTTTTTTTCTGTATTGTGAATTTCAATCAACGGTTTGAGGAATTCCTCCAACTGATCAATATCAATTTGGCTGGCCGCATCACACTTAGCCTCGCAAGCTTTAGGATGCGCTTCTATAAAGATGCCATCGATACCGGCTGCCACTCCCGCCCGGGCAATTGGCGCCAAATACTGACGACTTCCGCCCTGTGGATCGGCACTCGGAATACCATAACGACGAATGCAATGGGTGATGTCGAAAATCACAGGGTATCCAATCTGATTCAATTCATAAAAACTCCGGGGATCCACAATCAGGTCGTTATAACCGAAAGTATAACCACGTTCTGTCAGCATGATTTTTTTATTGCCAAAATGCTCTACTTTCTGAACCGGCTTAATCATGTTTTCAGGAGCAATGAATTGTCCGTGTTTAATATTGACCGTTTTTCCGGTTTTAGCTGCTTCAGTAACCAGTGATGTCTGCATACACAAGTAAGCAGGGATCTGAATCACATCCAACACATCAGCGGCGGCTTTCACCTGACTCTCATAATGTACATCAGAGAGTACCGGCACATCAAAGGTGGTTTTTATCTTATCAAGTAACTTAAGCCCTTCTTCTAACCCAGGTCCGAGGTAATAATCCACCGAACTGCGGTTGTCTTTCATAAAAGACGATTTGAAAATAAAAGGCAGATTCAGTCGCTCTGCAATTTCTTTCAGTCTCTCGGCCGACTCCATCATAATGCTTTCCTCTTCAATGACACAAGGCCCTGAAATAAGGAACAATTCTGACTTGCCGAACGACTTGTCTCCTATTTGTATGTTTTCCATCTTAGAATAATTTTCTTTTAACCGTCACCCCTTACATTTCCAAATCGCACCTACACCTTTGCCTGTGCGTTCAAAAATATTACATCTAAAGAATGCTCTGACCCAAATAAAAAGGCTGCAAGTTACAACTAAAAAATAATTCACCGAAATTATAAAATGATTACAGTTTCTCCTACTTATTTCAGTTAATAATTGTATCAACTGCAAACGGTAAGCGTTTTTCCTTTGACAAACATTCTTTTACTAATAATACTGCTATTCCACTGGCTTTAGCCAAAAAGCAAAATCATTACTTTCCCCGCTACAAATAGTCAAAACAGCCTTGCCCTAAATGAGACACCTCAGGCACATACTACACGTACCATTCCTGCGAAAAATCAGCTGCACCAGCTATTCAGTTTTTCCCCGGGATTATTTCCAACACCTCCTCGATCTTCTGCAGCTTAATCAGATTGGGGTGATCCACTTCTTCATCGACGTGCTCATGCTCCCAGGTGGTGTGAAAAGGAACATGAATGGCCTTGCCTCCCAGGTTCAATACGGGTAAAATATCGGACTTCATGGAGTTACCAATCATCAGGAATTCTTCGGGATTTATTTCCAAATGAGTAAGTAGTTTCTGATAATCACTTTCGCCCTTGTTGCTCATTACCTCGATGTGGTGAAAATAATCTTCCAGTCCTGATTTATGAAGCTTTCGCTGCTGATCGAGCAGGTCGCCTTTGGTGGCCACTACCATCCGAAACTGTCCATTAAGTTCCTGCAGTACTTTTTGTACTCCATCCAAAAGAATCACCGGTTTCTGAAGCAACTCTTTCCCCAGATCCAGGATGGGACTGATCACACTGTGCGGCAGTGAGTGATTGGAGATCTCAACGGCAGTCTCCATTAATGAGAGGACGAATCCTTTTATTCCATACCCATACAACCCCAGGTTTCTGATTTCGGTTGCGAGGAGAATTTTGTTGACCTCTAGGGCCGGCATAAAATCAGCCAGCAATTGACAAAATTTCACTTCAGCTTCCCTGAAATAAGGCTCATTTACCCACAAGGTATCATCTGCATCAAATCCTATTACCTTAACCTGCTTCATATATTAACACATTAAAATCCGGAAAAGACAAAAATAGAATAATTAGATAAGAGATGTGGAGATTAATGAAAGAGGATAGAGGTTAGAAGATAGAGGGGGAAATAGATGGAAACACTTAGAGATAAATGGAGACACATTGAAACAGATAGAAATAAATGGAGATAAATTGAAACACTTAGAAATATTTTGAAACAACCTGTACTTACCATTGTCAACCTTGAAGAGCGATTTCAACTCCCAATTGATGAAAAATCTACGCGCCTCCGCAGTATATAATAAATCTTGTTTGTCCTATCAAAACAACGAACTAAAAGCATCCCTCGAAGAGTTTTTTTAAGGATACTCCTGAAAAAAAATAGTAACTCATTGGGCAATTGATGGCGAAAAAAATATCGTTTCATCCTGTTGATTACACGGTGATTAACTACCGCCTGAAAGCTGGTGGTATATTTTTTTTTGCTTTTTGGTGCAAGTTTTTTGTGTGAGGCGTGTCAAAAGGGTGTTACTAATTTAAAACTGATGTATTATGAAAACATTTAAAATTTTATCGGTATTAATGATGATGGTTGTATTTGGTTTTTCTGCCACAGCTCAAACTCAAACCAATAAAAAGAGTGAGTCAGGCAAGGCTAAGACCGAGCAGGTGCAAACACAACAACAAAACCAGGGACCTAATTTCGTAGACAAAAACGGTGACGGGGTGTGTGACAACTACCGCCAGGGACGCCGGGGCAATGGTAATGGCCAGGGCCGTGGTAACGGCCGATGCCGCCAGCGCAATTTTGTGGATAAAAACAATGACGGGGTGTGTGATAACTACGGACAACGTCCATGCCGAAATAAGGGCAGACGTTGTGGCAATGGCTATCGTCAGGGAAATAATCGGTAAATTGCATTTCCAAACAGAGAATTGACCTGATTCAATAATGCATAACCTCACGGACAACGATCTTATTAAGCAAGCCTTGCAGGCCGACGAGAAAGCCTTTCAACTGCTGGTGGAAAAATACCAGCAGCAGGTTTTCTCCACTTGCATGGGGTTTGCAAAGAATAAGCAAGATGCAGAAGACATTGCCCAGGAGGTGTTTGTAGAGGTGTTTCAGTCGCTTGGGAAATTCAGGCACCAGTCGGCGTTTTCAACCTGGCTGTACCGCATCACGGTAAACAAATCACTAAATCACCAACGCAAACAGAAGTTCCTGAACCTGTTTAAAAGCAACAACGAGGAGGTTACCTACGCATTGGAAGCGGATCATCACCTGCCCGATGCCGGGTTGGTGCAAAAAGACAACCGACGGCTGCTGAAAAAAGCGCTGGCCGCATTGCCTAAAAACCAACGGGTGGCTTTTATTTTGAGCAAATACCAGGAGTTGTCGGGAAAAGAGATTGCGGCAGTAATGAACCTGTCACTTTCGGCAGTAGAGGCCCTTGTGCATCGCAGCCGAAAGAATCTAAAGGCTTATTTATTGAAGAATGGCGAATAAGAAAACCGTGGGTCACGGTGTGTTAATTAATATTGGAAGGCATGAATTGCAACGAGGTTAAATCTTTTTTCATAAATAGTGATGGTCATTTACAGGCATTGCCTGAGGAGATAAAAAACCATCTGGCTTCCTGTGCTTCCTGTGCACGCATGGTTGAACAAATGACTGGCGCCTTGGAGGTGATTAACCATGAGAAGTTGCTACAACCCGATCCTTTTTTCTCCACGCGCGTGATGGGGGCCATCAGAGAAAACAAACAACCTTTACTGCTCAGACCCGTGGGACAGATGGCAGCGGCTGTGGCAGCTGTTTTTGTTGGCGTTGTGTTGGCCATGGCCACATTTTCTTACAATGACTACAGCGATGAACAAACATTAAGTGAAGTTTATTATCTTAACGAGCTTCATGTGGAACCGATGGAGATGCAATTATTAAATGATTTAAGCCATGAAGAGTAGATACTTACTTTTGTTTTTAGTAGTAACAGCCGGCATAGTGCTGGGTGGCTTAATTGTGCAGTCGGGCTGGTTCGCGGGCCAGGCTCCGCAGAAACAACCGGTGGTTACCACCACACAGGGGGGCCGGGGCACGGGCCAGACATGCCCGATGAGCCGATTTTTACAAGTGGAAGATTCCCAACTGGATGACTTTTCTGCTGCCGAACAGCAATTTCGTCTTCATTCCGACTCCATATTAAAGGAGCTGGACCATTTGCGGGGGTGCATGCTGGATGAACTGAAACAGACCTCTCCGTCGAAAGACTCTCTGGCACATTTTGCCCGGGAGATTGGCCTTAAGCATGAGCAGTTGAAACTCTCCACCATTGACTATTTCCTGTTTATAAAGGAGAAGGCCACACCGGCACAGCAAGAGCGGCTTAATCAATATTTCAACAATTTGCTGGAGAAACCTGAGTTTGGACAACATAAAAGGAAACACCAGGGTAAGGGTTGTCGGCGAAGAGGCCGAAACCGGTAAAAATTCATTTTTACTTCTATTGTTGTACTTCTGAGACGTTTTTAAATCTTCTTCAGTAAATCTCCCATTCTATTGATATATTTCTTTGTGCGCTTGAGTGTTTTCCAGTGCGCTTGAATGATTTCTGAAGCTCTTGAGTGTTTTCTGAAGCTCTTGAGTGATTTTTTGATGCCCTTGAATGATTTCCCCGTGCTCTTGAATCATTTTTTGATGCCATTGAGCGTTTTCCAGAGCTCTTGAATGATTTTTTTGTGCCCTTGAGTAATTTTTCTTTGCGCTTGAATGTTTTTTTGGTGCTCTTGGATGATTTTCCAGTGCTCTTGAATGAATTCTGAAGCTCTTGAGTGATTTTCCAGTGTTGCAATGAGATTTCTGAAGCGCCTGAATGGTTTTCTGATGTTACAATGCGATTTCTATAACTCCCCTTTGTTTATTAAAATCTTCTGATGCGCATTGAAGGTGCTTCCGGCCAGGGATTGCAGTGGATACCCCACAGCGCGGGTTGGATAGGTGGGAGGGAAAAGCGAGGAGTAGGAACGGAAAGCCCGGCGGCGAGCCTCAGGCGAGGCGGGACGCCTAAGGATGTTCGACGTTTGGATGTTGGATGAATAATGGAGATTAAAATGCGCCGGTATGTATCGAGTTCACTGCCCAACGATTATTATTAATAACGTCTTGAAAGCTGCATAATAATTACTGCTTCAACAATGAACCTGATGGGAAATCTTTATCTTTGCGCTCCAAATTTTTCAATAAAACCAAACCAACCAGCGCGTCTATGCATTATTTCTATCCTTCTGCACCTATATTTAACTAACAATAAATCATCGTGAAATGAAAATCAAATTTTTAGTAGCTATTAGCTTATTAATGTCTGTTGTCTCGTATGGGCAGACGGATTCCCTGGCCATGTATATTGATTCATTGGAGAACAGCCTGACTTATCACGAGGGAAATGTGGAGCTCTTGAATGGCATTGGGGTGTTGACCATTCCTGATGGGTTTAAATACCTGGATGCGGAGCAGTCGGAATATGTATTAACGGAACTGTGGGGCAATCCACAAGAGGAGGACATGACGCTGGGGATGCTGTTGCCGGTTGATCAGGGTGTTTTATCTGACTCGTCATGGGTTTTCAACATAGAATACGAAGAGATTGGCTACGTGGAGGATGAAGATGCCAGTGACATTGATTACGATGATTTGCTGGAGGATTTGCAAGAAGAGACGGAAGAGGGCAATGCCCAACGGGAGGAACTGGGTTATGAAACCATTTCACTGGTTGGCTGGGCTTCGAAACCTTATTATGATGAAAATAAGAAGATATTACACTGGGCTAAGGAGTTGAATTTTGGCGGAAGTGAGGAAAACACTCTGAATTACAACATCAGAATACTGGGACGAAAAGGGGTATTGGTTATTAATGCCATATCATCTATGAATGTTTTACCTGGTGTTAAAAATGATGTGCCCGAAATATTGGCTTCTTTTGAATTTTCGGAAGATAATAAATACGAGAACTATGATCCGGGCATGGATAAGGTGGCTGCTTACACGGTAGGTGGTTTGGTGGCTGGTAAGGTTTTAGCTAAGACCGGTATTTTTGTTGGGCTATTGAAATTCTGGAAGGTGATTGCCATCGCTGTTGCCGGTTTCTTTGGTACTTTCTGGAAAAGGCTAAAAGGAAAGGAATAACTGTTGCATCAACAGGTAGAATGAACTAATGAACCCCGGAGAGCCTCTCCGGGGTTTTCTTTTAACGAACACCGGTATTCCAATAGATCGTTAGATTTTAGATAATAGACAGAGATGGCCAATGGCCATATTGACGCCAAGATAACAACTTAACAAGAGGGTCAATTGATATATAGGTTTTAGTTCTTCAGGAATAGTTTTATTGGGACGTTGTTCCAAACCCTACTTCATTTTTGGCATTGCCCCAAAAACGAAGCAAAATAGTCTAGGCAAATAAATGCTTCCTCCCACCTCCTTGATGAATTTTTGCTAACCCACTTGCCAGAATTCCCGCATTCATCTTCGTCGCGCCTACGCCGGCCCGCTTATTTGCCGGGCTTCCCCGCTTCCCAACATCATGGTCCGACTCGTCATTTGGCTTTTTGTGTTATAGTGTCGATATATTCAAGGGCGACTTCGCGTTTGCCCCTGCTAACATCGATTTACAATCGGTACCTTGTTATATGATAGACATTAGACTGATTTACATTACTCCCTTTTTCAGACTATTAACGATTTTGCCTTTTGAAAAAATTGAAGTTGTTTTTCAATTACTTATAAAAGTTTAACGAACTATTGTATGCTAAACTAACTTTAAATTCTACTTGCGACCCGGGGGGTTTTAAACCGATATTGCAATACCAACAGATTAATTGAGACAGGACAATAATCAAGAAACTGCTTCTCTTGAGAAGCAACAGATCGTTTCGATTAATTAAAGATGGGCTTTTTAACAGGTAATTATGAAATTTTACCAAACTAACAAATAGGGTTTAATCAACAATTTCCAGTTATGAAAAACTTCAAAGCACTTGTCATTATCGACATACAGAACGACTACTTTGAAAATGGCGCCAATCCGTTAGAGGGTAGCCAGGAGGCGGTTCGCAATGCTCATAAATTACTGACCTATTTCAGGGAACAGAATCACTTGGTAGTGTACATGAAGCATCATGCCATTGGACCGGGATCTACTTTTTTTATTCCTGACACTCCCGGTGCGGAAATTCACACGGATGTGATGCCATTGAAAGATGAACCGGTCATTATTAAACATTTCCCCAACAGTTTCAGAAAAACGGAATTATTGGATTACCTGCTTTCGCAGAGTATTTCGGACATTGTGTTTTGCGGCATGATGACGCACATGTGCGTGGATGCCACCGTGCGGGCAGCCAAGGATTTTGATTTTAACTGCACCTTAATCAGTGATGCCTGTGCCACTAAAGCACTGGAGATACAAGGCCAAAAGGTGGCAGCCAGGGAGGTTCAATATGCCTTTTTGTCGGCGCTGAATTACTACTATGCCGAGGTTAAAACAACTGATGAATTCCTTGATGAGCAATAATAGATCGGTGGATAAGAGACAGATTTAGCTGAAGAGATTAACGACTCATTGTCTCACGGGAATCAAATTATTTATGCCATCACTCAATTACCCTTTCTGCCAATTGGAAGGGTATTATTTTGGTTAATGCGGATCGTAAGTGTAATTCTTTTGACAGGATTTACAGGATTAAAATCAGTATTGCCCAAAATAAATTAGAATTATTTAATGTGCTCAAGCCGCACGGGCTTTTACTTTTTTTCAACAGCAAAAAAAAGTAAACAAAAAATGCCGCCGCTCACAATAAATAACTAAAATTTAACTCCTTTCCACTAAAAGAAAATAACTCGCTGCGCTTCAAACAGATTTTCTTTCTTAACGTTCCAATCCGTTAAATTTCTTAACGTTATTTCTTGTAGGCGGAATATACAATCAAACCCCTATATTCCAAAAATATCACTATTACACTGTAAGAATTGACTTAATTCGCCGCCATACTTTTAACTGACCTAAATTATCTACCGATACAGGGTTGGTAATATTTAGGTGTTGATTTGAGATAAACACTGCTGAAAGCAATCCCTGGTGGCATTACAAATGAACCCGAGGCTAATCAGCCTAATAACTATCATCTAAAATCTGTTTATCTATTGTTATCTTCACCGCTGATTTAAATGAACTGCTTATCATACAAAATGAAACAACCTCCCAAATTCAATTGATATATAGGCGGGGAGAAATTGAAAAGGTGAGAAACTGAGAAGGGGATAATTTGAGTTGGGGAGAAATTGAAAAACTGAGAATGATGATTAAAACAAAAAAGGCTGCGCCTCTGTATTCGCAATCTATTATCTCTTATCTATAAATCTCTTGTCTAAAATTAATCATATGAAAATAGAATTTGAGTTCGATGCCAACGACTGGATGGCCTTTCACATGCACTACATCAATTCTTCAAAGCAATTTAAACGCTCGAAGCTACTTACCACCCTTATTTTCCCGTTAGTATTGCTTGCTTTAATTGTGTTCAACCTGGTAAAAGGGGACTACGACCTCTCCTCCATTGCCGTACTGGCTGTTCTGGCCATCTTGTGGGTGATCTTCATGCCGGGTCGATTCACCAAGAAAACCATTCACAAAGCCCGAAAGATTATCATGGAGGCAGACAACTCAGCCGTCATGGGCATTCACAAAATTGAATTCACCACTACCGGTATCGTCCATGTCCAACCCCAGGCGGAGCATACTATTAACTGGGACGGCATAAAAAAGGTGGAAGAAACGGCAGACTATTTTTTTCTTTATATCACATCTGTTTCTGCGATTATTATTCCTAAACAGAAAATCGGCACCGATGTGGAAAAAGTGGCGACCATCCTGAAAAGGCATAAGGGATGAGAACCCGAAGATCAAAAAAGCAGTGTTTTTTCATTTTGCATAAAAGCCTGATAGATTCCGTCAGCTGAAGCTGACGGCAATTTTATTTTCAGAAAACTGCCAGCTATAGTTAGTTCAAGCTGAATACCTGCCATTTAATCGATCCAACACATCCCTGTTAGTTAACAAAGGATATCCCTACAGTAATGCTTTCAGGTTACTTTTTTCAACCTTCTATACGTGTATTTACCCCTTCAGCTGTCTTAATACCGTAGCCGGGAACAACGCAACAATTTACCGGCAACTGGCCAGCAACAACAGGTACCCGGCCGGGTATCTGAACAAAATGAACAGATAATTTTTAAGGCCCTCATTGGATAAATGGGGTGGGCTGTGTATTGTCAAAATTGAACGCTATGAGACTTTTTGTATCCACCTGTATGCTATTAATGTTATTATATGCTTGCTCCAAATCGGTACTGAGCGATGTTGAGATATCGGATCCGGATCTTTTGAAAGTAAAAGTGAAGATAGAACAAGATGCTTACAACGATAAGGAGGTTCAGGTATTCATCCGTGATAAAAATAACCATCCTGTAGAACTCAGAAATGGGAAAGTGGTGGTTAATGGCTGTAAACTCGATTTTGAACGCGCCTCGGTGAATGGATTGGAAGCCCGGGGCTATATGTATACCCCGGATAATCATGAACAGATTTTCCAGATCACCATTTTTTGGAACCATTGCGACTCACACTCTTTTATAATTAGCGCGGAAACGGGATTCCCAGGGTTCATAACCAATGAATCACACTGGTGTAATTATTGCAACTCATCCAACGCTTCCTTTCACTCGGGTCGTTATGAACTAAAGCCTTCGCCATTTTACAAGAACCGGATTAAAGTGGAATACCGAATTTTGGAGTAGATAGGGAAAAGGAGAAAAATGAAAGGAAAAAGGGAAAAGGTGAAAGGTGAAAGGGAAAAGATAAAAAGTAAAAAGGAGAAAGGATGTGAGAAGGCGAGAGGGAAAAGTAAAAAGGTTGAAGTAAAAAGGAGAAAGGATGTGAGAAGGTAAAAGTGAAAAGATAAATAGGTGAAGGAAGCCCGGTGATTTGATTGAATGCCCTTAAAACATCATGTCAGTGCCTTATCAGTAATATTTGCATATTTTTTTGGCAGAATATTGCAATACGGTCATGCAAAATCTTGATACTTGATACTCACATCTGTGTACTTTCCGGCTTGTCCACGTTAAACCAATTAAAAATTTTAACACCCCTGGAACATACGCCCCAGGGCTATTATTTCAGATAACGATAATTCTACATTGGCATTGTCTTCATTAACGGACGTCCTGACTGAGCATCCCTTCTTCCACAGCACTTTTGATCATCGTCAAAACGTATTCCCACAAACCGGCAGCACCGTCATTGATATTTTTATTCCGGTTAATAACCATCTTATCAGTCACCTCATGCTTCAACCACTGCCTTCCTTTGGTGCGGTAATTATGCAGAATAGGCATGAACCTATCCAGGGCATTGGCCAGTTTTGCTTCATCAGAGGTACCTGCCTCAAAGGCTTCCCATAAAGCCATCATCTCATCTCGCTGGTCATCGGGCAGCAAACCAAAGATCCGACGGGCGGCTTTTTGTTCGCGCTCTTGCTTATCGTGGTGAGCACGCGTATCATAGGCATAGGTATCTCCGGCATCAATCTCCACAATATCATGAATCAACACCATTTTAATGACCTGCAGCATATCGATGTGTTGAAAATTTGACTCTTCAGAAAGAATAATGACTGCCATGGCCAGATGCCAGGAGTGTTCCGCATCATTTTCATTGCGCGATCCATCCATGAGCAGGGTCTGACGCCCGATATGTTTAAGCTTGTCTATTTCTACCAGAAAATTAATCTGACGGGTTAAACGATCCATAGGGAATAAATTATAACATGGTTTTTAAAACTATTAAATATTGCTCTAATCCAACTCAAACGCTACCATCACGCCATTGTGATCGGATGGCCAGGGTTGGTTGTCATAGATGTGGGTATCCTTGCATTCACTTCCGGTCACTTTTCCATAGGAAAACGAGATGGACGGCCCCACCAGGCAGGCTGTTGAGGCTTTAATCCCTTCCCCTTTGTAAAACACATAATCAATGCGGTCTCGTTCGTCTGCCTTTGGAGTCCAGCTTACATTTTTTTGATAACCGTGTGGATAAGCCGGCCAGGTAATTCCCGAATGCGTCACCTCATCGGGATAAATAAAACGGTAAGCATCGGTAAAACCCGCTTCCTCCAGGCTGCGGGTGTTGTTCCAGGGAATTACGGCACCATTGTGACCATACATCTGTTTGGCACGGTCTGTCCAGTCAAGATGTGACGCCCCATTCAAGTCCATCCCCAATATTACCGGCACCGGGGCCACCTGCTTCTCAAAATCAATGAATTTTTGAATGGCCTCGTCTTTCAACGACCTTTTATTGTAGTTCAAAACAGTATCCACATTTGTAACCGGCACCGGCTCCCCCACTTCATCGGCACGGATTTTCCAGTCGGGATAACCGCCATTATAACCTCTTGGCAGATACACGGCGTAAAATTTATAATCGAGATGACCGGCACACACCCAAACCTCCCGGCTGTTTACATTTAGCTTACAGGCAACCAGCGAACCACTATCGGAAGTATGAGCTTCATCAAACACCACGCGGGTTTCAACAACCGGATATTTACTAATCAACCCAACATCTCCCGCCACAAAATCCCCGTGATACGTAAGGCCTTTTTCGGCCAGGGCATCTTTCACCTTGGAGAGCCAGTCTTCATTATTATAATTTCTCACTTCCGAAAAGGTAACAATGTCGGCACCGGATTCAGAAATTACATTTGCAATCCTGTCCAGACCATCTGTTACCATGGTTCCTTCCTGCCACACATTAAACTGCAACACCTTGAAAGAAGCCTTCTGTTCTGTGCTTCTATTAGAACAACTGCTTAACCCAACTTGGAAATTATAAATAACAAACAGCTCTATATGAAGCGCATGGTAGTTAGTTTTTTACAATTGGGTCACAACTTTTGTTTTTTGCACATAGGGCCTGTCTTTAAAAGCTAAAGTTTCATATATTTTTTTAGCATCATT
>RHGE01000082.1 GCA_004296775.1 Marinilabiliaceae bacterium JC017
CATTACATAAACATCTACGAAGACAATGGACAAACACTGGTGGAATCCTTTGAATTCGCCGATGGCACTAACAACAGAGACACCGAAGTATCAATTTCTGGCGGCAATAAACTCGTTATTAATCCTGATAACAACCTCGCCTATGGAACACCCTACTACATCACCATCGATGCCGGGGCCATTGAAGGAACCGATGCTACCATCTTTCAGGGTTTCTCTGAATCAACCTTCTGGCGATTCACGACCATTCAGCAGCCACAAATAATCACCTATTTACCGGCACAAGATGCCTCCGATATTGGCATTGCCACAAACTTTGAATTGACTTTTGACAAACCCATTCAATTCAACTCAACGGCTACAACATATTACATTAACATTTACGAAGACAATGGGCAAACACTTGTGGAATCGTTTGAATTCGCAAACAGCACCACAGACAGAGACACCGAAGTAACCATTTCTGACGGCAATAAGCTCGTTATTAATCCAAATGCCAACCTACATTATCTAACCACTTACTATTTCACTATTGAAGCAGGAGCCATTGAAGGTACAGACGGAACCATATTCCAGGGATTTACTGAGCCCAACCACTGGCAATTTACTACAGGCACACCACCTGTAACAACCATTACACCGGCCAATAATGCCACTGCAGTATCCATCTATACTCATGTTATTGTTGATTTTGATATGCCGGTAAGACTTCTGGATGGTACCGAAATTGATGACACCAACGTAAACACATTAATCTCTTTTCCCACCATCCCGGGAAGTAGCTCATTCACATACACAGCATCCATCAACACAACAAAAACAAGAATAACCATCATCCCGGATGCCAATCTTTCAGCAAACACCCAATATTCCATTAGAATAGGAGCAGTAGAATCCTATTCAGGAAATGAACAATCAGAGTCGACAATCTCAACATTTACCACTGACATTTTTAAACATTGGCTAGGCACCGTATCAACCGATTGGACAGAAGACCAGAACTGGTCGGATGGAACATATACAGACGGCATAAGTGTAACAATTGATGCCAATTCTTCAAATATGCCGATTATTTCAACCTCAACTGATTTCAATAATATCGTTGTAGAGCCCGGGGCACAACTTACCATTGCTGCGGCAGGCAGCCTCAGGGTAAGAGAACGACTGGTACTACTATCATCCAACGATCAAAGCACCGGAAATGCATCCCTTTTAACCCAGGGAACCTTAACCATTGACGACGAATCCAAAGTAGAGATTCATCAAAACGTATCAAATTCACCACTGAAATGGTATTTCCTTTCAAGCCCGGTGGCCAACGCATCGCTGCAATCCATCAATTGCAACGGAGCTGCCTCATATTGGGAGCCAAACGGTGGAAACTGGAGTAGTACCACGACCTTAACAGCGGGGCAAGGCTATCGTCTCTATAGCTACTCTAACATGGTTTTCTCCGGCTCCATTAACAATGCAGATTCCTATAACTTTACTGCCCATCGAAATACTAAAAATTCAGGGTGGGGATTAGCCGGGAATCCATATCCTTGTGCCATTGACTGGGATGCCATTAATCTTACCGGAAGCGGTTTGGTGAATGCCTTTTACCTCTGGTTAAATGATTCACAGCAATATGGTACATACAATGGCCAGGCTCAACTCGGTACTAACATGATTGATTTGGGATCTGAAAGCCACATTCCTTCTATGCATGCTTTCTGGATAAAGGCAGATCTTGACCAGACTTCCGGCACATTAACAATTCCTGAATCAGCCAGGACGCATAATAATTTTACCTATCTGAAGGGTGCACAAATGCCCAAACCCGTATTAAGACTTATAGGGATTAAAAACGGAAAATCGGATGAACTGGCATTATCAGCCAACGCACAAGCATCAACTGGATTTGACAATTACGACTCGGAAAAAATGTTTGCCAGTTCCTCTGCTGACCTGCTTCAGATTTACGCCATTACAGAAGGTAAAAAACTAACAATAAACACCTTTGATGAATTCACTCCGGAAAAAATAATCGATTTGGGAATCAGGGCAAACGTCGCCGGAAATGCTACTATCAAGCTCAAATCACTTGACAATTTTCCTGAAAACATGCAGGTAATACTTGAAGATTTAACCGAGAATATCTTAACCGATATAACCAACCTGGGGCAATATGATTTTACAACCGCAAAAGGTTCGTTTAATGACCGCTTTCGGCTTCATCTGCATGCACAAACAGCAACAGATATTGACACACCGAAACAATCATCAAAAATCCAGGTATATGCAAAAAACAAATCCGTGTTTATTCAAATTCCTGAATTAACTCATCCTCAATATTCCTTATATGATTTAGCGGGAAGTATGGAAAAACAAGGATTACTTAATCATTCTGTTTTAAACACCATACATGTGAAAAACACAGGCATGTATATTGTGAAAATAATCTCAAAAGAGGGAATATTTACAGAAAAGATATTGGTGAAATAAACTAATTTATCTTACTTTACATCACTAAGGAAAACAATGATCAATTCTCAAAAAAGAAAATACGAAAAGCCAAGACTGGAGAGTCATGATATTGATAGGGATATATCATTAGTCATGATGACTTGGGTTGATGAGAACAACCCGCCCGATCCGGGAGGCCCAGGTGGTTTACCTGGTGTGGCTGAACAACAGCCCTGGGGACCTCCGGCTGCACAACAAAGCAATCCGTTTGATCAGAATCCTTTCGGAGAACAATGATAAAACACAAAAGCTAACTCTTACGAGTTAGCTTTCTTAATTTTCTTTGGTCCAATCGATCGTTAAACCTTCTCTTTTTAAATTTTCATTTTCCAAAAGAAAAGACATTTCCCGATTTCTCTTTTTACAAAGTCACACTCCAGGTGTCTTCCAGATTATTACGCCAATCGCTGTATTTCTCGTCACCACCACGTACTTTCCAATCTGAATCAACGGTCAATTTGGAGCTAATTCCTCCACGAGGGTTACAAATTATCGTCAAACGAATGCGATCCGGCTCATAAACTTCCATCAGATGTTCATAAAACACATTAATCAAACGCTCATAAGACACTGTAATATCACGCAAATGCTGCACATACATCTTCAATGATTTCAACTCAATGATTCGTTTCTTTGGATAGAAAGTGATAAATACATCAGCAAAGTCAGGCTGATTCTTTACTCCCAGAAAAGTGAACTCAGGAATCTTGATCTTAATCTCATAGGCTTCGCCAGTAGGATTGGGCAACGACTTAAGAAGGGATTTATCAATATCCCGGAAAGTCAATACTTTTTCTTCCATTTTGATTTGCTTTTATTTTAATGGTTTGCGTTTTGAATTACAAAAATAGAAATTCTTACGTCATTCCTTTCAACACTGCCAAATCAACTTCATTTTGCCATTCACAGATATCTATTTCAATGCATCTATGTAAATCCCTGACATTAGCCTTATGCAGGTCATCGATCTTTCTCATTAAAAACAGATCTTAAAGTTTTGTATATAACTGATAAATCACTCATCCTTAACCACAAATTAAAACACCTATTAGTTTACAAATGAACCAGGTGTCGATAAGCCTCCGTACGATCCTCTAAAATCGAACGATCTATTGTCATATAGGCATATTCATGAATTTTTTAATTATTTTTGCGCCCGAAAAAAACAGGCAAAGTGGGACGATCACGCAAAAGTAAACCTCTATTAAAAGAGGTAGTCATTACCGATGTAGCAGCGGAAGGCAAGGCTATATGTCGTATAGAAGACCGGGTAGTATTTGTTCAACAAGCAGTACCGGGTGACATTGTAGATGTGCAGGTAACAAAAAAAAGGAAAAACTACTACGAAGGATTTCCGATTTATTTTCACAAATATTCTGACATCAGAGTAAAACCGGTTTGTGAACATTTTGGAACCTGCGGCGGATGTAAATGGCAAGCACTTCCCTATGAAGAGCAGCTCAAATACAAGCACCGAGAAGTCATGAACAACCTTCAGCGCATTGGCAAAGTGGAACTACCCGAACCGCAGGCTATCCTGGGATCGGCCGAAAACCTTTTTTATCGCAACAAACTGGAGTTTACTTTTTCCAACAAGCGGTGGCTATCCCCTGAGGAGATGGCATCCGATATTGAATTCAGCGATAGAAATGGCCTTGGTTTCCATATACCGGGAATGTTTGACAAGGTGGTAGATGTAAAAAAATGTCACCTACAAAAAGAGCCGTCCAATGCCATCCGATTAGCAATCCGCCAATACGCCCAGGAGCATAACCTGACCTTTTTTGATCTTAAGAATCAGGAAGGTTTTTTACGCACGCTCATTATCAGAACTTCCACAACCGGGGAAGTTATGGTTATCCTTGCCTTTTATCATGAGGATGAGAAAAAACGGATTGCCTTGTTAACCTATCTGGCCGACAAGTTCCCGGAAATCACTTCTCTGATGTACGTGATTAACGGCAAAGCCAACGATACCATCACCGATCAGGACATTCTTCTATTTAAGGGGAAAGACCACATGATGGAAGAGATGGAAGAGTTACAATTTAAAATTGGCCCCAAGTCCTTCTTCCAGACCAATTCAACCCAGGCCTACGAATTGTATAAGGTAACCCGCGACTTTGCCAAGCTAACAGGTGAAGAAGTCGTTTACGATCTCTATACTGGTACGGGCACCATTGCTAACTTCGTGGCTAAAAGAGCTAAGAAAGTGGTGGGCATTGAATATGTTCCGGAAGCCATTGAGGACGCCAAAGAAAACTCATACATCAACAATATCACCAATACACGTTTCTATGCCGGTGACATGAAAGATGTGCTTAACCACGATTTTATCATGCGGGAGGGACATCCTGACGTGATGATTGTTGACCCCCCACGTGCCGGCATGCATGCCGATGTGGTGCAAACCATCCTTAATGCAGCGCCCGATCGCATTGTCTACGTCAGCTGTAATTCAGCCACCCAGGCACGCGATATTAACCTGCTGGATGTGCGCTACCGGGTAAAAGCCATTCAACCGGTTGATATGTTCCCGCACACCCACCACGTAGAAAATGTGGTCCTACTGGAAAGAAAATAATTAACACACTTTGGAATCATATCTACATATTGTGAGTGATCCCAACCAATACGATATAATAAACAAGAGCCCGGTTCTTTAATAGTTCCGGGCTCTTGTTATATAAATTCAACTCTCTTGCCTCTGGTTTTTTATACACTATTGCCAGAAAAATTAAGACCCTAAACTCTACGAGACATATTTCTTAATAAGAATTTACATCTTCGAAAAATATTAATTCGCCCTACCATAGTCAAACACTTTTACCATAAGGTAAACACGGCTATATTATACGCCTACTCTTTTAGTGTAAAAAGTTTGCATTCGTACCATACGGCTAAATTTTTATTTATATAATTTCTTTATCATACCGTACGATTGCACTTTTTTATCAAATTTCTCCAATCGGACGGTCCGATTATATTTTTCCTGAAAGAAATTCTCTATCCTACCATACGATTATACTTATCCTGAAAGAAATACGCTATCATACTGTATGATTTCAATTTTCCCAAAAGAAATTCATTATCCTACCATACGATTGTACTTTTCCTGCAAGAAATACGCTATCATACCATACTTTAACATTTTTCCCGAAAGAAATACACTATCATACCGTACGATGGTCCTTTTATTAAAAGAAATAGCAAATCGGACAATCATCTTTCCCTTCACTAAAATAAAATGGCAAATCGGCACATAGAATAAGCTTGCCGGCAACCAATTTCCAGGTTAGAATCTTACGTTTAAAGACCAATTGATCCTTGATAACGCTAAATTCTATTCCCTCCCTCCTATCTGTTACTTCCAAATTTTTTAATATCATTGAACCGAATTCAAAAGCACATTGTTAAACCAAAAAACTTTAAACCTATGCACATACTTATATCTCCTGCAAAAACATTGGATTTCGAAACATCTGTTTCTATTAATTCGTCATCTGACATACGATTTCCCCAACAGAGTGAAGCACTAATAAGCATCCTTAAAAATCAGTCTCCAACCCAGTTATCAAAACTCATGAAAATAAGCCAACCATTGGCAGAACTTAATTTTCATCGTTTCCGGAACTGGCACTATCCATTCAACCAACAGCAAACCAAACCAGCCCTTTTTGCATTTAAAGGCGATGTTTATACCGGAATAGACGCCCGGTCAATGGATACAAAAACGGTTGAGTATACACAAGAACACTTGCGTATCTTAAGCGGTCTCTACGGCATATTACGCCCACTGGATGCTATCCTCCCTTACCGCCTGGAGATGGGTACAAAATTAAAGAACCAGGAAGGGAATACTCTTTATAAATTCTGGGGAAACAGACTTTCTAACTGTCTTAGGGATGACATGGCAGCAGCCAAATCGCAGGTATTAATAAATCTCGCATCCAATGAATATTTCAAATCAATAAATAAAAAAGAACTGGGCGTGCGCATTGTCACCCCAATCTTTAAAGATCTGAAAAACGACCAATACAAAGTAATCAGTTTTTATGCCAAAAAAGCGCGCGGCCGGATGACCCGCTTCATCCTGGAAAACCGCATTGATAATGCGGAGGAGCTGATGGCCTTTGACCTGGATGGTTATTACTATAACTCTGCGCTATCTAAAAAAGACCAGCCAGTATTTACCCGTGATCATTAACACATAAGACGTTTAGGTTGATATCCAGTACTTTTTTTAATATCTTTTTTAAGGGTTTACAAACAACCCGGAGGTTAAATTTAAAACATACATCTTATGAGCAATAAAAAAAACATTGAACGCTATGGCAACCTCCTGAAACAGGAATTTCTCGTATCCATGGATGAAAAGATTATGCCCAACACCTTTGTATTGGAAGCACCAGAACCTTTTCCCGGCTATTTCAACTATTATAGTGAAATCCCTATCGATTCAAAACCATTGTATGTTTACCTGATTTGTGACCGGCAATACACCCTTGAAGAGGTGACCCGCGCCACCCAAAACATCCTGAAGTACTTTCCGGTTCAGTTTAGTGCCGCAGCCGGTACGGTTACGATTTACAACGACACCTATAACGTAATCAGACTTCGCCACCTGGATGCCTACGACCAGGTTCAGGAGATACAAGCCTGTTACCTGGATGAAGGCATAAGCTTTAAAAAGAAACCAGGCAAGAAAATCAGTGCCCAGGCCATCCTCAAACTAAATAAATTCTTCATCCTGGAAGAAGTGGAAGAAGGTGTCTACTTCGATGTCACAGAAAAAGACCATGGCTATTTTTATATCCCCAAAAAACTGACCTGGAAATATTTTGAAGAACTGACCAAACAGGTGAAATACAACTGGGATTTAAGCTCCTTTGATGCAGCCATCGGCCATTTCCACATCAATTTCGGGATTCAGGATATGATCCGTATTTACAATCCCGAAATAAATATTGAATACCTGCTTGAAGCCCGTAAAAAATACCTGGAAAGAATAAAATAAGCTTTGAGCCTCAAACAAATCGACAGAAATCAAGTTCCTTCATCATTCCTCTTTACCCTTTTTAAGCCTGTTTAAAAGGCTACCCCGGTAAGAGACCAAAGAGATTAAGGAAAATGAACGACTCAATAAAAAAACCGCCGCGTATCTACCGACGGTTTTTTCCTGTCCAATCAATCAGGTGACTGGTTGCTTTAAACATGTTAACCTTTCCAAACAAGAAATCCTCCTCGCCCTCCTTACAAATCATCGGATGATTCGAGGTCATACTCTTCTGCAACGTCAGGTGTGAAGTAATACCCTTGGCATGATTCCCCCAAAGAAACCACGTGATGGATGGATTTTTCTCAGCAATATATGACAGCAACAAGCGGGTAAACGGCGCCCATATCTTTGCATGACTACCGGCATAACCAATGCGACAGGTAAAAGAAGTATTCAGCATCAGTACACCTTCCTGCTCCCAATGTTTAAACAACTGATCCGGCGGCAATACACTGAACGACTGTCCAAACAAACCATTTTTCATGATCGTCTTAATCTCATTGTATTTTTTAAAGTCATCACAATAGGCATTATACAGTGCCCGGATAATATTTTTCAGGGAGACATTACGGAAAGGATCATCCCACGACTTAAGGGTGGCTACTTCAAACGCCCGGCCGGTAGCAACACCTTCCTGTGGATAGGGATCTTGTCCGATCAGCAACACTTTCACTGCCATCAAATCCATTGACATAAAATGAAAGACACGGGAGACAGGGGGAGTAAAAACACCTTCTCCATTTTCCAGCTTCTCTTCAATTTGTTTCAGTAATCCGGTAACCTCCTCCGTCAAAAAATCATTCCATGAAGGATGTACCTGACTGTGCATTTTATCAATCAGATGTAACATTTTTTCTCTTTTAGACGGCAAAAATAAAGGTATTCCTAAACTTATCACCAACTAAAAGGTTAGAATTAATTAACCTTGCGATTCTTCTATTTTTAGTAGTTTTGAAGATCGAATAATAAAAGACCGAACAATGTCAAACCAGGCAACTCACTTTCGCCGGTATATTATTTCTTTGCTGGCAGGAGTACTCATTTTATCCGGCTGTCATAATTCATCTTTTGGCTGGAAACTCGTCCATCAGGAATACAGAAAACAGACGATTGACTCTCTTATCAGCCCTTCTGCTGAACTGGAGAATATCATCACGCCCTATCGCATACAGGTAGATGAAAAAATGAATCAGGTGATAGGAACAGCCGGAGAAACCCTATCCTCCTACATGCCGGAAAGCCCTTTAACCAATTTCGTAGCAGATTTGATGTTGCAAGAAGCTGCTGATTTTTCGACCCGGACTGACACACTTCCCCTACCTAACTTTGCACTTATTAATCACAAAGGATTACGCTCACCGATTCCCAAAGGTGAAATAAAAGTACACCACATATTCTCCCTGATGCCTTTTGAAAATGAATTGGTCATCCTTCAAATGAAAGGAGATAAAGTAAAGGAATTGTTTGATTTCATTGCCGGCGGAAACGGAGAAGGACTTGGCGGTGCCAGCTTCGGCATTAAGAATAAGAAGGCAGTCAATTCAAAAATCAATGGTCGTTCCATAAATAATAATGCCACCTATTACCTGGTGACCTCAGATTACCTGGCCAATGGAGGAGACCATTTTAATATGCTCACTAAAGCAACCGCAAGACACAACACCGGACTTAAAGTCAGAAAGGTGATTATTGACCACATAAAAGCTCAAACCTCCAAAAACATCATGATTACCGCAACCACTGACCAGCGAATTTACCATGCAAACTAACCGACGAAATTTCATAAAAACAGTCAGCCTTGGCACTCTGGCTGCCGGCATTGGCCTTCCTCTGACCGGATGTCTGGAACACCAGCCGCAAACACTGACTGTTTTACACACCAACGATGTACACAGCCACATTGACCCCTTTCCGGCCGATCACCCCAAATTGGCAGGCAAGGGTGGTGCTGCCCGCCGGGCACAACTAATTAAAACCATCCGCAACGAATGTCCAAATGTACTTTTGGTGGATGCCGGCGATATTTTTCAGGGAACACCTTTCTTTAACTTCTTCAAAGGTGAACTGGAAATAAAGTTAATGAATCAAATGCAATATGATGCCGTAACCCTGGGCAACCATGAGTTTGACAATGGCACAGAAGCATTAAGTCACCGCATTAAACAAGCAACCTTTCCATTCATCTGCAGTAATTATAACTGTTCCGGCACGCCATTACAACAACTCATAACGCCTTATAAAATCATAAACAAAGGAGAACTAAAGATTGGTCTTCTGGGATTGGGGGTTGAACTCGATGGACTGGTTGATCCTAAAAACTACAAATACATCAGGTACCTGGATCCACTTACGGAAGCAGAGAAAACCGCCGCCATACTCAAAGAACAAAAAGGTTGCGACTTCATTGTATGCTTATCGCACCTGGGCTATCGTTATAAGGATGCCACAGTCAGTGACACCCTGGTCGCAAAAAACACCAAATACATCGATCTGATTATAGGCGGACATACCCATACTTTCATGGATCAACCTGAGGTTATAACCAACCAACATGGCAAACAGGTCACTATTAATCAGGCCGGCTTTGGCGGTATTCAACTCGGAAGACTTGATTTCACCTTCAACCCGCAAAAACATTTACCTAAAGCAATTGTAAGCACTATATATCATGTTTAAAAACACACCACTCACACGAGAAAATATTTTAGACGCTATTAAAACGTTTAAAGACAATGAGCACTTCCAATGCGTTGCCAAACCAAGATTACTATTATTGGATAACATAAGGCAACAACTGGACACATTTGAAGGCCTCGAATGGACCTTTACCTACACACCAGTTAACACACTGGCCAACAGAGTAAAGATAAGCCTAAAAGATCCCGAAGGCCGGTTTGATTTCTTTCTTGCCATTCCGCTTCTCTTAAACTATGAGCTCCATCTCTACCTAGGCGATCATACATTCAACTTCTTTGAAGCATATCCCCTGCTGATTTCAAAAAACATTTTTGCAGAAGGCGACTACCCGGTAAAGGCCACATCACGCATCATGGCGCATTTGGTAGTGTCAGGGGCTAATACCCGTTATGACCAGCAGACCATCAGTAGTATTGACGCAAATAATGACTGCACCACTGTTGATCAACGCATTTTGGAAAATATAAAGGAGTCACTGGAAAAATTCATACCCCCTTTAAATAAAATCATCTCCGGAGAATGGCGATTAAACCAAAAATAACGGATTAGTATTTATAATACCCTTAAGAAATTCAGTCAATCACACAAAAAAAGCCGGAACACAAAATAGTTCCGGCTTACTTTTTATTTTAAAATTAATCAGCTCTTAATCGATTGGTAATTGACGCTTAAAACATTCATCAAAAGAAATGATTGTTTCGGTAGCAGAAATACCAGCTATCGCCTGCAATTTATCGTGCAAAATACGCTTTAAATGCTCATTACTTTGCGCATAGATCTTAATAAAAACAGCATATTCCCCTGTCGTATAATGACACTCTACTATCTGAGGAATCTCTTCTAACATTTTGACCACTTTATCAAACAAGCTGGCTTTCTTAAGGAAAATACCCATAAAAGCACAGGTATGATATCCAATTTTAGATGGATTGATGATAAATTCAGATCCTTTAATTACCCCCATATTCATTAAGCGTTGAATACGTTGGTGAATGGCGGCTCCTGAAACTTTACATTCTCTTGCTACTTCAAGAAAAGGTATACGGGCGTTTTTTGTGATAAGGGATAAAATTTTTTTATCCAGGCTATCAATTTGTAAATTGCTATCCATACTGCGACTGTATAAGATTAGGATTTATTACTTCTGAATCATTTTTATTAATGATTTGCCACGAAAATAAAACTTCTAAAATACAAATACAATAACTTTTATCACCCTTCGGTTTTTTTTTACAAAACAGCTTACAAATTTACACCCCACAAAACCATCCTATTTCCTTATTTTAAAACTCATTACATCAGACCTTCCAAAAAAATAACTAATCAGCACAACAAATTAAAACCTCGATTTTTCAACTTATTATTCCTTAAAAAACCGTAAGTCATCACCTGTTGGCAACTGAAAAGCACGCAATTCAAATTCGGGAATTACGGCCAGGGTATGATCAAAGATATCTGCCTGAATACTTTCATAATTGGCCCATTCCTGGTCATTACTGAACACGTATATTTCAATTGGAAGGCCCCGATCGGTGGGCTGCAGGTGTCGCACAAGAAATGTCATGTCGTTATGAATTTTCGGATGTCGTTGCAAATATTCCTCCAGGTAGCGCCGAAACACGCCTAGATTCGTCATTCGACGACCATTGACCAACACACTATCATCGATCCCGGCTTCAAGATTATAGGCTTCCATTTCCTTCTCGCTTGTTTCAATATAATCTTTCAGGAAAGTAATTTTCTTGAACTTCTCAAGCATCTGCGGCGTACAGAACTTCACACTTTTCATATCTATATTAATGGAACGCTTTATGCGTCTGCCACCGGATTCCTCCATGCCCCGCCAGTTGGAAAAAGAGTTGGCAACCAACGAATAGGTCGGGATGGTAACAATGGTTTTATCCCAGTTTTGCACTTTCACTGTATTAAGCGTGATCTCCAGAACGGTACCATCAGCATTGTGAGAAGGCATGCTGATCCAGTCACCGATACGTAACATCTTATTTGCCGACAATTGAATACTGGCTACGAATCCTAAGATGGTATCCTTAAAAATTAAAAGCAGCACTGCTGCCATGGCACCCAAACTGGCAAAAACAGCAATCAGGTCCACTTCAAACACAATGGATATGAAGATTAATCCTCCGATGCAATAAAAGATAATCTGAAGCACTTGTATGTATCCTTTTATCGGGCGTTCATGTGAATAACTAAAAGTGTTATAGATATCCTGAATGACATTAAAAAAAGAGTTAAGGCTCCAGATAACGGCTCCCACAATGTATAAAAGGGTTACCTTCTTTACTACCTTTCCGGCCACGGGAAAATCACGAAACACAATACCCACAAACAGAAAGATCACCACTGCAGGCACCAGGTGCGACAAACGTTGAAAGACCTTTCGTTGAATTAAAAAATCATCATACTTTGATTTGGTTTTCCTGATAACCCGTTCGATGGTTTTAACAATGTATCGTTTGGTTACGGCATTGATCAAATAAATAAACAAAAACACCAGGAAAGCCAACACCAAAGCTTTAACCAAATTGGCTGAATAATCACTCAATCCGGCTTCGATCAAATAATTATGAATCCACTTGCCTATCTTATCTGTCAGAGAAGTCGGGCTAAGATCGGAAGTAACACTAGCTAATGAATCCTGCATATCCACTTATATTTTCTTGGTAAAAATTAATTACATTTACAAATGTAGAAGATAAATGCATACAACATGACGTTAATCCCGCTCAACTTTCGATGGTTACTCACTTTTCCACACTTACACTTTCAAAACCAATTTGACACCTTCTTTGAAGACGACTCTTTTGGTATTGAATTTTTTTATCAAAATCAACAATTATAAATTGTACTCCTGAGAGACTATCATCAACTAAATAATCGAATTTTTAACCCGTTAAAACAAACACAAATGGACCATTTTCCTTCTTCTGACCGCTATGAAAAAATGACATACAACCGTTGCGGACGCAGCGGCATAAAACTACCGGCCATCTCTTTGGGCTTATGGCACAACTTTGGTTCAGTGGATATTTACGACAACAGCAAGGCCATCTTATTCGAAGCCTTCGACAACGGCATCACCCATTTTGACCTGGCCAACAATTATGGTCCTGCTCCTGGATCAGCGGAAGAGACCTTTGGTAAGATCCTGCACAAGCATCTGGCCAATCACCGGGATGAGCTGGTGATTTCCTCCAAGGCAGGCTACTACATGTGGCCAGGCCCATACGGCGAATGGGGTTCAAAAAAAAGTATGATGGCCAGCCTCCATCAAAGTCTGAAACGGATGAAACTGGATTATGTGGACATCTTCTACCATCACCGACCTGATCCCGAAACGCCACTGGAAGAAACCATGGCCACCCTCGACCTGATGGTACGCCAGGGCAAAGCACTCTATGTGGGCTTGTCCAACTATCCGGCTGATCTCACGCAGAGGGCAGAGTCAATGTTGCGAGAAATGGGTACTCCCTGCCTGATCCATCAGCCACGCTACAACCTGTTTGACCGCTGGGCAGAAACCAACCTGTTAAACGTGCTGGATAAACGGGGCATCGGATGCATTGCCTATTCTCCTTTGGCACAAGGCCTGCTCTCTAATAAATACATAACGGGCATTCCGGAAGATTCCCGCATGGCTAAACCTCATGGTTTTCTGCAAAAAAAGGCACTGACTCCGAAAAAACACCAAGCCATTGTTAAACTAAACAACCTGGCAAAAAGCCGCAATCAAACCCTGGCACAAATGGCTATCGCATGGCTATTGCGGGACAAACGCATCACCTCTGTGCTGGTTGGTGCCTCATCGGTAAAACAACTGCGCGACAACCTCCGGGCACTGGAAAATCCATCTTTCTCCATGGATGAGCTTCAAAGGATTGATGATATCGTGGGGGAAACAAATCGATAGACATTTGATTATGGAGGTATGATTGATGCATCAAGGGTTGAAAGTTGCTGATTCTCAAGCAGCATAATTTATCGACAAGATTAGCCAAATATTCATAACGGAGAGAAGTCATTGTATTGATATAGGTTGCAAATCGCATTCTTTTGACACCAAGGCTTCTGAATACAGGGTGTTCTGAAATGAGTTCCAGGTCTTATGAAACGGGTTCCAGGTCTTATGAATGATATACCAAGTGTTCTGAAAGGGATTCCAAGTCTTATGAATTACATGCCAGGTATTCTGAAATAAGTTCCAAGTCTTATGAATGACACGCCAAGTGTTCTGAAATGGATTCCAGGTCTTATGAATGAGACGCCAAGTGTTCTGAAATGGATTCCAGGTCTTATGAATGAGACGCCAAGTGTTCTGAAATGAGTTCCAGGTCTTATGAATTACATGCCAGGTCTTATGAATTACACACCAAGTGTTCTGAAATGGATTCCAGGTCTTCTGAATTACATGCCAGGTATTCTGAAATGAGTTCCAGGTCTTATGAATTACACACCAGGTGTTCTGAAATGAGTTCCAGGTCTTATGAATGACACACCAGGTGTTCTGAAATGAGTTCCAGGTCTTATGAATGACACGCCAAGTGTTCTGAAACGGATTCCAGGTCTTATGAATGAGACGCCAAGTGTTCTGAAATGAGTTCCAGGTCTTATGAATGACACGCCAAGTGTTCTGAAATGGATTCCAGGTCTTATGAATTACACACCAAGTGTTCTGAAATGAGTTCCAGGTCATATGAATTACATGCCAGGTATTCTGAAATGAGTTCCAGGTCTTATGAATGACACGCCAGGTGTTCTGAAATGAGTTCCAAGTCTTATGAATGACACGCCAAGTGTTCTGAAATGGATTCCAGGTCTTATGAATGACACGCCAAGTGTTCTGAAATGAGTTCCAGGTCTTATGAATTACATGCCAGGTATTCTGAAATGAGTTCCAGGTCTTATGAATTACACACCAAGTGTTCTGAAATGGATTCCAGGTCTTCTGAATGACACGCCAAGTGTTTTGAAACGGGCTCCAGGTCTTATGAATGACATACCAAGTGTTCTGAAATGAGTTCCAGGTCTTATGAATTACACGCCAGGTCTTCTGAAACGGGTTCCAGGTCTTCTGAATTACACACCAGGTGTTTTGAAACGGATTCCAGGTCTTATGAATGATACACCAGGTGTTCTGAAACGGGTTCCAGGTCTTATGAATTACATGCCAGGTCTTCTGAAACGGATTCCAAGTCTTATGAATTACACACCAAGTGTTCTGAAATGGATTCCAGGTCTTCTGAATGACACGCCAATTGTTTTGAAACGGGTTTTACAAAGGCATGTTCAATATCCTGTGTTAATTTGAAAATGAAAGGAAAAGGATATTTGCCCTATTGCTCAACCACGCACTTTTGCAATTCATGACAGCTACTCGTCATTTTATACACCGCAGCGAAAAATTGAGTACACCGGATTGACGATTTACTACATGGATTCCACAATTCAATTCATATGGTTTTTCCTGCCCTTTATTCCATATTAATATTGTATTGTGAAAAATGGGGAACCGGATAAAAAATAAGACCTATGAAACGAAAAGATCTACTAACCAAACAATTCAATGAGCGCAGCTATTTACCTGCCGCACTGAAAAGAATGAAAAACCCTTTGAATAAATCCAAAGTATTTTCATTAACCCTCCTAACCTTGCTGGTAACTGGATCGGCCTTTGCATCTGTGACTGATGATAAAAAACCTAAAAAAATTAAAAAAGAGATTGTTATCTTCCATGATGGTGGTCGAATAGCGATTGATGACATAATGAGTGATTTGTCAGATGAGTTTCCTTTTGATTTGAAATACGGCGGACGTATTGAAGTATCCGAAGATGACAAAATGATTACGGGCATGTCACCCAACGGTTTTTTCGAGGTAAACAAAGCGGCTTTTGGCAACAATAGACGACTGGTTATCACCGCAGATCAAGATGGTAAACTCAATTACGAGTATTATGTGGGCAAATCAAAAACCAGTTTTGAACCGGAAGGCAAAAAGTGGCTAGGAGAAATTTTACCATCGATTGTTGTAAGAACAGAGGTGGGTGCCGAATCACGCGTCAGCCGGCTGTATCGCACTAAAGGCATTCAGGGCGTGGTTGATGAAATTGAGAAATTCCCTTCTTCACAGAAAAAATATTCAACCAGTTGGAGTTTTTTCTCTTTTGAAACCACTACCATCCATTCAGGTTCGTCAAACTTAAAGAACACTTATTTTAAAACACTGGTATTTGACAACAAAATAAAGGACCAGGATATTAAACCCTTGTGCCACGCCATAAAAGATGTGCGCTCCAACAGCACCAAGGGATCGCTTTTGCGCCACCTGATCGAAAACTACAAATTGAATGACAACCAACTGGCCGCACTCATGGAAGCTGCCGCCACACACGATTACAACACTGAACGCGGATCTATCCTTCGACTAGTGAATAACAAATTCAGTGAGAACTACAACTGTCGCCGTATCTATTTCGATATCATTGATGATATGAGTATCAACTCAGAGAAAGGTAATGTGATAAAAGACTTATTGAAAAAACAAAAGCTATCCACTGCTACCTGGATCAGAATGCTGGAATCAGTGGATGACTTCACCCATGAACGAGAAAAAGGAGCCGTATTACTTAAAATGCTTGATTACCTGCCTAAAGACGAAGAGGTGATGAGCAATTACCGCCGGGTTATGGATAACATGTCGAGCAGCTACTATGTTTTAAAAGGCGAAATTACCAATGCCTTACTGGATGCCACCATTGCCGGTACTCCGTCCAAACCAGACAAACAAATCCTGATCACTTACCTTAAAACGGGCTATGATATCAGTTCTAACAGCCAGCGCGGTTCTATTCTAAGGAAAGCCAACAAGATGTTTATTGATAAGCCTGAAGTACTGGATGCCTATTTCTATGTGATGGATGACCTGGACAGTGAGATGGAGAAGTACAATGTGATGCTCGACTTGCTTGACCACAATAAACTAAGCGACCAGGCGATGCAAATGCTATTACGCTCCATGAATGACTTAGTACCCGATTATCAGCATGGCGCCGGCGCTGTATTACGCGAAATCATAAAACAATTTCCACTCAGTTCGGAAAACTACGACACCTTCTTTCGTTTGATTGATAAAATGGATCAAAACAGCACCATTGAAGAGTTGATGCGATACATCATTGATCAACCACACCTCAACAATGAGATTATCATCAAGATTATTGAGAACCTGGACAATATTGATGTGGATGTGGAGAAAAGTGTCATCTTAGTTCGCCTGGCACCCCGTATCGACAAAAAGGATTCATCATTAATGTATATCTTTAAGTCGATGATCAAAAATCTCGATTCGGAATATGAAAAATACCGGGTTTTAAAAACCATTGAACAGTAACCATGGTGATAGCTGCAACTACATCCAATTTTTTATCCGGGAAAAAACTGTTTACCCAACTATTTGTCAGTACTCTGTATGGAGTACTGACCTTTATTTATCTTTTTTACAGCAAGTATGGCTCGCTGCCCGTATTGGCTAATCATGTGGACACCATATCCTTTATCATCTTAAGTTCATGGATTGCCTTCTCTTTTTTATTTATCACCAGCCACTGGCTGAACAGCTTGTTCCCCTGGGAAAAAAGTATTGTTGTCCGCTTTATAAGCCAGTTCTTCACTAACCTCATTGCGGTCACGCTACTGCTCGTTATTTCACTCCGACTATTTATTTTCATAAAATACCCCAATGTAACAGCGGAACAATTCCAGGCAGACAAATGGGATGCGACCCTGAAATTCGGAATCATCTTTACGGTGACTAACCTCATCTATGTATTGATAGACCTGTACCAATTCTCCTTTACCCGATTTATCAAGGCTAATATCGAAACCGAGAAGATGGTGCGGGAACGGCTGCGATTACAATATGAGGTACTGAAGTCACAATTAAGTCCGCACTACTTGTTCAACTCACTCAACACCATTTCCTCACTGGTCTACCGCGACGCTAACACTACGGAAGGCTTTATTCGTAAATTCGCCCTTACTTTTTCATACATCTTCGACAGTCATGAAAAAGATTTGGTGACCGTTAGAGAAGAGGTAAAGTTTATTGAAGCCTATGTCTTCCTGTTGTACATTCGTTTCGAAAATGCGTTGACCGTCAACATCAACCTGACGGATGCGACTAAAAGCAGTCTCATACCGCCGCTCACACTTCAGCTGCTGGTTGAAAATGCGGTTAAGCACAACCATTTGACCGATGACAAACCTCTAACCATAGATATTCACGACAACAAAGAGGGATATATTACGGTAAGCAACAATTTTGAACGCAAACCCGGCTTTATTGAGGTAAACAACCAACTGGTAAAAAAACCGGTTACTCACCACTCACATAAAGTAGGGCTTGAAAACATTAAGAAACGCTACAGTTTTTTCTGTGATAAAGAAATACGTATAATGAGAAATACCAATTTTGTGGTACAACTACCACTACTTACAAAACTTAAAAAAGATCAGCTGAAACATCACGCCCAAGGCCTGTTCTCGGCCCCGTCAAACACATTAATTTAATCGTTGACACGTATCTTGTAAAAGCCTTTGATCCCGGTCTCATGAAAAAAGTAAGTTTACTACAAAACAATTGGTTACGTCTGCTTATCCCCATCCCTGTTGGCATGGTGGTTTATACCCTTATCTTACTCGTCTTTGACAGTTTGAATCAGTTGTCGGAGAATTTTTTCAGTCGGGAAGCTATGGTGACAATTCTATTCACCTATCTTCTTTTGGAGGGACAACGCCTCTTTCTTTTATTTATAGAGAAACATTTTCCCCTCCAATCAAAAAAACTAACAACCCTAACAACAGAAAGCGACACCATTCCTGATTTACCGAACAAAAAAAGACGATCCTATACCGGGACGATCCTGATTCAGTTATTTGCCAGTCTGCTTTTCTCCATTGCATTAATTTCCATCGTTGTTAGTATCTATTATCGTTTTTACCTGGGTTTCATTGGCTATCACACCGAACTGATTGTCTTTAATGCGGTATTTGCCATTGTTTCCATTGTATATAACATGATCCATTCAAGCACCCATTTTTTAGCTTTTCATTCACAAATTCTCTACCTGAAAGAGATGGAGCTTCGCAAAAGTCTGGAGCATGACCTGGAACGCTTCAAATTGCAAATTAACCCTTCGTTACTCTACCAAAGCCTCGAAAATCTTATTGCCATCGTACACAGCGATCCCAAGCTGGCCGAAAACTACATTGATCACCTATCGCGTATCTATCGCTACACCTTGGATGCCCGGCAAAACGAACTGGTTTGTGTCAGTCAGGAACTTAAAATTGTGGACTCCCTTCTGTTATTACTCAACGTAAAATATCAAGGAGCCCTTTCGTTCGACTATTCATTGAACACTATTGTAAAAAACAAACAAATTGTACCCGGCACGCTTCAACTACTAATTCAGCAAGCTATTGAGCGAAATATCATTTCGGGCATGCAGCCATTAATTATAAAATTGGAAAACGGGGCTGAAGACCATATCAATTTCTCTTTTAATGACAATGAAAAACTAACCCTTAATGAATCGTCACAAATCAATCTCAATCACATTAATAAGGCCTACGCCTTTTTCAGTAATAAAACATTAACGCATACCATCAAATCAAACAAAGTACACATTGAGATCCCTGTTTTTGAAGTGGAAGAGGAATGAGAGATAGATGAAAGACCATTAGATTACAGACTGTTAGATATTAGAAGATAGAGGTTAGATAATATGACAGAAATAATAGATTAACAGATATTATACAGAATGAGGTGATAAAAGGTAGAAGGATGAAGGGAAAAGGAAAAAGGCATTCTGGAATCTTTAATCTATCGTATTTTCGAGGCAGATCGAAGCATAAACCAAATAAAAGACACCAATAAACTAATTGAACACCATGAGAGAATGGAATAGAGAACAAACAAAAAAACAACTCTGTGGGCTTGATGCTGATGTTCGTATCTCTGATCCATTACCTCTGTTAAAAAATCTAATTCTAAACAAATGAAGGTATTAATTATTGAAGACGAAAAACCGGCAGCAGAACACCTGGCACGCTTACTCCATCGTTATGATCCGGACATGGAAATTGTGGCCACCCTTGATTCCGTGGCCAAAAGCACCCAATGGCTCACCCAACCCCTGCATACCGTTGATTTGATCTTTATGGATATTCATCTATCCGATGGTTTAAGCTTTGAAATATTCAATAAAGTACAGCTTAATACCCCTGTAGTTTTTACAACAGCCTATAACGAATATGCCATACAAGCCTTTAAAGTAAACAGCATTGACTATCTACTGAAACCCATCGCCTACGACGACCTGTTCAGAAGCATAGAAAAACTGGAAAGCCTGCGTATCAACCTTTCATCAGCCCGACAACGCATCCAACTGGAAGAACTCAACGACGCCCTGTCACAGTTTCAAAAATCCTACAAAGAACGGTTTATGGTGAAGATAGGCGAACGCATTAAGTCGGTTACCACCGCCAAAATAGCCCTGTTCTATGCGGAAGGCAGAAATGTGTTCATCTTAACCACCAAAGGCAATCATTACATCATCGACTTCAAGCTGGAGGAGCTGGAAGAAATGCTCAACCCCCAAACCTTTATGCGTATCAGCCGCTCCTTCATTGTTAACATTAACGAAATACAGGAAGTAATCGTTCACTCCAACAGCCGCTTGAAAATAAAACTGGAGCAGGATTTTGAGCGAGAGATCATTGTTAGCAGGGATAAAGTGCCGGTATTTAAGAGCTGGTTTAGCGGGTCGGGAAATTAATAGTAGCAATACTCAATTTTTACCTAACTTTGCGCCCGGAAAATTACCGGTTATGATCAATTATTTATCTGTAGAAAACCTCACACATCACTGGGGGGATGTTTTATTATTCGACAATCTGAATTTTGGATTGGCCGAAGGTCAGAAAGTGGCCTTAATAGCAAAAAACGGCGCAGGCAAAACGACTTTGCTGAATATCTTGACGGACAAACTACCTGCCAATGAAGGTACGGTAACTTACCGGGAAGGTATTAAGGTAGGCTACCTGCCTCAGGACCCCTATTTAAATACAACTCACACGGTGATTGAAGAGGTTTTCAATACCGATAATGAAGTGGTTCAAACCATCAAGGCCTATGAGCATGCCATTGAGCACAATGACCAAAAAGCGATGGGCACGCTCATTGACCGAATGGATCAACTCAGCGCCTGGGATTACGAACAACGCATTAAGCAAGTCTTGTCACAACTTAAGATCACCAATTTTGATCAGTCGATATCCGAACTATCGGGCGGTCAGCAAAAAAGAGTTGCCCTGGCAAGCATTCTGATCAGTGAGCCGGACCTGCTCATCCTGGATGAGCCCACCAACCACCTTGATCTGGACATGGTCAGCTGGCTGGAGCAATACCTATCCAAGTCTAAAGCTACCCTATTCATGGTTACCCACGACAGGTATTTCCTGGACCGGGTATGTAATGAGATACTGGAATTAGACAATCAGCAACTTTTCCGCTACCAGGGTAATTACACTTACTTTCTTGAAAAGAGACAAGAACGCATCGAGCAATTTCAGGCAGAAGTGGAGAAAGCACGTAACTCCTTACGTCGGGAGCAGGAATGGATGAACCGTATGCCCCAGGCACGCGGGCATAAAGCCAAATACCGCGTGGATGCCTTTTATGACCTGAAAGACAAAGCCAGTGCTAACCTGAGAGATAAGCAACTCGATATAAACATACAGTCCGCCCGGTTAGGTAAAAAGATCCTGGACCTCCACCATATATCCAAACGATACGATGATCTGGAACTGATAAAGGACTTCTCTTACAAATTTGCCCCCTATGAAAAAGCAGGTATCATAGGAAAGAACGGAACGGGTAAAACTACCTTTCTGAATATCATAACCGGACAGATAAATCCGTCAGAAGGCGAGGTGGAACATGGCGAAACAGTCGTATTTGGCTATTACCGACAGGAAGGCATAAAGCTTGACGAAGACAAAAAAGTCATTGATGTGATCAGTGAGATTGCTGAACATATCTCTACCGGCAATGGTAATTCCATGTCGGCCGCTCAGTTTCTGAGGTATTTCCTTTTCCCCAATGAGATGCACCATGTACTGGTGCGCAAACTCAGTGGTGGTGAGAAGAAGAGGCTCTACCTGATGACGGTGCTGATGAAAAATCCAAACTTCCTTATTCTCGATGAGCCAACCAACGACCTGGATATTTTCACACTGAGTGTCCTGGAAGATTATCTGCAAGGTTTCAAGGGCTGCGTATTGATTGTATCTCACGACCGTTACTTCATGGACAAAGTGGCCGACCACATGTTTGTATTCGAGGGAGAAGGACAAATCAAAGATTTCCCGGGTAACTACAGCGACTACCTGAAATACAGTAAGGAATTAGCGAAAGAAAAGACCGTAAAAAAAGAGCCGGCCCCCAAGAAAGAAAAACCGGTCAGTGAACGCCCTAAAAAACTTTCTTACAAAGAAAAGAGAGAACTGGAAGCCATAGAGAAGGACATCGAAAAGCTGGAAGAACAAAAAGCCACCATTGAAGAGGCGCTTAATTCAGGCACCCTTCAGCCCGATGAACTGGTTGCCAAATCACAAGAACTCGGAACCATCATGTCTCAGCTGGAAGAGAAAGAGAACCGCTGGCTGGAATTAAAGGAGATAGAGGAGTGATTGAAATAGAGATTAGATCATAGAGATTAGAGGTTAGATCTATAGAAATTGGATGGGTAGATGTTAGAGGATAGTCAGAGATGGCCGTTGCCCATATTGACGACTATATAACCGGATCCGACCTCTAGTTTTGACACCTCCAATACAAATCAACAGAATAACGCAAAAATCCAATCGACGAGCTGGAACGTGATGATTCGAAGCGCGTGAGCCCGTCATACCGATAGATAATTAAAATGCCCACTTAATGCGCTTCGCTTTTAATTGGCCTTTAATTATCTATCGGCATTACACCAAGGTCATTCTTAAATAGGTTTGGTGTCAAATAAGCGGGCCGGCGCAGGCGCGACGCAGATGAATGCG
>RHGE01000083.1 GCA_004296775.1 Marinilabiliaceae bacterium JC017
ATGCGGGAATTCCGGCCAGTGGGTTAGCAAAAATTCATCAAGGAGGCGGGCGGAAGCGTTTATTTGACTAGAGTTTTTTGGTTCCTTTTTGGGGCGATGCCAAAAAGGAACTAGGGTCCGGGACAACGTCCCGAATAAAATACAAAGTTCAAGTCTTAACATTCTAACAAAAGGTGAGTCAGAGATGGCCGTTGCCCATATTGACGACTGTACAACCCGATCCTACCGTTACCTTCAAATCAGAAAAGATAGAGATGATTCTCACTACCTGGAAAAATACACCCTTGAATGCCTTAAAAACAAACTAATACACCTTGAACAAGCCACATCCAAGACAAAAGTACTAATCCCTGGAAATGAGACACTTTGCAAGCTTGTTATATGATAGACCTTAGACTGATTTACATCAATCTCATTTATTGACCCTTAATAACTTGGCTGTTTTTAAATTTAATGTTGGTCAAAATATTTCTATTTTTACAAAAAAACACACATGACCACATCCACTGAAATTTTATCAGCTTTTAAGCAATTACCCTCTGAAGATCGTAAACTGCTATTAGATCAATTATATAAAGAAACTGAAACTTTGCARCTTGAGGGGAGACMAGTAAAGAATTGTCCTCATTGTAAAAATACCGCCTTTAGTAAATATGGTAAGCATAAAGGTGAACAACGTTTTAAGTGTAGCCAATGTGGGAAAACATTTAAAGAGACTACTGGTACTGTATTGGGGAAAATTCGGAAAAAGTCATTGTTTCTTAAGTATCAAGATGCAATGATAAATGAAGATTACACCTCGATAATTAAAATGTCAGAGCGATTTGGAATAAGTGTACCGACAGCATTTAATTGGCGGCATAAAATATTATTATCACTTCCTACATTAGAAACTAAATTTGATGGTGAAACAGAAATAGATGACTTGTGGATACGCTATAGTCAAAAGGGACGCAAAGGACTTGAGTMCCCAAAGAAACGTGGGGGTACAAGCCATAAAGGTGATAATGATTATCAGGTTAAGATATTAACCACTAMAAATAAAGCACAAACTGAGATGAAAGTCAYCAATATAGGGCGCTTGTCTAAATCTGATATACAGCGTGCTATGGGAGGTAAAATAACAAAGAAGACARTTCTTATTTCTGACAAACATCAAAGTATATCTGCTTTTGCAAAAGACAATAAAATACAACACCATAACTTCAAAGCTTCAGATCATACAACGTGCGATGGCAAAGGCGTACAGTTATTAAATAATATTGCAGCACGTATCGATACCTTACTAAATCGGACTTTCTGTGGCGTGTCAACAAAATATTTGCAGCTGTATGTTAACTGGTTTAAATTAAAAGAAAAYCATAAGGGAAAAACCAAAAACATTGATCTRCAAAATGAAATATTATCCAGAAAATACACATGGGATTTGTACTCGAATATAGAAAAGGTATATAAGAATTTTATCAAGAATCATTCAGTGAGAACATATCGCTGTCCGCAAAGAGAAAAGTTTAAATCTCAAGGCTGGAACCAGCATGTAATTAATGATTATTCATTTTTGTAGGTAAAAAATTTATTAACCAACATTGTAATTAAATACAGCCAATAACTTTGACGATAAAAGAAGCACAAACTGTTTTTCAGTTAATTACAAAAATTAATGAACTTTTGAATAAATGATCGACTTAGATATTAGACTAGAAATTACTTATTATTTGAGCCTCTGCGATTGCCAAAAAACGAATAACAAATACGAAACGTCAACCGCGAATTCATCGAATTATACGAATTGATTTTCGATGAAAAGCTCATAAAACCACACAGTGGTTTAAAATTCGTTTAATTCGTATAATTCGCGGTTAAAACAATAGCAAATGCAATTTATTCATAATCGATTAGTGGTTCTCTGGTATTCTTTGCCGACACTTAAAGTTTTAGTGTTTTACTACAGCGAAAAACGATCCTGATTATTGATTTGCAGATTTTTGATACCAAAGCAACAATAGCTTATTCCGCAATAACAATAAATAACTATCTGACATTTACATTCGTGTTTTACACAAATAAAGCTTGCTTTGCAAGCTTTTTGCCAACCGCGAATTATACGAATTGCTTTTCGATGAAAAGCTCATAAAACCACACAGTGGTTTAAAATTCGTTTAATTCGTATAATTCGCGGTTTAAACAATAGCAAATGCAATTTGCTCATAATCAACTAGTGGTTCCCCGGTATTCTTTGCTGACACTTAAAGTTTTAGTGTTTTACTACAGCGAAAAACGATCCTGATTATTGAGTTGCAGGTTTTTGATACAAAAGCAACAATAGCTTATTCCGCAATAACAATAAATAACTATCTGACATTTACATTCGTATAATTCGCGGTTAAAACAACAGTAAATGTAATTTATTCATAATCGATTAGTGGTTCTCTGGTATTCTTTGCTGACACTTAAAATTTAGTGTTTTATAAGACATGGCAAACTTCATTTAATCTTAAAATAAGAGATGATACTTTTTAATTTTTCGGCCTGACGGGATAACTCCTCAGAACTGGAGGCCATATCTTCTGACGCCGCTGAGTTTTTTGTTGTAATTGTTACCAACTGCTGTATCGCCTCATTAATATGATTCGCTCCGGCCTCCTGTTCCTGACTGGCAGCTAAAATCTCCTTAATCATGTGAAGCGTTTGACTGATCTCAGGCAACAGTTCCTCCATGGCTACCCAGGATTTTTCGGCTATCTCCAGACTTAACCTGGAAAGGTTATCAATTTCACCAGCGGCTTTCTGAATAACTTCGGACAATTCTCTCACTTCACCGGCAACTACCGAAAACCCTTTACCAGACTCCCCTCCCCTTGACGCTTCTACCGTAGCATTCAAGGCAAGCAAATTGGTCTGCAGCGCAATATCTTTAATGACGAAAACTTTTTCACTGATGATGCGCATGGCATCCAGGTTAAGCTTTACCGTTTTCTGTAGTTGTTCAATCCCTTCCCCCACTTTGCAGGAAATTATTTCCGTTTGATGGGCATTGGAGGTATTCGCATAAATATTAGTCACCATCTGCTCAATGGAGGTAGAGATCTCCTCAGTAGAAGAAGCCTGGGAGGTAGCACCTTCAGAGACATGCTCGGCCAATTGGGCCATCTGTTCACTGGCAGCAAACACATTACCGGAACCCTCAATGATCTCTTCAATGATTTTTTTCAGTTTATCAATAGTGGTTCGAAGTGATTCTTGTAGAATACCAATCTCATCATTTTCTGTTTTGACGATATCTACTACCAGGTTCCCGCTTGCTACAGCCCGGGTATTTTTAGATAAAGAAATAATAGAGCGTGTAATGCGACGGCCAAACAAAACAGCCAGAAAACCAAAAACAAATAACGCTGATACAGCAATAATGATCGTTTGAATGATCCCGCGTCTTAATTTGCTGAGTTGAACTTTTTTCACCTCACTAACCCGAAGTTCGATATCATCAATGTAATTACCGGTTCCGATCACCCAATTGAATGGTTTGTAATACACAGAATAACTTCGTTTGGGTAACGGTTTAGTACCCCCTTTCTTTGGAAACCAATACTCGGAATAACCATCCCCTTTAAGGGCCGCATTAATAATCCGGCGGATCAGATAATCGCCTTTCGCATCCTGTTGGTCCCACCGGCTCTTTCCTTCCACCTCTTTCTTTCCTAAAAGCACCACATTCACTCCCTCACGGGTGTCAATCCAAAAATAGCCCTCACTGCCATAACGCGCTTCCCGCACCAGGTCTGCCGCCTGCCGCTTGGCTTCTGTCATTGAAAGTTTGCCCTTTTCCACCTCCCGATTAAAGACATCCACGATACTGATCACCGTCTCCACTTCCTGCTTCACATTATCATCAAAATTCTGGCGAAGCGTTTGCTCCAGATCCTGTAACTCATTCTTTTGGGTTTGATAACAGATAACGGTCAACGGAATAGTTATCGCCAACACCAATACAGTTAGCGTCCCCAAAGAATATCCAATAATCTTAGTCGTAATTCTCATGGTGTATAAAATGCTAAAATGATTATAAACATTTCGAAACGTAATCGACTTTACTGCAAGGGGAAATCCCCATCCGGATCGGCTTATTACAAGTTAAAGCATCGACAGAAAAAACTCTCGTTTTTGTATAAGATATTGATGTAAAAATGAAGAATGGGGAAATTAGACAGGTTGGCGATTGTGGGAATAATGAATGTTTTGTGATTGAATGATGAGGCACGGATTGCAAATATGCGCCAGCGAGGGGAAGTGAGACGCTTCGCTAAACGGGGAATTTTCACCTTTTCTAAAGTTTTAAACTTTAGAAAAGATCTAACCACTAACGCTCAAAAAACTATTAAAACACCCATATCCTTACGATACTAGACGTTACACATACGCTTTTATGCTTATTTGCTTCGCGAGGTTAGTTAAATACCAACCTGTAAACACGACGAAGTTGCAAACTTCGCCGAGCACACCACCTGTGCCACTTGGATGTAACTGCGGTTAGCGAGGAAAGCCTTTGCAAAAAACAAAGTGTATTTTGCCCACGGAATAAAGTCCAACCGAGCCTTCATTACTAAGTGCCACGCATTGTATGAAGGCCGATTTATTAGCGGGCGTTATTCCTTTGATTTTAAACCTTCATTTTATATAAAACTATCTAAATACAAATATCAGACTAATTACATGATTGAATTTAGTGTCTTTGTCCAAATTAGGTACAAGCTCATTGATAGATTCTAAATTATCAATTGTATTACACTCATATTTTAAAGCTAAATACATTTTCCATGAACCATAAAAAATCCCTCCTCCAAAGCCGTATGCCAACTGTGTTGAATATGGAGCTTTATATTCTTCACCATTTTCCATTTTATACTTGCGATTCAAATAAGGATTGAAGTAGGCATTTATTTCAGGAAAGATTCCTATTCGCTTATATTCCCATTTGCTTTTATCTTTAGTAAAAGTCTTTAAAGTCAATGAATGATGAATGCCTGCTTGTAATAGGAAAGAGGTGAGGCGTTCTGTCTTATTTTCTTCCCAACTTGCATCTTCGCTTTCTGCTTCAAAAGGAAACAAATAACTACTCTGAGAAAACATATTGATGCCTCCAAATATAGTTAACTCTTCAAAAAAACTGTACCCAATGCCACCACTAACCGTTTGAACAATATCATGTTCAAAATATGGACTTCCTCCTACACCTAGCTCCAGCCTATAAGTCAGTTGAGCTAATCCTGAATTTAAAAATCCAAAATAAAAACAAATGCAAATTAATATTCTCTTTACCATTGCTTCAAATTAAACCCAACACAAAATCTCGCCAAAGGAGCAATATCATTTATTTCAGATCCGCTATGGTAACCTAAACCGAGTTCTAATTGATAGTAAAAGGATTTATAGTACCGCTGAACTCCCCAAACAGGGCCAATGGCATAATTAAAACTTTCAACTTTAGAACCATTGCTTACGTTTTTATTATAACCTAAACATCTAAAGCCATAATAATTTCCAGAATGAGATAATAAATTGCCATTTCTATTCAACACTTTTAATGAATTATATACATTTTTTAATGTAACATTTGAAAAAGTGGATATGTATGCTTCAAAATTATCTGCACTATTATAGCTTAAATTAATTAAGCCAAAACCTAAATCAATAGATGCAAACAAGCTGCTTTTTATTGCAAACTGATATTCTACGCCTGGCTGTATTAGCTTTAAATGGATATACTGCTTTTTCTGGGCAGATGCATTAACAATTATAAAAACACAAAAAGCCAATAATATTATCTTCTTCATAAGATACTTTGTTAAATTGTCAAATGAGGTAAATATACCTCATTTAACGCTAATTGAATTTAAAAATGTAATCTAACACCTTTCCATTTACCATTATATTTTGCAGCACCGAAAATATAAACCTTTTTTACATGAAATTTATTTGGAGCAACGGGGAATCCATACGATGGCAGACCTAAAGAAACTTTTATATAACTCCGGTTAGTATAGTTTTTTACCCCCCAATAAGTCACCCATTTTCTGTTAGGATAAAGCTTCTCATCACGCTTTACATATCTTGTTGGAGCTGCACTTTGAATAGTATTATAAACTTGACTACGCACCTCCGAAATTATTGCATCATTACCTGCATCATAAGCTTCACGTAAAAGATTTATATCCTTTCCAAGGATATTAAATTGCATTTTTGTGTCAAACAACCATCCTCTATTCGCCCATCCTCTTACCTCACTAAACAATTCATTAGTTCCTTTTTTTACTAAAGAAGCCACTCCTTTAGCAAAAGTTCTGTGATGATTATAATTTATTGGATAACCATTATTATCTACAGAGAGCCCAAAATTCGTATACTCTGTATAACCTTCAAAATAGTCTATCCCTATTGCCATTTCGGAATTAACTGTAGATGACCAATATGTATATAAAGTTATTTTCCTTTTGGAGCCGAAAAAACCATATTTGCGAACAGTTATAGTTTTCCTTTTTTTCTTTTGAAACTTACATGTAAAACCTGCTCCTTTATATACTCCCCAGTTATAATCATATAATCTAGCCCTCACTCTTGTTTTGCTATTAAAATAATTACTTCTGCGATTATTGTGATATATATTACCATTAACTTTATGTGTAGACAAACCATATTTTCTGGTTAATTTTGTGTCAATTTTACTATTAGTACTTTTCAAGCTACTTTGTGTACTATTTATTTCTTCCTCATCCAGTATACCTCCAAGCAAAATGTTTTCATCAAAAAATTTATTTTTCAAATGGTGATATGTGTCTATTAGTTTTATGTTTCCGTACATATACGTAACACTATCAATCTGATTTGAGTAATTAAATAAATTATCAGGAAAGGTAACAATCAAGGAATTAAATTCTTCTTCGTATTCTTTTGGGTAAACAAAAGAACCAAATGGAGTTATTTGATAAATATCCTCACATACCTTTACTCTACTGACTGTATCAAGCAGATAGAGTAGTGGTTCTACTGGTATTAATTCATTTAACATTTCTATGGTCACCTCTTCTTCCGCCTTATCACTGCTTTTTAGCTTACTATGATTCTTAACTAGATCTGCCAATGATACGAAACCTTCAATTTTTATAATTTTAACTGATGAACTCTTTAGGTTATCGTCATTGCTTAAAGTATTTTCAATCTTTTGAAAATATTCATTAAACAACTCCCGTGATTTAAAATTAAGATATCCATCTTCAATTGTGACTTCGGAATTGGAAGATATTTCTAATGTATCTTCATCTTGAGAGTCTACTTTCATTTCATTTTCTGCATCCTCGCAACCAGTAAATAGTTTTCCGCAAAAAATAATAGCGATAATTAGAATTCTAAATTTTTTCATATTAATTTACGTTTTTTGTGGCTAGAAGCACCTATCTTTCTAGCCACGGATTAAACTTTTAGTTTGCCCTTATCTCTTCATTAAGAGGTAAGGGCTTTTATTTTGATTATTACACATTTTTGTCTATTTCCTTCTGATCCTTAAACTCAATGCCCGATAACTCGAAATGTAAAACACATACTTTACATCATCCTATGTACAGGCAATTTTGTTGAAGTTTTCCGCCCTCTAAAATAAACAATAATCTCAATATTCACACAATAATCATTATTCATTTAAAGTATTAAAAGAAAAGAAACTCAACGAAAGGATACAAAACGTGAGCCTTACGGATTTTTAAACACTGAAGTGCGATCATTATAATAATTCTTCAACCAACTAAATCCCATAGCCGACATTGCACTATTATTGCGATTATAGGGCTTCTTCTTTCACTCTTGTAACAAATAGTATGTTTTACAATCACTGAGCAGTATTAAAATAGTGGTGCACATAATCCTTAATGGCAAAACCAAATACAAGGAAGAACTCTTTAATATCCACTTCATGATTACTAGATAATTTCAAACAGGCCGGTTATTCCAGACTGTTATACCTTCACCTTCCTCTGTCCATAAACAGTTAGCAAAGAACAATGGATAATTAGTGCATTGATGCTGAAATAGCTTTACAGGGATAAGATATTGCACAGTATACAGCTAGTTTCTTGGCGTTAAAAACTAACAACTTACTCTTTGTTCACGGAGAATGAAATACCAGCGATCAGTATTATCTATTTGATCCTTACGTGGCGTGTTAAACCATTACATGAGACGTACATAACCATTGCACGTGACGCATATACCGGTACACATGACATGCATAACCTTTACGCGGATCGTGCATAACCTTTACACCATCTTAGGAACAACCGTATCCTGTCTTTCTGTCGTACCTACGGCACTTATTTGGTTCAATGGTTAATATCTACCATACTGCCGTACCGATAGCACTGAATAATACAACTTCGTTATCATATCTCTGTGTCTTTGTGCCTCTGTGTTTTGATCTGGGACGTTGTCCCAAACCCTACTTCATTTTTGGCATTGCCCCAAAAACGAAGCAAAAAACGCTAGTCAATTACTCACAGATTGTTAATTCTGGTGTTCGTGATTTAGCTTCGCTGATTTTCAATTCCGCTTCGCTCCAATTAAACGCTTCCACCCACCTCCTTGATGAATTTTTTCCTACCCACCAGCCGGAATCCCCGCATTCATTTTCGTCGCGCCTGCGCCGGCCCGCTTTTTTGACGTCCCTACCCGCTACCCAACATCCTGGTTCGGTTCGTTGTTTAACTTTTTAGTTATAGTGGCGATTTATTCAGGACTACTCTGCGTTTGCCCACGCTAGCACCGATTTGCAATCGGTGCCTTGTGAATCATTAGACATCAGCTAAGTTTAAATAATAAGTTTCATCAATCGGAAAGAGTCTATTTTATCACTTTTACCAAATCAGGAGAAACAGTGGGTAATGAATGTTTTGTGATTGAATGATGGGGCACTAGTTTCAAATCCGCGTCAGCGAGGGGATTTGCACATTCTCCCATCAGTAAACAATGAACAGTTAGCAGTAAACTATTAGCAAAGAACAATGGATAATTAGTGCATTGATGCTGAAATAGCTTTACAGGGATAAAATACTGAACAGTATATAACTAGTTTCTGAACGTTAAAAACTAGCAGCTTATACTTTATTCACAAAGAATGAAATACCAGGAATCAATATTGGCCATTTGATCCTTTCATACTATATTAAACCATTATATGAGAAGGATATAACCATTACACGGGACATGTATGACCTTCCTTATATGATTATTTTATTGTAGATCTCAATATTGCTTTGCTGTCTTAAAACAATAAATTCTTTGATTTTTAAATAATAGATTGTTTTATATCAATCTAATTTCAGGCCCTAAATAATTTTGACCAGCAAATAAGCACAATCTGTTTTCTTATCATTTATAAATGACTAAACAAACTATTGAAAAAAACGTGTACCATAAAAAAAGGAAACCAACTACCTTAGCACTAGCAACCGTCTACTGTAACAGTAGTAACCTACTACCGTGGCAGTAGTAACCCTCTACCATGACAGGAGTAACCCTCTACCATGACAGTAGTAACCCTCTACCATAACAGTAGTAACCTACTACCATAACAGTAGTAACCTACTACCATAACAGTAGTAACCTACTACCATAACAGTAGTAACCTACTACCGTAACAGTAGTAACCTACTACCATGGCAGTAGTAACCGCAAACCGTATAACCGCAAACCGAACCAACAACAACCGCAAACCGGCTCTAACATCTATGAATCTACCTTTTTTAATGCCTCACCAGCAATGGCAATGGAAGCCTCAACCCCGCCTGTACCGCAAAACTTTAGATCGTAGGTTTCATGCAACTTCTGATTGAATATCTCTCCATGCCCCGGAACCAGGCCTATCTCAGCCTGGCGCAACAAAGGAAGATCAAGCAGTGAATCGCCGGCAGAAATAACTCTTTCTACTCCTAACTGCGTACAAACATATTCCATAGCATCCCATTTTGAAATGACTCCTGGCATAAAATAGAGCTTAGTCCCCTGGAGGGATATTTCCCAACCTTCAGGCCCCAATTTTTCTCGAATAACTTCAACTTGTTGTAAATTCAAAAGATCACGATTCAAAACACAATAGCTAAAGACTCCTTCTGCAACCCGAATCTTCTTGACCACCTCTGGAGACAACATGTCTTTAATGATGTCAGCAATAGCGTCAGCGTTTAAATTAATTTGCGACAGCTTAAATTGGATGTGCTTTTGCCATTGTTCATCAACAGCGCCGTTTTTCAATACTTTGGCGCCATTGGTGGTTACGGCATACCGCGGATTAATACCAAACCGGGAAAAATCAATTCGTTTAAACTGCTCTTCGGTACGGGTGGTAACCGGCACAAAACAGCCATTTAAATCCATTTTTTTCAGAATTGTAATTACATCCTTATGAATATAACTCAATGGCAGCCCCTGGTAATACTCGATGATAGAAAGATTATCTCCTATTTGATTATCACCATGCTTTGCCATGAAATTTTTTGAATAAATAAGCGTTTGATCAAGGTCACTGGCAAATATCATTTTACTACTTGTTTTCAGTATTGTCCAAAATAAATTAGTATTATTTAATGTGCTCAAGCCGCACTCCCGATGCATCGGGATTACTTTTTTGCTACAGCGAAAAAAAGTAAACAAAAAACGATCCCGATTATAGCTTTGTAAGCTTTTGATGCAAAAGCAACAAAAGCTTATTCGGGACTCACAATAAATAACTGAAATTTAACTCCTTTCCACTAAAAGAAAATAACTCGCTGCGCTTCAAACAGATTTTCTTTCTTAACGCTCCATTCCGTTAAATTTCTAAACGTTATTTCTTGAAGGCGGGATGTTCAACCAATCCCTTATATTCCAAAAATATCACTAATACACTGTAAAGATTAACTCTATTCGTCTTATCCATTAATTATTTAGGACACTAATGACTTGTTTTATTAAACCACAACACGAATAACTCATCTGTTCATACTCTTCAACTTCAATGTTTTTCTCCTTGGCAAGCTGTAACACATGGCCTAACAAATGATATTTTTGAGGATGTACCAGTATTTTCCACGGAACACGCCGAAGCAATACCCGTGTTGTTTCACCAATTCCCGGTTTTATAAGATTTACATCTGCAATTCCATACAACCTGGAAATTCGCTGTACCGAATGAAGCCCTTCCCAACTGGGATTTGTTTCAACAAGCGTTTGGCGTGATTTAACGATGGCATCTACCTGTTGATATACCGATTTAAAATGCTGAGAAATTGTTTCAATATATTCTAAAGAACGATCGGCATCAATGAGGTTGCTATAAAAACGTGCACCGTGAAAATCGGTCTCTTTAATTACATCCGGCCGGTGAAAAGTACGACTCACTAAACCCGAAACAGTGGAATTTAAACAGGCCGATGGAATGAGAAAATCTTCATAGGTAGCCGATATCTCCGCACAGAATCCCGGGTCAGCAAGCACCGCCAAATCAGCACTGATATGCGTGGCGTATTTATTATTAAAAAGACTCAATGCCTCTTTCAGAACCTTTGAAATAGCTCCTTTCCCGGTCCAGCCATCCACAAAAAGAAGTGATGTATCCTTGTTTTCCTTCAAGATATAGTGCAATGCATTTTCATCGATACCTTTACCCCTGATAATAGAGATGGAATAATGAGGCACATGCAAATTGTAACGGGTTTTGAGATAACGATACATTAACACTCCCACCGGGGTGCCGGCGCGAGCCAGTGACACTAAGGTCAACGCATCGCCTTTTGCTTTTAGCGCAATCTCAGCAGTGACCCCAACAAGCAACGCCACTTTCTGGGCATCTTTCAACAGAGACTCATTAAACAGCCGCATGTAATCATCAGAAGGAACATATTCAACGGGTAACATTTCAGAATAATGCACCCCACTCTGGATAGCCTGTTCGCGCTCACCGGTACTCTGTTCTTTTACACTGTCGCCAATATCTTTTAAAACAAAAACAACATCATCTTTTAAGTAACTCCCGGAAACGGTTGGTTTTTCTAAATTCTTAATCACACTCACTTCCTTTTATAAATACCACATGTTTTGAAGAATAATTGGCACTATCCAATTCCGATAATAAACTATTCAATGCTTTTAGCGGAACGGCGTTTTCCAAAAAAAGAACGACCTCATCACATGCTAACACATTGGAATTATAGAGATACTCGGTTCTACATGGGTCATTTGGACAAATAAAATGAAACGCTTTTCTAATGCCATAACCACTATGCTCATAGGGAATAATGGGGCTTCGTGTGGTCGCATTACAATAATTTACTCCCGGGAAACGCCTGGCACATTGCATTGGAATATACATAAACTCACCGGTTCCAATAATCGCACGTTTCTCTCCGGTAAGCTGGGGAGAAACTTTTTCCACAACGATATCTATTGTAGATATGAATTCTGCCCGCCCTGTCGTATCAATTCCTTTCCCGGCCGAGGTAAGGGATGCACTATCAATGTGACAATAATGAAATTTCCAACCGTTACTTTTCGGATTATAGTTTTCCGGATCTATAACTGCATCCTCTTTAATAGTATTATCTATTAAGGAAATTGATTCAATATTTCCTTTGAGTAAGGAATAAAACTCTATACTAATATTATTCCTATCCGAAAAAGCCTCATACGCTTCCAGGCTTTCATTATTTCTCCAGTCGAGAAAAGTAATCACCGAATAGGATTTTCCGGGGAACCGTTTCTCTATTTGCTCAATAATATTTCGAATGGTTTTCCCCGTGGTAACCTCATCATCCACAAGAATAATCTCTTTGGCCTCTTTTATCCAACTCTCATTTTGCAAAAAGAAGAGTTGTTCACTGGCATGACAATGCTCTTCCTCAAACTCAAATGCAAATTCATAATCACTTATTGAATCCCGGGTGGAGTGAACGTAAAAACAATCACCACTAAAACAATCATAAACACCATGCCCCATGGCTGTAGCAGTTTCGGCAAAACCAATAACCAGTGTTTTTTCTTTACATATAAATTGCCCACCTTCCCCTTTTAACAGGTTATTCTCCGCCGCATAATCCGCAGCCAGTTTATAGCACGAATCAAACAGCATATTAGGAAGAATAGGAATATGCTTACCTAGTAGTTGACTGACAAAAAGGAAGTTTCGCTTGGTATTGTTTTTACGAACCGCCATTAGAAAAAAATCTTCGTAATCCCTTACGGAGTTTTCTATATTGAGATCTATCGTTCCAAAACTTGGTATCTCTAAAGTACGCTTAGACAAAGAGCGCTTCATAACTAACATCTTTTTTAAGTACACCAAAAACCCTTGCGCGAGTAAGAATTTTCTCTGCCCAATATTGATGTGGTTTATATTCATTCATCTTGTTTCCAAACTTACTACTTGAAGCACCGTGCATGGAGCCCTGGTCAGAAATAATATCCAAAGCATCCTGGTAATTCTCATAGGAAACAATGTAATTGGATTGAATGGGGAAAAGTTGGGAAGGATGGATGGCCGTTTTTCCCCATAGGCCATTGATCACATCTAACCGAACCTCTTCAATGAGTTTGCTAAAGACAGGATATTGCAGAAGTTCTTTGGCCGAATAAGCAGCCCGTGTTTCCTTATCGGGGAAAAATTCCCAAACCCCTCCTGACACTACATATGGGCTTTTGCATCGACAGAAAAAATTGACAATCTCCCCTATACAATCTTTAATTATCGACATGTCATAAATCGTATAATTCACATCCCGGCGCATACGATAAAGGCCCAGAATATCGGTGACACCCAATCGAACATTAAGAACCGACTCCCGATTTTCGTCCAACACTTCTTTAAGACGTATTAAGGCATCCAGACGCCTTTCACGTTCAATAATTTCAGGGCCTTCCAATATGGGACAAACATAAAGAGGCGAAATACAATTGTGTTTTAAAGAATTGAATATCCTGAAATAAGACTCCGCTACTTTTGTATCAAATTTGGGAAACACAAAACCAGTTAACAGGTCGAGCACGTCACTAAACTCATGCATTATTTCATGAAGATGTTCCGGCGTACGCACCCTTATAAACATGAGAGGAAGATTAGCTATCTCCGCCGAGGAATACAGTTGTCGTAACTCTTTTAATTGAGCCAATAATGTCTTTTGAGCCATCGCCACCTGATTGTCGCCAATGGCATCTTCAAGACAAAAAACAATCGATTTAAGGTGTTCATTCGTTTGTATAAACTTAACCACGCCCGGTTTAATCGCCGGATAATAAAGGAGTGCCCCAAGCGCATGTTCTAAAAGTTCCTTCCCGGAATATTTATCAAAATTCCCGGGAGGGATATAAAAAAACTCATCTTGTTTTTCACAAGGTAAAAAGTCAAAATATCTCAAAATTCCCCTATTTAGATGCTGCTCCAAAAAGCAATTAAAAAAATGAGTTTTTAACCATCCTCACAAATAAAAAGCCAGTATCACACCAGCTTTTCATCATCATTATAGCATAGGTATAACCAATAAGATTCCAAAGAATCGCTTTTAACTACTTTAATTTTCCACTCAAGCCGTGGAGGCTCTTACTTTCTCCTACAGTCGAGAAAGTAAGCAAAGAGTCCGCCGACTGCAGCACTCGTTCACCCACTACTCCTAAAGTTAATGAGACAAAAAGAACTCGCTCCGCTCAAACAGCTTTCTGTCTTTTCATCAACTTCAGGAAGTGGGTCCCGAACTACGTTGCTGAGGTCGGAATCAGCACAACATTGCTATTATTCTGCTAAATGCAATTTTCCTGAATAAAATCCTCACTTAATTAATGTCCTCGAAAGACAATTTTACCGTTACAAATATCAGCAGGTAATACCACCAAACTAACAGTTACCGATTCATTATTTTTTATCAGTATTGTCCAAAATAAATTAGCATTAACCAATGTACTCAAGCCGCACTCCCGATGCATCGGGATTACTTTTTTGCTACAGCGAAAAAACATAAGTGTCGATCATGAAACGGCCTTCACACATAAATACCCCCCTAAATGAGCTAAGACTCATTTAGAGGGGTTTCGTATGATTAATTATTTCTTTTCTACTATAAGTTAAACATTAACGCCATAGTCCTTACATACTGCTAAAAGACCACCTTGATAACCACTACCAATGGCTGCAAACTTCCACTCATTATTGTGCTTATAAAGCTCACCAACAATAAGAGCTGTTTCAATGGAGAAATCTTCGCCCAAATCGTAACGGACCAATTCTTCATTTTTTGCTTCATCAACAACTCTAACAAAAGCATTGCTTACCTGCCCAAAATTCTGATTCCGTGTATCGGCTTCATGTATGGTAATAACGAAAGCAATTTTGTCCACATCCGCAGGAATCTTGCTTAAATTAATCTTTACCTGTTCATCATCACCCTCGCCCTCACCGGTAAGGTTATCACCGGTATGTTCAACAGCACCATTGGCTCCAACAGTATTATTGAAAAAAATCATATCTTCATCACAACGCACTTTACCCGTAGTATTAAGGATAAAAGCACTTGCATCTAAATCAAAGGCACTATCGCCATCATACTTATTTACATCCCAACCAAGACCAATACAAATATTGTTAAGCCCTGAATTACCTTTTGTAAGGTCTATTTTCTGACCTTTAGTTAAATTAACAGCCATATCTCTTTTATTTATATCGATTTATAATTGTTTTAATCCCTGTATCCGTAGTACCTACTCCTGTTGCACTAAATTTCCATTCGTTATCCCTACGGTAAATCTCACCAACAATCAAACTGGTTTGATTGGCATAATCATCACTTAATTGATATCTGATAAGCTCCTTTTTAGTTGTTTGATCAACAATACGGATAAAGGCATTTTGAATCATCCCAAAATGCTGGTTACGCCTTGCACAATCATATATATTAACAACAAACACCAGTTTATGAATATGGGCAGGAATACTCTTTAATGAAACAAATATCACTTCATCATCGCCGTCACCATCGCCGGTCAGATTATCACCGGTGTGCTTAACCGATTTACATCCCGACTGAAGGTTCCCAAAATAAATGAGGTCTTTATTTGATTGCATCACCCCTTTTTCATTCAGCATAATTACGGAGGCATCACAATCAATCTCCGGTGCCGAGGATAATAATTTCTTAAAGAATCCACCTGTTTTCCCTGATGAAACCGGATCCCAGCCTAACCCCACATGAATACGATCCAGCTTATCACCTTTTTTCGTCAGATCTATCTTTTGTCCTTTAACAAGATTAACAGCCATAGTTTTTTCTACTTTTTAAATTTATCCAGGATACTATTTTGTAATTCATGAAGTTTCTTGGTTCCCTCAACGCGTTGCCGCTTATTCTCTTCTTCAATCGCTTTGGTTTCATCTATTCCCTGCAAAATGGTTTGCCAGGTTTCCTGTAGGGTTTCCAACTTAACACTACTTGAAGAAAGTCGGGCTATTTGCGCACTTTGAGCAGCTGTATTTTGGGCGTTCCTTAATAACAAATCATTTGTGGCAGCATCTAAAGCTTCCATGGAGTCAGCAACAATTTTTTGCTTCTTCAAGGCAATAGCTTGTACCAGCCCAATCTTAAATACCGGAATGGTGATCACAAAAGCGCTTTGCATTTTGCCTAATAATTTGTAATTCCCCTTTTGAATCATCCGAATTTGAGGAGCCGTCTGAAGGGCAACGACTTTACCCATTTCAAGGTCATATATTCTTTGCTCAAGAATTTCAACACTGTTTTTCAGGTTTTCAAGATTGACCACATCAAGCTGAGTCCCGCCCTGAACCTTGGCTTCAAGTCGTGGCAATTCGTTTTCTTTTATATGATTAAGGATAAGATTACCACCTACAACATGTTTTTCCAGCTCTTCATAATAGATGAAATTGTGATTATAAAGCTCTTCTAACACTTGATTGGTCTCACTAATTTGAGCCTTATATTTATTTACTTCCCGGTAAATCTTGTCGATCTCACCCCCTATCGTTTGATATTTGGCAAGAATCTTCTCAATCATCTTTTTTGTATTGGAAAAGAACCGACCGAATAATCCTCCTTTGTCCTCATCAAAATCTTTGGGATCAAAAGTCTTCATCAGCTTAGCAAGTTCCTTCAGCATGGTTGCTGAATCTTCCAAGTCACTCCGCCGCACCCGGCTAAGAATCTTATCAGCAAATCCGCCAATTTCAGCCGCCGGTTTGGCACCATACTCTAAAATGGTAGAATGATCACGAATATCGATCTGACGGGAAAGCTTTTCAACTTCAGGTGATTTTGATAATTCAGCCTGAATGCGAGCCACGATGTCATCCACCTCCCTTTGGGGATTTTCTGCAATGGCGATTTCCCCATTACTATCTACTGTTTTCTCAATCATTGTTTTATCTGTATCCATAGTCACCTGATGTCTGGTTAATTTTTTATTCTTATATGAAATTTATTCTAGTTTCTACTGCTATCACTTGATATACTTCCCAAAAACCGCAAAACTCTTAAAGGGCAAATTAAAAGCCACTTCTTCTAAATGATGCCTTTTAAACATGGAATCCTCAATATAGATTTCAATATCGTTGCGACCCGAAGGATTATACACAATAACATCCATCCCCACAGAACTGAAGAAGTATATCAATATACTATCTTCAAAAATCAATTCGCCATTAATCTCATTATTATAGATAATACACTTAGGTACTTCTTTGGGATAGTCAAAAACCTGAAGGAGCTGCAATGACTCATTATCTAACGACATCATGGTCGTAAAAATAATCAGCCGTTGCTCATCAATGCCATATTTCCTTTGCCTTTTTATTCCCTTAAAGCTACAAAAGTCACGTACCGAATTGGCAATTAAATACTGAACATGCTTTTGCAAATGCCGATAGGGCCAAAAACCGGCGTTTATTAATCTTTCGGTATCTACCAGATTATCATCACCACATACTGAATAGTATTCTATCTTGAGCAGTTTAGTAACTTGATTACTAATAGGCAGTTTATCGAAAAAATGTGTTTTAGGAAGCTTCCTCAACGCATTGATCTCGGCATAATACTGATTTATATCTTTACGTACTCCTATAACTTTTGCAAAAAAACTAGGAATGGTAACATGCCCATATCCAACCTCCCAGCCATTTCGCATTATGGCCTGCTCTTTCGCCAGTATACCTATCTCATCATAGGTACTAATGAGGGTTAATGACCGCACCGAATAATCGATTAGCTGCCAGGGACGATAAAACATGGAATCATCCGAGTGCAACGTCTCCCGAAGCTCTTCACTGGCCGAAAACGCCTGAGTCTGCATGGCAGTATTAATTCGCTCTTTAGGAAAAGAACGAAGCGGTAATTGCCTGAGCGCATCGGCACATGTACTCAATTTACTTGCAGGATCTACCTGATCAAAAGGAGCGGTTGATGCTGTATTAATGTATATAACATCAGCCCCCAAACAGTTTAGAAAACAGAGAAAATGCGCTTCTCTTTTATTAATTGAACCATAACAAAGCACTTTAGGAGTCACTCCGCTATAGTCGAAATCGATTAAAAGTTGCTCTACATAAAGATTAATCCAATAGATAAGGTGTATTAGAATGTTCTTTATGGCTTGAATATTAACATTCCGCTTATTTAACTCAAAGTAAGTCTCTAAATATCTCCTTAGACTATTTAGAACCAAATTTCTATGTTTCTTATCTGTGAATTTATTTATCGAATTGGATAATTCAACCGCTTTAATAATATTCTGAGGATTAACCGGGCCTCTTTTTTCCAATTGTTGCCATTCAAGCTGAATCTTATTGATAGTGTCATTATCAATTTTTTTATCCAAGCCTTTATCAATTCGTAAATAGAGTTTATTGATTCGCTGCAGCTTTTCATTGAGCGCAAAAATGCGATCATAAAACTCATCTTCTTCGCCAATTACTCCATTAACACGGTAAAAATATGTGGGAATAGTTACTGTTGTCTCTGTTTTTTCAAAACCAAGTCTTTCCGTACTCTTCTTAAATAACCCATCATCATCAAAACTATCAAGCTCAGCTTTAATAGTTAGAAGCTTATGACTATTTAAGGTCCATCTTTCAATAGCCTGCATAAAATTCTAAAATCTACTTTGTAAGGATAAAATAGGCCTTAAATATAACTAAAATCATTCATTTGGTTACAAAACAAGGATGAGAACGGACAACGGAATTTAAATATTTAACGGCTTTTCCCTGTGCTTAAGATCCTCAGAAAAGCCATACCCATTAAGGCTTAAGCTGGTACTGCTATGAATTGGGATATTTTCAGGTAACAACCTGGCACATTTTAACCAGAAAAACCAAGCACCTGACAAAACAATAATACATTGGTTATAAAGCCTGTAATTATTACCAGCCAATACCCCTTTATCAACAAATACAACATAATAGAGGAGAAGACCACTGCACATGCTATCTCAAACAAATTAATCAACTCCCCCTTATCACATTGAATACATAAACATGAGTTTAGCAAAATTATCAGCTCACCCTGTATTTAAGCCATTTTATACCTGGAGGCGCAATATTAACCCGGACACCCTGGATAATAGCATCGGAATACCCATTTCTGACTGATAAAAAACCGAACAATAAAGGGCAGCACACCATTCACGAATACTACTGCTTCGTTTTCTAAAAAAACGTATTAAAGAGAATTTACTGAATTAGTCTAACCCTTGATTTTACTAGTCCCGGAGTATGTTGAACCATTCCTTTAGCAACCCGATATAATTCTTGGGCAACTTGATGCAGGTCATTAACAACCTAACCTGGACAAACCAGAAAAGTACTCAGATTTAAGTAGTAAGAATTGAGCATTAACCTCATTCGATTTTATACTATTTAATGGTTATTTTATCGGGACTTCGTCCCAAACCCTACTTACTTTTTGGCATTGCCCCAAAAAGCAAAAAGGTCTAGTCAAATAAAAGCTTCAACCCACCTCCTCGATGAATTTTTTCCAACCCACAAGCCAGAATTCCCGCATTCATTTTCGTCGCGCCYRCGCCGGCYCGCTTATTTGTCCGGGTAGAGCGGTTCGTTACCTCCCCGCTCCCCCACAGATCCGTACGAGCAGATTTCCCGCATACGGTTCCTCCTAAACTGGATTCGCTTGAAGATAGCTTTTAACCTTAGGTTCAACCAAAGGAAACCAGACATGAACAAGTTGCAGAAAACGTTCCCACTTCCAGTAGCGTTTGCCACCTCTGCGATTCAACCATTTGAATAAGACTCCTGTCACCTGCCAATGAAATCTGACAATACCTCTATGGTTAAAAGTGATACCATAGTAGTTGTAGTGCCCTTTTAATTTCACATTTAATTGGCAGATTAACCGTTTTAGTTTCTCGTGTCGGTGACGTTTTATCCAATCCTCCATTTTAGCCATAGCCAGCCGAAACTTAACACTGCTGGTTTTGCGCCTCAATATCGGTTTACCCTTAAGGCTTGGACTTAAATAGTGGGTAAAGCCAAGAAAATCGAAACTCCGTCCGCCTTCTCCTCGTTTTACTCCTAACTTGATGATCTTTGTCTTTTCAGGGTGTAGTTCAAGTCCAAACTTCTTGAATCGCTTAGCCAAAACAGCCATGACTCGTCTGGCGTCTTCACCATTCTCAAATCCCATAACAAAATCATCAGCATAACGCACCATGAAACTATTTCCTCTCAACAATGGTTGAATGACATCTGCAAACCATTCGTCCAAAACGTAATGCAGATAAATATTACTCAGTAAAGGTGACACCAATCCTCCCTGAGGAGTGCCTTCTTGAGGATAAAATAATTGCTTATCTTCAAGTATACCTGCTTTGAGCCATTTATCGACCATTTTACGTATAACACCATCTTTAACCCGACGATCAAGAAAACTTCGCAAGATACCATGATCAATACTCCCAAAGTAGTTTTTAATATCAGCATCAATAATATAATGCTGACCTTTAAAGCTGACTTCGCGGAACATGTGTTCTATGGCTTGATGGCAGGATCGCCCCTGGCGGAATCCATATGAGAAATCTTTAAAGTCCGCTTCGTAAATGGGGGTCAGCACGCGGCGAACCGCCTCCTGAAGCACTTTATCCTCTATGGTGGGAATGCCCAAGGGACGTTTCCCTGTTTTCCCTTTGGGGATGTACACACGCCGTATATGGGGTGCTACATAGCTCCCTTCCTTGAACTCTTTTAATAATTCCGGAAGTCGTCCTATGGAGTCCAACATATAGGCATACCAATCCTTGCCATCGGTTCCAACACTGCTATTCTTATTCAGGCTCTGCAAACATCCTCCCAACATGGGAAGGGTCACAAACTGATGTAAGTTGGTCAGTGCTTCTCCCTTGAATTTCCTTGCTCGCTTTGCTATCTGCAATTCTTCTGTTGACATTTCTTTTTCTTTGTCTCTGGTACAATTAATGTTTCTAAATTACAGTCCCAGTTTAAGGCATGCCAAAGGTCTAAACCTTTGTTTTCCCTTCCCTACTCGTCGGCTTTCATGGGACTGATTTCCCGACTTTCATACGGTACTATGGGCATGCTAAGACTGCCTTCGTCCTTCTCCTTCCCTTCGGTCTCCCTCGGTTCGGATACCACATACGACACATCCTTTTCATACCTGATTGGGAGGATGTGTGTTCCCAATTCAGTAACGGGACTTTGGGGTAAGGACGCCCGTGTATTGCCCTTGTTCCGTGTGGAGACGGTAGGCTCTCCCGTGTTCCCATGCAAACCTTCTACCTTTGATGTAGTCTACGACCCCGACCAGGCCAGTCAAATCTTGTCGTTAACGATTGACTGATGTTGCACCAACTGCCAGTAGAGTCAATGCCCCGGTGAGCTGCGCATTTCGAGGCTCAATATACACCTTCGGTAGTCGCTGTCTACGCTTCATGCAGGCATCTCTGCCGACTATGCAAGACTCGCTTCCAGTGGCTGACCAAGCCTTTCTGTTTGGGACTTGCACCCAAGGGTTTACTAAAGAGATCTTTCTCATTTAATCGTGCCGATTTCATGTCCCGATCTCATGGACTTTCACGGCGCAAACTGGCCTGCACGCTTCCCATCATCATGGCCAATCTCATAAAATTAGTGTGGCGCAATAATCGAACTGTAGTTATTAATTAGCAAAAAATTAAAGTATCGAGACTTTTAATAATATTCTGCCAAAAAGAACACGAATATTACGGATAAGACACTATGTTTTTTCAGCATTAAACTGAAAAAAACCTCTTCGAGGGATTTAAGTAATTGCACAAATTGCAAATCTGCGTTAGCATGGAGCATGGGCCTGTGATAACGGGGTATTGGGGTGTGATAGAAGGTCATGAGACTGTGATAACGGGTCATTGGGGTGTGATAGATGGTCATGGGGGTGTGATAAGGGGATATTGGGGTGTGATAGATGGTCATGGAGGTGTGATAACAGGGTCATTGGGGTGTGATAGAAGGTCATGGGGATGTGATAACGGGGAATTCGGGCGTGATAGAAGGTCATGGGGGTGTGATAGATGGTCAGGGGGATGTGATAAGGGATTATTGGGATATTGGAAGTTGGTGAGAGGGGTATGCTTTATGTATTATTTCGTCATCTGTCATTTCGTGGACCTGATTTTTAAACCGGCTTGAATGGTCAATAGATCGTTAGATATTAGAGAATAGACATTAGACTGATTTACATTACTCTCCTTTTTTTGCCATTAACAACTTTGACTTTTGGATAAATACAAGCTATTTTTCAATTACTTACAAAAAACCTAACGAACTATTGATGGTGATACAGGACGTATATGTTGGAGGTTGTTTTAGAATGGATTTAATTCAACTTTATTATCACGAATTGTAAGCATTCGGTGAACCCCGTATAGAAAAATGACATGTCAGTTCATAAGTTTGGGGCAAATAAAAATCGAATGACATGTTAAATATGAAAAAGTTTCGGGAGATCTACGATGCTTACCTGAACTCAGGGTTAAGCGTAAAGGATT
>RHGE01000084.1 GCA_004296775.1 Marinilabiliaceae bacterium JC017
ACAACCCGATCCTACCGTTACCTTCAAATCAGAAAAGATAGAGATGCTTGTCACTACCTGGAAAGGTATACTCTTGAATATCTTAAGAACAAACTAATACACCTTGAACAACCCGCATCCAAGACAAAAGCACTAATCTCTGGGAATGCGACACTTTGCAAGTTTGTTATATGATAGACTGTGAACACAGAGACACAAAGGCACGGAGTTTTTTGTTTTAATCTTCCGGCAGAGTGTTAAATTTGCTTATCATGATTGTTTCATTTGTTCTTTTTCCATTTATATACCAGGGAGCTATAGATGATCAGGTTGATGACAACAACAATGGAGCCAAAGATTATTTGAAACTGAGGTGTCAGGTTTTCGGGATAGATGACAGGGATGAGGTATTGTTCAATAAAGTCGCCTTCATAACCAGCTTCTCCGCTGAGTCGTCTGAAATGATTTTCCAATGGTGTGAGAGGGCAGATCCAGTGAAAGTATTCTACCATGGCACCCCATATGGCAAGCGGGAGGTGAAACCAGATAATCCGTTTCCATCTGAATGCCAAAAGGGCACCAAACAGAATGAATAGAATAAACAGGCCATGAATGATAATTGTTAAATCAGCGAGTATTTGAAAAATCATCTGTGAACGTTATTTGTATTAAGTAATTGAAGTTTCCCCTGTCTTATAAAACACTAAAATTTAAGTATCTGCAAAAAAAACACCAGAGAAACACTAATTGATTATGAGTAAATTACATTTACTATTGTTTTAACCGCGAATTATACGAATTTTTAACCACTGTGTGGTTTTATGAGCTTTTCATCGGAAAGCAATTCGTATAATTCGATAAATTCGCGGTTTGCAAAATGCTTGCAAAGCAAGCTTTATAGGCTTTAAACACATATGGGATATGTTAGTTAAGTAATAAAATGGTAACTGGTCGTAATTCTTTTCACGATTTTCTAATAAAAAGGCGGTTACTAATTAATGCCATTGCAAAGAGAACGAGTCCAAATCCAACACCAAAAAGTGGCCAGACAAAGTTTTCCGGGATGTGGTTATAAATGATATTTCGGATATCGGCTCCGGATTGGTTATTGATTATCAGGATTAAATACTCCCAAATAAATGATGTGATAATGATGAGGCTTCCTGTTAGAAGCCAGGTTAGTTCTGTTTTTTTTATTGAAAATGAATCTGATAGTAATGTACCTTTCAGGATGATGAAAGCAAGAAGTAGCATGGTAACGGAGCAAATAAGGGGTGCTAAAACAGGCCCTGCCCATACAATGGGGATTAAAAACAATACATCCCAGGTATGTAGGGTTGGTGGCCAGTTGAGAAAAAGCTTTAGTGCCAGGTAATAGGTTATATCCCAAATGGCAAAGGCGAAAATAAAGTAAGCCAGTCGTGTCCATAGGTGATGACCTGCCAGCCAGGCAATACCAATTAGCATGATTAGCGTGCATATTTCCCGAATAATTTCGGTGTGGATGATCTTATCAGGAACGGGTGATAGGGGAAAGGTAAAGCCCAAAGGGTAAGCAATGGCCCGAAGGTAAACTACCACAATGGCCTCCAGAAAACCCATTGCCAGGCAAAAGGTGGTAAGGGGTATGAGGATGTTTTGTATGTGTTGAGTTTTTGTTTTCAAAACCATGCTATGGAGTGGGTGAATATCAGCAGATAAACAAAGTCAGAAAAACCAGCGGTGATGTCAAGATTTTTGCTTTTATAATATAGATGGTTGATTACCTTTCACAAAGTCAGAAGGTGTTGATTATTGTGAGCGGTGGCGTTTTTTTTTATTTTTTCGCTGCAGAATTGAAGCGTAAATCGTGAATCGTGAATGCCAATGAAATTAAACGAAGAGTGAACAAAAAAAGCACCCCCGATGCATCGGGAGTGCGGTTTGAGTGCATTGGGATAATACCAATTTATTTAGGATAATAATGATCTAAAATCTAACGATCTATTACAGGATAGCACAATGGATATATTGACTCACACATTAACAGGGGTTTCAGTCGGGATGGTAGTAGCCGGTTTTTCAGGGAAAAGCTTCAGGAAGAAAACCGGAATTGTTGCATTGGGTGGAATAGGAGGGGCATTACCCGACTTGGATGCCATTAGTCTTTGGTCGGGGTTTGATAAAACCTTCGGAAAGGTATTTGGGTTGACGGCCCCGGGTAAAGATATTTATTCTTCTAAACTATGGTATTCGCACCATGGATTTATGCATTCTATTTTAGCAGGGTTGCTTGTTGCTTTGATTATCGGACTGATGATATACCTGTTAAGGTCTAAGTTATTTTCAGAAATGAATCTTTTTAAGTGTCTGAAAATGTGCCGTCATTGTTTGATTAGTTTTGTGGCAGGGTACGTTTTTCATTTGTTAGAAGACATGCCCACCCCTGCTTGTGTTTGGGGAGGTGTTAATTTCTTTTGGCCATTCAAATCCTATGTGGGAGGCACAGGAGATATCTGGTGGTGGAACAACTACGATATCTTTCTGATTGTTGCTGGTGTCACTGTAATCAATGGCTTCCTTCTTTTGTTGGGACATTTAATCTCTTATAATTCCGGGAAGATTCTATCAATGGTTTTTGTTGTTGGATGCACATTGGTAATGTGTCAAATCAAAACCAGAGGTTTTGATTTTGATTATTCCGGTCATACGGCCAGGTATCAGGAGTTTGAGGGGCAATCAATGGAGATACAAAAACGCATCCTTGGTGAGCGGGTATATGGTTGGATGAATGCGTTGGATAAAGGGTTGAAGGTGAATTTTTGAACCTGAAGATTGGTTTCAGGAAATAAAAAACCCCGTATCTGATACCAGATGCGGGGTTTTGGTGTCTTTAAACAGCCTGTTAAGGAATGTGTCTGTCCATAAATTTGTCAGAGGCCTTTTGCCAGTTGGCAAAGAGATCTTCTCGGTTTTTATTCATCTCTTTTTGTGTGGTGTTGTACTCCTTCACTTTGTTGTTTATGTTATTGACAGCGTTGTTGAAGTTGTTGACATCCTTTTTGGTTCTTTTGGATGGTTTGATGGCATCAAAGGCCGCTTTTGTTTTTTCAAATTTCTCCATCTCCAGGTTGAAATCGGTCATCTTGGTGATCTCGTTATTGGCTTCAGAAATGTAAGCTTTTAACAAGGAATTGGTGGCCAGGATCATTGAGTTGTCACTTTCAAAAGGACTAACGGCTTTGATTTTTTTCAGTCCTTCTTCTGAAACACTGATAAGGGCACTTCTGTTTTGTTCAATGGCATTGATGTCGTTACTGGAAAGTGCATCCATTAAATAGGCTTCCTGTTTAAAGCTTTTAAAGAAGATGAGGTAAACGACGTTATGGTATTTAATTACTTTACCCGATTGTTCCAGCTTTTTGGAGATTTTATCCTCGGTTTCAATAAGGGTGATGTTGTGTGCTGCGGCAAATGCATCATATTGTTGGTCGACCATATCGCCTGCTTTCTTTTGTTTTTCACTGGCTTGTTCCTGTGCCGTGAGATAAGCTTCCATTAAATCGTATGATTGTTCTGCTATTTCCTCCAGATCAACGATTTTGGCGTAATCTTCGCGCAATAGGATATTGCTTATTTCAAGGAATGATACAATGGTATCCCTCAATGAAGTATCTCCTTCGTAGTCAGGCATTCGTTTAATTCTATTCTTGGCCTGGGTGGTTGTGGTAATTAGTTCTTTGCGCCTTTTTTCAACTTTCCTGGCACTTTTCCCTCGTGAAGCTGCCCGGGTATAATCCCAAAGATCTTGCGACAAAAGTTTGTATTCATTTGAGATATAATCCAGGTAAGCACCGGCATTTGGGAAATCATTGGCCTTTATTGAATTGGAAAAACCTGTTGAAAACAGCATTAAAAGTAAGAATGCCAAAGAGGATGTCTTTTTCATTGGATTTAGTTTTATCTGTATTAGATTAATTAAAAAGGTTAGATGAAAGACTTTGAATCAACTATTGTATTGATTTAAGGTCTTTCATTGTTTTATGTCTATGATATCCGTAAGGATGTTGTAGGTTTCTTCAATGTAAATGTCTTTACCAATACTCTCTAATAATTGTTGATTTAGAGTGTTTCTAATGGAGTCCAGGGTTATTAAAGGTTGGTTGAATTGGTTGTTGTTCACTTTATAAGTGGTGGTTGGTTTTTCCATTGTATTGGCAAATGATTCACTCTCGGTTTCGTTTTTTAAAATAAATTGCTGAACATTTTCCGGAGTAAGAAAGAGAATTTCTTCTGTTGTCTGTTGCTTTTTTAATGAATCATTGAGCGCAATAATTTGTGTAAAATTGGGTTGTTGGCCGGTTCTTGTATGGCTTTTTTTCTTTAACTCTGTTATTGGTAGTTTTGGTAGCGGTGTGAAATACACCTTTTTATTTACAGAATCTGATGAAAGTGCATGTAGATAGTCCGCTTCTCGTTCATTGGTGACAGTGTGTATTTCCGGTAATTCAATGTCAGGAATAACACCTTTGAGTTGAGCTGTTTGGCCATTAATGCGATAATATTTCCCGGTTGTTACCTTTACAAATCCCAGTTCTGATTCATCTTTATATAAATTCGTGTTAGTTGAATTAATAGCAGAATCAAGTGGTAGAATGATTTGACCGGTGGATTTACCAAATGTCTTTTCTCCTACAATTATGGCTCTGTTGTAGTCTTGCAGGGAGGCAGCGAGAATTTCAGAAGCCGATGCACTCCCATTGTTAACCATTAATGCCAGGGGGCCGTTGAATATGGTGCCTCGGTTCATGTCTTTTAATAAACGAGGTTTATCTCCTTTATGGTAGCTAATAGCAAAAGGGCCGTCGTTAACAAATATACCAAAAAGGCCTAGGGCTTCATAAATGGCGCCGCCCCCGTTGTTTCGGAGATCGAGAATTAAGCCGCTGATATTTTCTTTTTTCAGTTTTACTATTTCCCTGGCTACATCATTGGCACATCCAAGCGGATAAGTGTGGGTGTAATCTGTATAAAAGCCAGGGAGGTAGATGTAGCCGATTTTTTGTTCGCCCTCTAAAATAAAGCTGGTAATGGTATTTTCATCAATTTGTATAAGGGCTTTGGTGAGCGATACGGTGATGGTGTTGCCATTGCGTTTCTCCATCGTGAGCAATATAGTATTATGTGCCGGATCATTCAGGAGTTGTTCCACATCAAAGGCTCTTGAACACGACAGATCTGTTTCTGTGCTGTCGGGCCACATGATCTTTTTTATTAGATCTCCCTTATTTATTTGGTTTGACTTCCAGGCCGGCCCGCCGGGAGCAAGGGAATTGACCTCTATTTCTCCCAAAGAGTTACTGGTAACCGATAGGCCATAAGAGGCGTTTTCTGATGATAAGGATGTTTCAAACCATTGCTTTATGGTGTTAGGGAAATACATGGTATGAGGATCGAAGGACCGGGCAATGGCATCGAAAAAGCGTTGATTCAAGGAGTTTTCAAAACCTGCGGAATTGTTTAAAATTCTTTGTATTCGGCATATTTCCAGTTCGGCCACTAATTTTCTTTTTTCAGGTTCGCGGGACATCACCTCTTCAATGGATGTTTGTGTGGCTGAATCAGAAGAAAAAAGGTGTACAAGGGTTATGAATTTCAAATATTTCTTCCACCGTTTCTCCAATTCATCCGGTGTTTGGGCATACTTCAGGGTGCTATCGCTGGATAAAAAAGTGATTTTTTCTTCTTTGTTAAATGAAAAAGGAGCGCTTGTGTTTTTATTTATTATTGAGATGGCTGTGTCCAACCGTACTTTATACAGGGCTGTTAGCGGTGTTAAGAAGTTACAGGCTGCATCATTTAATCCGGTTAATGAATCAGAGGAGCAGATGTTTGTGAGAGTTTCAATGTCCGATTGTAGAAAAAGGAGCCTTCTGGAATCCAGGCTTTGTGTAAATTCGGTAGTAACAGATTTTTTCCATTCAGCGGTTGTTTCCCGGGGAAGAAAATGGTTCTTGTTGAGAAACTTAATTAATACATCTGTTTTGTTACAATCGATATTTTGACTAAAAATGTAAAGTGGAAATAGAAAAGATAATAGGAGTATAGATATAATCTTTTTAGTATACGATATTTTTTTGTTTAAAATCATTTGCCGTCAGGTTACAAAAATGAGCCGCAAGAAAATTAAGTTCAATTAGTAATCCAAACAAAAATGATGGATTTTGACAAAAGGCGTAAAATAGGTTGTGAAGTTATTATGAAATGAGGTAGACGTCGTTTTATTGAAGAGATTGATTTGTGTTTGAAAACCGGATATGGAGGGGGATAGGCCCCTTGGATGGCGGATTCGTACCATAGATTTATGATTGGTTTTGGGTTCTGAAGTAGGTGTGTAAATGAATTTATTTAAATTATATGTTATTGTCTTAAAGGATGGTTGCGAAGAGGAAAGAGGTGTAGTAATTGTATGATAAGATAAGTAATTGATGCGGTATATAGTGTACCGTCTAATATTACCTGTTCGTAGATTTAATTGTTCGGTAATCTTTTGTAATTATTTTAAAGCCTAAACGATTATGGCCCACAAGTGAGCTCCTTGAAATAAGTCTCAATTCTATTATGTGAATTTAAAGGATCTATTAATTGAGATTTCGAATTTCATTAATTCGGAATTACAGGTTAGATAACGAAGGTATATCGATTATAACTACTTTTGCAGGCAATCTATATCAAGCTGGGAGGAGGATACCTTATACTTTTATTATAAAATATCAGTATCAGATTAAGTTGAGGTGCCGAAACGTCGCCTGATAACAAGCAGGAAGTGAAATGAAATTTATTCAATCAATTAAACCGGGGATTCCTAAGCGTTATTTACTTTTTATGGCTGCACTGGTGTGGACCTTTGCCGGCGGCATGCTTTTATTTAAAGGTATTTCGCTGGTGTCTGAAATACATGATTTTTTATGGTTACGGATGGTGATGAGTATAGTGGGAGGGAGCATCTTCTATATATTGCTGTTTTCGAAAATATCATTAAAACACATAGGACGGATTCTTGGTTTGAAAAATGAAACGCCTTGTATGTTCTCATTTTTCAACATCAAGAGTTATTTAATGATGGGAATGATGATAACCATGGGAGTCTTTCTCCGGAAATCAGGAATAATACCACCGGCCTATCTGTCGACCCTTTACATTACAATGGGAATCCCTTTGTCTCTTTCGGCTTTCCGGTTTTATTATCATGGGTTTAACTTCCAACGATTAATTAACCGTTAAGACTTTTGGGTTCTTATAATAGTGTGTGAAATATGAGTGACCTCGCGGAAATATCCTGTACCAGGGAGGAGTACATCATCTCATCTATATCCTGTAAATCTTGTTAATCCTGTCAGAATATTACACGGTTAGTGAATCAATGCCTATTAGAAAGATCAATTTCAAGGAGTAAATCATGTCCATTCTACTCCCAATTTTCCATCTCAAAATCCCTCTTTCACCACGTTATTCTATGCCCTCAAAAATTTCTAGTAAAGAAACCTTCGGTTTGTAGTAAAGAAACCAATTGTTTCTAGTAAAGAAATGAAGCATTGGTAGTAAAGAAACCGGGCAAGACTAGTAAAGAAATTTTAAGATTAAAGGAGGAAGAGTGGTGTTGATTGAAAATAAAGGCATTAACAAAGAGGGGCCAAAAGATAAAAGAAACCTCCAAAATCAGGGGCCCAACACCGTTTTTCCCAGGAGTCAAAAAGCATTCAATTTCGCACCTTCTCAATTTTTCAAATTCTCACCTTTTCAAATTCTCATCTTTTCAGTTTCCCACCTACTCAATTTTTTCATCCCAACTGCTTAAGGATTTTTCTGGCCCTGTTTTGTTCCCCTTTGCTACCATACGGAATCAACTCTTCCAGTACGATCTTCAATTCCGGGATTAATTCGGGATAGATCTTGGTTAGGTTGAAGAGTATTTGCATGCAGTGCGCTTTCACGGCAATGGGCGTGTCTTGTTGGGTGAGCCAGGTAAAACAGGCATCCAGGAGGCGGCCATCGGCCAGTTCACTCAAGTCATGTTGTACCAGGATACGGGCAAAATGCCGCTTCACACTTTGGTTGGTTAATGCGGGTAATGCCTCTGCTATCCGTGGCAGATAAGGTGTTACCATCTCAGGTGCCAGGTCATGTATCTGGTCGACCAGGTAGGCCGACCGCCAGGCTATTTTATGATTTTTATGTGTTGTCAAACTAAAAAGCTTCGCCACTACTTCTGCGGAGTGGCAATTGTCTTTTGCTATCTGGTTAAATCCGGCAGAATTCCAGCGATCAATCAATTGTTCTTCAAAATCCATCTATTCTATACTTGCAGGTATCCGGCCTGGTCTAATGCATAAGTGAGCAGATAGGCCAAGCTGAATGCAATGATAGGAGCTATTAGCCAAACCACAAAAAAATTATTCACTTGTGTGCGCCTGAAAATATTTTTGGCACCTAGTTTTGCCACACCAATACCAAGGATCGCTCCCACATTTAGTTGTACCAATGAGGTTGGTATTCCTTTGGTTACCGAAGCAACCAGCAGGAGGGAGGCAGTGACAAAGGCGATGATGATGGCTTCAATTTTTCCGAAAAGGATGATCTCCTTACCGGTGTTTTTTACCAGTTTGTGCCCAAAGAAGGAACTGCCAATGCCAAAGTTGGGGGCGACAATCAATGTAGAAAGCATCATGATGAGTATAAAATTGGATTCGTTGGCGTGGATTCCCAGTTCATTCATGGTCATTGACGCAATGGGACCAGCCGCGTTTGCCACGTTGTTGGCGCCAATGGAGAACGAGACGTACAACGCCATGATGATGATTAATACCTTCAAAGAGGGGTGATTGGATATGGTGCCGGAGAGGAAATAGCCGCGTTTGCGGATGGGCTTATAGATGAATCGTCCGATGCCATAGCAGATGAAAAACGAGAGTATGGGCAGAATGAACCAGGTAGGAATGATTTCGAAAAATAATTTTGAGGTATTTAACTTGCCCAGATAGAGGGCCGGAGCGGTCACGGCTAAGATAGTAGCCTGGCTGGTGGATTGGGGAATGCCCAAAAGGTTGGCAAACAGAAGCGACAGACTTACCGAAAAAAGAATGACGCTTACCAGGGAGTAATTAAGTAATTCTGCCAGCAGGAGGCCTTTGCCAATGGTAATGGCGGTGTTTTTTCCGGCCAGGATAGCGCCCAGGAATACCATTATTCCAAACAGGCCCGGAATCAGGCTTTTCTTTATGATGTTGGCTCCATAGGCTACGGAGAAGCCGGGGGCAGTGCCGCTACCACCCATGTTGATGGCTAAAAACATGGCAATTATATATGGTATCAGCAGGTGATTAAATATTGGTGACATGGTAGTTCTTTTATGATTATACAATAGATGATTTCTGTGTTCAAAATTATAGGCAATTTGATTACTTTTAATGCGTATAAATACTGATTTATCATGACAGTGGTTCGTTAAACTTTAGTAATTATCTAAGAATCAATTTGTGATTGTTTCATTGCTCATGTTGTTATGAGGTTACCAATGAGTCAGATATAAATCAGTCTAAGGTCTATTATCTAAAATTTAACGATCTATTATCATGATACAACGAGATTACATACTAAGGATTATTCAGGATCTGATCACCTTTATTGCCCGTATGTTGCGGTTAAAACAAAACGGTAATCTGGAAGAGGCTTATCTGGAGGTTGTCAAAAAAACAGAGAAACTTTTGAAGATGGATTATGATGATTTTCTGGCCCTGGACGACACAGAAAAGCCTGATGTGACAATGGATGGGGAGAATGCCGACTACCTGGATGCCTGTGGCCGTTTCTTTATGTTAGCCGGCGAAATTTGCCTCGATAAAGGATTACGGGAAGAGGGAATCAGGCATTACCGGTATGCTGAAGCCAGCTTTCTGAAAGCCGAACAAAAATTCAAGACTTTCTCTTTTCAACGACAAGTGGAACTGGAAAAGGTGGCGCAGGTATTATCCATGAATGGTTAATGGATTCTTTAAAATGATAGATGAGAAGACAATTGAGAAACGGGCAATTGGTGTTTAATCCTTAGCCTGGATAAGCCAGAAAGGTAAAAAGTATCAAGATGATTTACTGCTCGCCAAAATATTTTACCACTAAATACATCAATATCACTGGTAGGATACTAATCATTATGAGCATAAACATCAGGTTTGCAGTCTTCCTCGCCTTTCAGGAGAAGGAATAGCTCACTGCGGTTGGTTCATCTGGTATTTGATTTATTTCCAAAGGGGGTATGGTGATTCCTATTTGTTTTTAATTATTCAACAAGTTTTCAATGTTATCATGATGTCAATATTGACAACGGCCATCTCTGTCTATTATCTAAATTCTAATGATCTATTATATAATCTAATTCCTATTCTATGAAATTGAAATCGTTAATATTACTCGTCGGGTTGTTCTCTCTTTGTTATGTAAATGCCCAGGAAATAAGGCTATCAGTAGAACATGAAGCCGTATCATCTTTATTGGATTGGTTTGAAAAGGATCAGCCTTCTCAGTTGGTGGAAGGAATTGTTAATCTACCGGCTAATCAAATCATGGAACAGATTTATCAGGTGCATGAAAAGGATGCCATTGCTTTTAATGACGCCCTGTGTCAATTCAATCCCATGGATAGCTTGACGGGGCAACCATACCGGTTAAGACATGCCTATGAGCACCGGTCTGAGATTAAAGTATTGCAGGATTCCCTTCAGACAATTGATTGGGCGGAGAGTATTTTTCATAAGTCTATAGCATTCTATCCAAAGCATTTTAATAGCAGCGTGAATTACAAGGTTTTTCTCTGTTTTACCGGATGGAAATGGGGCGATGCCATGCAATTTCAATATCTGATGGAGGATGGGAAAGTGGTGTTATGTGAGGAAGGTTCACCTGGCGTACTTGTTAACCTGGCCATTGTGAATGACAATTATGGTAACACCTGTCAGCAGAAAATTAAAACGTTAACAGAGGTCATGGCACATGAATTATTTCATGTATTGTTTTATGAATATGTACAAAAACATTGGAGCAAAAAAGAGGCCGAAGGTATTGTTGAAGAGTTGAAGTATCTCATGATGAATGAAGGGATAGCCCATTATATAGCGGAAAAAGAGTATTTGCTGCAAACCTATGGAACCGATCAGCTATGTGAGAAGGAAAAGAGTGCTTTTGAGCAATTAATCAGCAACCATACAATTATGGCTAATGACTCATTACCGGAAGAAGAGCGGATTCATGCCTTGAATAAGGGAACCTATGGCAGTTATTGGAGTAAATATGTATGCATCACTGGTATGTTTATGGCTTATCATATTGAGCAAACATTTGGTCCTGAAAAGTTGTCGGACTGTATTGAAAAAGGCGTTGATTACTATTTTCAAACCTATCGTGAGGCCTGTAATAAAAATGAAGCTATTCCCCGGTTACCTGAAGCACTAAACAGTACAACCTGGTCAGGTGTATGATTATGGTTTGGGGAAAAGTTGTAATTCAATTAGTCATCGAGTCTGTACATGCCAGAAAAGTATTCAGATTTGGGTATCACGTATCAAGACTTTAAACAACCAGAAAGGGGATTCTTTACCAAGAGAAACACACAAATTTCATTGAAATGACGCTAAATCCAGGGCAAACTTCTTGTTTTTACATCCCTGGATTTACGTGTTTCAGCGCCTCCGTGTTTAGATTCATTAGTTTTTGCGTCCTTAACGTCTAAGTGTTATGATTAGAAGCCTCCAATTGTAAAAGTTGTTGCTTTACCTCAAGACCGTAGGCATACCCCGCAAGCTTTTTGTTAGCCCCGATAACCCGGTGGCACGGGATGATGATGGGAATCGGATTTCTGTTATTGGCCATCCCAATAGCGCGTGCCGCTTTGGGATTACCCACGGCAATGGCAATATCCTTATAGCATCGGCTTTCTCCGTAGGGGATGTTGGTGAGCTCCTGCCAAACCTTCTGTTGAAAATCAGTGCCTCCGGGATTGAGTTTCAATTGAAAGTTTTTCCTTTTCCCTGCAAAGTATTCTTCAAGCTGATGCCTGGCGTTGGCAAAAAAGCTGTTTGATAAGGTCCATTCTTCAGCCAGGTGAATCTCTTTGGTACCGTTATCAATCAGCAATTGGGCAATGCCAGCTTCATCTCCCACAAGGATTATTTCACCATACGGTGAGTTAAAAATATCGTAAAACATATGAAACGATCATGATTTAGCTTTAAATATACAAGAGGATGATTAAAAAATCTCTGTATTCATCAGTCCTTTGTCTTGATATTTAAATCTTGATACTAAATTTTAGCTGATGAAATAATGAATGGAAACTCTGAAATGCGACGGTTTTATCCGCCAACCTTTTTAGCCTTGTAGCCATCGTTTTTCAGCAGGTCCATGATTTTATCCCTGAAATCGCCTTGTATCAGTATCTCGCCATTCTTTACGGTACCACCCACGCCACATTTCGATTTTAGTTTTTTACCCAGCTCTTTCAGGTCATCATCCGTTCCAATGAATCCGGTAATCAGGGTTACGGCTTTACCAGCCCGTTGTTTTTTGTCGAGCATCACCCGTAAGTCCTGCTGTTGGGGAGGAAGGGTTTCCTGAACCTCGTCGTCGTCGTATTGGTAATTATAGTCTGTATTGGTAGAGAATACTACCCCGTCGCGATTTTTCCTGTTTTTCTTTGACATGGTAATTTATTTTTCAGCAAAAATAAGCGCTTGGTCTGTATGGAAAAAGTGAAAGGGGGTAAAAGCTGTGAATTTTTCAGATGGAGCAGTTGTTAGTATGGATCTTGGTTGTGGTTAATTCTGATAATCATCAAAGGGATAAGTTGGCTGTTGGGCAATAATAAGAAGTTGCGGTATTGCAGTAATTAGTTTCTTGTGGAGGGTGGTTCGGAAGTGAGAAGAGGCCTTTGGGAAGAAGCCGTAAGTTTGTATTAACGCTTTTTAGGATATTTAAATGCTATTTAATCTGTTTTGGCTGACTTCTTGCATTAAGGAGCTACAGCAACTGAAAAAGGAAGATGGATGATAACGTCAGAATTGAGTTTTCTTTTAAAGATTATGAAAGATGAATGATTGCCCCATAAAATAGTCAAGGCATTAATGGAATTATTGATTTGTATGCGGTAATTTAAGATTGTTTAAAAAAAGGAAGAATCCGCTCGTCATATTCGGTGAATGCATTTGTAAATCTAAAACGATTAGTAACGGAATGTTTAAGAGTAGGGAGGAAGGTAAAGAGTTGTGTTTTTAATAGAGACTTAACCAAAGGTTTAAGCGAAAAAGGAAGAAGTTATATGGTGAAATACTGCAAACAATTAAAAACCTTTATGGTGATACCGTTAGTAACGGGCCTGTTCTTAGTTTTTTTATCTCAAAACAAATTGTACGCACAGGAAAGTGTCGCTTTTGTGCAAGGTGACGGCCAAATTCTTTATGCCGACATGGATCATTGGTGGTCGCGCACTTTCAAAGAGTCCGGTCTGATTGGCGGAAAAACCATCCATTACTATGAGCCGGGGCCCGCCGGGGATGAATATCAAAAACTGGATGCCCCTATTCCGGAGCTAACGCCCTGGTCCACCTCCAATGTGAAAGCCCGGGTTGGCGTGACGGCAGGTAATGTATCTGTTTACCGGGAGCCCAGGGGAGAGGGGTATTGTGCCCGGCTGGAGACCAACCTGAAGAAGGTGGTGGTACTTGGTGTGGTTAATGTAAAAGCCATAGCCTCGGGTAGTATGTATTTGGGTGATATGGTGGATCCCATCACCGAGACGGGTACCCCCCGGCACAATACCCATATGGGCATAGCATTTACCGGAATCCCTTCGGCCCTGCGTTTCGATTATAAAGCGGTGGTGGGACAAAAAAGGAAAATGGCCACTGGTGGCTTCCGGGTAAGAGATGTGAAAGGGCCTGATATGGCAGAGGTAATTGTGTTGCTACAAAACAGGCAGGAAGACGAAAACGGTAACTTCTCTGTGAAGCGCATCGGAACCGGTTGGCTGCGCATTGCTGAAACTACCAACCAGTGGATCGAAGGCTTTGAAATATCCATTGTGTATGGCGATATAACAAGTACCGGTGATTATGAACCATACATGGGACTTATTACCCATGATGATCCTTTTTATGCCAAAAATGAAAAGGGAAAGGCTGTGTCGTATGAGGAAAGTGAGTGGGGCAATAAAACTGATGGCGTTACACACCTGATTGTAATTTTTTCAGCCAGCTACCAGGGCGGTAATTATATGGGATCACCCGAGAGTAAACTGTGGGTAGATAATGTGGAGCTGGTATATGATTAGGTGCTTAGGAAGTAACTTTTATCAATATGTTGTTCAAATTGGATAGAAATACCTGGAGACAGGTAGAAACAAATGGAAATACATGGAAACAGATTGAAATACCTGGAGATAAAAGGAAATATATGGAAACAGATAGAAATAGACAGCTCTTATCATTGTCAATCTCGAACAATAATCAGCTTGAGGTAACATCCCTCGAAGAGGCTTTTTTCAGACTAATGCTGAAAAAACATAGTGTCTTATCAGTGATGTTCGTGTTTATCCAATAGGCAAAGTTGTTAATGGTATAAAATGAGAGTAATGTAAAACAGTCTAATGTCTATCATCTAAAATCTAACAATCTATTGGGTTAGGCATTACCATCACAGGCCAGTACCCGGAAATAGATAAACGAATAACTAACTCTAAACAATAAAATATGTCAAAATTCGATTTTAATTCATTACCTGTAAATACCTTGTTTGGAAGCAGGTGGAGTAACTTTAAGCAGATCGCCAAAGGGCGGGAGATTGATGCTAATTATAAAAACAAATACCGTTTAACCAAGTCACTCTGTGGTCTGTTGAGTATGACACATCCCATTGAGGATTTGAAGTATTTCAAGCGGGTGGATGCCCTGCCCATCGAGGAAGATCCGGTTTTTATCCTGGGGCATTGGCGCAGTGGTACCACCTTTGTGCACAATATTTTTGCCCAGGATCAGCATTTCGGTTATAACACCACGTATCAAACGGTTTTTTCCAATGCCATGGTATGGGGGCAACCCTTTTTTAAGTCGGTTATGAATAAGATAATGCCCGATAAGCGGCCCACTGATAACATGGAACTGATGGTGGATCAGCCACAGGAAGAGGAATTTGCTTTGTGCAATATCATGCCTTATAGTTTTTATAACTTCTGGTTTTTTCCGAAAGATACCCTGGAATACTGCGAGAAATACCTGTTGTTTAATGATATTTCGAAGGAGGAGCTGGCTGTTTTTAAGAGAGAGTTTACACGTTTGATCAAGACGGCGCTCTATAACACCGGTGGAAAGCAGTTTTTATCCAAGAATCCGCCCCACACAGGCCGGGTAAAAGAGTTGGTGAAAATGTTTCCCAATGCCAAGTTCATCTACCTGATGCGGAATCCATACACGGTATTTGAATCCACCCGGAGCTTCTTTACCAAGACCATTCAACCATTGAAATTCCAGGATTTCAGTAATGAAGAGATAGAGGCGAATATCCTGGAAGTTTACAGGCGGCTCTACCATAAATACGAACAGGATAAAGTATTTATTCCCTCCGATAACCTTTTCGAGGTGCGCTTCGAAGATTATGAGGCGGACGCTTTCGGTAAGACCAGGGAGATCTATGAAAAGCTGTCCCTTTCTGACTTTACTAAAGCGTCGGAGAAGATAAAGGACTATGTGGATAAGAAGAGACAACATGTGAAAACGCGGTATGAGTATGCGCCTGAAACAATCCAAAAAGTCAATGATAACTGGGGATTTGCCCTGGATCAATGGAAGTATGACCGGCTATAGAAGAACAATGTTTGATGCAGACCCGATAGGATTTTATAGAATAAAATCCTATCGGGTCTGATTGTTTAATGACGTTCCCTTGACACACCTCCGCAGATACCTCAACTTGTCATCAGTTCATAATTCTTTGATGCGGTAACCGATGAAACCAAGGCTCCTGGCAATAGGCGATATTCATGGCTGCTTCAAACCATTCCGAATAATGGTTGAAGAAGAAATTCGTTTGTCAAAAACCGATAAGTTGATTTTGTTGGGCGATTACATCGATAGGGGCCAACAAAGCAAAGAGGTGGTTGACTACATCATGAGGCTGATGGGGGATGGATATGATATCGTGGCGCTCCGGGGGAATCATGAGGATATGTTTTTAAAGGGCTTGGTGGAGGATTATTATTTATTCAATTGGTTAATGAACGGCGGGTACGAAACAATGGATAGTTTCAATATTACCCATCCCGATCAAATGCCAGCTGATTACCTTCGTTTTTTTCGAAACCTCAAGCTGTATTATCCTTACCAAAACTTCCTGTTTGTGCATGCCGGCTTTAATGACGAAGCAGCAGATCCTTTCAAAGATGAATACCACATGGTATGGCGCCGCCTTTATTACTACACGCACCCGTTGTTAAAAGACAAAACCATTGTTCATGGCCACCGGGCCGAAGGGCTCGAATACCTCCGGATGTGTATAGATTCCAATGCCCGGGTTATTGATGTGGATACGGGTTGTGTTTATACCGATATCCCGGAGTTGGGACACCTCTCGGCGGTTGACCTGACAAACCGTAAAATCTATTCCGTGCGGAATGAAGAAGTCGGATGAAGCTGTAGGTGGAAAAATTCTCTCCCTTTCTTGTGGTATATAGAAGTTGTCAATTGGCAATATTGTGTGACTTTGGGTTTGGTTTAAAGGTTCTGGGTTGTGGATAAAAAAACTCTGCGACTCTTTGTGTTTTCTTTGCGGAACTTTGCGTTATAACTCCCTTTGTCGTCTTTACCCTGGCTGGTACTAAATGTAGAGGTAATTTATTATGATTTTGAAAGCATAGTGGAGTTAATTCGTTCCATTATCAAAATACTAAGCATGGCTTTTTAAAAGGAGCTGGCTTATGGAAAATACATGGTGTCATAAAAAAGAAACTCCCACCAGAAGCAGGAGTATAGGCGTTTAAACCTTCGGCATTTAGCCTTATTGTGATAAGACTCTAAAAAGAATATATTATTTTCTGACACCAAAGATAGAAAAAGATTTTATTCCTCATACCTGTTCAATATTTTTTTTATTTTAGTAGTTCATTTTTCTTAAACCTTCTCGCTTTTAACATGACACTCATTTAAGATGCCTCTTTACTGGCGGGATTAGCACAAAATACCCAATATGAGCAATAGAATATTAGGACTCGATTTAGGCACCAACAGCATTGGCTGGGCGGTGGTGGAGACCGAAAATAAACAACATTTTCAGCTGCTGGATAAAGGTGTGCGTATTTTTCAGGAAGGCGTGAAAATTGAAAAAGGGGTGGAGGGCTCCAAAGCTGCTGAGCGTACCGGTTATCGCAGTGCCAGGCGCATTAAATACCGCCGTAAACTGAGAAAGATAAATACATTAACAGTGCTTACCACCTATGATTATTGCCCGCCATTGATTCCTGAAATGTTGAACCAGTGGCGCTACAAAAAGATATACCCGGCAAGTAAACTGTTTAAAGAGTGGTGGCTGACCGATGAGGCAACCGATAAGAACCCCTATGCCTACCGCGCCCTGGCAGCAGAGCAGAAATTGGATTTGACAAACCGGGAAAATCGCTATAAGCTGGGTCGTGCTTTTTATCACATGGTGCAACGCCGGGGCTTTTTGAGTAACCGCTTGGAGGGCACCAAAGAGAGTGAAGGCGCCGTGAAGCAGGGCATCAAAGAGATTTCGGAAGCAATCGGAAATCAAACCCTCGGGCAGTATTTCTACCAACAATATAGGAGCGGTGAAAAGATCCGGGATCATTATACCCACCGTGAAGCCCATTACCTGGCGGAGTTTACAACCATCTGTCAGTTGCAGGAGTTACCCACTGAAATGGTAGCCGCGCTCAAAAAGGCCATCTTTTACCAGCGTCCGTTAAAATCGCAAAAAGGGTTGGTAGGCAAATGTCCGTTTGAGCCCAATAAGACACGTTGTGCTGTTTCGCACCCTCTCTTTGAGGAGTTTCGCATGTGGTGTTTTGTGAACAACATCAAAATCAAATTGCCCGAGGATGAGAAGCTGCGTTTTTTAACCCCGGAAGAGAAAGCAAAGATTTTACCCCAGTTTTTCAGAAAGAGTAAAGAGCATTTCGATTTTGAAGACATCGCTAAGCAGCTGGCTCCTAAAAAGCAATACTGTTACTATAAACAGGGCAACAAGCATGCGGAAGACTGGCTGTTTAATTACAGCATGAAAACCACCGTGAGCGGGTGTCCTGTTTCGGCGCGGTTTAAATCCCTTTTTGGTGACCACTGGGCCGCCTTCCAAAAGCCTTATACCCGCGAAAAAGACGGGCAATCATCAACCATTGACATCAACGACGTTTGGCATGTGTTGTTTACCTATGATTCGGACGAAAAGCTGCAGGCTTTTGCCAGGGAGCGGCTGGAGCTGGATGACGACCAAACCAAAGAATTTGTGAACATTCACCTGAAACAGGATTACGGTTCCCTCAGTCTGAAAGCCATCAAGAAAATTCTTCCTTACCTGCGTGAAGGCTTAATCTATTCGCATGCGGTTTTTTTAGGCAATATGAAAGCGGTTATTCCGGCCGAAGTGTGGGCTCATGATGAAAATAAAACACTCATCCGGCAGGAGATAGGGCGTATCATTCAATCGCAAAACGAAGAGAAGCATATCACCGACATTGTTAACGGGGCCATCAAACGAAATAAGGAGAGTGATGCCACCTGGAGTGCGGAAGCCAGTGAGATCTATCGCAAAGAACTGTTGCAACAGATAAAATCATTTTTTGGGGAGAACCGCTTTAATGCCTTTAGTGAGGACAGAAAACAACGGTTGGAAAACAGAACCTATGAGTTGTTTGAGCAACAGATGGAGAAAGATTATGGCCGCGGGAAATATGCCAAAGTGCAACGTATCGACGACCGCATTACCTTGTTTTTATCAGATAACTTTGGGGTGAATGGCACCATCAACCACCTTTATCACCCCTCGGCACTTGATGTGTACCAGCCACCCAAAAAAGGCGAAGACGGTAACTATTACCTGGCCAGTCCCATGGTAGCATCGGTGCGTAACCCCATGGCTATGCGTGCCCTGCATCAGTTGCGTAAGGTCATCAACGAATTGCTTAAGGCCGGCAAGATTGATGCCTCCACAGCCATTCACATTGAAATGGCGCGTGACCTGATGAATGCCAATGAACGCAAGGCTTTACAAAGCTGGCAACGCGACCGGGAAAACCTGCGAAAATCCTATGCTGCCGCCATTAAAACCCATCTGGAGGAGAACGGCATTCACCGCGAGGCCACCGACGATGAGATACTGAAATACCAGTTGTGGGAAGAGCAAAAACACATTTGTTTGTATACCGGTCAAACCATAGGGTTACACGATTTCCTGGGGGCCAATCCCCTGTTTGATATCGAGCACACCATCCCACAAAGTCTTTCGTTCGATAATTCCCAGGCCAATAAAACACTTTGTGAAAGTCGCTTTAACCGGGCTACCAAACGTAATAAGATCCCCTTCGAGTTGAGTAACCACGCTGCCATCTGTGAACGCATAGAATCCTGGCAGAAAGAGGTTGAGGAGTTGAATAAAAAGATTAACGGTGCAGTAAGACAAGCCAAAGGAGCCGCTACCAAAGAGGACAAAGACAAGGCCATTCAGCGACGGCATCGATTAACCATCGAACGCGATTACAAGCGTGAGAAGTACCAGCGTTTCACCATGAAGGATGTGCCGACGGGTTTTAAAAACAGCCAGTTGGTCGACACCGGTATCATTACCAAATATGCCCGTCTTTACCTGAAAACACTGTTTAAACGCGTGGATACCGTGAAGGGTAATACAGTAGCCGATTTCAGGAAGATATGGGGGCTGCAGGAGGCATACAACAAAAAGCAGCGGGTGAATCACATCCATCACTGCATCGATGCCATCACCATTGCTTGCATGACCAAGCCGCAATACGATAAACTGGCCCGGTTTTACCACGACTGGGAAGAGTGGCATCACCAGAACATTGATAAGAAACCCGTTTGTGAGAAACCATGGCGCACATTTACCGAAGATGTGAAGGCCATCGAACAGGAGGTGTTTATCTCGCACTACACGCCCGATAATCTCCCCAAAGCCAATAAGAAAAAACTGCGCAAGCGGGGTAAGATACAACTCAATGATCAGGGGCAGCCTATTTACCAGACCGGCGACTCGGTGAGGGGTAGCCTGCACAAAGAGACCTTTTACGGTGCCACTGAACAGGAAACGGAGACGAAAAAAGGAGAAAAAGAGAAGGTGGTGAAATATGTGGTGCGTAAGCCATTGGATTCGTTGAGTGATGCGGATATTAAAAATGTAGTGGACGATAAGGTGCGTGAGATATTGCAGCAGGCACGGAAAAACGAAAAAGGGTTGCAAAAACAGTGGGAGACCCTGAAAAAGAAACTGGCCAAGGCCGAAGAAGCCGATGAGCCGGCCATACGCCGGGAGATGCAAACCATTGAGCAAGAAATAAAGCAGCTTTATTGCCTGCCCAATAAAAACGGGGCACCCGTTCCCATCAAAAAAGTACGTGTTTTTACCCCTACGGTGACCAAACCTATTCCGTTGAAAAAACAACGTGATCAATCCCTTAAGGAACATAAGAGGGATTACCATGTAGCCAATGATGGTAACTATCTGATGGCGATTTACGAAGGAAAGGATGCCAAAGGAAAGGTGAAGCGCGATTTTAAAATTGTGAACAACTATGACGCCGGTAATCATTTTAGAGATGAAGTGCAGAAGACACTTCGGCCGCAGGGTATTGGTAAGCAGGAAGGGTTAGTGGAAAAAGAGAAGCAAAAAGGCAAACTTCAGTTACCCCTCAAGGCGATTATTAAAACAGGGACAATAGTCTTGTTTTGGAAAAATACCCCTGAGGAAATCAAAGAATTATCTGAAGAAGATTTAATAAAAAGGCTTTACAAAGTGATTAAGATGAATAAGGATGGAAGAGTTGCATTTAAATATCATCAAGAAGCCAGAAATGATGAAAAGCTGAAAGAAGATTATGAAAAAAAATATAAAACGAAAGCTCCAAAATCATTAACTAATGGCGAATCTTCCATCAATTTTGAAACGCCATATCCGAAGCTTTTATTAAGTCCTTTAAAGTTTAATATGCTCATAGAAGGAATTGATTTTACACTATCTCCTCTAGGAGAAATTAAGTGATTGCAATAGTCTGCGAACCTACCACCTTTCCAAAGTTCAAAGCATTGGAAAGGGTGGTTTTCCATACCAGGAATAATGAAATAACGATCCTCCCGGACAAGTCGGGCGTTTAAATAATTAAAATCAACCCTTTAATCCTGTTTTTAGATCTTTTCCAAAGTTCAAAACCTTAAAAGGTATTATCTCCAAAGAAACGAAGAAAGATTCCATTAGTTTAAAGACAAAAGGGGATCATTCCGTAGCGAAGAGCTATAAACCAGGGCGAAATGCTCCAAATCGGTGCGAAAAGCCCCCTTACCGGTGCGAAACGCTTCAAACCGGTGCGAAATACTACTTTACCACTGCGAAATGATACCCAACCACTGCGAAACGCTCCAAACCGGCGCGAAATGGTATGCGACGACCGTTTAGTACCTTTTCGCACAGGTTTTATCCTCTTCGCTGCCGTTTTCAGGCAGATTACCCATGTTTTTATGTATTTGCCACAGGCAAATCTTTTATCGTTTAATATTTACTCTAAAATTTTAAGAAAATGAATAAAACAAAAATGACAGTAGCCGAATTTTTGTTTCAGTGCAACCTTCGCATCAGTAACACCATTAATGATGGTGCTATCCAGGAAAAAGTAGCACCCATGGGCTATACCGCTGAGAAGATGCAGGAAGGAAATGTCTTGTTGGAGTCAGCCAAAGATTCTTGCCAGGCGTTTGAGAAAGAACATGGTGATGTAGACCATGCCTTTGCCGACCGCAACCGTGAGAAGGAGGCTGCTCATATTACCTACATGCAGATGGTTGAGATTGGCAAGGTGGCCTTAAAAAATGATACCGGGGCCCAATCCACTCTTCAACTGACTGGACGTAGGCCCACCACCTGGAGCGGGTGGATTAAGCAAACCCGTAACTTTTACCATAACCTGATGGAAAATGAACCATGGATGGCCGCCATGGCCGGGTTTGGTATGACTGAAGAAAAGATGCAGGCCGGGCTGGAACAGGTGCTGAGAGTGGAGAAATTTGCCGAAGTCATCATGCGAGAACAAGGCGATGCTCAAAATGCCACCCAGCAACGTGATGCCAAGCTGGAAGAACTTCACGAATGGGTGAGCGACTATGAAGTAATTGCCCGACTGGCTTTGACCGAATCTCCCCAGTTGCTGGAAAAACTGGGTATTGTGGTGAAAGCGTAAGCCGACGGGGTAACCTTTCGATCTTTTCCAAAGTTTCAAACTTTGGAAAAGGTCTTAAAGATCCTTCTTTCCATTCAATAACCTTCAAAATTCAACCACCATGAAACCACTCCAACCTAATTGCACTTACCATATTTACACACACGCTAACGGCTACGATAATTTATTTTCCGAAGATAGGAACTACCGTTTCTTCCTCGATAAATACAAAAAACACATTTACCCCATAGCAAAAACATTGGCCTATTGCCTTATGCCTAATCACCTTCACCTGTTGGTGACCATCCGGGAGGAGCAAGATATGAATGCGCTTATTAATGAAAAGATGGCCTCTGGTCATGAGTCTCCTAAAACGATAACAGGAGAGTCAATGGAGCAGTACCTGTCCAAACAATTTGCCAACCTCTTCAGCTCCTACACACAAGCCTATAATAAAACTTACCACCGCAAGGGGAGCCTGTTTATTAAAAACTTCAAGCGTAAAAAAGTCACCAATGAGCACTATTTCTTGCGGTT
>RHGE01000085.1 GCA_004296775.1 Marinilabiliaceae bacterium JC017
CAAATAAAAGCTTCAACCCACCTCCTCGATGAATTTTTTCCAACCCACATGCCGGAATTCCCGCATTCATCTTCGTCGCGCCTGCGCCGGCCCGCTTATTTGACCGGCCCCCCGCTTCCCAACATCATGGCCTGACTCGTCATAGGATGATTTGTGTTATCGTGACCTTTAAAAAACTCTGTGCCTCGGTGTCTCTGTGTTTTCATCTGTAGGTTATTGCAAACATTACTTACTTCTGTCGTACCTACGGCACTTGTTTGCTTCACTGGTTAATGTCTACCATACTGCCGTGCCCATGGCACTGAATGATACGACTTCGTTATCATATCTCTGTGGCTTTGTGCCTCTGTGTTTTAATCCTGAGCGTTGTCCCTTAATAGTTTTAAGTTCTGGGGTTGGTGTGATTGTGATTGTTTATCTTCTCTTCTAAAAAAACTCTGTGCCTCGGTGTCTCTGTGTTTTTATSGRGARGTTATTGCAAACATCACTTACTTCTGTCGTACCTACGGCACTTGTTTGGTTCACTTGTTAATATCTACCATACTGCCGTGCCCATGGCACTGGATGATATAATTTCGTTATCATTTCTCTGTGGCTTTGTGCCTCTGTGTTTTAATCCGGGACGTTGTCCCTTAATAGTTTTAAGTTCTGGGGTTGGTGTGATTGTGATTGTTTATCTTCTCTTCTAAAAAAACTCTGTGCCTCGGTGTCTCTGTGTTTTTATGGAGAAGTTATTGCAAACATCACTTACTTCTGTCGTACCTACGGCACTTGTTTGGTTCACTTGTTAATATCTACCATACTGCCGTGCCGATGGCACTGGATGAATCAACTTCGTTATCATTTCTCTGTGTCTTTGTACCTCTGTGTTTTAATCCCGGGTGTTGTCCCTTAATGGTTTTAAGTTCTGGGTTTGGTGTGATTGTGATTGTTTATCTTTTCTTCTAAAAAAACTCTGTGCCTCGGTGTCTACTATATAACTCTTTTAACCCTCACTGGTTGATATTACAATCAAACCACCCCGATTTTCATTGCTTACTCAATGAAAATCACCCCTCCTAAATCTTTTAGGAGGGGAAAGGAGTGACCGGGCGAAAAGTAAAATGATTTACGAATATTTGGCTCCTTTTAGTAGATGTTTAGAATAACCCTCTCTGCATCGCTTGGGATCTGGGGAAAACTTTGTCAGACCAAAGGTACTGGGAACGTCAATTTAGAGTTATCTCATCTTTTGTTAGGATGTCAAGCCTAGAAAACTCTGTGATACAATCTGGTTATCATTTCTCTGTGTCTCTGCGTCTCTGTGTTTTGACTTCGGGCGTTGTCCCAAGCTGATGTTACCCATTAATACAAAGAAATCTTCTGCGGTAATGCTATTGCAGAAGATTTCTCTCTCATAGAGCGCTTTATATTATCTATTTTAGTTGTAGATAGGCGGATATTTTTGCGGATCGGATTCACCCATGAGGGCATAAATGGCCTCGTAAACATCTTCGGCGTTGGGATTGCTGAAATAATCACCGTCGGTGCCATAGGCGGGCCGGTGCTCTTTGGCGGTGACGGTTCGCGGTACCGCATCGAGGTGGTAAAAGCCTCCCTGCTCTTCCACCACTTTCTGCATCATGAAGGCGGTTGCCCCACCGGGTACGTCTTCATCAAAAAATACTACTCGGCTGGTCTTTTTCACCGACTCCAGGATAACCTGGTTCACATCGAAGGGCAACAGGGTCTGCACATCAATGAGCTCTACGGATATGCCAACCTCTTTCAACTGATTAACGGCATCTTGTGCTATTCGCACACAGGAACCATAGGTAACCAGGGTCACATCCGTTCCTTCTTCTAATATTTCCGGTATCCCCAAAGGAATTTTAAACTGTCCCATATTCTCCGGACGCTTTTCCCGGATGCGGTACCCGTTAAGCGGTTCAATCACCAAGGCCGGATCATCTCCTTCCAACAAGGTATTATAAAAGCCGGCAGCACGGGTCATGTCGCGGGGCACACACACATACACCCCACGTATGGAGTTGATGACCATGCTCAAGGGGGAGCCGGAATGCCAGATACCTTCAAGCCGGTGTCCGCGGGTACGTACGATCAGTGGCACCTTTTGCCCGTTCTTGGTGCGATAACGGGTAGTCGCCAGGTCATCGCTCATGGTTTGGAGGGCATACAGCATGTAATCGAAATACTGGATTTCAGCGATGGGACGCAGTCCGCGCAATGCCAACCCAATGCCTTTGCCAATGATGGAAGTCTCGCGAATACCCGTATCACGCACACGCCACTCGCCATATTTCTCCTGCATACCTTCCAGGGTTTGATTTACACCCCCCAACTTTCCGGTATCTTCACCAAAAGTGAGTAACAAAGGATTGTGTTCAAACTGGTAATCGAAATTATCACGAATAATTTCACGCCCCGGCACCATGGGCGTCCCTGAATCGTATTGCGGGGCCACTGGGGCCACTTTAAGTGCCGACATATCCGATTCACTGTAGAGATAAGCACTGTAGTTCTCCCAGCCTTTTTTCATGTAATCGGCCACCCATCGCTTAAGTTCCACTTTAAGCCCATTAGATTTGTCACAAGCGGCACAGTAGTGCCGGAGAATTTTCCGTGCCGCACTAAGAATCTCTTTCCGGTTAAGGGTTAGTGTGGATTTTAAACCGGCCACCACCTCATCAATCTTCGCCTGTTTAATGTCGCTGCACACACAATCTTTGCGGGTAACGATGCGCAACAACTCATCCCTCTCCTGTTTAAAAGCATCCAGGTATTCGGCATAGGCCTCCTTTTGGGCAGTACGGGCAATCTGATGGGCTTCTTCCTCCAGGGAATCCAGCTCCTCCTCTGTTGCCAGCTGATTATCCACGATCCAATGGCGCATCTGAACCAGGCAATCATATTCCTCTTCCCACTTCAATCGTTCAGCAGATTTATAGCGTTCATGCGATCCCGAAGTGGAATGTCCCACGGGCTGTGTTAACTCCTCGATGTGAAAAAGCACAGGCACATGTTCTTCCCGGCACATTCTAATGCCTTCTTCATACATCTGGCATAAACCGGCATAATCCCATCCTTTGGCATTAAAAATAACAAGACCACTGTGATCGCGCGGCCCCTTCTCAAAGCCCCTGAGGGCCTTACTGATGCTCTCCTTAACGGTTTGTACTTTCTTGGGTACTGAGATGCCGTACCCATCGTCCCACACCGACATGGCCAAAGGAATTTGTAAAACCCCGGCGGCATTAAGTGTTTCAAAGAAATGCCCCTCCGAGGTAGACGCATCCCCAATGGTTCCAAAAGCTACCTCATTCCCGCCATTACTAAACCGGTTTACTGCTTTCAGTGCCGGATTATTCCGATACAGCTTAGAGGCAAAAGCCAGACCTACCAGACGGGGCATCTGTCCGGCTGTAGGTGATATATCCGAAGCGGTACATTTCATCTGTGCCAGGTCCTTCCAGTTACCTTGTTCGTCAATCAGGCGGGTACCAAAATGATTATTGAATGACCGCCCCCCATTATCGGGGTTTAATTCGATACGTGTTTCACCATAAAGCTGGGCAAAAAATTCCTTGGGCGTGGTCATACCAGCTGCCAGGAGAAAAGTCTGATCGCGATAATACCCCGAACGCCAGTCTCCCTCACAGAATTGTTTGGCCATGGCAATTTGAGCGACTTCCTTTCCATCTCCAAAAATTCCAAATTTCGCCTTGCCACCCAACACTTCCTTGCGGGCAATTAAACTCATATGCCTGCTTATATAGCCTGTTTGGTAATCGATTAAAATTTCTATTTTAAACTCGTCAAAACTTAATTCGCTCCCCGTTGAGTTCATATTTACTATTTTAAAGTTGATTCAGTTTCTTGCTTTATATTTTTCGTCGATACAATAAATGATTATTGAGACTGCTTGCTCCTGCAATTTATCCATTTCCAATAAAATAAAAATCCGTTAAACATATATACCTTCAACTAAGTCTGTTTCCAAAAATTTAACGACCGTTATCGGATAACTACAGAAGACAAACCAGCTCCTGCATAACACAGAAACAATATTAGCTGCCTGGCCCAAACCTTTTTCCCATTCTACGGTTCTTTATTTAGAAGCATTTGAAAAAACATGAAACAAACAGCCGAACCATCCGGAATGTTTAGTCCATAAAGGTACCCTAAACAATATCTTTATTCCGCTTCTCCCGATTCACAATAATCGCTAGAATGAAGAGAGATCAAAAGGTATTTTTAGAGATTGCCTTAACATTTTCACTAATTTTGCACAAAAATAAGACGGATATGATTTGGAAGGTGCTATTACTTACAATTGTTTTAATTGCTATTGTTTTTATTCTTTTCTCCATTAGAATATTATTAAAAAAAGGAGGAAAATTTCCCAACATTCATATAGGAAGTAGTAAAGAGATGAAAAAACGGGGAATTCATTGTGCTTCTACACAAGATAAACTCGCAAGGAAAAAAGCAATCCACATTAATCACCTGGACCTGGATAATGATTACGAAAACAACACAACCTGTTGCTAAGAGGACATGGAATTAGAGGCTGGAGGTTAGAATTAGAAAGTATAGAAGAAAGTTGTATTGTGAACAACCATTTTTGAGTTCGAAAACAGGAAGAACTAACCGTTATTTATCCTCTTTTTCCGACTGCAAAACGGCTAAACTGATGATCATTCCCGATACCGTTGATGTTTTCTCAACCGTGTAAAACCTAATAACGATTAGTAATGTCAAGCGTTGAAAATTATTAGATTTCATAAAACACCAATTAGTTCAACCTTTGATTCACATTAATAATTAAATGACATTTCCCATATGTGTTTAACGCCTATAAAGCTTGCTTTGCAAGCTTTTTGCCAAACGCGAATTTATCGAATTATACGAATTGCTTTTCGATGAAAAGCTCATAAAACCACGCAGTGGTTTAAAATTCGTTTAATTCGTATAATTCGCGGTTAAAACAACAGTAAATTATAGTTTACTCTTAATTACCCTGTTATTTCTCTGGTGCTTTTTTGCATTCACTTAAAATTTAGTATTAAGACAGTGAAAACAGCGGTTATAAATAAATGCAAAACTGAGGATTATGCATTCATCATTTTCTCCCACCTGCTTGCAGGGGGAGATGTCTTGCTTGCAAGACAGAGGGGGTAAACAAGGGGTAAACAAAGTGGATAAAATGACCAACCATACCCCCTTAGTCCCCCTAATCTTAGGGGGTTGAATAGTGGATTTACAAACATTAGGAGGTGTGTACGATTAAATAATATCATCATGCCGCAAATCCCGGTACTTTTCTGGCTTATCCAGGTTAGGCTAATGCTTTGAGGTTTTTCGTTTTTAAATAAGGTTTGAACGCCCATTTTTGCTATCAATAGTTCGTTAAACTTTTGTAAGTAATTGAAAAACAACTTCAATTTATCTAATAGACGAAATTGTTAATGGTCTGAAAATGGGAGTAATGTAAATCAGTCTAAAGTCTATTATCTAAAATCTAACGATCTATTGAGCTATAGAAAAGCAGTAATAACCAGCTGTTATGCAACAACTGGGTTCTATCACAAAAAGGAATCCAACCCCTACTGATTACTCAGTAGTTTTTCAAATCCTTTGGTGTAAACAATTTCATATTCTTCCTCGCCGGTACTGGCTATAAAATAAGCTTCCAGACCAGGCGTACTTTCCACTAAGGCTTTACTTTTTTCCAACCCCATTACCATAAAAGCCGTAGCATAGGCATCAGCTGTCATGCAATCTTTGGCAATAACCGAAGCACTCAACAATTCATGTTGAACAGGATAGCCCGTAGCAGGGTCGATGGTATGGGCATATTTACGCCCGTTTTCGTAATAGAAATTGCGGTAATTGCCACTCGTAGCCAACGCACCGTTATCAATGGAAATAATGGCTTGCAAATCGCGTTTCAACACCTTGGGATCATCAATGGGCTTGTCAATACCTACACGCCAGGCCACCCCTTTATGATTCTTTCCTTTCATGCGTATCTCACCGCCAATTTCCACCATGTAATTGTCAATTTCTTTCGTTTCCAGAAAATCAGCAATCACATCCACCGCATAACCTTTGGCAATGGCACTGGCATCAAGCATAACGGCTTCATTGGCTTTTCTCACCTGCTTACCTTCCAACCATACCTTATCCATGCCGATATACTGCCGGAGGCTGTCGATCAACTGGTCAGAAATACTGTCTTTATTGGTAAAACCAAAACCCCAGGCGTTAACCAAAGCCGCAACGGTCATATCAAAAGCCCCATTGGTTTGGGCTGAAATCTTTTGCGCCGTATTGAAAAGCTTTAAAAAATAAGCATCTGCTTCAACAGGCACATTTTTATTCACCTTACTGATCACCGATTCTTTATTATAAGTGGAGAGTGACAGGTCGAACTCATTGTACTTTAACTTTATTTGAGAATGCAGATCTTCTTTGCTTTGATAGATCAAATGATAGGTGGTTCCGAATATCATCCCTTCATTACGGACATAGACCGTTTTTGACGGGGTACAACTAAAGGGTAAAAGGACGATTACTAAACAGCACAGTGTTTGACGTATTTTCTTCATTGTCGTTATTGATAATAGATCGTTAGATTTTTGATAATAGACATTAGTCCAACTTACATTACTTCCATTTTTAGCCCATGAACCACTTTGTCTATTGAATAAATTTAGTATTAAGACGTAAGTATCAAGATTTAAGTATTAAGACACAAGTATCAAGACACAAGACTGGTAAACACATAGACACCCTATTCTATCATCCTCTTGTATGTTGAAAACTTAATCATGATAGTTTCATTCGCTTATCAACCGTGATAAGTACGTTGTGCAAAAGTGACAAAGAGTGGGGGGTTTTCAAAATAAAGAAGTAAAAAACCTTCGCTATTTATGGCATGAAAAAAGACAGCGCAAAAAAAAGTTCCTCGCTAAACACACGAAGTAGATAGCCTAACAAAAGAAGCGCTAAACGGCATAGTTAATGAGTAAATCTTTGATCATGCACCGGAATGAATATTTCTTCAACGTATAAAATCAAATCATTCCAGAATCATACGGTCTCTTGAAGGAATGAAGCGAATCATAGAAAAATCACCCGGATCGCTTGGGGAATGAACCGGACCATGGAAAAATCGTACGGACCGCTTGGGGAATGAACCGGACCATGAAAAAATCATACGGACCGCTTGGGGAATGAACCGGACCATGAAAAAATCATACGGACCGCTTGGGGAATGAACCGGACCATGAAAAAATCATACGGACTGCTTGGGGAATGAACCGGACCATGAAAAAATCATACGGACCGACGGAGGTAGGAGGTTACTCATGATATAAAACTAAAAAAGCCCCTAAAAAGGGGCTTTTTAAAATATGTTTTAGGATCCGAAATCGTCATAGGCAACCATTTCATCAGGCACTCCAAGATCGTACAGCATTTTGGTTACTGCCGAGTTCATCATTGGAGGTCCGCACAAATAGTATTCGATATCTTCCGGCTCTTCGTGCTTACTCAGGTAATTATTGTAGATCACCTGGTGAATAAACCCGGTATCACCTTTCCAATTGTCATCAGGATGCGGCTCCGACAAGGCAATTGTAAACTTGAAGTTAGGGAAATCCTTCTCAATGGCACGGAAATGTTCTTCGTAGAAAATCTCTTTCTTAGAACGGGCACCATACCAGAAGGTCACTTTACGTCCTGTTTTAACTGTCTGGAACAGGTGGAAGATGTGTGATCGCATTGGCGCCATACCGGCACCACCACCAATAAACATCATCTCACGGTCGGTATCTTTAATAAAGAATTCTCCGTAAGGACCTGACACTACCACTTTATCACCTGGCTTACGCGAGAAGACAAAAGAAGAACAGATACCTGGATTCACTTTCATAAATCCACCTGCTACCCGATCAAATGGAGGGGTCGCAATACGAATGTTCAACATCACGATGTTTCCTTCAGCCGGGTGGTTGGCCATAGAGTAAGCACGGTAGGTAGGCTCCGGATTCTTCATCTTAAGATCGAACATACCGAATTTCTCCCAATCACCACGCCATTTCTCATCAACCTGGATATCTTTAAAATCGACATCGATTTTAGGCACATCAATCTGGATATAACCACCTGATTTGAAGTCCAGGTGTTCCCCTTCGGGCAACTTAACCACAAACTCCTTAATGAAAGTAGCCTTATTGTCGTTTGACACCACTTCACATTCCCATTTCTTGATCCCCATGATCTCTTTAGGAATAATCATCTTCAGGTCTTCTTTCACTTTCACCTGGCAAGCTAAACGCCAGTCGTTCATCTGTTCCTTACGAGTAAAAAAGCCTGTTTCAGTAGGTAGAATAGAGCCGGCACCTTCAATTACCTGGCAACGACACATACCACAGGTTCCACCTCCACCACAAGCAGAAGGCAGGAAAATTTTATTACTTCCAAGGGCGGACAGCAAGGTTTGACCTGGTTCAACCACCAGTTCCTTCTCCCCCTCATTGATATTTATTGTTACTTCTCCCGATGGAGTAAGTTTCTTTTTAGCATAAAGCAATATTGAAACCAGTGCCAGCATAACCACTAGGAACACCACCACACTGATTGTTATTACCATGCTTTGACTTGCTAATAAAACCATTGTTTATTCTCTTTTTCGTCTTACAATTTAATACCCATAAAACTCATGAATGCAATCCCCATCAATCCGGTAATGATAAAGGTAATACCTAAACCACGCAGAGGTGCAGGCACGTTAGAGTACCTTAGTTTCTCACGGATAGCGGCAATACCAACGATAGCCAGTAACCAGCCAATACCAGAACCAATACCAAATGCAGTGGCTTCACCCAAAGTTTCGTAACCCCTCTCTTGCATGAACAGTGATCCACCAAGGATGGCACAGTTAACAGCAATAAGCGGCAAGAAAATACCCAGGGAAGAGTACAGGGTCGGTGCAAATTTCTCCACAATCATCTCCACCAACTGCACCATAGATGCGATAACAGCAATGAATATGATAAAGCTAAGGAAGCTAAGGTCGATATCTGCAAATCCCTCTCCCAGCCATGCCAGTGAGCCTTCACTTAAGACGTATTTATTCAATAAAAAGTCAACCGGTACAGTGATGGCCAATACAAATACCACCGCAATACCAAGTCCAAATGACGTTTTCACCGTTTTTGACACCGCCAGGTAGGAACACATTCCCAGGAAGTAGGCAAAAACCATGTTATCAATGAAGATGGACTTAACGAATATATTTACTAATTCCATTTTTTACTTCTTTCAGGTTTAAACTTACGATTCAATCAGGTCTTTATTACGTGAACGCTGAACCCATATGATGATACCAACAGTAACCAATGCCATTGGAGGCAGAATCATCAAACCATTGTTGACATAGCCCAAATCATAAAGGAAATCTGGTACAATTTGCAGTGTTCCCAGGCCTGGAAGCGTTAATGTTCCGGCTCCTAATAACTCACGGAAAAAGGCTACAATTACCAAGATCATACCGTATCCGGCCGCATTACCAATTCCATCAAGTACCGAAGCCCAAGGTTTATTACCCAAAGCAAAGGCTTCCAAACGTCCCATGATAATACAGTTGGTAATAATCAGACCCACAAATACAGAAAGCTGTTTGCTTACCTCATAAGCAAAGGCTTTTAGAATCTGGTCGACTAAAATCACCAATGCGGCCACAATCACCAATTGTACAATGATACGAATACGCGATGGTATGGTATTACGTATAAGAGAAATGATCAAATTCGAGAAAACCAGCACAAACATCACCGAAATGGACATTACAATTGCCGGCTCCAGTTTAGCTGTCACAGCCAAGGCAGAACAGATACCCAGCACCTGGTTGGTGATTGGGTTTTGAGCGCCAAGAGGGGTGGTGATCAGCTTGAGATTTTTTGCAGAGAACAAAGGTTCTTTTTCGCTACTCATCGTCCTTTATATTTTAGTTCTTTAAAAACTTTTCATAACCACTCAAACAGTCTTCAAGCATTGCTTCCAGACCTTTACTGGTGATGGTACCACCTGAGATGGCATCCACCGCATGAAGGTTAGCTGAAGTATCGGTACTTTTCAACACTTTCACCGACATAAATTTGCCACTATTATCAAACAGTTGCTTGCCGACAAAAGGCTTCTGAAAAGCTTCTTTATTAATTTCAGCACCCAGACCAGGCGTCTCTTTGGCATGATCGAAGGTAGCACCAAAAATGGTGTTCTTATCTTCATTCAATGAGACATAACCCCAGATTGGCCCCCAAAGTCCTTTTCCACGAACCGGGATCACATATTTCTTTGCACCACCATCGAGGGTACATTCATATACCGGGTACTGTCTGTCACTATCTTCCTTTTTTATCTCTTTAGCTAAATCTACATCGAAAGCTACACCAGAAGTCTTTTCACCATTGATATTCAAAATGAAACTATTCTCTCCAATGTACTTGTTAAATTTATCTTTAGCATCAACCGCTGTACTCTCAATATTAACCGATTTAAGAATATCGATCTTTTTGGCCACCTCAACATTCTTGTCCTGAAGATCCTTCAGACTTTGAGATACAAAAGCCAAGACCGCAGCTACCATAATTACCATCACGGATGCATATAAAAACGTGTAGGTATTTCCTTGTCTATCCATGTTTCTGATCTTTAATAGGTCTTAAGCGTTAACTTTAACTCTTTTTAATCGACGATTAATATTTCCCTGTACTACGAAATGGTCAATTAATGGCGCAAATGTATTCATCAACAAGATGGCCAACATAACTCCTTCCGGAAAAGCCGGATTAAATACCCTGATAACGATAGCAAAGAAACCAATCAGGAATCCATAAATCCACTTTCCTTTTTCGGTACGGGCACCAGAAACAGGATCGGTAGCCATAAATACAGCACCAAAAGCAAATCCACCCAAACATAAATGATGAATGGCATCCACCTGCATCAAAGCATTCAACCCAATAGCATTAAATCCAAGGGCTGTCAAATATCCTCCTGCAAATACAGAAAGCATAATTTTCCAGCTTCCGATACCGGTATAAATAAGTATAATAGCACCAATAAGGATGGCCAGCGTGGATGTTTCACCAATTGAGCCGGGAATCATGCCAATAAAGCTGTCCCATAACGGGAAATTACCAATGTGACCGTTCACCGCAGCACCAAGGGCTGTAGCACCGGAAAAACCATCAATAACACCTTCGCCTTTGGTCAAACCTGAAATCCAGATAAGATCACCCGACATTTTAGAAGGGTAAGCAAAGAATAAAAAGGCACGGGTTACCAATGCCGGGTTCCAGATATTCATTCCTGTTCCACCGAATACTTCTTTACCAATCACCACAGCAAACGCGGTTGCCACAACCACCATCCACAATGGAATATCTACTGGCAAAACCAGAGGAATTAACATTCCCGAAACCAGGAAGCCTTCATTCACCTCATGGCCTCTCATTTGGGCAAAGCCAAATTCAATTCCCAATCCGGTTACATAGGAAACAACAATCATTGGGAACACCTTTATAAAACCATGAAAGAAGGTTTCCCAAAAACCAGCTTCTTGTCCCAATGACAAAAAGTGCTGATACCCGGTATTCCACATACCAAATAAAAGAGCCGGCACCAATGCCAGCACTACAACTGCCATGGTTCGTTTCATATCCATGGCATCTCTCACATGCACTCCACCTTTGTTTGTCGTATTGGGTACAAAGAAGAGCGTTTCAAACGCATCAAATGTAGAATGCAGCTTTTCAAACTTCCCACCTTTCTCAACATGGGGTTTGATGTTATCTAATATTTTCCTTAACGCTTTCAATGTTATTATATTTTAAATTTTTCAATTCTGTATCAATCCTGCTAACACACGAAGAGATTAGCCCAATTCTTTTATCATTAGGTCAATTCCCTGACGAAGGATGCCTTGCAGATTCATTTTTGACGTACAAACAAATTCACACAATGCGACATCCTCTTCAGCCACTTCGTAGATACCTAATTGTTCCATTTTGTCAATGTCTTCCACCAAAATGGCTTTAAACAAAAACTCAGGTAAAATATCCATTGGAAGCACTTTATCATACTGTCCGGAAACAACGATGGCACGCTTACCGCCGTGCATGTTACTATCCAATTGGTATTCTTTTTTCGAACACATCCATGAGAAGAAAGAACGGGATACACTGTATTTACCCAATCCTGGCAATGCCCATCCCATAAACTCGTAATAATCACCTTCCGGGATTACAGTTACCTGGGAGTCATAGGATCCAATATAACCGTCGTTCTCAATTTCTTTTCCGGTTAACACATTCCCTGATATATAACGAAGTTTACCGCCTTTCACATTATTCTTTATCAGAGTAGAAATGGAAGCTCCTAACTTGGTACGGTAGTACGCAGGCTTTTCAACTTCCGAACCTGCCAATACTACAATACGAGAAGCATCATGGATACCTTCTGCAAAAAGTTTTCCGATAACTAACACTTCCTGTGGCTGTGTTACCCATACAACCTCACCTTTATTGAGAGGCGACACATGATGAATTTGAATCCCCACATTTCCGGCAGGGTGTGGTCCCTGGAAACGGTGAAGGGTAATGCCTTTAGTACTGTTGAAAACTTTTGATGCAGCCTCATCGTTAATGCCAACGTGAACATTGTCACCACTTAGCTTACGCAGCACATCAATACCAGCCTGAAAATACTTCTCCTGACCAGATAAGATAAAATCATAATCAGGCGCCAGCGGAGCTGAATCAAAACCTGAAATGAAAAAAGCTTTAGGTGTATCAGCAGGATTCGCAATCACATCATACGGACGCTGACGAATAAAAGGCCACACACCAGCTGCAAGCATCTTCTCAATGATTTCTTCCCGCGAAGCTTTATTAACATCTGCAGCACCAAACTCCTCATGGAGATCCTGCTTATCAGACTGAACAACCACCTCCAGGATACGACGACGCTCACCTCTGTTCACAGCTTTCAACTCGCCACTTACCGGTGATACAAACTTAATCTCAGGACGATACTTGTCGTAAAACAAAACCGTACCGGCCTTTACCTTGTCTCCTACTTTTGCCGCCAATTTAGGCACCAAGCCATGAAAGTTGGTGGGCTTAATGGCAAAGAGTTCTGGCAGTTCGGCCTGACCGAATACCGTATCGGCCTTTCCTTGTTGCCGAATATCAAGACCTCTTTTTATTTTTATAACCTCTGACATGTTTGAAAAACGGTTTTATATTTTTTTGTGCAAAAATACAGAAATTTATAAGTTTTCAATATATTTTCAGTCCCTATACCAAGCCAGTCAATGATGAATATCATAGCAAAATAAAAAACGATCATAAATCTTCGCACGATATATAATTAACTATGAAAATCCCATTTAAACACCTGTTTTCCTTCTTAATCATTTTTCTGATAATCCCTTTTCAAACCTACAGTAAGGAAGCGCCAGGCAGTTATCAACAGGCCTATATAAAAACAGTCCAATTACATAAGAAAGATTGGCCCTTATCCTATCCCATTATTAACATACGCGCCAAAGAGCAGCTACAGTTAAGCTTTGATGACTTCAGTACTGAAAGCAGAAATTACTATTACACAGTGACCCATTGTAATGCTTCATGGGAAGAATCTGATTTAATGGAAACCGATTTCATGAGTGGTTTCACCTCCAATCCGCTGGATGATTACCAGTTCTCGTTCAACACCACTTTTGATTACACCCATTACAACCTTTTTTTTCCCAACGATAACATGCAACTTCTCCTGTCTGGTAATTATATTATCAAGGTATATGAAGACAACGACCGTGACAATCCGGTATTAACACGCCCCTTTATGGTTTACGAACCGCTTGTTAATATTGTCCCCCAAATTAAATACTCAGTTAATTCTTCGCTTCGAAAAGCCATGCAGGAAGTTGATTTCACGATTCATCACCCAAATTTCACCATTACCAATCCCATTGAAGAGATAAAAGTAGTGGTACAACAAAATGGACGAATCGATAATCAGATTACGGACCTAAAGCCTTTATTTATCAGACCTGGTGAATTAGTATATGATTATAACAGGGAAAATCTTTTCGAAGGAGGCAACGAATTCCGTTGGCTGGACATTCGCAGTACCCGGTTTGCGCCGGAATATGTCGAAAACATTGAATTCCACCCACCTCACTACCACTTTGCATTATTTCCGGATCAACACAGAAATGACAAATCCTACTTCTACAAAGAAGACTTCAACGGTCGCTACTATATTGAAACCCGCGAAAAACGGGACCATGAAATTGAAGCCGACTACGTATTTGTTCATTTCTCCCTCCCGGTCAAGCAGCCCTTCCTCGATGGTGCGGTCTATATAAATGGAGCCATCACTAACTGGCAACTCAATGAAAAGACACAAATGACATACAACCCACAAAACATGTCATATGAAAAAACATTATTGCTGAAACAAGGATTCTATAACTACCAACTATTATTTAAATCATTGAACACAAAAAAAGGTAAATTACAGCGCATAGAAGGCAGTTTTGGACAAACAGAAAATGATTATCTCATATTAGTATACTATTCCGGCTTTGGCGATTACTATGACCGACTGATAGGTGTTACTACCGCCAATTCGCTGAAATACAATATATCACAATAATACACCCGTTTTACACAAACTTAACACCCTGATTTATTTCATATTGTGCAAGAAAAAACCCTGACATTATTCATAATTATCCGTTGTGGAATTTTTTAGATTTGCTTTATTCTGAGGGATAATCACCAAGGACAATCGCAATTCCGATCCCTCAGGCATGTTAGGTAATTTTTGAACCCTAAAAAATTTATAAAATTATGCCAAAAGGATTTTTTAATGTACCCCCCGCAAAAAATGAACCCATCTTAAGTTATGCTCCCGGTACCAAAGAAAGAGCGGAGCTAAAAAAACAATTGGAAGAATTTCGCTCCGTGGAAATGGACATTCCAATGTACATCGCAGGTGAAGAAATCAGAACAGGCAATACCATTCGGATGGCTCCGCCTCACGATATCAAACACACATTGGGGCATTATCATCAAGGAGACGAAACACATGTTCATAAAGCCATTGATGCCGCATTGAGTGCCCGTGATAAATGGGCCAACCTAAGCTGGGAACACCGTGCCGCCATCTTCCTGAAAGCCGCTGATTTGATTGCCGGTCCTTACCGTCAGAAAATTAATGCCGCTACCATGTTGGGACAATCCAAGAACCCCTTCCAGGCTGAAATTGATTCGGCTTGTGAACTGGCTGACTTCTTCCGTTTCAACGTACAATACATGACGGATATTTACAAGGATCAACCTGCTTCTGCAAATGGCATCTGGGACCGTGTAGAATATCGTCCATTGGAAGGTTTCGTATTCGCATTGACTCCTTTTAACTTTACTTCTATTGCCGGTAACCTACCTTCAGCACCAGCGCTAATGGGTAATGTTGTAGTATGGAAACCTGCTAAAACTGCAGTGTATTCAGCTAAAGTACTCATGGATGTATTTAAAGAGGCAGGCGTACCTGACGGGGTTATTAACCTTGTTTATGTATCAGGCCCGGTTGCTGCGAAAGTAGTCTTCTCTCATCCTGACTTTGCAGGCTTTCACTTCACCGGATCAACTGAAGTATTTCAGAATATCTGGAACAACATCGGAAGCAACATTCATAAATATAAGACCTACCCGCGTATCGTAGGAGAAACAGGTGGAAAAGACTACGTGATGGCACACAAATCATGTGATGCCAAAGCTGTAGCAACTGCCCTTACCCGTGGTGCCTTCGAATTCCAGGGACAAAAGTGTTCGGCTGCCTCTCGTGCCTATTTGCCTGCTAGCCGTTGGGAAGAGATCCGTGGCTACATGGAAAAAGATTTAAAAGAGATGAAGATGGGGCCAGCTGAGGATTTCACCAACTTCATCAATGCGGTAATTGATCAGGCCTCATTCGACAAACTAGCCGGTGCTATTGACGAAGCAAAAGAACATGCGGAAGCTGAAGTAATAATGGGTGGAGGTTACGATATGTCGGCCGGTTATTTCATTGAACCAACCGTTATTCTGACTACCAATCCAAATTACCGCACCATGGAAGAAGAGTTGTTTGGTCCGGTATTGACTATTTATGTGTACGAAGACAGCAAGTTTGAGGAGACCATGGATATTCTGGACAAAACTTCTATGTATGCTTTAACAGGAGCCATCTTCTCACAAGATCGTTACATCATTGAGCAGGCTACCAAACGCTTGGTAAACACAGCTGGTAACTTCTATATCAACGATAAGCCAACCGGTGCCGTTGTAGGTCAGCAACCATTCGGCGGATCACGCGGCTCAGGAACAAATGACAAAGCTGGTTCTGCCATCAACCTGATGCGCTGGGTAAGCCCACGCACCATCAAAGAATGCTTTGTCCCAGCAACAGATTTCAGGTATCCATTCCTGCAAGAAGACTAGAGCGTTACTCTGTTTCATATACAACCCGGTTCACACCGGGTTTTTTTATGCACTAAAAGAAGCAACGGCATCAGAACAAATTATTAGATGTCTTGTCCGAAATATTCGTGTTCTTTTTGGCAAAATATTTTTAAACGTCTCGATACTCTAATTTTTTACTAATTAATAACCTCAATTCGATTATGGCGCCACACTAATTATATGATATTGGCCAAGATGATGGGAAGCGAGGGGAGCCCGTCAAATAAGCGGGCCGGCGTGAGCGCGACGAAAATGAATGCGGGAATTCTGGCCTGTGGGTTGGAAAAAATTCATCGAGGAGGTGGGCGGAAGCTTTTATTTGACTAGCATTTTTTGCTTCGTTTTTGGGGCAATGCCAAAAATGAAGTAGGGTTTGGGACGAAGTCCCGATAAAAAAAAACATTAAATAGTACCTAAAATACGCAAGTGTTTTTTTTAACGACGAATTTCACGCATACCCACGCATTTGCTCGTTTATGTTTAATAAAAACTCAAATACTTTGAGTTTTTCCTACACCTTCCCTTACCCACTTTATTTTCAAAGGCTGTTGTGGGGAAGCCTGAATGCTAAAAAGTCTATTTTCTAAGTTGCGTTTGCTAGTTTAATCAAAGCTTCATTTTTTGTTGCTAAATGAACGATTTGTTGCCTGCCACTACATGTAAATTATGCTACCGTATTAACAAGTCTGAATATAAATCTCTTAAGTCTTGTTGTTTTGGTTAAACCTTCTACAACTTCTGAAAAAATAGCTAATAGCCATTTGTATATTATATGAGCAACTGCCATAATAATAAGGTATACCGTATTTTCTTCAAGGAAACTATGTGGCATTGAATTCCAGTTAAAATCATTGTTCTGGATATCGAAAACCCGCTCACTGTCACCTCGTTTGTTGTAGAATTTAATAACCTCTATCTCTGATGCCTCCCAGTTGTTAGTAATAATGAACAGGTAATTTTTTGCATCATTAGTAAAGGCTGATAATTGACCAGTTTTGTTTGGAACCCGGTAAGCAATGATCCGGTGCTCGTGTTTACCGAATTGATATGAAAAGCTGGCAACCTCCATATCTTTGAAGTTAATAGTGCAGCATTGCCAATTTTCAGCATCGACAGCCCGCGTTAAAAGAGCTTCGGAGTTGCTTGCTCTGATAGAGAAAAGAATGTCTTCGTTGTGAAAATAATCAGTCACCTCTTTTATATAAGAACCGCAATCCATTCGAGCATATTTTGGCTTCACCCCCTGCTTTGCCAGTGCTGCTAAAGCTCTTTTATGGGTTGCCAATTGTGCAGTTTTAACATTGCAGTTTCCATTTCGCCCTTCAATGTACACTGGAATGTTTGATATAGTTGCCACTCCCGGGAAATACCCTTTTTTATTTTTGTAGCTATATTCGGCGTCGAATTTTTCTGCGGGGATAAACTGATGATCAAAGTCATAAATCAGTTCTGTATCATTAGTATCTAGCTGATTGAATTTTATGGCAGAACGTATCAAGAACTCATTCATCTTTGGATTGATGTTTACCTTGTTCTCTTTACCGGAATCGGTTTCGATAAATTCACAGGGTACAGAAAGCTCCATATCTCCCCTGAGAATGGTATCAGCAGATGGTATAGTTATATCCTTCAAGGTGTTTAGTGTATTTTCCCTGACATAATTTACGTCTTCGGTGGCATTACCTCCACAAAATGAGGTGTAAATTCTGGTCAGTAAAATGTCTGAATAATTATATCCAAAAAACTTAGTACGCTCTCCGAGATCATTATCAATAAATTGAATTGCACCATGTGCTTTTAATTGATTGTGCAGTAGATGAATCCCGCCAAAAGGCGTTACTTTCGATGCTAACTTTTTTATCATTCACCTAAATGGGTGAAAATTTCTGAAACCTGCAAATCTTTGCAGATCTTGTCTTTCAATTAATTAACTTTTTTTCTTTCAAGCTATTTGCGGAAGTAAGGTAGTATAAAATCGAATGAGGTTAATGCTCAATTCTTACTATTTAAATCTAAGTACTTTTCTGGCTTGTTCAGGTTAGGCGCTTAGGCAGCAATTTTTACCAACATGTTTTTCGAATTGGATGGAAATATATAGCGAGGATAGAGGTCAGAAGTTAGAGACGCGAAATAGATGGAAAGAAATAAAGGGAGATATATGGAAACCAGATGGAAACACTTAGAAATAAATGGAGATATATTGAAACTGATGCAAACACATAGAGATACATGGAAACAAATGGAAACACCTAGAAATAAATGGAAATATATTGAAACAGATAACTCTTATCATTGTCAATCTCGAACAACAATCAACCTGAGGTAACATCCTTCGATGAAGCTTTTGATTCAGGCTTCTTCTGAAAAATCATAGTATCTTTACCCCCATCTGATTAAAATACCGCTAAGCCAGCGGTATTCAGATATGAGTATCAAGTATCAGGATTTTTGCATGACCGGCATTGCAATATTTTGCCAAACATCATTGATAAGATACGATCGTTAAATTTTCAGATAGTATAACATGCAAATTCGATTTACACACAAGAAAATAGTTAATTTGCATCTGCATTCACAGTCTATTATCTCTCATCTTTGAGTCTATTGTCTAAATTCATTCATATGAAATGGTCAAAATTCTGGCATATTATTTCGCCCGTCATTAAAAATAAATATTTCATTGCCTTACTCTTTTTTGTTACGTGGTTAGGTATTTTTGATCAAAACAACCTCATCGAGCGCTATAAATTATCTTCCCGCATTGATAAACTGGAAAAACAAAAACACCACTACCTGGAAGAGATAGAACAGAACAAACGCAAGATGGAGGAATTACAAAGCGACCCCAAAAACCTTGAAAAATTTGCCCGGGAAGAGTATTTGATGAAAAAGAAAGACGAAGTTATTTTCGTTGTGGTAGAAGAATAATATCTTCGCGTCGTTTTTTAACCACAATTACCAACCATCATTTTCAGAATAATTACATCCATGAATGTATACAAGTTTTTAAGTGGTCTTTATTATGCCGGCATGGCTATTCTTTTAGTAGGAATCGTAATGTATCTGGCCGAATTAGAAAGTGCTTTTTATGTTTTTGCTGCAGGAACGATCCCAATAATAGGCATCAGAGCCTATAACCTGATTGTTGGTAAACCTGAAAACAGACGAATCTTTATGATCCTATTTGTAAGCTCCTTATTCATGGGCGCCGCAGCGGCTGCTATTTTCATGCATAAAAGCTACTGGATCATTGGTATTCTTATTGCGGCCATGCTTGACTTTTATGCCAGTTTCAGACGCCTTCACTAAACGCTTAAAGCCATCTTTTAAACACCCCTGCAATAACCTTTAAGAACAAACGCCCGCCATGGGAATTTTGTTCCCCAGAACGCTTCATGCAATATCCGGGATACACCTTACATTGCCTGGATTGCACCTGACAATGTATTTTTCACTTCTTACAATGGCTTGATTGCATGTGACAATGCATTTTTCACTTCTTACATCGTATTGTTTGCATGTGACAATGCATTTTTCGCATCTTACAATGTCTGATTAGTATCTGACAATACCTTGGAGGTTTTATACATTACCGGGGTTGCTTCTCATGATTGACGGCAAATATCTTTTGTTCCCCGCCACATAAACCACAATTTGTGATTCTATGGGTGAAGCCCCTGAATTTCCAACTCTCGGTACACTTTCAGGATATCTTTTGTTTCGAACAATTCAGCCGTATCTATTCCTTTTCGTTCCAACCAATCCAATGCGGCATCATACACCTCCCTTTTTTCAATGAATTGATGATGGACGTAATTCAGATACTTCACCACCTTAAAAGCATTAAAAACATTAAAAAAACGTCGATTAAAACTACTCTGAGAAGCACAATTATTATTCAAATTTTCAAGTTCACCCCAAAACCCGGAATTCACCAGGAAACTCCTGACCCTTCCCGATAAGGAAAGAATAAAGGCATCATAATCCGCTTCGGAAATACCAAACAATTTTTCATACCCATCGAAAAAAGCTTTCAGATCAATAAAAGCCTGTGGATTAAAGGTTTTATAGGCACATCCGTTATTTATCGCTTCCTGAACAACAGGGCCTGTACCAAAAGGAACCCGGTCTGACGGACGAGGAGAAGGGATCACACAGGTAGTATTCACTTCTCCAAAACCACCCATGGGTATTACTTTTTGCAACAGATAAAAATCTTCACCGGCATGCTTTCGCGGCATTCCACCGGCACGCACATATTGCTCTGTTCTTACAGCGAAACAAGAACCAACGGTATGATATGCGTAAGGAAATCCTGTTTCACGCAATGCCTGCAAATAATATCTTAAATGTAGCTCATACTCCGTTATGGCATCATAGACACTTTCAGAAAAATCATCTCCTTCCACAGGATGTTCAAAACGTATGGTACAACCCTTATGTGCTTTATTGTCGAACCACCTTTCCAATTCGGTAAAATAGTTACTCCCAACCATGCAATCGGCATCCAGGGAGACAATAACCCGGTTGGGATCATGCGCCTGAAAGGCATAATATGCCACCTGGTCCATCCCTATCTTTCTGGCCATTCCGGCTCCGAAATCACGACTTCTCAGATCAAATGCTTTCAGGGGAATAATTTTCAGCCAGCTGTTCTCTCCTTCCCTGGCAAAATCAACTGTTTGTTGCCATAACGCCTCTTGCTCCTGCTTGACAACTAAATCATCCTTCTCAGAATAATTCACCACCACCCATACTTCCACACCACCTTGTGGCTTATCACACGCTTGTAATGATTTCAGCAGTCTTAAAAGCGTTTCTTTTTCCCTATAAGCAGGTATTACAACAGATAAACCAACATGCCCGGCAGAGTAATCACTAACCAGGCCTTCGATACCATGTCGTTTAAGATATTTATTGAATACTTTATCCATAACAAACAAAAAAAAGGCAGAAACCGTTTCAGATTTCTGCCTTGAATATAGTTGATTCTAACTAATTATTTTTCCTGGGAATCTTTAAACCTGTCATTTAAAGCGCCAACCACCTCATTAGTCACATCCACACCTGGCTTGCTATATAACACATTATCTCCAAGAGTATTACTCATTATCACTTTGTAAGGCCTGGTTTCGGCATACCCTTCAAGATAAGAAATAAGTGTATCACGCAATTCCTTATTAATCTTATCATGCTCAGCCATTAACTCCCTTGACAAACGAGCTTCCAATTCCTGAAGTTTACGCTGTGCTTTACCCAATCGTTCCTCTTCTTTTTTAGCACGATCCAGACTCAAAAAACCATTATTTTGAACCTTACGTTGAAATTCCATGGCATCCTGCTGGAATACTTTGGCCTTTTCATTAAAATCGGCCCTGGATTGTTCTTCCTTACCAAGGATTTTCTCATTTAATACTTTTGCATACTCATATTTAAGTAGTAACGAATCAGTATTGATGTAAGCCAATGGAAATATTTCACCATCTTTTGATTTAGCTGGATTACCTTCGGCTCCTTCACCATCCCCCTTTCCGGCAAAATGCATTACAAACAAGACTACTACAGCAACAAGTGAAATACCGCTCAATACGTTAGAAAAATTTTTCATACTCTCCCTTACTAATGAAGTTTAACCTTTTATTTTAATGGACAACAAATATAACTGATTGCCTCACATATTAAAATAAAAGCCATTTTTTTTTACCAACAACACATAAAACGATGTCTTTATAAACACCTCTTATTTTATGAATCAAAGTATTCTCATGATAATACAAACCACCTCTAAAACAAGGAGACAAATGGATGCTCAAAACCCTATAATAGATTATAATATTCTTTCAATGATTTAATTAACACCTAAGGATGGCTCATCAATGGCAGACATATTACTACTCAAAAAAATTAAAATTGTCTTGTATTGAAAAACTTGACTGGCTAAAGAAAGAGCCGGATAATTGTCGATTTTTAATATTATTTAACATTTTCCCGCAATAACTAGGAGTGATTATATAACAATAGATCGCTAGATTTTAGATAATAGTCAGAGATGGCCGTTGCCCATATTGACGACTATATAACCGGATACTACCTCTAGTTTTGACACCTCCAATACAAATCAACAGTATAACACCAAAATCCAATCGACGAGCTGGACCGTGATAATCCGAAGCGCGTGAGCCCGTCAAATAAGCGGGCCGGCGCAGGCGCGACGCAGATGAATGCGGGAATTCCGGCCAGTGGGTTAGCAAAAATTCATCAAGGAGGCGGGCGGAAGCGTTTATTTGACTAGAGTTTT
>RHGE01000086.1 GCA_004296775.1 Marinilabiliaceae bacterium JC017
CATCGCCCCAAAAAGGAACCAAAAAACTCTAGTCAAATAAACGCTTCCGCCCGCCTCCTTGATGAATTTTTGCTAACCCACTGGCCGGAATTCCCGCATTCATCTGCGTCGCGCCTACGCCGGCCCGCTTATTTAACGGGCTCACGCGCTTCGGATCATCACGGTCCAGCTCGTCAATTGGATTTTTGCGTTATTCTGTTGATTTGTATTGGAGGTGTCAAAACTAGAAGTAGGATCCGGTTATACAGTCGTCAATATGGACAACGGCCATCTCCAACTATTATCTATAATCTGAGTTTTAGGTTCCTAACCTGGACAAGACAGAAAAGGGAAAAGTATCAAGTACAGAGTATCAAGATGATTAACTGCTCGCCAAAAAAACACAAACATTACTGATAAGCACCTATGTTTTTTTCAGCATTAGCCTAAAAAAAACCACTCTATAACTTTTCGTTACTGCCCCGGCACAGGCACTACCTTCACCACATCCACGGGTCCCATGACATAATGCTTAGGCCCCAGGTGCACATCACTGTTGAGCATCTCATCCCAGGTAACGGTTTTGCCGGTATAGGCGGAAATACGCCCCATAATCCCGGTCATGGTTGACTCGGCAATATTGTATGCTTCATTCACCGGCTGATTGGTCCGGATAGCCGTTACCAAGTCGACCAGCTCCTGACGGTAAGCGCGCCAAAAGAAACACCAACGGTCGTCGGCCTGTTCCTGTGTGAGCGGATATTTCCATTTCACCGTACCATCCGGATTAAACAGGGTATTTTCACAATTGGTATAGCCGCGCGTACCCCGGATAAGATCAGACACATTATTGCTGCACCCGTTTATCTGGCGACACATACTATGCACATGCACCTCATCAGGGTAAGTAAAATCTACGCTGAAGAAATCGAACTGATCGCCCGTGATCCGGCGGTGGCGACCACCAAAACCGGTTGACTTAACCGGATGATGACCAATAAACCAGTTCATCAAATCCAGGTTATGCACGTGTTGCTCCACAATATGATCGCCCGACAACCAGCACCAGTTTACCCAGTCCCGGACCATGCATTCCATCTCTGTCCATTCGGCCCGGGGGTTGACATGCCATAACTTCCCCTGGTTGTAGTAGGCATTGCCCGAAACGATGTTGCCAATCTCCCCCTTATAAACACGCCGGTAAGTCTCCACATAATCTTTCTGGTGCCGTTTGATGGTGCCGGTGATTACAGACAATCCCATCTCATCGGCCCGGTGGGCATTGATCAGGACAGACCGGACACCCACTGGATCCACGGCCACCGGTTTCTCCATAAAAACATGCTTGCCGGCTTTTATGGCTGCCTCAAATTGTTGGGGCCGAAAAGCAGGCGGTGTCACTAGCAAAACAATGTCTACCCCCGCATCAATTACTTTCTCATAAGCATCGAAACCTGTGAAACATTTCTCTGAATCAATCTCTATCCCTTTCCGTTTCTTCAGATTTTCCCGGCACTGCTGCAACCGGTCGTCAAACAGATCACCCAAAGCCACCAACTCCAGGTTGGGACCAGCTTCTAAATAATTGATGGCAGCACCGGTACCCCGGGAGCCACATCCTATCAGGCCGGCCCTGAGTTTTTTCCCATCAGGTGCATCATCCGGCATTGGTAACAATTGGAGTGATTTCTTTTTTTTGCAACTCATCAAGGATGAAACCATGGCTAATCCGATTGTACTTGCCATGACACTGGTACCGAGAAAATCTCTTCTGGAATAATTACGCATTATTTTCTATTCATTAATAACAATAATAGATCGTTAGATTTTAGATCAGTATTGTCCAATATAAATTAGCATTAACCAATGTGCTCAAGCCGCACGGGCTTTTACTTTTTTGCTACAGCGAAAAAAAGTAAACAAAAAACGCCGCCGCTCTCAATAAATAACTAAAATTTAATTCCTTTTCGCGGAAAGAAAATAACTCGCTCCGCTTCAAACAGATTTTCTTTCTTATCGCTTCAATCCATTAAATTTCTTTACGCTATTTCTTGAAGGCGGAATGTTCAATCAATCCCCCATAATCCAAAAACATCATTAATCCACTGTAACTATTAACTTTATTCACCTTAACCATTAATTATTTAGACACTAATAATTTTAGATAATAGACCTAGAGACTATCATCTCAATTATAAGCTTCTAACCTGAACAAGCCAGATCACCGCTGTTCTTTGAGTTCCGGAGGCATTTCACACACTACCCGAAAGCCCACATCGTGACAATCGGAATACCACCACACACTCTTGGGAATCTGCGGATCGGTTTTGAGCCAATTATCATGCTGTGTTTTTTCCCGCGAAGGAGCACGCAAAGCATCCACACCAGATCGAAAGGAACCACCCCTGATAACATGCTCCATACTATTATTTATAAAGACAGGATCTTCCAAAACACCGGTTTGATTCCGGTATCCCAGGGGATCGTAATTATCAAGACAAAACTCCTTCACATTACCCGACATATTTATTAGTCCAAACGGGTTGGGCGCCACCTCCTCAGGCAGCACGGTCATACCCTTTGTATTCCCATTATAGCACACAAATCGGTTAAGCTCCCTGGTAAAATCACCGGTTGTTTCCCTGCTTCCCCAAAAGAAATCATTTTCCGAGCCGGCCCGGCAGGCATATTCCCATTCTGCTTCGGTAGGTAGCCTGTATTTTTTACCGGTCACCTTCGACAACCACCGGCAATAAACCCGGGCTGCCTGATGCGTCATGGTAATGGCCGGCCGTTGTCCCTTGCCCCATCCCTGATCAGGATTGCCCCAGGGTGGAGTAGCGCCCGATATCCCATCCACATCCGTTTTATCTTTTTCGATACGACCTTCCGACTCAGCTTGCTGAAGAAAAGTCATATACTCCTCCCAGGTCACTTCTACTTTCCCCATAAAAAAAGAGGATATCTTCACCCTCACCGTATCCTCATCTGCCCCGGCATTGACCCGGCTGCTTCCCATCACATAAGTACCCCCGGAAATGGCTACCATATCAAACGCCACGGTACTACCCGGTATCTGCTCCTGAAAATTTTCAAAATGGGTTATCACAGAAGAACGCTCATAAACCTTTTGGTTAGGCTGCTCCGTTTTTTGAAATAACGCCAAATTATGGGTATGCGACTGACGGGGACCATGCCCGGCATCTATATGGCAATTGATGCAATGCAGCTCATCCCGGTGCAACTGATAATGAAGGTGCGCCTCCTCCCCATTCTTGGAGATATGAACCGGGAAAAGCGACGGATGACACTTGACACAGGATGCCTCAAAGGTATGCCGTACGGCAAATTCAGGCTGTGACTTCTCAGTCCAGTTAAAGGCAGAAGAATCTGTTCGCAGGTAACTATAAAAGTGCTGCCATCCCGTTTTTACTTTCTCTTTGTAATATCCCTCGCCTTTGGGCGGCAAATGGCACTCCACACACCTCACATAAGTGTTCGTGGAATCATCATGATGCATGGATTGTTGCCAGGAAATAGAGGCTTGTGGGTGCACATGGCATTGATTGCAAAATTCACTGGAAGCGGTGTAATCGTCGGCTTTTTTAGCCAAAACTGAAAGAAGAAATAAAACCACTAATGACAAAACCAGATAGATTGCTTTCCGAATCCCCATACTTACTTTTCATTTTTATAGGCCGTAAAAATAACGATATTCACCTTACAATATCTTTCCACAGAAAGGTTTTATAAGTATTGATGTGATTTATCGAATGGGAAGATCATAAATAACAATCCTTCTACCGGCTTATACCTTATTCATTTCCAAGCTCCTTAACCTGGGCAAGACATATAAGCACTAAGTTATTAGTACCAAGTATCAAGAATAAATAAAGAAGACATCTATGTTTTTTCATAAGCACTCTGAAAAAAGCCTATTAGAGGGGTATTATCTTTAGCTTTTGGACAATACGAATGACACGCCAGGTGTTCTGAATTGAATTTCAAGTCTTATGAAAGACATACCGAGTCTTCTGAAATGCGTTACAGGTCTTATGAAAAAGGTTACAAGTCTTCTGAATGACACGCCAGGTGTTCTGAATTGAATTACAAGTCTTATGAAAGACATGCCGTGTCTTCTGAAATGCGTTCCAGGTCATATGAAAATGGTTACAAGTCTTCTGAATGACACGCCAGGTGTTCTGAATTGAATTACAAGTCTTATGAAAGACATGCCGTGTCTTCTGAAATGCGTTCCAGGTCATATGAAAATGGTTACAAGTCTTTTGAATGACACTCCAAGTGTTCTGAAATGGATTCCAAGTCTTCTGAAAGACGTGCCAGGTCTTCTGAAATGAATTCCGGGTCTTCTGAAAAAGGTTGCAAGTCTTTTGAATGCCACGCCAAGTGTTCTGAAATCAGTTCCAGGTCTTCTGAAAGACGCGCCAGGTATTCTGAAACGAGTTGCAAGTCTTCTGAAAAACATGCCAGGAGTATGTTGAAATTATTCGGACAAGTATTATAAAAAACGCCTGCCCAAGGGCAAGCGTTGTATGCGGTAAAATATAAACGTTAATATCAAAGATCAATATTCATACCTACCAGGAACAAATTAGTGGGTTGATCGGCAAACCCAAATTCACGTTGTGATGAATTAAACAGGTTCCGGGCATTTAAAAACACCGAACTGCCTTTATACACCTTATAGGCTACCTTCAGGTTAACGATTGCCTTGGCATCGATATCAACCTGTCCTTTGGTTTCATCATAGTCGGCATAATAATGGCGATAGGTTTGCTCGCCATAGCAATACACGCTCCCGAAAATATTTAGTTTTTCTATTGGATTAACAGAAACCGAACCACCTCCGTAAAATGAAGGAGTTTGTTTATGTGTTTTATCCACCGTTTTATATTCCGGCAATTCAAACACCAAGTCTTTGAAATTATTCATCAGGGGCGAAACCTTTTGTGCAAAATCTTTCAACTCAGTATGCTGCACGGTACCGAATAGTTTAACCTGAACATCACTGTTGGGAGAAAACATCAAAGAGGTTGTCAATCCGGTTTGAACAGATTTTGCAGTAATATTCTGATATTGGTACCGCACATGAACCATTCCCTGTTCTGGATTAAATTCATTTATGGACGGTTCAAAAGATGAGAAATTATCCATTTGAGAATAGAATCCTTCCACATCCAACTGCCACTGACGACTGATCCGCCAACGGTAGCCCATTTCAAAAGCATCTACGGTGGTAAGTTTCATATTATCGTCCCCCCTGTATTCAATAAGCATGGGAGGCACATCAAAACGATCGTTGTAATTGGCATAAAAATCAATCATCACCGGCCCGCGATTGGCCCTTGAGTAAGATCCCCTCAGGATATTGTTCTGATTAAATTTATAAGTGGAAATAAACTGGTAGGTAAAGTAGTCATCGTCGGGCTTATTATAATGGTCCATGCGCAGAGCAGCAATCATGCGCCATTTATCATTCATCTGATAATCGCCTCTTACGTAATAGGCAAAATTAGAAAGCTCCACTTCGCCATTAAGATAGCCTTCTCCCGGTTTATCCATAAATGGCGTATCATCATAAACCGCCCGCTGATAGCTTACTCCAGGCCGAATAGTTAAATTATTAATGGTCCAGTCATATTCCAACACCCCATCTATAACCTGATAATCATATTTAGAGGCCATATGGCTACCTTTAAAGGCATTCTGCTCTCCCTGACTCCCGGATAATTGAAACTGGAACCCGTGCACATTCGCCAAAGCCGACCAGTTATAAGAGTCCGAAGTACGAATACTCAATGGTGTTTTGCTGGTTTCCATGGTGACCGATTGCGCCTCGGAACTTTGATAGCCGGCATTCACCGTAAAATCTACGTTTTTATTAAGAGTATAATCCACACGGGCATTGACGCCCTTTCGTTCTTTGGCCAAGGTAGGCTTACTAAATCGCGGATCATTCTCCTCAATTCCCATTCTGGTTTTATAATCCAGCAAATCGGAATAATGGCAATAATCACCGGTGTAAAAACAATAGTAATCCTCATCGAACCGGTCTCTCTTCTCGTAATTTCCACTGATTCGCACCTTCACTTTGTCATTGGCCATACTGGTTCCAACGCCAAAATCGCCAGCCAGTGTAGAAGCACTGCCGCCCTGAACCTGACCATTTACTGACATTTTTTTATCCGGTGCTGAACGGGTAATAAAATTAATAACTCCCGATACCGCATTAGGTCCATAAAGCGCAGTGGCAGGTCCTCTCACTACTTCGATGCGTTCAATATCCGAAATACTCACCGGGAAGGCTTCCCAGATTATCCCGCCATTGAGGTTATTATATACTTTCCGCCCATCAATCATCACCAACGTATTGGTGTTTTCAGAGAAAAAAGTAAGATTTCCCGGAGGAATATTATCATTCCCCCTGATGTGAATGTCATAATTACCGTTAGACTCCTCTCTTACAATAAAACCTGGCACTAACCGAAAAACTTCTTCCACAGACACTGCTCCCGAAGCAACAATCTCATCATGTGTAATAACGGAGGCTCCCAACGGCGCATCAAAACTACTTTCTGCCTTTTTCGACACCGCCACAATGTCCAGATTCATTAAATCTTCCAGCGACATATTAAAATAATCGGTCGTATCCTGTGATTCATTCTGAGCCCTGACAACAGGGCAAAACAATCCCAATCCTGCTAAAACAAGAATGATCCCCTTTATTAATTTCATGTTGTTAAAATATATTTTAATGATTCAATAATGCTGGCTGATTTTAAACCAAAACCCCTATAAAACCAGCCGTAAAGCGCGCTAAGGTAAAAATTAAAACGACATCTCCCGGACTTAAACTTATGACGTTATTGGTCGAAAAATAACAATCTACGTACTAATGCTTATAGTCCTATTAATTACCCAAACGCTGACTTGTTATAAAAAGGATGCATCAGTCAAAATTGACAATTTGTCATTCAATACTGACAAATTCCATCCCACCCTCCGGCCGGAGGTGTCAATATTTCACAATTTGCCCCAATATTTATTGTGGCATACCATTTGAATAAAGAAGCATCAGAAGAAAATAAATTAAAATCGAAACAATAATTTTTTAATAACATAACGATGGGAAAAATAATTGGTATTGACTTGGGAACCACCAACTCCTGTGTGTCAGTAATGGAAGGTAACGAGCCTGTGGTTATTCCTAACAGTGAAGGAAAACGCACAACTCCTTCAATTGTAGCATTTATAGATAATGGTGAACGCAAAGTGGGTGATCCTGCCAAACGTCAGGCTATCACCAATCCTCATAAAACAATTTATTCGATCAAGCGCTTCATTGGATCTATGTATGATGAGATTCCTAATGAAGTAAAAAGGGTTGCTTACGATGTAATCAAAGGTGACAACAACACACCACGCGTAAAAATTGATGACCGCAACTACTCGTCACAAGAGATTTCAGCCATGGTTCTTCAAAAAATGAAGAAAACAGCTGAAGATTACCTGGGACAAGAAGTTACAGAAGCAGTTGTTACGGTACCTGCTTATTTTAATGATGCACAGCGTCAGGCTACCAAAGAAGCCGGTGAAATTGCAGGCTTAAAAGTACGTCGTATCATTAACGAGCCAACGGCAGCATCATTGGCCTACGGTCTTGACAAGCAAGACAAAGAGATGACTGTTGCAGTATTTGACCTTGGTGGTGGTACTTTCGATATCTCTGTACTTGAATTAGGTGATGGCGTATTTGAAGTAAAATCAACCAATGGTGATACACACCTGGGTGGTGATGACTTTGATGAAGTAATCATTGGCTGGTTGGCTGACGAATTCCTGAAGGATGAAGGCATTGACCTGAGAAAAGATCCAATGGCACTTCAGCGTTTGAAAGAAGCTGCTGAAAAAGCAAAAATTGAGTTGTCCAGCGGTACAACCACTGAGATCAACTTGCCATATATCATGCCGGTTGACGGTATTCCAAAACACTTGGTAAGGACTTTATCACGCTCTCAATTTGAGCAGTTGTCAGATAACCTGATCCAAAGAACATTGGAACCATGTAAATTGGCATTGAAAGATGCTGGTTTGAATCCTTCCGATATTGATGAAGTTATTTTAGTAGGTGGATCAACACGTATCCCTGCTATCCAGCAAGTAGTAGAAGGCTTCTTCGGTAAAAAACCATCTAAAGGTGTTAACCCGGATGAAGTAGTAGCTGTTGGTGCTGCTATCCAGGGTGGTGTATTAACCGGTGAGGTAAAAGATGTATTGTTGCTTGACGTTACTCCTCTTTCATTGGGTATTGAAACCATGGGTGGTGTAATGACTAAATTAATTGAAGCTAACACTACTATCCCAACCAAAAAATCAGAGACCTTTACTACCGCTGCCGACAATCAGCCATCAGTAGAGATTCATGTGTTGCAGGGCGAACGTCCAATGGCTAATGACAACAAAACAATCGGACGCTTCCACCTGGATGGTCTTCCACCAGCACCACGTGGTATTCCTCAAATCGAGGTAACATTCGATATCGATGCCAACGGTATTTTGCACGTAACAGCAAAAGATAAGGCTACTGGTAAAGAACAAAGTATTCGTATTGAAGCTTCTTCCGGATTGTCTGATGACGAAATCCAACGCATGAAGCAGGAAGCCGAAGCCAATGCCGATGCTGACAAAACAGCAAAAGAAAAGATCGACAAGATGAATGCGGCTGACAGCATGATCTTCCAAACTGAAAAGCAATTGAAAGAGTTTGGAGATAAATTACCTGCTGACAAAAAGAAGCCAATCGAAGATGCTTTAGCAAAACTTAAAGAAGCACACAAAAGCCAGGATATTGCTGCTATTGATGCTGCTACTGCTGAGTTAAACCAAGTATTCCAGGCGGCCTCTCAGGAAATGTATAACGCCAGCCAGGCTCAACCAGGAGCTGATCAGGCACAGGCTGATGCACAACCTCAGGGTGAAGAAAAGAAAGATGACGAAGTAACAGATGTTGACTTCGAAGAAGTGAAATAAATCTCACTCATCATATCAAACAAAAAAGTCCCCAATTTGGGGACTTTTTTGTTTTAACTATTTTTGGGTACAAATTAAAACACAACAGATCATTAGATTTTAAAAAACAGACCTTAGCCCGATGAACATACAGCTCATATTTAGCACCATAGCCATTATAGCTGTCAATTAGTCACGCACCATCTGTCAACCAATTACAAAAATTTAACACCCAATTAAAGCAACTCCACTCGCAAATGAGCGTAAAAAATGTCAGCAAGATGACCACAAAAATGGAGCTGAAAACTAAATTCGCACTGCAATTAAAACACCGGATTATTGAGATGTTTCAACCATAAAAACAAAAAAGTAATTCACAATCTTGTGCCTAACCTGGACAAGCCAGAAAAGTACACAGATAAGAGTATCAAGTATCAAGATATTTGCATGACCGACATTGCAATATCCTGCCAAAAAACACACAGACATTACTGATAAGACACTAATAACTAATAGTCTAATTTATAACAGATGAAGTACCTTTTTATACTCTCTTTTAGTTTGATTTTCGGCCTGTCCAGCCAGGCTCAGTCTTATGACATCTTTGGCAACAGTGTGCCCTCCAGAAAAAAAACGGCTCCATCCCCCCGGAAGGGAACCAATAAAACAGATGATCAAGGCCGTAAACAAGGTCCTTGGGAGAAATTTTATCCCAATGGGAAATCCATCTATAAAGCAACCTTCAAAGATGGTAAACCGGTTGGTGAATTAATTCGCTATTTTGAAAATGGTAAACCCAGTGCAAAAATCATTTATGACCAGGAAGGGCTTCATGGCAAAGCTAAACTATTCAATGAAAAAGGGATTCTCATTGCCACCGGCAACTACCTGGGCAAGGATCGGGACAGCACCTGGACCTTCTACACGAAAAAAGATGTAATCTCCGCCACTGAAAACTACAAGGCAGGTAAGAAAGAAGGCAAAACCCTCATCTATTATACCAATGGCACACTTGCCGAAGAAGTACATTGGAAAGATGATGTAAAAGAAGGCCCCTGGCTCCAATATTTCCGCAATGGCATCACTAAATTGAATGCCCAATATAAAAACGGAAAACTGGAAGGCCCTTACCTTTTCTGCTATGTAAACGGCAAAACAGAAATAAAAGGCAACTACTCCAACGGCCTGGAACAGGGCGAATGGACTTTCTATGCAGCACCTGGTAAAATTGATTATGTATTACAATTTGATCACGGCACGGTTTTAAATCCTGAAGTACTCAATAATAAGCAACAGTCAAAATTCCAGGAATTTGAAAAGAACAAGAACCAGCTAAAAGATCCTGAAGTGTACAGAAACGACCCCGAAGGATACATCCGTGGCAGATAGAATTTATCCTATGCAGGAATCATCCATTTTTATTATATTAGCTAAAATTTTAGCTTATGCTTACAAACCGGACTACAACAATGATCATTTTCCTTACCCTGGTGATCTACTGTTCGGGTGTCGCCCAGGAAAATGGATACTTCGTGTACTTCAATGATAAAAACGGCACTCCCTATTCGGTTAACCATCCGGGGGAGTTCCTTTCCTCCCGCGCCATCGCACGGCGCCAGAAACAAAATATTCCCATCGACGCATCGGATTTACCCGTTACACCGGCCTACGTGACAGCCCTGACAAACCTGGGTATTCGCGTGGCACATACCTCTAAATGGCTCAATGGCGCCATTGTTTTTAGTGATGATGCTGATTTAATGGCTTCATTAACGGACTACGACTACATCAGAGCCGTTGACCTGACCCAAACTCAGGAACCCAACAAAATAATGAAATTCAAAGAGGCTTATCAGGATTTAAAAGCTGCAAGCATTACGAATGATTACGGCTATTCCTATAACCAGACAGTGACGGTTAATGGCCAATTTTTGCACGTTAAAGGCTTTAAAGGTGAAGGGATGCATATTGCTATTATTGATGCTGGTTTTTATGGCGTGGATCAATTGCCATGCTTCAACCACCTATGGATCAACAGCCAGATACTCGGCACGCGTGACTTTGTGAATCCGACATCGAATATCTTTGAGGAACACAGACACGGCATGCAGGTATTATCTATCGTCAGCGGAATCATGGAAGGCGAATTACAGGGTACAGCCACTGAAGCAAAATATTGGCTCCTACGATCCGAAGATGACAATTCGGAATACCCCATCGAGGCAGACTACTGGATTCGTGCTGCTGAATTTGCTGACAGCGCCGGGGTAGATGTGATAAATACCTCCCTTGGATACTCCTTGTTTGATGATGCTTCACTTGATTACACCTATAGTCAAATGGATGGTTCCACCCGTATTTCACAAGCAGCAAAACTAGCAGCTTCCAAAGGTATGATTGTAGTAGTCAGCGCCGGAAATGAAGGCAATAAATCATGGCGCTACATCACGGCCCCCTCCGATGCTGAAGATATTCTCACGGTAGGTGCGGTAACAAAGGATTCCATCCAGGCTTATTTCGCCTCCGTAGGCCCCAGTGCTGATGACAGAATAAAACCAGACATTACGGCCATGGGCATCAGTTGCGCCATGCAATCAACCAATGGCGAAATCACCTTCGGAAACGGCACTTCGTTCTCCTCCCCGGTAATTACAGGTTTATCCGCCTGTTTATGGCAAGCACTACCCACCCTCAGTGCAGCCGAGATTGTTGATCTGATAAAAAACAGTGCCCATCAAATGAATGCCCCGGATATCTACATGGGCTATGGACTACCAGACTTTAACCTGGCACTGGAAACCTCCATTAATTCACCAGCCTCCATGGATCAGCAGACAAAATGGCAAATAGCCCCCAATCCTTTCTCAAATGAAATTACCCTTCATACCAATGATAAGGTTGCAGCAGAAATTGAAGTTAAACTGTATGACATCCTGGGATGTTTACACTACCAAGCCACCTACAAACATGCCAAAGATATAACCATTACATTACAACGATCCCTTCGCAAAGGAATCTATCTCCTTCAGATAAAGGAGAACACAAACACTTCTCATTTCAAACTATTAAAAGACTAAATACTAATGCCCATCGAGCACATTTCACTGTCCACCCTTAACAATCAAATAAAACAACAATTAAACCAATCCTTCCCGGGTACACTTTGGGTCGTTGCCGAAATAAGTGAAATACGCACTGTACGCAGCGGCCATTGTTATCTTGAATTAATCGAAAAAGACACCGATAGCGATCAGATCATTGCCAAGGCAAGAGCCACCATTTGGTCTTTCTCCTACCGCATGATAAAACCCTATTTTGAAACAACCACCGGTCAAGCACTTACTTCCGGGATTAAAATATTACTTAAAGCATCTGTGGAATTTCAGGAGGTATATGGCTATAGCCTGAACATTAAAGATATTGACCCTACTTTTACCCTAGGCGATATTGCCAGAAAAAAGAGGGAGACCATAAAAAGTCTTGAAGCAGACGGTGTCATTGACATGAATAAAGAACTTTACCTCACACCAGCGCCACAAAAAATAGCCATCATCTCCTCTCCCACCGCTGCGGGCTATGAAGATTTCATCAATCAACTGGACAATAATACTTTTGGTTTCAAAATCTATCATCATCTTTTTCCTGCCATCATGCAGGGCGAAGAGGCAGAGCCTTCGATCATTTCAGCACTGGACCGTATTTATGAATATGAAGATTTTTTTGATGCCGTTGTTATTATACGAGGAGGTGGCTCCACTGCCGATTTGATGTGTTTCGACAATTACCAGCTGGCACTAAATGTGGCTCAATTCCCATTGCCGGTTCTGTCAGGTATCGGTCACGAGCGCGATGAGTCAGTAGTGGACATGGTGGCACACACCCGGCTGAAAACACCAACTGCTGTGGCAGAATTCATCCTTACCCGGCTGGAAAGTTTTTATGCCGAGATAGAGGGATTGGAATCAGCCTTTACGGATATTATCCGGCGAAAACTGACTGATCTGCATCATGAATTGGAATTAAAAGTACAAAAGTTACCACCACTGGTACAACACCATATCCAGAAACGAAAGCATACAGTTACCAACCTGGCCCAACGCTTCTTACTGGGCTCAAAATCCTACTTTGATCAGCAACACCATATCCTCCGGCACTACAATGAAACAAGTAAATACCTTGCGCTCAAACAAATCAGAGCAGAGCATAAAAACTTATCATTTATCACCACCAAACTTAAACTGGAGACCAAAGGTTTATTAAAGAATAACACACAACGGTTAACGCTACTTGAAAAAACAACCCAACTTTCGGATCCCATTCACGTATTAAGAAAGGGATATTCCATTACCTCAGTCAATGGCAAGGCCATTAAGTCAGTAAGAGATATAAATCCTGGTGAAGAACTAACTACCCGTCTGTCGGAAGGGATTATCATCAGTCGGGTTGAGCGGATCGAACAAAGATGAGATTTTTTTAATGCCATCTTTTTATATTTTTTGTGCTCTTATCCAGCCTAAAACCAAACTATGAACGCCTCCCTAAAACATCAACCATTAAATATGGTGGTTTTCGCCATATTCTTTTTTTGTAATCCGCTCCTATATTCTCAAAACGACACCATAAGGCAGCTGAATTATGAATTAGAATCAAAACCAGTTAACACACATTACAGCATCTTCCTTCAATTAGGTCAACAAGCGAAAAAAACATCAGATAAATTAGACTACTATCACCATGCCGTTGAAGCCGCTTCCTATTATAATTCCCAACCCATTCTAATTGAAACCTATTTATCAGCCGCAGAAGGCTGTTACCAGATCCCATCCTTTCAATGGGCCCGGCAATATTACCAACAAGCCATTGAACTAGCCCTGGATCTGGAAAAAACAGATGCCCTCGCAACGGCGAACCACCACCTGGGCCGGATTACCTCGCGACAACAGCAATACACCTCCGCCATTGAATACCTCAAAAAAGCCATCCACTATTACACCAAAGCGGGAAAGAACCAAGAAACCGGCGCTGTTTATAATAGCATTGGTGCCGTCTATTGGTATCAACGTAACTACCCAAAAGCCCTGGAATTTTTCCATCAGGCACTCCGATTGGGCAAAGAGCACAACGACCTTCGTCTGGAACAAAAAGCGCATGGCAACATCGGGGTTATCTATGAAACGTTAGCACAATATGACAAAGCTTTGGCCGAACAGACACAAGCCTTCGAATTAGCATCACAACTCAATCTCGACAAAGCCAAGGCATCATCCTACAACAATATCGGCAACATCTACCTGGCCACTCATCATTATGAAAAAGCTAAAGACAACTACCTGGCTTCCCTGGAGTTGTTTTCTTCTCTAAATGATCAGGAAGGTAAAAGCACGTGCTATAACAACCTGGGAGATACTTACCTGGGGCAGAATGAAATTTCGCAAGCATTACATTGCTATCAGCTAATGCTCAATTATGAAGAATCAGTCCATGACACCATTGACATCGCATTAGCCTATACAAATATGGGGAATACGTACCTAACCGCAGGACAATACCCGGAAGCTATCATTCATTTTCAAAATGCCCTTAGCCTTTTAAGTCTATTCAACGACATCGCAATGGAAGGCGAATTACACTTACTCATTGGCGAAGCACTTATTGCAATGGATGACATCAACCTGGCAGAATCATACTTTTTCAGATGCATTGATATTTGTTCTACCATCGGAGACAGACGACTACTGGCTAAAGCCTATAACAACATAGCACACCTTTACCTCCAACAAAAGGAGTACAAAAAAGCCTTTGAATTCAAAAACCTGTATGCTACCCTGAAGGATACAATCAACAATGAAAAGAGCCTGGAAAATATGGCACGCATGGACGCCATCTTCAACTCCATAAAACAGGATGAAGTCATCTCCGAACTACAAAACGACAACCTGTCATTTTCCGAAAGCATTGCAAAATTGAAAAGCAGTAAAATAATTCTCTTCATTGCCAGCATCTTTCTTTTCATCATCGCCCTGTTTCTTTTCCTCCTTTTTCGCTTCAAACAAAAAACATCTCTGGAACTAAAAAAAACCAACAAACAACTATCGAAACTGAACGCCACAAAAGATAAGTTCTTCTCCATTATTGCCCACGACCTGAAAAGTCCGTTTACTTCCCTAATGGGATTCTCCGAGATGCTATCATTACATGCCGAACATAAGAACACCAATGAAGTAATAGAGTATAGCCAGATCATTCACAACTCTACCAAGAAACTCTTTAACCTTGTAGAAAACCTGCTAAAATGGTCACGTACCCAATTGGGAACTACCAAGTATTACCCTGAAGTTGTAGACATCTCCATTCATTCCAACAACATTATTTCGTTGTTGCGCTTTAACGCGGAGGAGAAGGATATTGTGATAACCTCTAAAATAGAAAAGGAACTGTTGGGTTGGGCCGACATCAATCTCTTTAGCACCGTAATGCGTAACTTATTGAGCAATGCCATAAAATTCTCGCAAGTTGGCAGCATCATTAAGGTTAATGGTTATCGTATTAATGAAGATATCCAATTATCGGTAACGGACACGGGAATAGGCATCCGACGGGAACACCTTGATAAATTATTCAAAACAGGTAGCAATGTAACCAGAAAAGGCACTTTTAATGAAAAAGGAACCGGATTAGGATTACTTTTGTGCAAAGAATTTGTTGAAATTAACAAAGGGGCCATTTGGGCGGAAAGTGAATATGGTAACGGCAGCACCTTTTACTTTACCATCCCCGGCCATTCTGAAAAACAAAAAACCGAATACTATGACTAAGAAAAAAATAACCTACAACGAAGCCATCACAGAAATAGAAGAGATACTATCCAAGATTGAAAATGAAGAACTGGATGTAGACGAACTCTCCGATAAAGTGAAACGGGTAAGCATCCTACTAAAGGTCTGCAAGGATAAACTATTTAAAACAGAGGAAGAGGTCGAGAAAATATTGAAAGATATAGAGGATTAGAAAACTAACGCAATAGAGAATTAGCTCTTTAGAGTAATAGTGTGTTAGCAACTGACACCACTTCATGTGTAATAATATTCCATTTGTTATCACAATGGTTATAGATGACAATTAGCACATACCACACCATTCACATGGACAATATACAAAAGGCTGCCCTTTAAGGACAGCCTTTATAGCTATATAATAATTGATTCTCCTGTGATGATATCAGAATTTAAAACCAATTTTAAATGATGGATGAGATAAGAAGGAAGTTGAGTGCGTATCGGCATCCTGGGCTTCCATCCCTTCTTGATGATAAACACGTTTCACCGAGTAGAGATAACTACACACTTTTACTTCAAAGCCAATAAAAAAGGCTTCTGCCAGATAATAATCAATTCCTCCAACGAGAGATCCACCAAGACCATACGCCTCACCTCTTCGGGTATCAAAAGTAGAAATAACCTCTCCCTCACTATCTAATCCCCGGTAACCATCAAATATCTCCATTTGTCCATAGGTACTGTTTATTTGTGCACCCACATATGGAAAAACACGTTCGTATTTTGTTGGAAAATATCGATCTACACCAACGTTTAAATAAAACTGCTTGGTGGTTCTCCCTTCCAACATTCTAAAGTCCTTTATGGTTGTGCCCGGAAAAGCAGTTTCCTCATGTCCTTCCAGAGCAGGAACACCAGTAACAGCATCTTGTGAAGGGGAACTAATAATAGCGCCACTTCCATTAAACCGTGCAGCCCATAAAGATGACCAGAAATACTTACCCTCTACACCAATCATGTTAGTAATAGAATTACTGTATGACGAATAAGTACTTGAATATGGAGTCCCAATCACTGTTTCATCAGCATAACTAGTGGTATTCTGGTTTAGCTCATAAAAATCCAAATTACCAAATGATTCAGCTCGCCCCATCTGCATGGAGATGGTTTTGGTGCCTTTCTGGGGACCATAAGTTTGGGCATTCATATTAACTCCGCCAATAACGACCATGGCAAAAGATAATATCCCAAAAACAATTCTCTTTTTCATTTGAATCAGGCTTTTATAGATTATACATCATTTATTAAAACCGGAACATCCTCAAGAGATGTCCCGATTTATTATCTTCTAATCTATTCACCTAATTCCTGATCAAGTAATGTTTTATAATGATCAGCTTCTTTTTGGTATACTGCTAATTCAGCCTCAAGATTGGCAAGTTCAGCTTTCATAGCCTCAATTATTCCATCTCTCTCCTCTGAAGCAATTTCCATTTCAGCAATTTCTGCTTTCAGTTCATAAACATTCTCGTTTATAACATCCATCATATTTTGCATATCTAAGCCTTCATCATCCAAGCCATCACAATAATCATACATTATACCTCTTTCAATTTGAAGCAGCTCCATTTTCTTATGGCTCTCATCTTTCTTATCAGTGGCCTCGTTATAAGCCTCCAAGGTAGTTTCTGTCAATGTACGTTGTGCTTCAATGGAAGTATTCGCAGCTGCTAATTCAGTTTCTAAACGAGCCACTTCCCCATTAACAATACCAGTTGCTTCGGTATATTCAGCAATTTTTTCCTCATGTTGAGCAATCATATCACCACTTGCAGCAATATCATCCAACAAATCCGTTTCTTCTGTTTTTCTGGGTTCATACAGGGCTTCGACCTCATCAAATGCAGTCGATGCATCATTGTAAGCACTCTGAGCTTCATTTTTTGCAGTTAGCGCTTCACTTTCAGCAGTAATTAAAGCACTATTGGTAGGATCTAACTTTAAATCAGCATCGGCTTTTGTCCACGCTATTTCAGCAGCTAACAATTCTGCTTCTGCAGTTGCCAAAGCTTTTTTCTTTTTATTGTATTCTGGCTCATAAACCGCAATACGTTGACGGCACAAACTCAAATCCTCGTTATATTCAACAATTCCTTCGTTAAGAAGAACAATGGCATCAGTTAACTGCTCAACCTCCTCGGCATACCAGGGAATAGATTGAAAATTCATTGGTTCCCCAGTCTCACCTATCATTATATCACCGTCAAATAACGGATCTTCATTCCAGTTATTTATTAACTCTTCATTATTTGAAATAACTTCTAACAACTCACGATATACCGAAGTAGCTTCACTATAAGCCACAGCCTTTGATTCATAATCACTGTATAACTTCAAATACTCGGCATTCACATCATTTAATTGCTTTTCTATATTGGCCAGATTAAGCAACGCTTCATCTAAGGTTTCTTGTAAAGTAGATGGATTAGCCACAACCTCTTCATACTTTAATTTAATTGACTCCCAAAAGGCTAACTCAGATTCCAATTTTTGCTTCTCCCAATCAAACTCTGCTTTCAGCATTGCATTTATAGCCTTACGATCTTTTTGCATATCAAAGTCTGGAATATACAATTCAAGAATGGCCAATTCAGCAGTAAGTTCCGTAATATCACCACGCAAACCATTAACCTTACCCAATGCAGTTTTATAAAGCGTCATATATTCTCTTGCTGTTACATTTTCAGCATTTTTAGCTAATTCAACTTCCAAATCGCGCAGAGCACTCTGCAACGCAGTTTTTGCTTCAGCGAGTTGTTGTTGAGCCATAACTGCAGCATATTCTATTTGTGCTTTTGTTTGCTCAATGCTTAACTGAATCTGTTGCTTCTGTTGTTCTAAACGGATAGCAATTAACTCTTTGTCAGCTTCATTTTGGGCAGCCTGGAGTTCTGCTTCAAGTTCTTTCATACGCGCATTAGCTTCCTCCATTCTTGCCAATGCCTCTTGTTGTTTAGCTTTAGCTTGTTCAATTAAGGTTTGTGCCGCTTTAAAAGCTGCCTCTGCCTCTGCCGCCGTAGTAGTAGCTGATGCTTTAGCTTTAATAAGTTCTGCCTGGGCTAAACGCAAGGCTTTTACACCGTCAGCCTCTTCGTTTTTCACACATCCAGTGAATAAAATAGTAGCTAGCAATGCTACTCCAACAAATGCATTAATGATTTTCATTTTTCTAAAAATTAATTTATTACTGTAATTAAAAATCAACACTCACATTGCAATTACGATATTGCCTACCGTAGTTTCGAAGCGTGAAATTAGATGGCATTTTCAGGAGTAGAAATACTCATCAATGAGTATTTTAATGATTGGGGATATTACGATTCAGGTAACTTTTATTTTCACATCCTTCATTTATCAATAAGGCTCATTCATCAAACATGTTTTATAGCATGAATTTTTATACCAGATTTTACATTTTTATTTTATAAAACACTTATGCAAATATCACATGACACATGTTGATATTTGTATAAACTACTACTTTCATCGGCAATAAAAAATTAAGATCGCCACCCTAACAAAACGGAAAAGCAAAAAAAAGGCCGGTGCATATTACACCGGCTTTTTTTAGTATCAAGATTTAAGTATCAAGAAAAAATAGTTTTTACTCATCCTTTTGCGTGTTTAAACACTTAATTATTCTCGTCTCTTTTTCGTTTCTATATTAAAACTTCATGCCCAAACGTACCATGAAGTTAGTACCTGCCTGGGGGAAGTACCCATCGAGCACATTGTAGGCACCATCGTAGCAATAACGGTAAACCCATGCATTGGATTCATACTCTTCGTTGAATAGATTATTTACCTGTACACCAAAATTAAATTCACCAATTTGAGGCACATTAAAATTGTAATTCATCATCACGTCATTGACAAACCAGGCATCCAGTTTTCGTTCTTCACTGGAGGTGTTATCAATGAACTGATCGCCCACATATTTGGATTTCAACATAACTGAAAAACGATCCACGGGTTCCCAGTTCAAGCTACTTCCGATAACAACATTAGGTGAAAAAGCAATATCAGTGGTTCCCAGGTTCTTTTCATATTGCTTTGGTCCGTTTTCCGGGTGATCTTCATCGAAGTTCCAGTTGTCTACGTACTCGGTAAAATCGTTAATTTTATTGGTGGATAAGGTAACATTAGCCGTCCAGTTAAGGCCTGGCATCAGATGAAAGCCACCCATAAGTTCCACGCCGGCCCGGTAACTCTCGGGTACATTAATCATGACCGGAGCTCCCACAGAATTTATTTTACCGGTCATCACCAACTGGTCGTTATACAACATGTAGAAGGCATTGACATTGATGGCGTACTTGTTCTTCCGCAATTCATACCCGGCCTCGAAATCGGACAGTTGCTCGGCATGCGGACGCTTACCAGGATCGGCATCCCGGTAGTCGCTTCGGGATGGTTCGCGGTTGGCCATGGCATAGGAGAAGTAAGCCCGGTGTCCCGGATGAAGATCCCAGTTGATCCCAAACTTTGGATTCACAAAATCAAACTGGTGGTTTTGGGTCAGGTCGGTGAAGTCATCGTGAAGGCCTTCCATGTCGTAACCGACATGACGGAATTGTAAGTCTCCAAACACACTTAAGCCTTCTGCCACATCGATGGTTGCTTTAGCGAAACTGTTGAATTCCGTTTTTTCGCCCCGGTTAGTATACCAGCGGAAATCTTTATCGACGCCATTATTATAGGCCATCCAGGTGATATCCCCATAATGGTCACATTCGTATTTATTCAATGAACCACCCACAAGCAGGTGTGTATTCCCTTTCTGATAATTTCCGGAAAAGGTTACACCGTAAAAATGGTTATCGAGCCACTTTTGCTGCACCATATCGGTTTTTTTGATGGTTTCTCCGGCAATTATAACAGAATCATACGGTAGTCCATATTTTTTCATCTTCTTATCGTACTTATAGGACTCGTAATACCCTTTTCCACGGGTATAATGCACGGCAGCATTCACATTAAACTCCTCGTTAAACACATGGTTGAAGTGCAATTGGTAATGATCCTGCTGATAGTTATCGGTTTGATCGGGGTACAGGTAACGGTTGAAGGTACGGGCATCGGAAGTATAGAGATTATCTGCTTCTTCCTTGGACCAACCATCCATCATCACCAGATATTCCATGCCTTCCTGATCGTTTTCAAGCCTTACTTTAGGCACGCCATTCCAGGCCTGATGGGTTGTTTGATCACCGGAAAAGGTCACAAACTTAAAGGTTGATTTCTCACCATAGTAACCACCGGAAAAGTAAAAGGACTTGAGATCAGCGGCAGATCGATCGATAAAACCATCGGAGGCAATACGGGACAAACGTACATCGAAAGCCATGTTGTTACTAAGCAATCCGGTGCTCACGTTTACCGAGTTTTTCCAGCTATTAAAGGAACCAAACGAGTTATCGACAAACACAGAAGGTTTGGATTCCACATTCAAGGTACTCAGGTTTACCGAGGCACCGAAAGAGGCGGCTCCGTTGGTAGAGGTCCCTACTCCGCGCTGAATCTGCACATTATCAACCGAGGCAGAGAAGTCGGGCATGTTGACCCAAAAAACGCCCTGTGACTCGGAATCATTCAAAGGGATGCCATTCACCGTTACGTTGATACGGGTGATGTCTGTTCCCCGGATGCGCATGCCGGAATACCCGATGCCGGCCCCTGCGTCGGAGGTGGTAACCACAGAAGGGGTCATGTTAATCAGATAAGGAAGGTCTTGCCCAAAGTTATTCTTCTCCAACTCTTCTTCGGTCACTTCGGAATAAGCGATGGGTGTTCCCTGCACGGCTCTAACGGCCGACACGACAATTTCACTGGTTAACACAGAAGAGGGTTCCATAGTAACGTTAAGAACCTCGTTTCCATCGACAGTGATGGTTTGGATGTTTTTTTCATAACCAATGAAAGAGAAGGTGAACGAGCGCTGGCCTGACTGTACATTGGTTAACTGATAATCGCCATTGGCATTGGTTACGGTTCCCAGGTAACTGCCTTTCACCACCACATTCACGCCAGCCATGGGTTCATTGTCTTCATTCACGACCCGGCCGGTAATACTGTTCTGGGCCCAAATGAGGCCGCAACTAAAAACTGCCAGAAATAAAAATGCTACACGTTTCATTTTACAATCACATTAATTTTATAAAAATGAAACAATGAGGAATAGCAAGAAGGATACTCTTTCCCTAGCCAGCATTACCTGTCCAGGTTCGAAGGGTATGATCTCAGCCTGTTTGTTAAGGCACCCCATTGTTGAATTATGCCGCAAAAGTATAGTATTGCGCAGAACCGAACAAGCTTTGCGGGGTTTATTATCTGGGTTGGACGTGGGGATGTTTGGATGTTCGACGTGGGGATGTTCGATGATAGAATGTTGGGACGTGGGGATGGTTGGATGTTCGATGTGGGGATTAATATTTAAACGCTATCAGGTCCTGCGGACGCTGCCAGGTTGGGCGTTCGGAAGTTTCTCTCATTAATTAGGGRGGGGGCGGGAGTGCTGATTGTTATACTATACCTTTATTGACAGATAGGACGTTCCGGCGCAGGGACCGGTGTGCAGCGAATTACTTGCTGCATGCGCCGGATTTTCATGACGATATAGCCCGGAGCGGCGCTGTGCTTGCCCCGGGCTTTGATAGGTTGGCTCTTCAAGCCTAAAAATTAAACACACTGAGATGTCAATTATATCCCAACTAATCGGCATTCTTTCCCGCCATTATAAAAACTCTGTGCCTTCGTGCCTAACATATAACAAGGTACCGATTGCAAATCGATGCTAGCAGGGGCAAACGCGAAGTCGCCCTTGAATATATCAACACTATAACACAAAAAGCCAAATGACGAGTCGGGCCATGATGTTGGGAAGCGGGGGAGCCCGTCAAATAAGCGGGCCGGCGTAGGCGCGACGAAGATGAATGCGGGAATTCTGGCATGTGGGTTAGCAAAAATTCATCAAGGAGGTGGGTGGAAGCTTTTATTTGACTAGCGTTTTTTGCTTCGTTTTTGGGGCA
>RHGE01000087.1 GCA_004296775.1 Marinilabiliaceae bacterium JC017
TTCGTCGCGCCCACGCCGGCCCGCTTATTTGACGGGCCCGCGCGCTTCCCATCATCATGGTTTGTCTCGTTGTTTGGCTTTTTTTGCTATCCTGTAGATTTGTATTGGAGGAAGTGTCAAAACTAGAGGTAGGATCAGGTTATACAGTTGTCAATATGAGCAATGGCCATCTCTGACTATCATCTATCTTCCAGCCTCTATCTTTTAACCTCAATCACCCGTCTCAACAATCTATTTCCTCATGTCTCCGTATATTTCAATTTATTTCCACCTATATCCACATATTTCAATTTTATCTCATTTTTTTAGAAACTCCGTTTAAACGACACAAATGGCATGATTGGAAACATCACCAGTTGCTTGAATTTACCCTTGTCATCGCGGAAGTGGATGTAGGAATTCTGGCGGTTGTAGGCATTAATGATGCCGAATGACCAGGTGCGGGAGCCTTTCGTTTTTTTCTTTTCCATGTGAAAGCCCAGGTCTAACCGGTGATAGGTTTTCATGCGCTGGTTGTTGGGCTGGGTGTAATGATCGAGGCTTGAGAAGTCGAACCAGTAGTCTTCTCCGGCAAACAGCGGCATCATGCTTTTAATCGATTGGGAGGGCAACGTGACCGGGGTGCCTGAGTGTAAGGCGAAATTACCGGTAATCCATCCTTTGTTCTTTTCGTTGGCATAGAGGTGCCAGGCGCCTGTGAGGGTCATGTCGTGGCGGATGTCATAATCGAAGGGGAACCAGGCGCCATCATTCACTGACGGGAAGGAGCTCTCCACCTTGCCCAGGGTGTAAGCCAGGCGTACATCCCATTTGGGATGAATGTATTCGGCCAGGAATTCACAGCCATAAGCCTGCCCACGGCCCTGGTCAATCATCTCGTACCAGTGATCGGCGGTAAATAGGACTGATGAATAAAGGTAGTTGCCGGCCAGGTGACGCATCCATTTGTAATAACCTTCCACATCGAGGCTCAGGTGCGGAGCGGGGCGCCAGTGAAAACCGGCGGATACCTGCCAGGCCTGCTGTGGCTTCAGGTGACCGGTGAGCGGAATCCAGGTATACCCCGGGAATCCGTTACTGCTTTTGCTCATGGCATATAAGGCTTGTGTGTTATACATGGCTCCTGTTTTCAACGAAAGGTTATCGTTCAAGTGATAGTTGATGGATAAGCGGGGTTCAACAGAAACATAATCCGACAGGTGGTAGCCGTATATGTTGGCGCGTAATCCCAGTTGCATGGCGAGTGGCCCATTGGTGTAATGTCCCGTGGCATACAGGGCAGCGCCTCTCTGGTATTCGGCGGGCGTCTCACCCCCGGCGGTCTCGTCATTGTCCCGTGAGGTGACATGCGGTACCCGGATGCGCCGCCAGTATCCTTCGCCACCGGTCAATAGTTTATACCGGTCGTTCAATGGCCATTCAATGTTGGCTTTTACGCTCCATTCTTCCAGGTCCGACCGGCGGTTCTGTGATTGGGAATTGTCCTGGTAGGTTGATTTGAAGTTTTCAAATTCGTAAAAGGTGCTGTAATGGAGGGTTACATCACTAAATCCGCCGGATGGCAGAATCGTGTTCCAGCGGGCCGATGCCAGGTGGTTGCCCCATCCTTGCTGCATGTGTGCCTTCTGAAGCTTGTCGTGTGACTTAAGGAACACCTTGTCTTGGCCGGTGTAATAGCTTAGGTAGAAATGGTGTTTTTGATTGATGGTGAAATTGACCTTCCCGTTTATATCCATGAAATAGAGGCCGGGGATGTATTCCCCATTGTCCACTTGTGATGCAATGCCGGTGACCAGCAGGTCGGGCCAGGAGCGGCGTACTGATAACAGAAAGGAAGCTTTGTCTTTAACAATGGGCCCTTCGGCGGTGAGGCCGGCCGCTACGGTGCTCAGGGTAAAATCGCCATGGTAACGTTGTTTGTTGCCCTCGCGCACTGCTACGTCCAGGACCGATGAGAGGCGGCCGCCATATTGTGCCGGGATGGCGCCTTTGTAGAGGTTCACGTGTTTGATGGTTGAGGTATTGAATACCGACAACAGGCCAAAGGCATGGTTCAGGTTGTATACCGGTGATCCATCCAATAAGATGAGGTTTTGATCGTGGGAACCACCCCGCACAAACAGTTCTGAGGCCCCCTCTTTTCCGGCACTTACGCCGGGCAGGTTTTTCAGGGAGGCCATCAGGTTGCTTTCCCCGCCGATGGCTGGTGCCCATACGATCTCATTAATGGGTAATTGCAACCGGCCCGGCTGCAGGCGGGAGGCCACACCCTCTGACGAAGGGGCGGTAACGGTTAATTCACGTAATTGCAGGCCCGGGGTGAGTTGTATGTTTAGCAGGGTATCCGTTTGAAGCTCTAAAGCAATGGTTTTGGTTTGGTAACCGATAAAGGAGACTTGCAGGAGGGAGGCTCCCGGAGTTGCATTGATAATGTAGTAACCATAGCCATTGGTAACGGTTCCTGTTTGCTGCGGCTGGTTCCAGATTGTGGTGGCGGGTAATGCTTCGCCCGACCGGGCATCGGTAATGGTGCCGAAAATGCGTACCGATGACTGAGCTTGTGTGTAGCAGCAACTCAGAAAAAATAAGACGGTGAGTGATAGTGTAATTTGTTTGTACATGTGATGAAGATCAGGAGACTAAATTTTAAATAGTTGCGTGCCTCAAGTAGAGGGTGTGAAAAGGCATATCAGAGCTTGGTTTTAATTAGTTGGGAGTTGTAATTATAATAGTTCGTTAAATTTTTGTAAGTAATGCGAATCAAGGGTTGGAAGTTATTGTTTCTTTAATAAATGTAAATTAATTCAACCCGCTTTGGCATTGTTTTCAATGTTATTCACACTATCCCCGAGCTCCGCACGGGGTTATTAACATTTTTGTCCTTCGGACAATCCTATCCCGAAGGGATTAAATTTGAATAACCGCGGGTGTAACCCGTGGATGTCAACGATATATAAATAGAACCCCGAAGGGGTTCAACCCTTGATTCGTATAAGTGATTGAAAAATAGTTTATATCTATCCATTAGATAAAGTTGTTGATGGTCTGTAAAAAAGAGGATAATATAAATCAGTCTAATGTCTAACGATCTATTGAATTAATCATTCTTCCGAAGTATTCTCGTCGTCTTCCGGCAGAAACTCAAAATAAGTCACATCTGTACCGGCAAAAATACCGGGGCTCCCCTCTACATTGGACGGCAGGTGAATGGCCTGGTAGGTAAAAGGCAGTTGAATGTTAGGATCGTAATAGCGTTGCCAGAAGGCGGCTTTGAAGTATAGATCAAATGCTTTGGTGGCTGATAGGATGTAAATGCGACTATACTTAGCTCCACTGAAAGCGCTTATGGTCAAGGTGCCTGCTTTGTTGATAAAATTTTCGGCAGGACAGCGAATAAGCATGTCATGAAGGTAGATAAGGTTAGCCGGCCCGCTGGTATCTAAAGCACGATTACAGGGATCAACCAGTATTGAATTACAATAGATACCATCTTCCTGTTCCCATTCATCATTCAGGTGATATTTATAGAACATCAGGATATAAAATGCATGAATGGTATCATTGATATTGCTGATGTCTAACTCAACAATATGTCGATCGTCTGTTTGGGTACAGTTAATAGCAGGTTTAGAAGGAATAGTGGTGGCAGCCGAAATAGCTTCCCGCCCGGGAAGTTGGACGTTCAGTGAGTAATGGGTGCTGGCTTGTGCAATGTGATTGAATCGGTATACCCCTTTCTCTGTAACGGTTGCCTCGCCAATGGATTGACCATCCTCGAGTACTTCTACCGACGCATCAGTTATGGGTTTAAAGTTTTTTTGATCCGGGTGCCCCGACCAGCTCAGGTTCACTGCAATGGCCGAATCGGCAAACAGGACGCCATTAACCACCGGTACTTGTTCCGAAAGGGGGTAATCCCCCTTGTAATCGGAGATGCAACCAAAGCAGGCTGCCACCAGGAGGAGGCAGCTAAACAGACGAATGTGCATGGGTTATTCTTTTTTATTTTTCTTACCTAATGACAGGATGATGGAAAATTGCAGGTTGTTGATTTTATGATTTTTCTGGGTATAAGAATCAGTTAAAACACCATTTTCGTCAAAATAGTTAGCGGTAAAAGCTTCTGATTTGTTTAATGATTTTGAATATCGGATAACAAAATCGAAATAGCGTGTATGAAATCCACTGCCCAAATAAAAAGCATGATCATAGATGTTTATATCGAAATAGTCATTTCCAAAATCTTCCGGAAACCAACTAAATTCATAGCCGCCTGAGGCATAAAGCCAGGGTGTAATCAAGTAATTGATGCCCACGGGAGCTGATAGACCATAAGCATCCAGACGTTCTTGTTCCCAGTCATAGGTGAAATCCCCTTTTTCTTCATCAGAAACATAAAAAAACTGATCGTGTTTGAAGTTTACTGATTTTCGGTTAATTAAACTTTCGATGGAGATACTCACCTTGGGGCTGCAATTGATGCGCCAGGCATACCCCACGTGATAACCAATACCCGGTGAGTATTTGCATACGCTATTTTCAAAGTTTATCCAGTTTACATTCATCCCTGCTTTCCATCCGCGATTGGGTTGGGCAACGGAGAGGAGGGGGAGGAAAAATAAGAAAATAATAATGTGTTTTTGTTTCATATGGTATGATTTTTAAATACAACCACTATTATAATAGTGGCTGTATCTTTGGTATTTTTAATAGTAACGAGGTTTAGTATAATTTAAAGTGCATGCATGTTCTTTTGTTACGCCGTCAGTCCAAATTTTAAATGAAATGCTAGAATTATAGCCGGTAGGTCCCGTAAAAAACATTTTTGATTTTTCTTTAGCACCATTTGATTTCCATGGGTTGTTTGGGCCACAGTAAATATTCTTTGTCCATGCATTTCCATTATCGTAATCTTCACGTAATCCAATTACTTGGCTTGGTTCTATGTAATGATGAGTTCTATATTTGTGCCATCCAAGCCAATTTTTTTTCTGACCACTAATGTATATCAAGAACTCATTAGCCCATTGAGTTTCTTCTACTAAACACAAAACTTGTCTTTTACTGTGAATGTGTTTGCAATGATCAATGTCATCTCCAGCATTTTTTAAAAGATTACGTTCTCCCCACCAATAGTTAATATCCTTGACTGTTTTGAAATTTTTCAGTTCTCCACCTATAATAGCACGACCATACATGTCTAATCCTGGTGTTGAAGATATTTTCTCTACAGGATAGAAAAAGTTTGGATCATTATCAGATTCACTAAAAACAAATAGATCTTTGTAATTTTCTTTGAAATTTAAATATTCCTCTACGTTTTGTATGTTGGCATATTCCTCACATGCTAAGTCGTAAGCAGACATTAATGAAAAGAAACCAACTTCTTTTTCCCATTGCGCTCTTTCTTCATCACTCATGTAGTTTGCGCTTTTTAATGCTTTTACGAAAGTAGCTTCATCCTTATAGGCGGGTACGCCATTTTCACTCCAAACATCTTTTTTCTCAACTTCCAGAACTTCATTATCATCTTTTTGACAGGCTTGAAATATTCCCAGCAAGCCCAGTAATAATAGGTAATACGATACTTTTTTCATATTTTTGGTTCGTTTATTGGGAGGTGCAACTCCCGATTTAAATACAATTTACTTTTACATCCTTCTTCGGTTATTGATTATTCGGTATCGAGGAGGGATGTTTTTTCTCCCCGTGAATGCTACTACTGTTATTCATGTCATTCAAAAGATCAATTGATTGTTTTTAATAAGTATTAATGAGAATTAGTTAATCATAAAACATGTACAAATGTGTGTGTTTTAAAATTCTAAAAACATGACATGTGTCATAACAAGTATATTTTATGTATATAAAAAGATTTTGTGTATTCAACAGGATATGAAAAGAATTTATGGCCCGTTGTTGTTGTTGTTGTTGTTGTTGTTAGGGAGTTTTAAGGAGTTATTATCCTATCTTAGTTGTATTTTATTTTTTACAACGTGTTCAATATGTAATTAAGTTTTGATGCAGGGAGATATTGGCGGGTGTTGCTTGGTTAGGTATTATGTGATGTTATAGTGGGGTGAAGTGGTGGTTTTGTGAAATAAATAGCCACACGATATAATCGTGCGGCGGCAAGGGGTGGGCAAAGGAGTGTTGGGAGATGTAGATGGTTTAAATTTAGACAAGAGATTACGAACACGGAGATGATGAGGCACAGAGTTCTTTATTGTAAGCCTCTTTCGGTGCTTAGTTGAATTTGTGTGGTTGTTTCATGTGTTTTAGGATTACTCTTTTTTGTTTTTATTCCCTAATGACAGGATGATGGAAAATTGCAAAGTATTATTTTTTGGTGTTCTAATAGTTTTCATGTCATTTGCTTCTTCTTGAGGATTATAATAGGAAACGGTGGAAGAAGAAGAGCTGTAAAGGGATCGTGCATACCTAATAATAAAGTCGAAATAGCGTGTATGAAAACCTCCGCCCAAATAACCGGCATGGTCATATTGATTACTGTAGCAATCTCCGAATAGTTCATCCAGGCAATAACCAAATTCATAACCACCAGAGATATAAAATTGATTGTTAATTGTATAATTAACTCCTATGGGAGCAGATATGTAGAAAGCATCATATCGTTTGTGTTGCCATGGCTTCTGGTATGTTTCTTTCGTGTTCCAAGGGTAAATGAGATAATATTTTAGTTCTACCGACTTTCGGTTGAACAAGCTTTCGATAGAGATACTTACTTTAGGACTGCATTTTATGCGCCACGCATAACCAAAATGATATCCAATTCCTGGTGAGTATTGCATGTTTTTGCTGTCGTTGTTTATCCAGTTTACATTCATGCCGCCTTTCCATCCTCGGTTGGGTTGGGCAACGGAGAGAAGGGGGAGGCTGAGGAAAAGGATTAATGGAACTATTTTCATGTGTTTGAGTTTAGACCAGAGATTGCAAACACAGAGACGCTGAGGCACAGAGGTTTTATTTTAATCATCTTTCGGTGCTTTATTGAATTTGTGTGGTTGTTTCATGTGTTTTAGGATTACTCTTTTTTATTTTTCTTTCCTAATGATAGGATGATGGAAAAGTGCAGATTGTTGGTTTTTATCGTTTTTGAAGTGTAGTTTTCTACGGTTCCATCAGGGTAATAATATGTTCCGGAATCTAAAGTGTTACTGTTAAGCGATTGCGAATACCGGATAACAAAATCAAAATAGCGTGTGTGTATGTCGCTGCCTAAGTAGTAGGCATGATCAAATTTGTTGACGAAGAAATAATCATCGCTAAAATCCTGTGGGAACCAGCTGAATTTATAGCCCCCCGATGCATATAGCCAGGGGGTAATCATGTAATTGATACCCACAGGAGCTGATAGGCCATATGCATCCAGCCGTTCTTGTCGCCATTTATAATCAATTTCGTCTTTTTCTTCTTTCGGTAAATAGAAATACTGGTCGTATTCTTTCTTTATTGATTTTCGGTTAAATAAACCTTCAATGGATATGCTGGCTTTGGGGCTGCAATTGATGCGCCATGCATAACCAAAGTGATACCCAATGCCGGGTAAATACTTCATGTTTTTACTGTCGTTATTTATCCAGTTGATATTAATTCCACCTTTCCATCCACGGTTGGGTTGGGCCATGGAGAGAAGGGGGAGACTGAGGAAAAGGATTAATGGAACTATTTTCATGTGTTTGAGTTTAGACAAGAGATTGTGAACACAGAGACACTAAGGCACAGAGGTTTTGTTTAAATCATCTTTCGGTGCTTAGTTGAATTTGTGTGGTCGTTTCATGTATTTGGTGTCTTATCAGTGGTATTCGTGTACATTTTAGTAGAGCATTCCTTGAAAGTCTTGATACTTGATACTCAAATCTTAGTACTTTTTTGACTTGTTCAGATTAGGATTACTCTTTCTTGTTTTTCTTCCCTAATGACAGGATGATGGAAAATTGCAGGTTGTTGGTTTTATTCGTTTCGGTGGGGTAAGTTTCAATGTTTCCATTCATGTAATAGTCTATTGCGGGATCTGTTTTTTCACTGTTAAGTGATTTTGAATAGCGGATAACGAAATCAAAATAACGAGTGTGAAATCCACTGCCCAAATAAAAAGCATGATCGTAAGTGTTTATATAATAATCATCTTCACACCAATCTTCCGGAAACCAACTAAATTCATATCCGCCCGATGCATATAGCCAGGGTGTAATCATGAAATTAATACCCAAGGGAATTGACAATCCATAGGCATCCAGTCGCTCTTGCTGCCTTTTATAATTAATTTCGTCTCTTTCTTCTTTCGGTAAATAGAAATACTGGTCGTATTCTGACTTTACTGATTTCCGATTAATTAAACTTTCGATAGAGATATTGACCTTGGGACTGCAATTGATGCCCCAGGCATAACCAATATGATAGCCAATACCCGGTGAAAATTTGTAAATACTATTTTCAAAGTTTATCCAGTTTATATTCATGCCTGCTTTCCATCCTTGGTGGGGTTGGGCAGAGGCAGACAGTATGCTGATCAGACTTGTTGAGATTAGAAGAAAAAATAGTTTTTTCATGTTGGGGATAGATTATTGATTGCAATTGTTTCAGTATGTAAGGTGAATCGTTAATCATAAAAGGTGCACAAATGTGTGTGTTTATAGGTTTGAAAACCATGATGGATATCATTTGAAATCAATCTTATGTCTAGGAAAAGTTTATGATGAATTCATCAGAATGAAGAAAGAGAATAGCTGATTGATTCTTGTGGTAAATGTAGGGGTGATAGGCTTTTGTGAGTAGGGCTTATAAAGGTTTTTGATTATTAATTATTATGTGTGGGATGTGTTTTGTTTTTTTTTATAGCGTTTTCAATATGTAATTTAGTTTTACTGAAGGGTGATTTCTTTTTTGGTAAGGTCTTTTACCTTTTCTAAAGTTTTAAACTTTAGAAAAGGTAAAAGACCTTGCTGGAGCGCGATTGTATCATATTCCATTAAGACTTAATAAATTACTTCTCTCGTGTACCCAATGCGGTGGAGAAAGAAAGCCTGGTATCAAAAGGTATCAGGTTTTTTTAGTGTTTTACATCTGGCTGCTCTTCTGCCTGAAAAAGCAAAACGAGTGGGCGTAAAAACGACAGAACGTCAGGTAAAAGTGCGTTTTGCTATAAGGGAAAGATAATTCTCAAAAAAAGCGTACAGGCACGACAACGTAGGTTGACTAGGTACGACAAAAAATGATTGGTCGTTGGCAGAAGACGACAATTTGGTTTAATGGATGTTGTAAACTCTGCTTAGGTTGCTGGGAGTTTTGGGGATTAACGCTGTCAGGTCCTTCGGACGCTTCCAGGTTGTTGGTTGTTGACCTGATAGCGTGCGTAGCTCCTGTCAGCGTCGAAAAGGATTGCTATCATCTCCACTGTAGCTGTACGGTGCGATGTATGTATAATAAAAGGTGTAATTGGTGTGGAATAGATTGCTACACGATACAATCGGTTGGTAAGAGGGGGTAGCAACCCTATGCTGTTACAGGCGCTCCTTTGGTGTTTATTGTGTTATGTCAAATGATTTTATCTGGGTTGATTTTCAATTACCCCTTGGTATGATTGTTCCGAGGCTGTGTATCGATTGTCCCGGGCTTGTGTCCTTACCGTCCCAAGCCTGTGTCTCGACTAGACCGTGATCCTGTCTAGCCGGGGACAGGCTCTTGTCTCATGTTATTAGATATATGCATTGAATGTGCGATTAGGCCTTAAGGTTTTTTAAACCTTAAGGCCTGTGATTTATTCCTGGCAGAATATTTTAATTCCGGCCATGTGAAATCTTGATACTTATATCTTAATACTTTTCTGGCTTGTCCAGGTTAGGAAGGTAAAATGGTCAGTGACCATAGCAGAACTAAAACAAAACGATCTGTTGTTAGTTGATGTGGTCATTAAAAATAAAACGCAGTATTTGGAATCTTGAAAAAAAGTATACGAAAATCGGATACAGAAATTAGTTATTTCAAAAAAAAATAATCTCCTATTTCAATAAATACCGGATAAAATGGTTTAAAGGGCTACTTGGTTGTTAATGGAGGTTACTTCTGTTTGACGATTGGTAACTTAATATTTTGTTATTAAGATAATAGTGTCCATTGATTTTTGATTGAATCAAAATACATACCTCGAATGCTGCATTAAATCGGATCTGAAAAAATCCTAAAAAACACCTCTGGATGGCCTTTGAACACAGATTTAAGTAGTGTAAAGTTTACATAAAAACTTTTGCAATTTTGAAAAAATGCTACTTTTACCCTTCGAATAAATATACATGAAGAAGAATATAAAGATATAGATCTCCTTTTTTTAGTGAATTTTTAAAATAGGCAGATGAATCAGCAGACAGTATCATGAAATGTCTTGAGCCAGATATTTTTATGCTATTGTATTTGGGATTTTCTAATATAGAATCATAAATGATGATACTCTATGTGTTAACTAATTAAAAATTCATTCATAAGATATTTGATATACTTAAACATGGGGGAGATAACCGGATATTTTGGTTTGCAGGACAACTCTTTTTACTTAAGTATGATGTTTTAAAGAGGATTGTTTGTGTAAAATATCAAATAGGGAATCGGGGAGATTGTGATATGAGAATATGTTATATAGATGCCGTCGTTCAATAAATGGACTATGTTTCTGGTAACGTTATGAAACAAGGGTATTTATGCATAGATAAGTTAAATTGATCATTTAAAACAAAATTGTAAGATTATGGCTATAAGTTTAACAAAAGGCGAAAGGGTATCGCTATCGAAAGGGCTCTCAAAAATTAAAATTGGTTTAGGATGGGATCCCAATGAAGGAACAGGAGCCGAATTTGACCTGGATGCTTCGGCATTTATGGTGGGTGATAATGGAAAAATACCACAAGACGGGTATTTTATTTTCTATAATAATAAGTTTTCTCCCGATGGAGCCGTTGAAGGAGCCGACGATGACAGAACAGGCGGCGCTTCCGATGGGGGTGATGATGAAGAAATAGCTGTTGAATTACCAAAAGTTAACCAGGATATTCAGGAGATTATATTTGTGGTGACTATCCACGAGGCCAATACCAGGAATCAGAATTTTGGACAAGTAAGGAATTCATATATCCGCGTTGTTGACCAGAGTAACAATGAGGAAATTATGAAATATGAGTTGGATGAGGACTATTCCATTGAATCTTCAGTAGAGTTTGGGCGTCTTTATCGCCGTGGCAACGAATGGAAGTTTGAAGCGATGGGAAAAGGCTACAAGGAAGAATTGGATTATTTTCTTAATAAATACAACTAATAGCAATGGCAATAAACTTAGTAAAGGGCCAACGTATCAGCGTTGGTCTTTCAAAGGTTCGAGTGGGGTTAGGTTGGGACCCTAATGAAAGTGATACAGGTTATGATTTCGACCTGGATGCCTCAGCATTTTGTTTGGGGGCAAATGGTAAATGCCCATCCGATAGTCATTTTGTCTTTTACGGCAATAAATATTCACCTGACAAGGCAGTAGAAGGCGCCGAAGATGATTTGACAGGGGGCGCTACTGATGGTGATGATGATGAAGTGATAACTGTTGAATTACCAAAAGTGGCCAGTGATGTTCAGGAGATTGTCTTTGTAGTGACGATTTATGAACATGATGTTAGGAAGCAAAATTTTGGACAGGTTCGTAATTCATACATTAGAATAATTGATAATGCCACCGATGAGGTGTTAGCAATCTACGAACTTGAAGAAGATTTTTCGACAGAAACAGCAATCGAGTTTGGTCGACTTTACAAGAGAGGCTCCGAGTGGAAATTTGAAGCTATCGGTAAAGGCTATAATAAAGGATTAGATTTCTTAGTAGAAAAATACGGTTTAACAGTGAATTAATAAGATACAATTATGGCAATTAATTTAACAAAAGGGCAGAAGATAAACTTGGTTAAAGAGTCCGGCGAAAAGCTTGAAAAGTTTTGTGTTGAAGTAAGCTGGGGCGCTATTGAAACAATTAAAAAAGGGTTTTTTGGGAATAAGAAAAAGGTCATTGAGGACGTTGATTTAGACCTTAGCTGTATTCTTGTTGATAAAAGTGGAGAATGGAAAGATCATGTTTATTCACCTGAATATAATGGTTATTTGAAAAAGAATAATTTTCCACTTGGGAAATTAACGACAAATGATAGTGCCTTGCGACACAGTGGTGATGATTTGGGTAAAGGCGGCGGAAATGATTTTCGTGAAATTATTTCAGTTGATTTAGCGCGTGTTAATAAGGATATCGATAAAATATTTTTCTTCCTGAATATCTATTTAAATCAGGGGCAATCATTCGATTTCTCTCAAATACCATTTGCCAAAATACGTATGTACGAAGGCACACCGGCTCGTGTTAATAAGGAACATTTGTCGTTTGATGTCGTGACCGATTCTTCTTACAGCAATAAAAGGGCCTTGATAATGGGTAAGCTTTATAAAAGAAATAACGACTGGAAATTTGATGCCATTGGTGATGCCTCGGATGACCAAATATTTCTTCAAACCATTTCAAGAATTCTTAAATCATATAATTAGAAATAATTTCAGGTTATGGGAATAGATTTAGTTAAGGGGCAGAAAATTAGTTTGGCAAAGGATTCCGGGTCCAAGCTTAATAAAGTCTGCGTGGGGTTAAATTGGGGCGCTATAGAAACATTCAGAGATAAAAAAGAAGGCGGATTTCTGGGCTTTGGTGGCACAACGGTTAAGAAGCGGGTGATGGTGGAGGTTGATTTAGATGCCAGTTGTGTGTTATTAAATGCACAAAAACAAGAGCTGGAAGTTGTCTACTTTAGAAATCTGAAATCAAAATTTGGTTGTGTTAATCACAGCGGTGATGATTTAACCGGTGATTTAGATGGTGATGATGGGTTAGATAATGAAATAATTAGTGTGGAGTTGAATCATGTACCAGCTGAAGTGGATCAAATCGTTTTTTTTCTCAACAGCTATAAGAAGCAGGATTTTGCAGATAATCCTTTTGCCACCATTAGAATTTATGAAGGAACGCCTACCCGGGTAGATAAGGTATATGCAAATTTTGATGTGGCTAACGGAGCAGAATTCGCAGGAAAGATTTCTATGGTTATGGGGAAATTTTACCGGAAAGGTGGTGAGTGGAAATTCAGTGCCATCGGTGAACCTACCAATGATAGAGATTTAAGGCAGACGGTTGAAACAATCATTAATAGATTCGCCTAGTTGCTCATCTTCATCAAAACTTGCGAGACAGAGCGAGGATACAGGTAAAATGATGAGATAGAAAAGAAATGGTTCACAGCCTTAAACGTTTAAGCTTGCATATTTTCAACTTCGGTTGATAATCTGATAATATAATTTAAAATGAGACGACTTCCTGTTTACCTGCTTATTGATGTGTCAGGGTCAATGAGTGGCGAACCAATTCATGCTGTTCAAAATGGAATGGAGAACCTCGCAGCAGAATTGCGAAAGAATCCTTATGCTTTGGAAACGGCCTGGTTAAGTGTAATCACTTTTGGCTCTGATGCAAAAGTGGATGTTGAGCTTACGGAACTTCCGGATTTTCAACCTCCCGGGCTTCGGGCCGGCGGGGTAACCGCATTGGGAAAAGGGCTGAAGCTGTTAGGGAATAAAATTTCTACAGAGGTAAAAAAGACTACTGCAGACCAGAAGGGTGATTGGAAACCTTTGGTATTTATTATGTCCGATGGCGGGCCCACTGATGATTGGCGGAAGGGGCTTGAAGGTTTTAAGAAACAAAAAGCCGGTATTGTTGTGGCCTGTGCTGCAGGAAAAGGAGCTGATGTTTCTGTGTTAAAAGAGATAACGCCTAATGTGGTGAAACTGGATACGCCAGATGAAAAATCTATTTCTGAGTTTTTTAGGTGGGTGTCGGCATCGGTGCAAGTTTCAAGTACTAAAGTAGAGTCGTCGGGTCAGGAAGCAGATGATTTTGGTGAATTACCACCTCCGCCTAAAGGAATTGATTTAGTAAAACATTAGAAATTATGCGACGACTACCGGTCTATTTAGTATTAGATGTATCTGCTTCAATGACAGGCGAGCCGATTGAAGCGGTGAAAAATGGCATGAAAACATTGGTTGCTGCCTTACGGCAAGATCCGTATGCGCTGGAAACAGCTAACCTTAGTGTGTTAACTTTTAACCACGAGGCGAAACAAGAAGTTCCGTTGACTGAGCTTAGCTTGTTTCAAGAGCCTGTGATTAAGGCCAGCGGACAAACAGGTTTAGGGGCTGTTCTCTTACTGTTGAGTGAGCGTATCGATCGGGAAGTGAATAAGTCCACGGCAGAGCAAAAAGGGGATTGGCGGCCGTTGGTTTTTTTGATGACCGATGGATTACCTACAGATGATTGGAGAAGCGGGTTGCAGCAATTTAAAAAACAAAAGTGTGGTTTGGTTGTGGCTTGTGCTGCCGGTCCTCATGCTGATACATCAATACTTAAAGAGATTACGGAAGAAGTTGTGCAGCTGGATACAGCTGATTCAAATTCTATTCAAGCCTTCTTTAAGTGGGTATCGTCTTCGGTGTCAATAAGTAGTACTAAAATTGAGACACAAGGGCATGAGACAGCTGGTATTTCCGAATTACCACCACCTCCTCCTGAAGTGAATATTGTTGTATAGATAATATGGCGATGGACCGATGGTGGCTGTCGTATTGTGAGGAAGAACAACAGGCGGTATTAGTGTTAATCACGGTTGTGATTGAATAGATGACATGCAGTTGCATTCAGAGTGGGATAGCATTGGTTGTTATTGCATTGGAAGAAAAGAGATATTATTATGAGACGATTACCGGTATATTTATTACTTGATACTTCTGGTTCAATGAAGGGCGAGCCCATACAAGCTGTAAATGTTGGCTTGCAGGCTTTAATATCTTCGTTGAGAAAAGATCCGCATGCATTAGATACGGTTTACATTAGTATAATAACATTCGATAAAGAGGTCAAAGAGTGTTTGCCTTTAACTGAATTGTCAAATGTTCAATTAACGGAGGTAACATGCCCCGATTCGGGCCCAACGCACCTGGGTGATGCTCTGGAAGTGCTTTGTAAAAAAGTGGATAAGGAAATCATTCTGTCAACACCCGATCATAAGGGGGATTGGATGCCGTTGCTTTTTATTATGACTGATGGAAAGCCATCGGATTTGATGAAGTTTAAAGAGATGGCCCCCAAATTAAAATCTAAAAACTTTGGAAATGTTATTGCTTGTGGTGCCGGCCCCAAAGCAAAGGAAGAATATCTAAAACAACTCACTAATAATGTGGTCCTTTTAGATAATATGGATAGTGCTGCCTTTCAGGCTTATTTTAAGTGGGTTTCTGATGTGGTCAATCAGGGCAGTAAGAGTGCTGGTGTTACCGAAGATTTAGAATTGCCGCCAGCTCCCGAGGAGCTTAATATTGTAATTTAAAATGTAACGAGACATGCGAAAGTTGCCCGTATTTTTTTTAATAGATGTTTCTGAATCAATGGTTGGAGAACCATTGCAATGGGTCAAAAAAGGGATGGAACATTTAATTAGAGGTTTGAAAAAGAATCCCTATGCCTTGGAAACGGTTTGGATTGAAATCATAAGCTTTGCGGGAAAAGCCAAGGTTATTGAGCCTTATGAAGAGTTGCCGCTTTTTTATCCGCCTGATTTTTCTATTGGGGGTGGCACCGCACTCGGTCGTGGCTTAAGCTTTCTCATGGGTGAAATAGATAAACATGTTAAACGTTCCTCTATTAATTCTAAAGGCGACTGGAAACCCCTGGTTTTTATTTTTACCGATGGGCAACCAACCGATAATTATGAAGCGGTTTTAAGTAATTGGGAAAAGAGTCATAAATCCAAATGTCAAACACTGATTGCTACCCTAGGCGATTGTTGTTCCACTAATTTGCTTAATAGAATTGCGAATGAGGCATTAAAGATAGAGGATTGTGATGAGGATAGCTTTGACAGTTATTTCAAATGGATGACCGATTCCATTGTCAAGTCCAGTGTTCAGGTTTCAGAAGGAATAGAGGCCAAGAACGGGCTGGCAGAAATTGAAAAGAATGATGGCTTATCAAAAATAGACCTTAATAAACCAGACCACTCAAATTTAGCGGTTGATGATAATTATACTGTGTTGATAGGTGCTTGTCAAAAAACACAGGAGAAATACCTTATAAAATATCAAAAAGGGGTGGCGTACGATCCGGCTAACCCCGATGACTTTGAGAAAGTGTACCGGTTAAATGGGGCGTATCGGATCGATTACAAAGCCTATAAAGAGATGTCGGAGGATGGGGCTCATTGCCAGGTCGATTCCCGGTACCTCAGGGGAGTTCCTGCCTGTCCCTATTGTGGTAGTCAGCATGCGGTAGCTGTTTGTCAATGCGGCGGTATTTTTTGTATCGATACCTCAAAGCAAGAGCAAACCTGTGGCTGGTGTGGTGAAACAGGATATTACGGGGTGTCTGACGAAAGTTTTAGTATTGATAGGAGGCTTGGTTAATGGAAAATACAGCTGGTATTCAAAAGTACCTTGTTGAGATTGAAAACGATCTTAAGGATGTGGATTCTGCCGTTAAAACACTCTCAAAAGAAATTGATTTTCTTATATGCAAACAAGGGGCATTGCGTAAAACGCTCGGTTATTTAAAGGAATTATGCGAGAATGATTCAAATAACGAGCTGCCTGTTTCAGAATGTAAAATCGATATAACAAAACAAGAAATGGCTAGGGAAATAGTTAAAGATGACAAAAAGGTTATTCAATTAAAAAACGGACAGGCCAGTTTCCCTTTTGAAGAAGTGGTGAACTTAACCGATTTTAATATTCCATCAGAGGGATTAATTGAATTTGATGGGATTGATCATTTGGATTGGAATACTGCCGAATCAAAGTTTGAAGGCACGCCGGTTCAGCCGGGAGAGTTTACAGGAGCAATTTCCTATTGGTTAAATGAGGAAGATAAGAAAGAAGGTAAACCGGCTGCTAAAAGAGAGGTTCATTTTCTTGTCAATCCTGATCCGCGTACGCTTTGGCAGAATATTGATCCGCCCCAGGATACCTTATACTTTAAAGAAAACAGTGCTTTTGCCCTGGAGAAATGCAGAGAGCGGACGATTGTCGGGATGTCGGTGCGCGGAAAATCACATGCTCATAAAGGCACCTTTAGAGATGATGATTTTGCCATTAACTGCTGGAACGATAACGGATGGATCTTACAAGTAGTGGCCGATGGAGCCGGTTCGGCTGAATACAGTCGTCAAGGATCCAAAATCGCGTGTGAAACAACCGTTGCGAAAATATCAGCTTTTTTAGAAAGTGATCGGTTGGGCTCGTTTGAGGCACTATTAACCAGTCGTTTTGCTAATGACGATGTTAACGCTGGTGAAGAAATCGGAAAGCAAATTTATCAGATTACTGTTGGTACTGCCTTTGAAGCACATAAGGCAATAAGTAAGTTTGCAGAAGAAAAAGGAAGCCCGGCTAAAAGTTTTGCTACGACATTGTTATTCTCATTAAGTAAAAAATTTGATTTTGGGACCATCGTAATTAGTTTTTCGGTGGGAGATGGTGCTATAGGCGTGCTTAACGGAACGGATGCCTCCCTGCTAATGACACCCGATGGAGGTGAATTTTCAGGGCAAACACGTTTCTTGACAATGCCAGAAATTTTTAAACCCCAAAATCCTGATGATATAAGAAAACGCTATGGCGTTAAGTGTTTTTCCAATGATGTTACGGCACTGATATTGATGACTGATGGGATATCTGATCCTAAGTTCGGGACAGATAATAACTTGAAAGATCCAAAGTGCTGGAATCGACTATGGGAAGATCTCAAGGGGATTTTAACAGACGATAAGCGAATCGAAAAATTGCTGTTAGATTGGATGGATTTCTATCTCCCGGGGGAATATGATGACCGAACAATTTCAATTTTATTTTGAGTACCATGAAAGATGTTTTGACAGCAATCAGTCATAAGGGTAAACAAATAGAGTGGATTGATGAATGTATTGCTTCAGGAACAATGAAGGATGTTTTCTTTAGCCCTGATAAATCCTACGTTGTTGGGTTTTATCGGGATAAAGATAAATTTGATGCCAGGGCCAAAGATCGGCTTCAAACAATTGTTGGCGTATATAAAGACCGGATAATTGATGGGCCCAATGGGGATTATTGGGAGAAGTTGTTATGCTGGCCTTATGATACTGTTGAGTATAGGGGGTGCTTTGGCGTGGTTGTTCCTACGTATAGAAAAGACTTCTTTTTTTCGCATGGTTCCATTAATAATGATTTTCTGGGAATCAAGGGGAAAGAGAAAAATGGAAAATGGTTTGCTTCCGCTAAAAATCAAAATCGGTTTCTTGATACCAGGGAAAAAGGAGATTTATTGAGCTATTTGCGGATTTCCATTTTATTGAGTCGAGCTACAAAACGATTGCATGCAGGGGGATTGGCCCATTCCGATTTGTCATACAATAATGTGTTGATTGACCCGGAAGGAAGGAATGCCTGTATAATTGACATTGATGGCCTGGTGGTACCGGGGAAATATCCGCCTGATGTAATGGGAACCCCCGATTTTGTGGCACCTGAAGTGATTAAAACCAAACACCTCCCGCTTGGCGATCCCAATCGTATTTTACCGTCTATTTTAACCGACCGGCATGCCTTATCGGTTCTGATATATATGTATCTGCTTTTTCGACATCCTTTGAAAGGGGGAAAAATATATGACCAGGACCCGGTAAAGGATGAAGAAATGGCCATGGGACATAAAGCCCTTTTTATTGAGCATTTCAGTGATAAATCAAACCGGCCAAATTTAAACGATGTGCATCCGGCTGAGTTGCCTTATGCAGATGTGGATAAATTGCCCTATACCATATTGGGACCCTATTTAAAAGAGCTATTTGATAAGGCTTTCATTGATGGCTTACATGATCCTCAAAAAAGACCAACGGCTAATGAATGGGAGGATGCTTTGATTAAAACCGTTGATTTGTTGCAGCCTTGTCTCAATCCTCATTGCTCTCATAAATGGTTTGTTTTTGATAATAAATTGGCTCCGAAATGTCCTTATTGCAATACGCCCTATACTGAAGCATTACCGGTATTGAATTTTTACTCTTCAAGAAGCAAGGGTAATTATTTGCCCGATAATTACAGGCTTATGATTTATAATAATCAATACTTGTATCAGTGGCATACCAACCGACTGGTATTTCCAAATGAGAAGCTAGCTGATCCTCAGAAAAAACCTGTTGGGTATTTCGTAAAGTACCAGGGGAAATGGGTGTTGGTTAATCAAAACCTGCCTGATTTGTATGATGTAACGAATAAAAAAGAGATACCAATCGGGAAATATGTTATCCTTGAAGATAATGGCCAGATTTTATTAGATAAAGCTAATGGTGGTCGTTTAGTTCTTGTTCAAATGGTAAATAATTAAAATAGATCTATTCATGCTTAAACTTTTTTTGGAATTAGTATTGATCGTTCTAATATTAGGACTGTTTTTTTTACAAAAAGTGGGGACTCATTCCGATTTATTAAAACACCCTTTCGATAAAATTCATGTTGTACTAAAGTCAATCTTCAAGCCGGTTACAGAACTTTTTAAATCGTTTAAACCGGTAGAAATAGGAACTGGTTTGTCGTTAGATATTGTGCCCTTTATTATTTTAGGGCTTTTAATTTTATTACTCGAAGTCAACTTTTAATTTGAAATTTAATTTTTTATAAAATATGGAGATTTTTAATTTGTTTTTTCACACCTGGTACGGGGGCTTGGCCTTGATGGTAATTTGCTCAATTGTTATTGCAAAAGCATGTGATGTATTTGAAGCATCTACCGAGTATCTGGGACGTAATATGAATGAAGGTGTAAAGGGGGCAACGCTTAATGCCATTGGTTCATCAATGCCGGAATTTTTAACTACCGTCTTTTTCCTTGGTTTTGCGCTTAGCCAGGATTTGGGAAGAGATTTTGCAGCAAGTATTGGCGGGGACACGGGATCTGCCATTTTCAATAGTGTTATAATCCCCATGTTAGTCATATGGGTTGTGTTAGCTAGTGGAATTGCAGGTGTTTCAGTTAGTAAAAAAGTGATTTTACGAGATGGGCTTTTTCTAATTTGTGCAGAAGTTCTATTGTTAGTTTTGCTTTCAAGTAATTATATCACTTATTGGCATGGCTTGATATTTACCGGCTTTTACGCAATTTATCTGGGTTATACCTTGCTGTCGATGAAGAAAAATGAACCCTCCGAAGATGAAGAGGAGGAAGAAGAGCCTGAGGCATGGTTTGAAAAGTTTTTATTCAAATCGGAATCCGGGAGAACCGGACGTAGTTGGTTATTGTTAATTGTTTCGACAATGATTATCGCTTTGTCTTGTGCCGGATTAGTAGAAGGTTGTAAGGGGATCTCCACTTCCTTCGGAATTAATCCTTTGTTTGTAGCCTTAATTCTTGTCGCAGCTGCCAGTAGTGTTCCGGATACGATTATTTCTATCAGGGATGCTCGAAAAGGTAATCACGATGATGCTTTATCTAATGTTCTTGGATCAAATATTTTTGATATAACTATTAGTATGGGATTGCCGTTGGCCATTTTCTTGTTTGTTACCAACCAGAAAATCGATTTTTCTCAAGCCGGTCCTACCTTGATCGATATTCGAATAATGTTATTATTGGTGACCATGGTGACAATAGCCATATTCTATTTTAGCAAAAAAATGACAGCTAGAAGTGTTATTGTGCTTGGTGTACTTTATGGCATATTTATCCTTTATGGTATAGGAGCTGCAGAGTATCATGCAGGAGGTGATTCCATTCTTGCTCAAAGCGCAGGATCTTTCATTGATTATTTGCGTCAACCAGGTGGTATTGGTGAAATGCTTCAAAAAACAGCCAATGCAATTACTAGTGGTTGGTAATGGCTTTATTCAAATTCATTAGTGTCCTAAATAATTAAGGGTTATTACGAATAATGTTAATAGTTACAACGGTTTTTTGGGGATATAGGGATTTGATTGGTCATCCCGCCTTCAAGAAATAGCGTTAAAAAATTTAATGGATTGAAGCGTTAAGAAAGAAAATCTGTTTGAGCGGAGCGAGTTATTTTCTTTCCGCGAAAAGGAATTAAATTTTAGCTATTTGTTGTGAGCGGCGGCCTTTTTTGTATACTTTTTTTGGCTGTAGCAAAAAAGTATAAGCCCGCGCGGCTTGAGCGCAATAGAAATTACAAATTGTTTTTTTTTAATATAAAAAGGAGTACTAACTGTAGGTTTAAGAAATAATCAGTAATCTGGCCCTTACAGTTTAGATGTCAATAATATTAATGAGAAACACAAAGAAGCTTTAAAATTGAATAAGGCTTTTTCAATGCATAAGGGTTTAACGGACTATTGTATTTTAATAGTTCGTTAAACTTTTTTAATTACCTGATCTATTATTGTGTGTTAATTTAATAGAAAGAGCATATGTATTATTCCTATGAAAAATTTTTTGGGTTTATTCTGAAAGGGTTATTAGTAATCTGGACATTGGTATGTGCATTTGTATCCTTTGGATTGACTTATTTGATTTTTAACAGTCCCACCTGGTGCATTCCTGCTGTTATGCTGGGTGTGATGGTTGGGGTTATATCCTCGTCTTATATATACGTGGTATTTTCTATACCTTACCTTTTATCAAAGGAATTTGACGTTATAAAGAACCGAGTCGCACTTAATGAGTATGCAACCGTTGATGAATTTCAAAATGAAGTGGCAGACTTTATTATTCAATTTTTTCAATTCGCAGGAGCCAATATTCAAGGGGGTATTTTTGAATTTAAGAATTGTAAGCCTCTGATGAAGAATGTTTCGGTTGATCGTAACGAGGTTGCTAAATTTCAAACATTAGCTTCCGATATTAGTGTTCGGAAAATTAATCTGGAGAAGAAATCAGCTTATTTAGTTCCCGTTGAATTAGAGAATGTTCATTTGGGCTATATGGTATTAATATCTAAAGGTTATAGTTTTCCTTTTTTTAAAAACATATTGTCTGATTTTGAAAATTATTATTTGGATGATCAATTGATGCATGTCGTGAATCAAACCGGTAATAACCATTAATTCTTCTCTTCAATAGGAGCCGCTTCCGGTTTTTTCTGGATCAACTGGTGATTGGTGTTTACTTATTGCCATTGATCTTCCAATAAGTTTGGGAAATGGTTATAAAATAGTAAATCTCCGTTCGGCAAAGCGTCTCGCTTTGTCGAATATATCATGGCCTCAGGCCAGTATTATCAATTCGATAAATGCCATTTGCGGATACAATGTGCCGTGATGGGCATCAATTCGTGGTAAGCATTCGGTCAAACCCGTATTGATTACATGAAAATATGCATTACTTTCAAATTTATCCCAAAACATGCAGAGTACTTTGAAAGTCTTTAAGAGGCAACCTGCGCAGATCTGTCAGTTTGTTTTTTAAAATTATGAGGAAGAAG
>RHGE01000088.1 GCA_004296775.1 Marinilabiliaceae bacterium JC017
CGAAAATGAATGCGGGAATTCTGGCTGGTGGGTTGGGAAAAATTCATCGAGGAGGTGGGGGGAAGCTTTTATTTGACTAGACCTTTTTGCTTTTTGGGGCAATGCCAAAAATGAAGTAGGGTTTGGGACAACGTCCCGGATAAAAACACAGAGACGCAGAGGCACAGAGTTTTTTAAAAGGTCACGATAACACAAATCTCCAGATTACCTACCAGGCCATAATGATCCGAAGCGCGTAAGCCCGTCAAATAAGCGGGCCGGCGGGGGCGCGACGAAAATGAATGCGGGGATTCCGGTCTGTGGGTTGGCAAAAATTCATCGAGAAGGTGGGCTGAAGCTTTTATTTGACTAGCGCTTTTTGGTTCCTTTTTGGGGCGATGCCAAAAAGGGACTAGGGTCCGGGACAACGTCCCGAATGAAACACAGAGTCTTCAAGTCCTGACCTACTAACAAAAGATGAGATAACTCTAATTTGACGCTACCAGTACCTTTGGTCTCATTCAGATTCCCGCAGATCCAAAGTAATGCAAAGAGAGTTGTTCTACATATCTTCTAAATACTCGTAATCCCTTTTATTTTCGCCCGGTCATTACTTTCCCCTCCTAAAAGATTTAGGAGGGGTGATTTTCATTGTGTATGCAAGGAAAATCGGGGTGGTTTGATTGTAATATCAACCAGTGAGTATTAAAAGAGTTATATAGTAGACACAGAGAAATGATAACGAAGATGTATCATCCAGTGCCATCGGCACGACCGTATGGTAGACATTAACAAGTAAACCAAACAAGTACCGTAGGTACGACAGAAAAAATCAGAAACACTTCATTACGCTTTTTTTTTATTCATTGGTTGCAGAAAGAGCCACAGAGTTTTTTTAAAGGACATGACAACACAAATATCCAAGTTACCAATCAAACCGTAATGATCCGAAGCGCGCGGGCCCGTCAAATAAGCGGGCAGGCGCGACGAAAATGAATGCGGGAATTCCGGCTTGTGGGTTGGAAAAAATTCATCGAGGAGGTGGGCTGAAGCTTTTATTTGACTAGCTTTTTTTGCTTCGTTTTTGGGGCAATGCCAAAAATGAAGTAGGGTTTGGGACAACGTCCCGGATAAAAACACAGAGACGCAGAGGCACAGAGTTTTTTAAAAGGTCACGATAACACAAATCTCCAGATTACCTACCAGGCCATAATGATCCGAAGCGCGCGGGCCCGTCAAATAAGCTGGCCGGCGGGGGCGCGACGAAAATGAATGCGGGGATTCCGGTCTGTGGGTTGGCAAAAATTCATCGAGGAGGTGGGGTGCAGTGAGCAGTTAACAGTGAGCAGTTAACAGTGAGCAGTGAGCAGTGAACAGTTAACAGTGAGCAGTGAGCAGTGAACAATGAGCAGTGAACAGTGAGCCTTGATGACATGAACTGTCCTAACATCTAATATCCGATAATGTTTTGCTCTTTTGGCAATGCCAAAAATGAAGTAGGGTTTGGGACAAAGTCCCAATAAAAAAACATTAAATAGAATAAAATCGAATGAGGTCAATACTCAATTCCTACTACGAAAAATTGAGTGCTTTTCTGGCTTGTCCAGGTTAGGGGATTGAGATTATTGGAGTGACTCCTAACCACAATGTGGATCCACTTTTGAATACTATCGGCTTGTGAGACTAAACATGTTCCTTACTATTAAACGGTGACAAAAAACGTCATGACATGAACAAATTAATGTTGCTCACCTTCATTTTAGAAATAGTGAAAAGATTCACATCTTTGACCCTTCATTTTGCACCTACAACTATGAAATACACATACCGATATTTTACATTGATCCTAACCTTTATGGTAATAATGCCCATGGGCTGGTCGCAGGATAAGCAAACAGCTACCCTCTTGTTTATGGGTGACATTATGGGACACGACACACAAATAAACAGTGCCCGTGTGGATTCCACAGGCGGCTATGATTACCTGTCGTGTTTTAAGTACATTGACAAGCAGATAAAGGCAGCCGACCTGGCCATTGCCAACCTGGAAGTTACCCTGGCCGGTCCGCCACACAAAGGCTATCCACAATTTTCCTCCCCCGATGAACTGGCCGACGCCCTGCAATTGGCAGGTGTTGATGTACTGGTTACTTCAAATAACCATTGTGTAGACCGGCACCGGAAAGGTCTGGAACGCACTGCCAGCCTATTGGATAAAAAAGGAATCCCCCGTACCGGAACATTTATTAACACGGCCGACAAAGCACAAAACAGTCCCTTGAAGTTTGAGATAAACGGCATCCGGCTGGCCCTGTTAAATTACACCTATGGCACCAACGGTATCCACGTGGAATCGCCCAATATTGTACATTTAATCGATACGGCTCAAATAGCCAAAGACATCGCCATTGCCAACGAATTCAATCCGGATCAACTGATTGTTTTCGTGCATTGGGGACTCGAATATCAAACGGCACCTAACAGCAGTCAGAAAAGACTCTACCGTTTTCTGAGAGATAAGGGTGTACAGCTAATCATTGGCTCCCATCCTCACGTGGTGCAGCCGATAGAATGGCATCAAAATGATACCACCAACCACCTGGTGGTTTACTCCATGGGTAACTTCATTTCTAATCAACGCACCCCTCCCAGAGATGGTGGTGCCATGGTGAGTGTTGAATTAACGAAAGCTAATAATAAGACGGCCATATCAAATGCCGGACATATATTAACCTGGGTTTATACCCCGAAAGAACATGGCAAAAAACGTTTTTATGTCCTGCCTGTTTCGCAATATGAGAACGCTAAAGTTTTTCCCTCTTCATCTGCCAGAAAAAGAATGAAAGCCTACGCCAAAGAAGCCAGGGAGGTATTTAAACACAATATTAACGTGGAAGAGATTACTAGTAACAGGGAGCAAGGAACAGTGAGCAGTGAACAGTAAACATGGAGCAGTAAGCAGGGAGCAGTAAACAAGGAGCAGTGAATCCCGTTTCACGGGACTGTCCTAACGTCCGGCAGTGATCATAAGTGATTAATTTTTACTTTTTACCTTACCCCCTTTAACCTTAAAATATATCAAGCATACTTTTATTAATACAAACACAACTGGTCAAACCACCTTTTATACCTGGGCCATCGGGCAGTCTCCACATCGGGCAGTAAAAATAAAAAACCCGCAACTCAATAAGAGTGCGGGTTGAAGTTATCATTAATGCTAATTAGTTACTAAGCTTATCTTTCAATATGGCTAAGGCCATATTAATTGCTTCCTCCAAACCATTCAGATTTTTACCGCCTGCTGTAGCGAAGAATGGCTGACCGCCACCGCCACCTTGAATATGACGCGCTACTTCTCGCACCAGTTCAACAGCATTAAGATTACGCTCCTTTACCAGGTTATCTGAAAGCACAATGGCTAACTGCGGCTTTCCTTTTACTTCGCCACCTAATACAGCTACCATATCATCCAATTCATTCTTCAACTGGAACGACAGATCTTTTAAAGACTCGGCCATGATCGGTTTCACCTTTGATGCAATGATTTTGACGCCGCCAACCTCAATGGCCTCATCAACCAAATTGCGTTTTTCAATAGTCATCATGCTTTTTCGCATACTATCGATCTGCGCATTCATTTCCGCATTATCGGACATCAGATTCTCAATATTCTTCTTAAGGTTTGCCGGATTTTTAAAGAAGTTCTGAACCTCTTTCATCAAACGGAATTGGTTATTCACAAATTCCTCTGCTTTATCGGCTGTAACGGCTTCAATACGTCGGATACCGGCAGAGATTGAGGCTTCACCAATAATTTTAAAGAATCCAATTTCACCGGTGGCTTTCACATGTGTTCCGCCACAAAGCTCCACAGAATCCCCAAACTTAATGGCCCGTACCAGATCCCCGTACTTTTCACCAAACAGCGCCATGGCCCCCAGCTCTTTTGCTTTATTATACGGCACATCACGCATCTCCTTCAAATTGAGGTTTGCCCTGATTTTCCGGTTCACAATAGCCGACACCTTATCAATCTCTTCTTCGGTCATTTTCTGAAAATGGGAAAAGTCGAAACGTAAATAATCCGGATGAACCAATGAACCTTTTTGCTCCACATGTTCTCCCAATACTTCACGCAATGCCGCATGCAACAAGTGCGTGGCCGTATGGTTATTGGCAGTCAATTGCCGGGTCTCTTTTTTAACAACCGCTTTGAAACTGCCTTGAAGTGATTCAGGCAACTTTTTAACGATATGAACAATCAGGTTATTTTCCTTTTTGGTATCGATGATTGAAATCTTTTCAATACCATTGTCGATATACCCCACATCACCAACCTGTCCGCCACTCTCGGCATAAAAAGGTGTAATATTAAATACCAGTTGATACAGCTCCTTATTTTTGGCTTTAATTTTACGATAACGAGTAATCACCACTTCTGATTCCAGGTAATCGTAGCCGATAAATTCTTCCTCATCATCTTGCTGAAGCTCCACCCAGTCATCCGTTTCAATGGCTGTGGCACTTCTGGCCCGCTCTTTCTGAACATTCATCTCGGTCTGGAATTCACGCCGGTTAACCACCAAATCGTGTTCCTTCAGAATCAACTCCGTGAGGTCAAGCGGAAAACCAAAGGTATCATACAATTCGAAGGCTACTTTTCCCTTCACCACCTTGTATTCTCCTGCCTTTGTCTCCTCAATAATTTTATCCAGCATATTAATCCCTGTTGCCAGGGTTCTAAGGAAAGACTCTTCCTCTTCCTTAATCACTTTCTGCACCAATTCCTTCTGAGCCTCTAGTTCAGGATAAGCACTGCCCATCACATGAATCAGGGTAGGAATCAATTTATGAACAAATGGTTCTTTTGAATTAAGGAAAGTATAACTATACCGCACCGCTCTTCGCAAAATACGACGAATCACATACCCGGCTTTATTATTCGATGGCAATTGCCCATCGGTAATGGAAAAAGCAATGGTCCGTACATGGTCTGCCACCACCCGCATGGCAATGTCCGATTCCTCGTTAATTCCATATTTAAATCCCGACAGTTCTGCAATTTTATCAATTATCGGTTTGAACACATCGGTATCATAGTTTGATTCACATTTCTGAATCACCCGACACAGACGTTCAAACCCCATTCCGGTATCAACATGTTTATGAGGCAGCGGTTCCAACTCACCATTGGCCTTCCGGTTATACTGAATAAACACCAGGTTCCAGATCTCTATTACTTCCGGATGATCTTTATTCACTAACAAATGACCTGACTTCTTTTTCCGTTCCTCGTCACTTCGCAAATCAATGTGAATTTCAGAGCAAGGACCACAAGGACCGGTCTCCCCCATCTCCCAGAAGTTATCCTTTTTATTGCCGTTAATTATCCGATCTTCCGAAATGTGCTGCTTCCAACAGTTGAAAGCTTCCATGTCTTTCCCCTGATTATCTTCTTTGCTACCTTCAAAAACGGTAACATACATCTTATCCTTGTCGATGTTCAATACGTCTGTCAGGTATTCCCAGGCCCAGGCAATCGCTTCTTCTTTAAAATAATCACCAAATGACCAGTTACCCAACATTTCAAACATGGTATGATGATAGGTATCGTGCCCTACCTCTTCCAGGTCATTGTGTTTCCCTGAAACTCTCAAACATTTTTGAGAATTGGCCACACGTTGATCTTTTATGGTCGTATTGCCTAAAAAGATATCTTTGAACTGGTTCATACCAGCATTGGTAAACATTAGCGTGGGGTCATTTTTTACGACCATGGGGGCCGAGGGAACAATCCTATGCTGTTTTGACCTGAAAAACTCCCAAAAACTCCTCCTGATTTCAGATGCCTTCATCATAAGCGGGTGATTTTATCTAAAGTGGTTATGTAAACAATTATATCCTTGCAAAGTTAGATTATTTCGCTAATTTTGGACGCTTCAAGTAACATTTTTATAATTTCAAATAAAATTCATATCCATATGTCAAAAGTTAAGTATCGCTATAATCCCGAAACACTTAGCTACGATAAAATTGAAAAAGATTATAAATATTATACATCTCAAGCATTAATTTACTTTCTTTTCAGTGGTATCTTGTTGGTGATTTCCTATTTTTCCTATCCCTATCTTTTTGAGAGCCCAAAGGAAAAACGGCAAGCCAGAGAAATCAATGAACTACTGTCTCAATATGAGGTAATGAACAAAAACCTGGACCAACTGGATAAGGTTTTAAATGACATTCAACAGCGTGACGAAAATATCTACCGGGTAATATTTGCTGCAGATTCTATTCCCAATTCAATCCGCCGCGCAGGCTTTGGAGGTGTTAATCGATATAAATATCTGGAAAGTATGGATAATGCCGCCTTGGTTATTAAAACAGCCAAGCGTTTGGATGTGGCAATGAAGCAACTGTACGTTCAATCAACCTCATTCGATGAAATCATCTCATTAGCCAAACGGAAAGATGAGATGTTACGCTGTACACCATCCATTATGCCCATATCTAATAAAGACCTGAAAAGAACAGCTTCCGGCTGGGGATATCGTATCCATCCGATTTACAAAACACGACGCTTTCATTGGGGAATGGATTTTACTGCAAGTACTGGAACGGATATATATGCCACCGGTGACGGCGTGATTAAAAAAGTAACCACTCAACTCTCAGGTTACGGGAAACGCGTAGAAATAGATCATGGATTTGGCTACACAACGCTATACGCCCACATGAGTAAATTTAATGTGAAAGTAGGTCAAAAAGTAAGACGCGGAGATGTGATCGGCTTTGTTGGAAATACCGGCTCCTCCACCGGCCCCCATGTTCACTACGAAGTACATGTCAAAGGGAAAAAAGTAAATCCGCAACACTACTACTTCAACGACCTGTCGGCTGAAGAATATGATGAGATGATTCAGATAGCCTCCAACTCAAACCAAACATTCGATTAAAACATCAACTATATAAAAAAAAGCGAGCGTCTCAATAATTCAGACGCTCGCTTTTTTTATGCTTGATAATTCTTGATTCGATACCTAATCTTTGAATTTTTATATCATTTAGTGACTATCTTTTTTTTCAAAAGTACCCTGAAAAAAAGCTTCTTCGAGAAATGTTGCCTTTAGTTTGTTGTTTTAACAAGATTCATTATACACCGCTGAGACGCTAAGATTTTTCATCAATTGGGAGTTGAGATTGTTCTTTGGTAAGTACAGGTTGTTTCAAAATATTTCTATCTGTTTCAATGTATCTCCATTTATCTCAAAGTATTTCCATTTGTTTCAACTTGTTTCTATCTATTTCTATTTTTCTTTATTTCCATCCAATTTGAACAACATATTGGTGAAAATTGCTACCTAAGCGCCTGAAGTGACCGATCAGTACTCTAAGCTTTTATTGGTCTTTAATCATCTATCGGCATCATACCAAAGTTATTTTGAAATAGGATTGGTATTAATTATCACTTCAGGTAATTCAATATTCTTTGGTGTCATCTTCCACCTGAATGGGACAAACATTTCACCATTATCATCGATTACCAATTGATCCCGCATTTCAGGAAAATCATAATAAGTAAGATCCTTTATTTTATAGATAACACGTTTTTCAGGATCCGGGAAAGTACCTGCTCCCTTGACCTGGTGAAAGGCATGAATCTGCCCCCTGACAAACTCTCCTTTATCGTTTGTCCATACCTGAATAACAGGAGTCAGCTTGTTTGCACCGGTCAAGCTAAAACGACTATAAGTACAAAAATTACCGAGGCTGTACGCAATAAAACGGTCTCTATATACTTCAACTGAACGAGTCACGTGAGGTCCATGTCCAAAAACAACATCTGCTCCGGCATCAATAACAGCATGAGCAAACTCATACACATTCCCACGGTTTTCCCCGTAAAATATTTCATCCTTTCTCGTTACATGTTGATGCTTCTTTCCTTCAGCGCCTCCATGAAAGGACACAATCACAAAGTCACACGTTTCTTTCAACGCTCGAACAATCGACTGAGCATTGGGAATATCCCCAATCTTGACGGTACCCGTATTAGGAGAAAATCCACATAAACCAATCAACTTCCCGTTGACCCTCAACGTATCACAAGGCTTATCTATTAATCCGGCAAAAGGAATATCAAGATCTGTCAATGCCTTTTTAGTGGAAGCCAGGCCAGCAGGTCCAAAATCCCTAATGTGGTTATTAGCTATATTCAACACGTTAAATCCCGCCTTTTTCAAAACAGGTGCATAGCGTACAGGCGTCTTAAATGCATAACATTTCGTGGCATCTTTGCAGTGCTTAAAGACAACTCCTTTATCCAGGAAGGCACCTTCCAGGTTTCCAAACACCACATCACCGGTATTTAATACAGAGGCTGTTTCCTTAAGTAATGGCCACGGATCATCATCAGGAGGCAAATAGGATTCAGAAGGAAAATGAGTCCCTAACATCATATCTCCAACACCAATAAAAGACATAACTGATTCATTGGCTTTTTGTGCTAAAACCGATCCTGTCGCAAAACAACATAGTAACACAATCTGAACTAATTTCTTCCTCATAATTATCTGATTTTGGATGATAAAGATAGTATAATTCCCAGACCCAACAGGCTTAAAATTTGGGTTTTAATAGAATATCCTTTAATATTGTATACCAGTTTTTTAAACAAAAACAAACCATGCCATATAAAGAAACTAAAGTTGAAAAACTCTATTATTCAATAGGTGAAGTAGCCGAAATGTTTAAAGTAAATACTTCTCTCATCCGTTTTTGGGAAAAAGAATTTAGCATTATCAAACCTCACAAAAACAAAAAGGGAAACCGCTTATTTACCCCCAAAGACATAGAGAATTTTCACCTCATTTTCCACCTCGTTAAAGAAAAAGGCATGACACTCAAGGGGGCACAAAAAAAACTTAAAGAGAACCGAGAGGACACCATTAATAATTTCGAAGTAGTTGCACGCCTGAAAGAAGTGCGAAATCTACTGGTTGAAATCAGAGATAACCTTGAATAACCAGCTATTCATTCTCTAATAAAAAATTATAAATTCACATACCTATGACTATTCGCGATGTTGCAAGGGAACTAGAGTCCTTAGCCCCATTGGCTTTAAAAGAAGATTTTGATAATGTTGGATTGCTAATTGGTGACGACAACTGGTCGGTTTCTTCCATTCTCATCACCCTGGACATCACAGAGGAAGTAATGCAAGAGGCCATCGATAAAGCATGCAACCTTATTGTGGCCCATCACCCGATTATGCTTTCCGGTGTAAAGAAAATAACTGGCCGCAACTACACCGAACGAATCATTCAAATGGCGATTAAAAATGACATCGCCATTTATGCGGCCCACACAAATTTAGATAGCGTTCAAGGTGGTGTTAGTAATCGAATTTGTGAAAAACTAAATCTCTCAAACTGCAACATTCTTGCTCCCAGACAAAATAGCTTATTAAAGCTGACAACCTTTGTTCCAAACTCCTATGCTGATGTAGTTCGCAAAGCAATTTTCTCAGCAGGGGCTGGCGTCATCGGCAATTATGATTCATGCAGTTATAATTTGGAGGGAGAAGGCACATTCAGAGGTAATGATACAACCAATCCATTTGTCGGAGAAAAAGGAAAACTACACTTTGAACCAGAAACCCGGATTGAAACCATACTGCCACGACATATAAAAGGAGCCGTTATTAAAACCTTAATTAAGGCACATCCTTATGAAGAAGTAGCCTACGACTTATATCCTTTGGAAAACGAATGGCCCACTGCCGGCTTCGGCATGATCGGAGAACTTGACACACCTGTTTCTGAAGAAAATTTTCTCTCGTCAGTTAAGTCTATTTTCAAAACAGGGTGCATTCGTCACACCCAATTCCTAAATAAACCAATTAAAACAGTGGCTGTTTGTGGTGGTTCGGGAAGCTTTCTTCTCAACCGGGCAATTGCTTCTGGGGCTGACATTTTTATAACCGGAGATTTTAAATACCATCAGTTTTTTGATGCTGAAAATAAGATTCTAATCGCTGATATTGGGCATTTCGAGAGTGAGCAATTCACTAAAGAAGTTTTTTTTGAGTTACTTACAAAAAAATTCTCTAATTTTGCAATCCATTTATCGAATGTAAATACCAATCCCGTAAAATATTTTTAACAGAATGGCAAAAATAGATTCCACGGCAAATAACAAGGAGATGTCTGTTGAACAAAAACTCAAGGCACTCTATGACCTACAAAAAGCATCGTCTGATATTGATAAAATCAGAACGTTGAGAGGTGAGCTTCCTTTAGAAGTTCAAGACCTGGAGGATGAGATTGAAGGACTGGAAACACGAATCGGAAATTTCGAAGGGGAGATAAAAAAACTCAACGACGCCATCCTGTCCAAGAAGAATGAAATTAAAGAGGCGACACTCCTGATTAAAAAATACGAGGCGCAACAAATGAATGTTCGCAACAACAGGGAGTTTGATTCGCTATCAAAAGAAATTGAATTTCAAAAGCTGGAAATAGAGCTTTGCGAGAAAAGAATTAAAGAATACACCGCAGAAAATAAATCCAAAAAGGAGTTGGTGGGTTCTTCAAAAACGCTTCTTGAAGAGCGCAAAGTAGATCTCAATGCAAAGAAAGGCGAACTAAATGAAATTGTAGGGGAAACTCAAGTTGAAGAAGAACGCTTGATTGCTAAAGCAGAAAAAATCGGAAACAGCATTCCCGAGCGCTTACACACAGCTTTTAACCGCATTCGCATGAATGCCCGTAACGGATTAGCTGTTGTATGTGTGGACCGTGATGCTTGTGGCGGATGCTTTAACAAGATTCCACCTCAACGTCAGCTAGACATTCGTTCTCGCAAGAAAATTATCGTTTGCGAATATTGCGGACGTATTCTTGTAGATGATGAAATTGGAGTTGAATAAATAGAATAATGATTCTATATTTTTTAAAAGCCGGGATGTATCCCGGCTTTTTTATTTTAAAATTGCTATTATTCAATCAATGACCTTTCGAAATTAATCATGCTTTCAATGAAACGACTTTTTCCTATAATATGCCTGCTGGCTTTCTTTAATATTGGGTCCGTTTCTCAGATTACTTGTGATTTCAACAGTAACTGCAAAAAAGCCATGAAGCTCCTCTATCAGTTCAAACAAAATCAAGCCACTACAGTGATAGAGCAGGAAGAAAAAACTAATCCTGACAACCTTGCCAGCACCTACTTAAGGCACTACAACCTGTTTCTATCTTTTATTGCCAGCCAGGACAACAATAGCTACATAAAATTAAACTCAGGAATAGAAAAAACTTTATCGCTCTTAAAGAGATATAATTCTCCATGGTCGCTCGCCCTTCAAGCCAATATTCTATTACATAAAGGCATCGCTGACTTCACGATGAACAAACATTGGGCGGGCGGAATCGCTTTTATGAAGAGCCATCAACTACAGAAAGCTTTATATGAGACAAATCCTGATTTTCCGGAAGCCCTGAAATTAAATGCACTCTTCAATATCCTATGGGCTCAAATACCTGATGACATTTCTTATTTTACTCAAATCATGGGATTAGGCGGGAACATGCAAAAGGGAATGGAACAATTAGCTGAATACGCTCAGATCGTCAATAAACAAGATGGTCTTAACGAGGAAGCATTACTCTTCAAAGGTTTTACAGCCCTGAAATTTAATCGCTCAAAAACAATTCTGCCAGATAATATATTAAAAGAACACATTTCACCCTCTCCTATCTTACGCTATTTCTATGGCGAACAGACTTTAAAAAACAAAAACCAACTTATCCTTTCAAAACTACTTGACTCAATTCCACGAATACAAACAGAACAATTTCCTCTCCTTCTGCACCTTGATGGGAAACACCTGCTCAATCACCTTTCACCAGAAAGCACAAAAGCCTTCTGCAATTTTCTGAATTCATTTAAAGGCTACAGCTTTAAAGCAGATGCACTCATGCGTTTATCATGGTGCTACCAATTAGGCGACAAACCAGAGTTAGCAGCACACCTGGCCGATTCCATCCTTAAGCTTCAGTATTATCCTACAGCCAATGATCAACAAGCCCTCAGCGAATCAGACTACTTCAAAAAAGTCCCTATCGAATTCATAAAAGCCCGCCTGCTTTTTGACCAGGGGAATTATCTCATGGCCAAAAACGCCCTCCTTTTAATCAACGACTCTGCTCTCACTGTTTTAAATAATCCCCAAAAAATTGAATGGCATTACCGAATGGGAAGAATTGAACAATCCCTTAACCAAAAAACGAAAGCATTACACCATTACCAATTTGTCATCGAACATACACCTGAAGATACCCGCTATTTCGGCCCATATGCCGCACTATTTGCCACCGAAATAGCACTAGAAGCCAACCATCGACAAATAGCAATCAAGCATCTTAAACAAGCAGAAAAGCTGAATAACGGAGAGTATAGTTCTGATATAAAAAGGAAAATAAGGCTCCTGGAAAAAAGGATGGAAACAATAAAAAAAGAAATATCATCCCCATTTTAAAGGCGCTTCTTTATAATTATTTGCTTTACAACTTCTACCTGCTCTCACCGGCCTCACAACTAAACTCATCTCTGCTAAAAAACCTTTTTTTTCTTTCCCCTCTTTCAATCCAATTATTCCGATGACTTAATTTTCAATGATTATTGAAAAGATTTAAAAACACTCTTTCCCCTGTAATCAATCATGTTTATTTCAAACTTAAATAGTAGCAATTCAACATTTAAAGAAAAGTAAAGGTTGAAAATAAAAACATATCTATTTAACTTTAAAATAAAAATATTCACTTAAACTAAAATCACATGAAAATTACGTCACTTATTTTTTCACTGATTTTAACTTCCACCCCTCTAACTTTATCACAAAACATTTACATCAATGAAATAGATCCTGATCAAACAGGCGCCGATGATGCGGAATTTATTGAGTTATATGATGGTGGATTAGGTAATACTTCCCTTGATGGCATGGTGGTTGTGTTATACAATGGATACAACAATACATCCTACGCTTCATACAGTTTAAACGGACACAAGACCAATGAAGAAGGATTTTTTACCATTGGAAAAGAGGGTATGGTAAACACTAACATACACCTACTGTCCACTGGATTACAAAACGGACCTGATGCTGTAGCACTCTATTTTGGGGTCAAAAAAGATTTCCCCAATAAAACACCATTAACAACTAATAATTTAATAGATGCAATAGTTTACAATAAGGATGAAAAAAAAGCCTCAGATATTCTTTTATCACTATTGAAAAACGGCGAGCATCAATTAAACGAAAGTAAAAACGGAACCCAGCAAACACACTCACTGCAACGTTATCCTGATGGAGCAGGCGGCGCTAGAATAACATCTGGTTTCATCACAGCAGTTCCAACCCCCGGTTACTCAAATACCAATTCCACCACTGCGATACCAGTCAACATCAATAGCAGTATTCAAGTTTACCCAAACCCCTTTGATCAGGAATTAATGCTTATTTCAAATAAAGCAGTGAAATCCGTCACATTACATAACTCCCTGGGGCAAACCATATACCACATAAAAGAAAATCAACTTTCCTATCACATTTCAACAAACTATTTACCCAAAGGATTGTATATGATTCAGGTCAAATACCTCGATGGCACCATCCATTTTAAAAAGGTCGTTAAACGATAAGTTCGCTCCACTTAATAGCAAAATAAAGAGGTAAATAATCCCGATTAGTGATTTAAATGACCAGTTTTTAATTGGTCTTTAACCAGCTATCAGCATACCCGGGGCATTTTGAAAATGTAAATAACTGCAAAACAAGCAACTGTTGGCAAGTACAAAAAAAAGCCATCCCAGGAAAATGGATGGCTTTAAAATTGCTAAATCGGATAATCTGAAAGGTTGTTAATCGAAAAATTCAGTTCTATAATCTAACCTTTAGTAACATAAATGAGACAAATAAATAAATCTTCACACGTATACCTCTCTCTGTTTTCTCATATTTTTCTATGCAGGTCGTTTTGATATGGCCCATAACCCCACAATGGTAAAAAACCCATTTAACATTAGCTTTTCGTAGCCCAGCGGAAAACCAAACCATGCCATGGAGTTGTAATCAAGAATTCCTGTTATTACCGGACAAAGAATTGCGATAAGCGGAGTCCAACGGTCCTTAATACGCCTTTTTGTGGTAAGACCAAATGCATATAATCCAAGTAGCGGTCCATAGGTATATCCCGCAAGAGTAAAAATTGTACTTACCACACTTTCTTCATTGAAAGCGCGGAATAAAAATATCATTACAGCCAACAATACGGAGAATCCGATATGCACCATTACCCGGATATGACGAGCCTTTCGCTCCGAGAACATATTGATGTTTAAAATATCTACCGAAAAGGAAGTAGTTAGTGAAGTTAAAGCACTATCGGCACTGGAATAAGCAGCAGCCACTAACCCTAAAACAAACATGATTCCAACAATATCTGGTAAATAACCCCCGGTAGCTATTAACGGAAACAAATCATCAGGTCTTTCCGGCATGGGGATATTATTCTGTGCAGCAAAAGTAAAAAGCAAGACTCCCAAACACAAAAAGAGAAAATTAGTAGGAATAAAAGCCAAACCATACCAGTGCATATTTCTTTTTGCTTCTTTAAGATTACGACACGTTAGATTTTTCTGCATCATATCCTGATCCAAGCCGGTCATTACAATGGTAATAAAAGCACCTGAAACAAACTGTTTCCAAAAGTGCTGGGTGGATCGCCAATCGGAAAACTCAAATATCTGGGAATAATCACTTTTCTTAATCAGATTCACCACACCCCCAAAGGATAAATCCATACTGTCAGTTATAAATACAAGCGTTAATCCGACCGACACCAACATAAAGAGGGTTTGCAGCGTATCAGTCCAAATAATGGTTTTTATCCCTCCCCTGAAAGTATATAGCCAAATCAACACAATGGTCACCACAATGGTTACAGCAAAAGGAATATTTAAAGCATCAAACAAGACAATTTGAAGTACATTGGCCATTAGGAACAACCGGGCAGAAGCCCCAACTGTACGTGAAAGAAGAAACAAAACAGCTCCTGACTTATAAGACCAGAAACCAAAACGTTCATCCAGATAGGTATAAATTGATGTTAGGTTTAAGCGATAATACAATGGCAGCAATACATGTGCAATTACAAGATAGCCCAGGAAATAACCTGCCACCATTTGCATATAAGTTAAGTTGGTAGTTCCCACCCAACCTGGTACGGAAATAAAGGTAACTCCCGACAAAGAAGCCCCGATCATTCCGATAGAAACAATATACCAGGGCGATTTGCGATTACCCAGGAAAAAGGTAGCATTGTTGGCTTTTCGTCCGGTGATGAGGGAGATGACAATTAGAACAAGAAAATAGGCAACAATAATGGATGCAGTTAACGTTGGACTCATACATTTAGATTTTTGCTTCAAAAATAATAATTCCAGTTAATTTTACACACATAAAGACGACGTCACATGTCATACCTTTAATGTTTTTTCTTAACTATCCCATAAACCAACAGGTCAAAACCTCATCAACAAGCCACACTACAAACACTTTTTGTAACTCTTTTTCAATTCTTTTTAATAGCGGAACAACATAAAACCAAACGAAATTACGAACAACAATGTTTTCGTACTACAAATTTCCCTCCATCACTATGGTATGAATAAAACAACAATTGTAAATCCTTTACTCCTTCATCCGCTACTTCACGAACAATGAAGTTCCATCAACATTTCTTTAGTAACACCAACCATGCTTTAAACAAGCTAACCATATCGCTGAAAATAGATACGACCATCTATTATTAGCATTGCCAAACTTTCGGCTTCCTTCTGTCCTCTTATGATAGAAAATATCACTTTAAAACCTGTATGATCACAATCAAAAACAAAAAACATTAAACCCAGGCTGTATTCAATTCAATGAAAATTATAGCTTCCCGCAAGAGCCTTAGCCTGCCCCAGGCGAACCGATTATTTTATTACCTTTGAAGCCTATTATCTGCTTACACTGCTTATGTCACCAACACATTATCCATCCAGGCTGTTAGAAAGTGCCGTTAATGAATTCTCAAAACTTCCCGGCATCGGAAAGAAAACGGCACTACGGTTAGTGCTGTACTTACTCAAACAGGACAAGGAAATGGTGCATAAATTTTCAGACACCCTGCGTAAGCTACGTGATGAAATTCAGTATTGCCAGAGCTGTTACAACATATCTGATTCACCCACATGTGAAATATGTGCTAATCCGAAGCGTGATCATTCTATTATTTGTGTGGTGGAGAACATTCGTGACGTAATGGCGATTGAAAACACCCAACAATTCAAAGGTATCTTTCATGTACTTGGAGGGGTTATTTCTCCCATGGATGGCATTGGTCCGGACGACCTGATTATAACACCGCTGGAAGAGAAACTGAAGAAAGGAGAAGTGAAAGAGATCATATTAGCGCTCAGCACAACCATGGAAGGCGATACTACCAACTTTTTCTTGTATAAAAAATTCTCAAAGTATTCGGTGGATATTTCTACCATTGCCAGGGGCGTTTCCGTTGGTGATGAACTGGAATATGCTGACGAAGTTACTTTAGGACGATCACTGGTTAACCGGTTACCTTTTGACCAAACGCTTTAACCATTAAAGCTCCTTCTTGTTATAATGTTATCACCTAAAATTTTTAAACCCAATGAAAACAGAAACTGTATACCGCCAGATAAAATTTTTATTTTTTGCCATCCTGACAGGATTAATTTTCTTTTACCTGGTCGCCTATTTTTTTGTGTTGAAAAACGGAGCTGTCATCACGCTTTCCATGTCACAGGAAGCCACTCTCAAATCCTTCATTATTATTCTATCCCTGTTGGGTATTCCAGCCAGTTATATTTTTCACACCAAGAAAACCAACCACATAAACGAAGACCTTAACCTCACTCAAAAGCTGATACAATATAGAAATAGTTTGTTCGTTAAACTTATGACATTTGAAGGCCTGGCGCTCATGGGGCTATTGGCATGGTTACTTACCGCCAATAAAACCTACCTGTTAATTTATGCCATATTGGTGGTTGCTTATGTCATTAACTATCCGGGAAAACAAAAAATAAGAACCGAACTCCGGCTGGAAGAAAACGAACTTGATTTTTAAACCAACTTAATGGTACGTATGACTATTGCTGTTGATTTTGACGGGACAATTGTGGAGCACCTCTACCCTGCCATTGGCAAGGAAAAGATATTTGCTTTTGAAACACTTAAAGCACTTCAGAAAGACGGCCATCACCTGATTTTATGGACATTCAGGGCCGGCAAAGAACTGGAGGAAGCAGTAGCCTTTTGTAAATCACGGGGCCTGGAATTCTATGCCATAAACAAAAGTTACCCGGAAGAAGTATTTGACCACTCCAGAAGTCGAAAAATCAGTGCGGATCTATTCATCGATGATCGCAACATCGGTGGTTTTCCAGGATGGGGAGAGATTTGGCAAATGATTAATACCGACGCCTCAAAAGAAAAGAATGACAAGTTCATTTCAGCCTATAGACGGGCAGAAAGAAGGACACTATGTGGATTCATTAAATACCTTTTTTGTCGTGACAACTAATCCTCATCCTACCATTGATCTTTCCATCATTATTGTCAACTACAATGCCCGTTTTTTCCTAAACCTCTGCCTTTTTTCTGTTGAAAAAGCCCTGGCTAAAATAAACGGGGAGGTCATCATTGTGGATAACCATTCACATGACAGCTCCCTGGAAATGGTCGCAACGAATTATCCTTTTGCCAGAGTTATTAACAATTCACAAAATGTTGGCTTTTCGGTGGCCAACAACCAAGCCATCAAAGAAGCGAAAGGACGAATTATTCTATTATTGAACCCCGACACCATTGTTGGAGAAGACACCTTTTCTCAACTGATTGAATTCTATTCTGCGCACCCTGATGCGACCGGCATAGGAAGTATGATGGTAGACGGATCGGGGCATTACTTGCCGGAGTCAAAACGCGGCTTTCCAACACCATGGGTCTCATTTTGCAAAATGGCCGGTCTCACGCGTCTATTTCCCACATCGCCCAAACTGGCACGTTATTACATGGGCCATTTATCTGACGATGAAAAAGCAAAGGTGGAGGTTCTATCCGGTGCTTTTCTGGCCTTCCCTAAAACAATACTTCAAAAAACCCATGCATTAGATGAGTCCTTCTTCATGTATGGAGAAGACATTGACTTTTCATTTCGCTTAAGCCAGATTAATGGTGGCAATTACTACGTCCCGGAAATTACCATCATCCATTTTAAAGGCGAATGCACCACTAAAAACCTAGCCTACAATCGCCGATTTTACCAGGCCATGCTTCTGTTTACCAAGCTACACCTCTACCCTGACTATTCTAAATTCAAGCAATGGCTTATTACAAATGGCATTCGTTTGGCCACCTTGTTTTCAGGAAGCCTTGTGTTGCTCAGGTCCCTTTTTCCAAGCCGGGAACATAATTCACTTCCATCCACTGAAGAATTCTTCATTGGCCACCCTGAAAAACTAAATTCCTTTAATAAAAACACCGGCAAAACCATTCAACTCATCACTTTTGAAAAACTTGCAAACCGGCTTAAGCACCCATCCACAAAAAAACAATCGGCGCCTTCTGTTTTCATCGATATGGCATCTACCCCAACAACACTGTTTATTGACTTCATGAAAACTCATGCCGACCAGGCTCACTATTTCTTTATCTCCCCCGATGGGAAGTATTACCTGCACAGCCCGCATTCATCAAATCCAGGTTGTTTCCAGCAAATTTCTAGAACATGCGATAAAACATGTGAAGCAAGAGTTTAATCTTTTGACCGGATTAACAAAATTTACACAATAGAGGACAAACGATATATGCCTTCAAATCACAGGGCGTTTGCTACTAGCACAGGATCCTTCCTGCATAGTTGTGTCAATATTAGCACTATCTCCGCGCTTCCTCCATTTACATTTTTTGAATAATCCTATCCCGAATGAATTCAATCCTTGATTCGCAGAAAATATAATTATCAATCACCACACCAGGTTAACAACACCCCCATCTAACCCATGTATATTGTCCCCGCTGTTTGAGGTTATATGCGCCTAAGGTTAGCTTTCCCCAACCATAATACCTGCCCATACGCTCATCTCATTGACTCATTAACAGAAATATATAATTTTCAAACAAAACAAAATATTGATCAAATTAGCCGACAGCTCTTTTCAAGGTTGTAGTTTTTTTTCTAATTTGCGCGCTCGTTCAATCATTTACCATTCTTAATCTAACTCAAATGATACGCAAAACATCGTTGCTATTGGTTTTGTCTTGTATTGTCGTCCAATTATTATCGGGACAAACAAAAAGTACCGGCAAACTCTCGCATGAATTTAACCGGGCTGTAAAATTGTCTGAAAACGGGAATTTCAAACAGGCCATTAACTTGTTTAAGGACATCCTTAAACAAGACTCTGAAAATATTCCTGTTTTATACTACCTGGGAAACTGTTATCTGAATATTTCCAACGGGCCTGACAGCGCCATTATTTACCTGGAGAAGGCTTTACACGTACTTCCCAATGACGAACGGGACACCAACCTGGGCATCGACCTGCAACTATCGCTGGGAAAGGCTTATCAAAGGCTCTTACATCAAAAAGAAGCAATAGATCTCTACGAAAAACTCATTGCTGAATTACCTGTGGAAGATGAGGAGATAATAAAAGAAACCCGCAGAGAGATTGAAATATGCGAAAATGCGCTTACCCTTATAAGCCATCCGGTAGAAATGAAAGTGAAAAACCTCGGTCCCTTGGTTAACTCTGAATATGACGACCACAGTCCTCTTGTGAGTGCCGATGAGTCGCTTCTTTTATTCACCTCACGCCGATCCTCCAATAACAGCGAGCAGCTTCCCGACGGTCAATACGAAGAACGCACCTACACTTCTAACCTGGAAAACCGAGCCTGGAATAAATCCAGAATTCTTAAAGAACAACACTTTAAAACCCCGGGCCACGAAGCTGGCGTGTGTCTCTCTGCCGATGGTCAGGAATTGTATATCTACCGCCGGAATATCGATGGCGCCAATCTCTATGTCTCGAATTTTGATGGCACCACCTGGACAGAGCCACTTAAATTACCGGCGCCGATCAATTCCAGATATGATGAAACACATGCGTCTATCTCAAGCGACAAAAACACTTTATACTTCACCAGTAACAGAGTTGGGGGCGTTGGAGGCCTGGACATCTACCGCGTTCGTAAGCTGCCCAACGGCGAATGGGGCCTGGCCCAAAACCTGGCGGATATCAACACCCCGTTTGATGAAGAAACACCGGTGATTCACCCCGATGGCAAAACACTTTATTTTAGTTCGGAAGGACACAACAGCATGGGGCAGTTCGATATTTTCTACAGTCAAATGAAGGCAGATAGTTCCTGGAGTGCCCCGGTGAACATCGGCTATCCCATCAATACCCCGGAAGATGATTTGTTCTTTGTGCCAACGACCACACAAAACAAGGCTTATTATGCCTCTTCCAAATTTGAAGATAGCCACGGCGGTTCGGATATCTTCCAGATTGAATACGAAGAACCGGAGGAGAATAAGCTGGTGGTTGTAAAAGGAAAAGTAAACACCGGGCCTGACACGCCCCTGGAGGAAGTACGCATTTACGTGGATGATCAATCAACCAATAAAAATATAGGTATTTACCGTCCTCATCCCGGTACCGGGAAATATCTTTTGATCCTGGAAGCAGACAAAAAATACAACATTCGATTTACCGGAACCGGTTTGGAAGAGACCATTAAACCGTTAACCTTATCCTCGGCAATGACCTACAAAAAGCAAAACCAGTCGCTTCAAATCGAAGATGTACAAATGATAAAACAAGTTTCTATTGTTGACAAAAAAAAAGAGGATCTCACCCAGGTAACATCTAACATCCCCTTCTATACGGTGCAATTATTAACTTTGCCCCGCCCTGTTTCATCATATAAGGTATTCACCAACCTGGAACATCATAGAATTAAAGAATACGCCTGTATCGATGGCCTCTACCGCTATACTTACGGCCATTACTTTGGTTTTAAAGCATCATTGAAAGGTAAAAGCATCGTGTTGAATACCGGTAATTGGCAAGATGCCTTTATCCGGGAAGTGAGACAATTTGATACTTTGATGGAGGAGTAAGGGGTAGAGAATAGAGCTTTAGATGATAGAGTATTAGAAAATATATTATTAGATGAAAATGGAGGTTGGGGAGACAGGAGACGGAAGATGGAAGACAGGAGACGGAAGATGGAGGTTAGAGTCTTGAAACTAGAAAACAAAAACTAGAGGTTAGAAGTTAGAGAATGGAGACTAGCTATTGAATCAGATAACTTGCCCTTTAGATTCAAGACTGTAAACACAAAACCATATACCTTTCTCCTTTTACCTTATTCCCTTTACCTTATTCCCTTTACCTTTCACCTTAAAACTTAAATCTTTTACCCTTTACCTTTCACCTTAAAAACCCATATTTATTAACAACCTGTAATAATAATATTTTAATGATCGAATCGGAGGATATTTGTTTGAGGGCCCTGGAGCCGGAAGATGTGGAGATGCTTTATAAATGGGAGAACGACATGAAATTATGGACGGTGAGCAATACACACACACCGTTTTCCAGACACCAACTAAAAAGATACATAGAGCATGCGAACCTGGATCTCTTTCAAACAAAGCAACTCCGCCTGGTGATTGATATTTGCCTGGAGGATAAAAAAACATCCATTGGGTTAATTGACCTGTTTGACTTTGATCCGTTTCATAACCGCGGCGGCATCGGTATTATCATTCATGAAAACTACCGGGGAAAAGGATGGGCATTCAAAGCCCTCGAAACATTCATTTTATATTGCTTTGAACACCTGGGCCTCCATCAACTCTATGCCAACATTTCAGAAAATAACACCCCTAGTATAAAACTGTTTGAATCTTGCGGCTTCGAAATCACCGGCAGAAAAAAACAGTGGCGCAAAACACCACAGGGTTACCTTGACGAACTGCTGCTTCAGAAGATTAATTGCAAGTAACAGGGAGAAGATGAAAAACTGAGAAATTGAGAAGGGGAAAAATTGAGAATTTGAGAAGGAGAAAAACTGAGAATTTGGGAAGATGAAAAACTGAGAATTTGGGAAGGGGAGAAATTGGAAAATCGATAACCTGGAGCTTATTTCCTGTTCATAATACTAATGAACGCGCATTATCATGCCGAATGATGGTTATGCATTATTTGTAAATATTTAGTCATTCTGACTTATCAACTGTTAAGCCACAAGATGATTTAACCAGGCCACATGTTCCTTTTGCCTCGCCACCTTACATTTTTATCATACCACGCAATGATTTGGTGATTTTGTGTAAGCACTTAGTCATTCTGACTTATCAACTGTTAAGCCACAAGACGATTTAACCAGG
>RHGE01000089.1 GCA_004296775.1 Marinilabiliaceae bacterium JC017
TATCAAGACACAAGACTGATGAACACAGAGACACAAAGACACTGAGTTTTTTATCATTCGCTTGTGTGATTAAAGCTTAATCATGATCGTTACATCTGTTTAGAATTTAGTATCAAGACACAAGACTGATGAACACAGAGACACAAAGGCACTGAATTTTTAATCATTCGCTTGTGTGATTAAAGCTTAATCATGATCGTTATATCTGTTTAATTTTTTTAGGTCTCCGTGTTATGTGTTTTCACTGTAATTATACCCTCTTACTAACCAATGATGAGTATTTATACCCTTCTAATATAATGTATCAATCCAACAGCCGGTTGGAAAAAATGGTCACAACCGGCATATTGGATGAATCTTGTTATTCTACCCGTTTAAACTTCAACACAAATACATTATCTGGAGGAAAAAGGTTACTGGTTCCTGAAACAATCAACTGATTTTTATTTACCACTGAAACCACATACTGGCACTGTTCAGATACCATGTTTTCATTACCGGCAAAATACATTCCCAACCAGGGTACTACCGTTTCACTATCGCTTATAGTTAACAGAGAGGTATTCTCGTTAGCCTGATTGGCAGCCAGTGTCCAGGTCATCGCCTCAGACGATTTGTAACCATTCAGTGAAGTACCATCAGTTGCCACCCAGTCGACTGATTCGCTCAGCGTTTGCTCGCCGGCCCAGTGCACATACTGATCTCCCTTCAACGCACGTGTAAATGTTCCTTCGGCATTAAAAGTAAATTCATTGGCGAAAAGCATTTTCCGGCCAAAATAGTTGCCTTTAAAAATAACATTTGACCAAAAAGTACTAAAACCTTCATCGCCTACCGTTGTCCATTTAGCACCATCCCAGCCGGCTTTATTTCCAAATTCCATGGCACCTTTCACATCCATGGTATCAATGGTGCTGGCTGCCAGCGAATCAAGCACCCAGGTACCAATCATCTGGTTGGTCAGCTGAATATCTTCCGTATAGGTATTACTTTTTCCGGCATTATTAACTGTTAACGATACAGTATAAGTGCCTCCCTTTTTATAAGTATAAACTACATCTTTTGCCTGCGATGTTCCTTCTCCGTCGCCAAAATCCCAGGCATAGGTGGCATCGTCGGCCGCATCTTTCGATGTATTACTAAAAGTCACTTTCAACGGAATACCAAACGGTATATCTGCTGCCATATCGTAATCAAAAGCAGCTACCGGCGCCGCCAAATCATCATCCTTTTTACAGGATACACTTAGGACTAACATTAGCGATAAAATAGCTAATACCCCTTTCAATCCACAGGTTTTTTTCATAACAAATTGAATTAGTTTTAATGATGTTTTAATGTCTCTGACATTTTTTAACAAATTTAGATTCAGTCCGAAAGAAGAAGGTTTGATCAATCGTCAAAAGGGTATAATATTTCGGCCTACAGCAGAATTGTGCGGTATTACGGACTATTTTCAGTTACTGCGATAAAAATAACGGCCTATTATTAAGGTTGAGGATATGAGAATTTGTGCTATTTGAGAAACTGGTAATTCGAACAATTTCGGATCAATGATATGGTTGGACAGAATTAGGTGTGGTTGATGAAGATTTTTAGAAACTAAAAAATTGTGGTATTTAAAAAGGTGAAAATCTGTGACATTTGAAAATCAGAGAAACTGAAAAATAGGATCCACAATGAAGAACATAACAAAATTCTCAAAAAAAATTCACCAGCTTAAAACAATCACTAATGGTATTTGTTAGAAAGACTGTATGAATTCAATAGTATTCTATTGACTTGTTTGATAAGCACTAGTGCATTTGTTATTTTTTTAAAAAACCAATTAATCGAATGTTTAACTTTTAAAAGATTTGCTATATGCCGGATCAACAAGATTTACTGGATCTATTACAAGAAATCAATGCGGTTGCTAAAGAAGAAACAAAAACATGTCCAATGCCGGTGGGTATTTATATACATGAAGGCGAAGGTCTGTATACACGGGCTACCTTGGATAAAGACCGCCTGCTAGAGGTGGGCATGGTATCGGAACTTCTCGATAAACTGTTGGCTCGTCTGGGTGCTTTACGAACGGCCCAGGCCAATTGGGAAGAGATGGTTTCAGTGCGCGATGAAGCACGAAAAATATGGAACGAGGAATCGCCTGCCATGTATGACTTGCGCGAAGAGTTAATTGACCACATGGAATTTGCCTACCGCAACGATGAGGTGCTGCTGGAAAAACTGGATACCATTAAAGAAGGCGACTCGCAGGCCGATGCCATACAGGATTTGGCCAACCTGGCGGTGTTGGGAAAAAACAATATCGAACCCATGGAAACCATCAACTACGACATCACCAAGTTTGATCTGGCAGCAACCACTGCAGACCGCATGGCCAGTGTGCTGGGTAATGTAAATGGTCACATGTACGTAGACGATGAACGAAAATTAATCCGCGACAAAGCATATACCCTGCTCAAGGAAGTCGTTGACGAAATACGCAACTACGGCCGGTTTGTATTCCGTAAAGATGCCAGACATGTGAAGGCCTATTCAAGTAAATATCAGAGAGAGCGAATGATTGAATACCGAAAGAAGAAAAAACAAACATCTGAGAATGATTAATACACTATTACCAATACAAAGGAGCCTTATACTGGCTCCTTTTTTTATCCCGACCAGTAAGTAAAATGACCACTTAAGACACTCCTCTTTTAACTGATCTTTAATTACCTATCGTCACCTGTATCGTTTTGAATTATATTTAATCTAACACATTAATGCTCCTTCCGCTCGCCATGGCTCACCTATTTTGCTGTAGCGGAGCACCTCATCGAACGAGCGGAAGCTTTCAACCCGCGAGCGGAACAACGTAATCCGCGAGCGGAAGGAATAATACACCGAGCGGAAGAGGTCATATTGTGAGCGGAGTGTAATTCCCCGATTTTCACAAGCCTCCCCGATTATTATTGAATACCCAATAAAAATCACCCTCCTAAAGCTTTCAGGAGGGGAAATTTCTGCGACTGTTTTTGGCTTCTGAGTTTTCTGTTTGTCGGATATTTCTAAACCGAGACGTAAAGTTGAGAAACCAACAAACACCCGAACTCTCTCCACTTTCCCCTCCTTTTTTTCAAGGAGGGGTGGCTGGTTGGGAGGGACGAGCAACCAGACGGGGTAGTTTTTATCATGCCTGGTACTTTTTAAATCAAACCTCCCATTTAACATTACTCACATCCATAACCTTGCTGCCGGGTGCATTTGCTTTTATTTTGTATTTTCGCGAGCTGCTGTGATTTTATAGGAATACGATTTTATTCGACAGTAACTCACACCTGGGGGCAGGTGTGATACAACAACAAAAAAGAAACACCAGATATATGAAACTAAAAAAGCTAACTCCTGAACTGGCATCAGGAATTATCAATGCAGGATTTGACAAGGAACCACGAGAAATACAAAGTGCAAGTATCCCAAAAATTAAATCGGGAGGAGATCTATTTATCATTGCCTCGGAAGGCTCAGGCAAGTCTACAGCCCTGGTTATTGGCGTGATTCAACAACTGAAAGCAGCCTTTGAGGAAGCACCTCGTGCCATTATCCTGACCACAACCAAGGAGAAAGCTTTTGAGTTGGAAGAGCAATTTACATTATTAGGTAAACACACCAATTTAAGAACCTTCACTGCCTTTGATCAAGGTATCTTACAATACCAGAAAGACATGATCTACGAAGGACTGGATATCCTGATTTGTACGCCTAAACGTTTAACCGAACTGGTAAATATCAACGGGGTACCCATGACAAAAGTGAGCATGCTGGTGGTTGACGAAGCCGACACACTTATGATCAACCGGAACCATGCCATTATTTATCGAATAGCAGATGGCTTAAAAAAGACACAGTTCCTGATTTCTGCGAATAAGTGGTATGACAAATTCGATAAATTAACAGAACGTATCATGAAAAATCCAATGATTATCGAGACCGAATAACCACCGTGATGTAAGCCTTAAAATTCAAGATTTCAGATTTTCACCATGAGCGATGGCTGTAATGATCCTATCAACGGCCCATCGCCTTCAGAACTTTTGTCCTTAAATATCCGGCGCCATTAACAACTTTTTAAATTCAGCCCCGTAAGAGGCTGGGTACCCAAACCACGCAAAAACCCTACTGTACACAAACAACTATTTACATTTTTTTTGGGCCAATGAAATTATTTACTACCTGTCTTTTTTATCTCTTCATATTGCTATTTAGCCTTATGCCCTTCCCTATACTGTACCTCTTTTCCAACTTTGCCAGTTGGGTCATGATGCACTTTATAAAATACCGGAAAGCCGTGATTATTGATAACCTCAAAAATGCCTTCCCCGACAAAAGCGACAAAGAGCTCAATACACTGGTAAAAAAGACCTACCTCAATCTTATCGATAACCTCATTGAGAGTTTAAAATCGTTTACCATGCGCAAGGCGACCATTATTCGCCGGCACAAAATCCTTAATCCTGAATTGTTAGCACCTTTACTGCAGGAACATAAAAGTGTTATTGGAGTAACAGCTCACTATGGCAACTGGGAATGGGGCAGCCTCTCGGCCAGCCTGCAAACACCCTTTAAAATGGCGGCTTTTTACAAACCGATCCGCAACAAATACCTCAACAAAATTTTACGCAACAGCCGTTCACGCTGCGGTACCGAACTGGTATCCATTTATGAGACATCCAAAATATTCAAGAAATACCACGATGAACCCCATGTCTTTCTGATGGCTGCCGATCAAAGTCCGTCAAGCCGGCAATTAAAAAATGCTTATTGGTTCAATTTTATGGGCAGAAATACTGCTTTCCTTCATGGCGCAGAGAAACACGCCCGCAACAACAACTATGCAGTGGTGTATATCGATATACAAAGAGTAAAAAGAGGCTTCTACGAAGTTGAACTATCCCTGCTCACCGATGATCCATCATCTTTACAAGACGGAGAAATCACAAAGATGTATGCACAAAAACTGGAATCGGTAATAAAAAAACAACCTGAAAACTGGCTCTGGTCACATAACAGATGGAAACACACAGCAAAATAAACCAGATCCTTAACACAATAGATCGTTAGACTTTAGATATGGATAAAAACAGCCATGCTGTAAACAGTTACTTAAGACAGCAGGGATATGTTTTTATCGGTTTCAAAAACAACTAACGTCCTGTTACTAATTAACCAATATGATTGAATCACATATAGCCCACATGCTTCGCTACAGGGCTGAAAAATATACCGACCGCGAAGTCTTCCGATATAAAAAAAATGATTGTTATGCCTCCATTTCATGGCGCACCTTTAAGCAGCAATCCGAGGCAATAGCTAAATTCCTGCTGTCAAAAAATATCACCACCCATGACATGGTTGGTATCTTTAGCCAAAATTACCCCCAATGGACCATTTGTGACCTGGGTATCCTCTCTACCAGAGCGGCCGTGGTACCTGTCTATCCTACGGCAACCTTCAAACAACTGGAATATATTGTCAATGAAACAGAGATGCAGATTCTGTTTGTCGGTGACAATGCGCAATATGAACATGCTATTAAAGCCCTTGACAATACGGCATCACTGAAACTCCTGGTAACCTTTAATTGTGATGCCTCTGATGACGAAAGAGTAATCCGTTTTGAAGATATCATGGCACAATCTTTTAATGCGGATCTGGACAACGCATTACAGAAGCAACTAAGCGAAGCCTCCACCGACGATTTAGCCACAATTATTTATACCTCGGGCACCACCGGTGAACCCAAAGGAGCCATGCTAAACCATAGCAATTTTCTTGCATCCTTTAGAATTCACGCCATCAGGCTTCAAGTCAGTGAAACAGATGTATCGATGTGTTTTTTACCACTCTGCCACATCTTCGAACGGGCCTGGACCTTCTTCCTGTTATACTCGGGCGGTGTCAACGTGTACAATGCCAATCCCAAGGCTATCATGGAAGAGCTGCCCAAAGTGAAACCCACCATCATGTGTGCGGTTCCTCGTTTTTTTGAAAAAATATATGACGGCATCCAAAACACAGCCGAAGAGTGGCCTGCTATTCAAAGAGCTATTTTCAACCGGGCACTGATAGTAGGTTTAAAATACATCGAATACCAAAAAGACAGTAAAAAAGCACCCATAGCATTGCGTATCCAACGTAACATCGCGGATGCATTGGTTCTGAAAAAAGTAAGAAAGGTCTTTGGTGGCAACATTCGCTTCATGCCGTGCTCCGGATCTGCCATGACGACTAAACTACGGCGTTATTTTCATGCCATGGGCCTGTTTGTCAATTACGGATACGGTGCCTCCGAAACGTTAGCAACAGTATCTTGTATGCGCCATGACCTATACGACTTTGATTACTCCGGCAGTATTATGCCAGAGGTGAAAGTAAAGATTTCAGATGAAAATATGATACTGGTCAAAGGCCCTACTATTTTTAACGGATACTACAAAAAACCGGAAGAAACCGCCGAAGTACTCAAAGATGGCTGGTATTACACGGGGGACCAGGGAGCCATTCCCGAAGAAGGCAAATTACTGATGACCGAACGCATTAAAGACATCATAAAAACCTCCACAGGCAAATACATCTCGCCCCAAAAGATAGAGCTCATCCTGTCGCATTGTGACCTTATTGAGCAATTGTGCGTGATTGGCGATAATCGCAAATACCTGACGGCCCTGATTGTTCCGGCCTTTGATAAATTAAAGAAACTAATGCGACAAAAAGGGGTGGATCTATCCACTTACCATGCATTGATAAAACATCCCCTGGTGAAGGAACTGTTTGAAAAAAATCTGGCTGAACTGCAATCGGATCTGCCGCGACACGAAAAGGTGGCCAAGTTTGCACTGTTACCCGAACCATTTACTATTGACAATACCATGCTTACCAGCTCTATGAAAGTGAGACGGAAGCAGGTAAACAAAGTATATGCAGATGAGATAGCAAAATTGTATTAATACAAATTATAAAAACAGGGAGGGAGTTAGTGTTTACTAACTCCCTCCCTGTTTTTATATTCTGACAAGCGACTGATAGATCTGAGATAACATATTACAATCCCAGTTCATTTCTTCCTGGCCAAACAACCGCCATTACGAGAATAATTCCCTGATATCATCCGCTTCCAGGGTTTTCATGATGTTTTCATCGGTTTGAACAATATCACCGGCAATCTTTTTCTTCTTATTCTGAAGCTTAAGAATCTTCTCTTCAACAGTATTTTTACAAATCATGCGGTAAGCAAACACCGTTTTATCCTGCCCGATGCGATAACAACGGTCGATGGCCTGGTTTTCAACCGCCGGGTTCCACCAGGGATCAATGATATACACGTAATCGGCTGCCGTGAGGTTAAGCCCGGTACCTCCCGCCTTGAGACTGATCAGAAATACTCTCAGATCATTATTCTCCTGAAAATTCTTAACCGACTGTTCCCGCTGAGTCGTGGTGCTTTTACCATCCAGGTATTCAAATTCAATGTTGCGCTTCACCAATTCCTCCTTAACCAGGGTCAGCATTTTAACAAACTGGGAGAAAATCAGAATTTTGTGGTTAGCAGTTTTATCGGTGATATGCTGAACAATCTCTTTAATCTTCACCGACTCTCGTTCGCTGATTTTTTCATCATTCAACAACACCGGTGAATCACAGATTTGACGCAAACGCGTAAGAGCTTCCAAAACCATCATCTTCGATTTTCCCATCCCATCGGCTTCAATTTTACCCAGCAACTGGTCTCTATAGTTGTTCCGATAGGCATCATACACTTTGCGCTGTGCACTATCCATTTCGCAATAGATCACATCCTCGGTCTTGGGCGGCAATTCGCCGGCCACCTTTTCCTTGGTACGGCGCAAGATAAAAGGATTAATGAGCCGCTGAAGTTCGGCCGCTATCATTTCATCCCCATCCTTATCAATGGCATTGGAGAAATTATCTTTAAAAGCCGTGACACCGCCTAAAAATCCCTGGTTGACAAAGCTCATCTGAGCGAACAGGTCAAACGTACTATTTTCGATAGGCGTTCCTGACATGGCAATGCGGTTATTGGCCTTTAATAAATTTGCCGCCTTGAAACGACGCGAGGCCGGATTTTTAATGGCCTGCGACTCGTCCAGAATCACATAATTGAACTGGTACTGACTAAGCATTTCTATATCCCGGAGAAGTATCCCATAAGTTGTAAAAACCAGGTGGTAATCACTGAAGACATCCGGTTCCTTTGCCCTGTTAATACCATAATGGTATAGCGCCTTTAATCCCGGTGCAAATTTATTTATTTCATTCTCCCAGTTAAACAACAAGGTCGTAGGGACAATAATCAGGTTAGTCGTTTTGTTTTTCTTAATGATATGCTGTATAAAAGTTAGTACCTGGAGTGTTTTTCCAAGTCCCATGTCATCGGCCAGGATACCGCCCCATCCCATTTCATCCAGAAAATTAAGCCAGTTAAGTCCCTCTTTCTGATAAGGCCTCAAATCGGCTTTAATCTCTTCAGGTATGCTTGTTTGTGAGATTTCAGTAAAGGCCTCCAGACGTTTCCGCTTGCCGGCAATCTCCTGCATGATCTGCGCATCATCAATGTTATCAAACAACTCATCAATGATGGAAAAACGAAGCTTAGAAACCGATAATTTATCATCTCTCACCTCTCCATGCCTGAAATACTTTTCAAGTTTATGAAACCATTCGTTAGGCAATACACCCACCGAACCATCTTTCAACTGAATGTATTTCTGATTATTTAGCACTGCCTTTCGGATATCCTTCAGCTTAACCTGGTTATCACCAAAGCTCACCTTGACATCCACCTCAAACCAGTCCTGCCCGGATGAAACAGACGTACTTATTTTTCCTTTATAGGGCGAATATTTAAAACTTTTTAATTCCTTCAATCCATATACTTCCACATCATTGGCCTGCAATGCATCAAAGAATTTATAGAACCACATATCATGGGTGAATTCTGTATAGTGGAGGTAAAAGTTTTTATCACTATTCTGAGATTGGAAATTGGGATGGAGTGCTGCAATAAATTCCGCAAAGTCTTCCTCTAATTCAAAATTACGTTTGTATTCAATGATACCCTCCTCTTCTTCCACCAACACATTTCCGGAAGTACCAAGATGCACCGAAACTCCCTGATGATACTCAACCTGTGGCGATATGATCAGGTGCTCATCTTTTTCAGTAAGAAAAACCTGTTTCTTATTAAAGTCCAGTTCTACCGTTTCCACATCGTAGACACCCTGGTTAAACTCAATATCAAAATTCTTGGAAAGCGGTTTAATAACATGCTGGAAAAGCTGCTCTTTATGCGCCTTTGCCATTTTAATATCTTCGGTATAATTGGATAAAAGCATACCCACATTATAGTTTTTAACCGCATACAAGGTATTCTCAAAAGAATAGATAAAATTACCGGACTGTTTTCTATTCAGTTGCGTGCTTTTGATAATATCTTCCCCGATTTTGAGCTTTAAATCGAGATGTACGAAAGCATTGTCTTCCTTCACTTCATAAAAAGCATCCAGCAATTGAGCGGACACATTGATTTTAACCAGATCACTTTTCCGGATCTTATAATCAAGCTTTTTTCTGATGTAAACATAACTCTCCTGCACAAGCAGAGTCATCAGCCTTTTATGTAATCTATAAACCTGTTTAGCAGAAACCTCTGCATCTACTTGTTTAATCAGCCGCAGTATTTCCCGGCTATTATCCGACAGATTAATGTAGTACTCATCTTCAAAAGCACCGTATTCGGCGATATGACTCGCCAAAACAGTTTTGGCCTTATTGGGTTTTCCAATGATCGGTATTATGTTGGGATAAAATATCTCATCAGACTCTATATCATAGTACGGGTTATGATCCAGATTCAACCTGTTAAAATCCAATAAAAAGCCCAATTCCCGCTGCTCTTTTCCTTGCTCCAGCCCCTCAACAACATTAGTTGCGCCATTAATATTATCAATAAATTTCACAAAAGGAGCTGCCGCTACTTCGTCCACCGGTAACAATCCCTGGAACTGAGGCAACAGGTCTATTATCAATCCCTCATTTTCATAAAATCCTATGGTGAAATACTTATTGAAATCATCCTCCTTATCAAATCCATAAACTTCCATCACCTTTGCAGTGGTTGTTTGAAGCTTGTTATTAAAGACTAAATCAAATAAATCAGGAGAGGTTGATTCGGCTATTTTTGATAAGCAAAGCGCCTCCAGGTTATTCAGTTTGACCGTTTTACGTCTATAAGTAGAAGAAACATACACCTTATCATCCTTAAATAAAAATGTAACCTTATGTTTCTCATACTCATGTTGTACATCGAATACGATCTTTTGAGACTCAATGGTGGTGGAATCCACAGTAAAATACCTGAAGCCCCAATTGACATCATTAAAGGCATTACTGGTACTATTGTTCTTTATGAGCTCTTCGGTTATTAGCTCAAAGTCATCTAATTCATAACCTAAAACAGAACGTTTTTGGCCCCCAGATTTAATACTGTTTCTATTATCGGGATCACCATCTAAATCGGATATATATAATAAAGCAGCAACGGTATGCTTACAAAGACTTCCCCAGATAAATGGACAGGAGCATGAGGTATCAATATCTAGTTTTTTTAAATTTCGAATATGCACCTTATATTGGTTTGATCCTTTGACAGAAAAAATCCAGGTATCGATATCCTCCGCATATAGGTTTAGTAAGACATTACCTTTTTTATAAATGGCCTTACCCCTGGTTATTACATCTTTTGAAGCATAAAAATTAATGTAATCACTTATGTATTCTTGAATGCTGCTATTTCCCATGTCCTATCAATACTGAATTTTTCTGATTAACAATTTGCAAAAGTATAAACTCCATACCACTTTCTATCACTAAACCAGGACTATTTTAGAATTCTTACCCGACACATTATAAAAGACCTGACTTATTTTATTTATTCCTGAACAATAGTCCTTAACATGGTTTTACGAGACCGGTTATCGATATTACGTACCGCCACGCCAAGTGCTTTACGGGTTCCCACAAAAATGACCATCTTCTTGGCTCTGGTTAGTGCGGTATAGATCAAGTTTTGATAGAGCATATTAAAATGCTGCAGGACGACGGGAATAATCACCACATCAAACTCACTCCCCTGTGACTTATGAATAGTAATGGCATAAGCCAGGTCCAGATCCATCACATCCTGTTTCTTGTAATTGATGTTTCGGGTAACAGTACCGCTTTGATAAGCCACCTCAAGGGTCATCGCAAGATTATCCACCGCAACAATACGCCCGATATCCCCGTTGAACACCTCCAGGTCATAGTTATTTCGTCGCTGAATCACCCGGTCACCCAGTCGAAACAACCGCTCTCCCATTTGTAATACCGGTTTGTTGTCGGCCGCCGGATTAAAAGTAGCCTGCACCAGTTGATTAAGGTTACGCGTGCCCATACTCCCTACCGTCATGGGCGAGAGGATTTGCACTTCCTTTTCTTTCCCCAGCTTTTGCCGAATGGTTTTGGCATACAACCGTACAACCATATCGGACGCGACAAAGCCATATTTCAGGGATGACCAGGGATGAATACTTTTTAATACCTGCTTTAAGGCTGAAGCATGGCTATCGGTCTTTAACAGGGAATGTATGTCGGCATGCAGGTACTCATTGGGCACTGAAAAAATATAAGAGCGAACGCCCTTTTTACGTATTTCATCAATCTCCGCTTCCGATGTGGTTTTGATGTAGAAATCATCCTCTTGGGTTACTGCCTTATAATTATCATCGACATCCTCGGGCATTTTTTCCCGCACAAAAGCCATCCCCTCATTTTCGACCACATACTTCATGGTTTGGGTAATTTTCTTAATGAAGACCAGTTGATCCTTGGTAGCTTCCTCGGAATCGATGAATAGACAGTCGGTGCCATCCTCCCAGACAGCCGGCTGATTAACGGGAGATTCAATTTTAGGAATTTGGCCTTTTATGATCTGGTGAGCAAATTTAATAATTAAGCTCTCCTGAGCCTGACGGAATACTTTGATGAGCTGAAAGCAGGGCACACAACCACTGTCGATCAAATCCTTCAGCACATTTCCTGCGCCCACCGAAGGTAACTGATTGGGATCACCAATGAATAAGACCTGCGCCGTAAGGGGAATGGCCTTTAATAAGGAGGCGGAGATGGAAATATCCAGCATGGAACACTCATCAATAATAACAAAATCTGTCTCCAGTGGCTCTTCCTGGTTTTTTTTGAACTGTCCGTTTTGAGGCTGCCACACCAGCAACCGGTGAATCGTTTGCGCCTCCATCCCAATCACTTCAGACATGCGTTGTGCTGCTCGCCCGGTAGGAGCCGCCAGGGTTACCTTTTTATGCATGGCGCCCAGCAGTTTCACCAAGGCCCTGGTGGTGGTTGTTTTTCCACAACCAGGACCGCCCGTCAGAATAGAAAAAGGGTGCTGACACACGCCCAAAACCGCCTCATACTGCTCATCACTCAACGGAAATTCCTGTTGCTCATTAAATCGCTTCAACCAATTACTTACCCTGTCAGCATCCACCTCAACCTTACGGCCTAAAAACAGCTTGACGGCTTCGGATGTATGCAGCTCGTCATAATAGAGCGATTTGGAGTAGTAACACTTTACCGGACCTGCATCATCCTGGCGAAATCTAATCCTGAGATCGTTATCCTTCTCCATGGCAGATATCTCAGTAATAACATTGCCACTATAATCAGCCTCCAGCAGTTTTTCTATTTCTATTTGAATCTGTTCCAATTCCAGGTAACAATGTCCCTGCTCCCGGCTTGCAGACAAAACGTGACTAATGGCTGCTCTGATCCTGATAGGACTGTTTTTTTCAATTCCCATACTCAAGGCGATCTTATCGGCAGAAAAGAAACCAATGCCATAAATATCTCTGGACAGCTGATAGGGATTATCCTGAAGGATTTTAATAGCATCATTCCCATATTGCTTAAATATCTTAACGGCAAACAGGGTGCTCACCCCATACTCCTGCAGAAATAACATCACATTACGAATTTCCCGGTGCTCAATCCACGAAGAAGTAATCTGAGTTAATTTGGCCTGTGCGATACCGTCCACCTCTGTCAAACGCTCGATGTTTTTTTCAAAAACATCCAACGTCTCTTTTCCAAAATACTTGACGATTCTTCGGGCAATCTTGGGCCCCACACCATAGATCAGACCAGACCCCAAGTATTTCTCCAAGGCAGAAGCACTGGCCGGCTTCTTTTCGATGACCTGCTCCGCCTTGAATTGCTCCCCGTATTTAGGATGCTGTGTCCATTCGCCCTTAAATTCCATGGTGGCACCGGCAAATACATTGGCCTGATGCACAGTGACGGCCTTCAGTTCCTGTGGCCGATCGATGGGACTAACCTTTAGAACAGTCCACCCATTTTCGGGATTATGATATGTTACTCGTTGAATAATGCCATTAAACGTTTCCATACGCAGGGAGAAAAGGGGAATTTTATTTCCATTCAAAACGATCTGCAAAAATAGCTATTCGAAGCGATATATAAGGCCTAACAGACTTTTTACAGATCGTTTTTTTTGGTTCCGTAATGGCGAAACATCTTTAGACAAGAAACAATACCCAGTAGAATATTCCTGAAACAAAAAACCGGACATAAGCCCGGTTTTAGTTTTTCTATTCGACTATCCCAATAGTTATCACACTTCTTTGATCTTTACGGCAGAAAGCAACAGCGTGGGAAAAGCTAATTTCTCATTGGGTGGCTGAACAATGAACCTGCCAAATCCGGCTTGTTCCAATGCACTTTTAATAACACTTTCAGGCATCTGATGGGTGGGATACCCCATCACCTGAGTCATCAGCTCCACCATGGTATTTGTAATATGATGATCACCGCCAACGGCATCCACCAAGTGATTGGAAATAAACATACCACCTGGGATCATGGCCCGGTTTATCTTTTTCAACAGTTCCACCAATCGGTCATCCACACTAAATTCATACAAAACATGAGAAGCAAAAAACAGATCGAAACCACTACCAAACGAAACAGCCCGCTTAATATCCATCTCCTGAAATGAAATACGATGACTGTTTTCCTGATTCGTCATCAGCTTTTCTCCTATTTGACAAACCTCGGGATAATCAAAAACATGAGCAGATAGTTTTGGGTTTACCTCAAGCATTGCCTTGGCCACATAACCAATATTGCCGGCAAAATCGCACATTTTAGTACAATTCTTAAATGCCGGCAAACTACTTATAAAGGATACTACATCCTGCAACATACCAGCTTTGGCGCCTTGTCCCATCTGCAGGCCAGCTTGTTCGGAAGCCCACATTTTAGCATTGAAAGTAGTACCCTTCCCTTTCAATGCATCGGATAAACAATCAAACGGACCCGCGCTGCCACTAAACCGCTGCACAGCACTTATCTGCTGAATTTCGGAATGCTGCACCAAATATTCCTTCGCAACTGTTTTCAACACATACCTGTTATCCTCTATCCCCACCAAATCAATCGCAATCAACACATTTAGCATAGCTTTGGTAATATGGGGTACGGTTCCGGTCTTATCGGTCAATTCTGACAAGGTAAATTTATTCTCCGATAATATATCAAAAAGACTAATATCGATCGCGGTATTAATAATACATGGCAGATAACTCAGATACAATAAATTATTGAGTTTACTGAAAGTTGATTGAGGTTCGGGTAGTTTCATGAGTTTAAATTTAGATAAGAGATAATAGAATATAAACACAGAGACACTGAGACACAGAGTTTTTTGTTTTTATCATCTTCTTGTGTTTTAATTGAATTTGCATGGTCTTTTCATTAGACATTAGACTTATAAATAAGAGATAATTGACTATAAACATACGAGACGCTGAGACACAGAGTTTTTTGTTTTTATCATCTTCCTTTGTGCTAAATGAATAATCAAATTTCCATATTTATTTCAAATCAATTGATTTATTGATGATTTTCATGGGTATTCCGATAGATTAAGCCATTGTTGGCTTGACAGCCATTATATTCCATTTGCAAAGTGACATGACTGAAACTAAATTCCTCCTTAAGAATGGCCTCGATACGTTTTATCAACCGTTGTGAGGCACTCACCGGAAGATCATTGCTAATATTAACATGACCTTCGAAAAACAATTGAGAATCGCCTAATCGCCACACATGCACATGGTGAATGTCTTTTATCTCGGCTAACTGCTCCAGGCTCTCCTGTATTTCACCCAATTTAATACCGGGAGGCGTTCCCTGCATCAATATGTCGAAACTTTCTTTTAACACATGCCAGGTATGGTAAATAATATAGACGCCCACCAAAACGGTTATCAAGGGATCGATCCAGTAAACCTGATATACCACCATAAACACACCGCCGGCAATAACAGCTACCGAAGAAAGGGTATCGCCCAACAGATGCAGGTAAGCAGCTTTCATATTCAAGTTATGCTCTTTTTCTTTTTGCAATACCAGTACCGAAAGCAAGTTAGCCACCAATCCAAACCCGGCAACCCACAACATGACCATTCCTTTTATGGGTTCAGGATTCATGAAACGCCGGTAGGCCTCATAAAAAAGAAAAATACAGATTGCAATCAGTACTATGGCATTAAAAAAAGCCGCTACGATTTCAAACCGCTTATACCCAAAGGTATTCTTATCACTGGCGTTACGCCGGCCTATTTTATTGGCAATAAAAGCAATAAAAATGGCAGACGAATCTCCCAGGTTATGGAGTGCATCGGAGAGCAGGGCTAAACTGTTGGAAATAACTCCGCCGACCAGTTGCACCAAAGTGATGGATAGGTTCAAAAGCGTCACCCACAATAGTTTTTTGCCATGCAAATTGGCACCATGATGATGGTGGTGGTGATGTGCTTGCTTATCTGATACATGTTGGTGATTCATATTCTTAGGTTTTAGGTATTAATTCAACCCTCTTCGGGGTTGTTTTTTTGAATTATTATTTCATTCCCCGAGCTCCGCACGGGATTATTAACATTTATGTCCCTCGGACAATATCTTCCTTAAGAGATTAATATAACCATCCCAATTACCGGGATGGTTATTCAATTCTAAATCGTTTTTATCAGTATTATCCAAAAAAGTTGTAATCGCAAATGCGCTCTAGCCGCGCAGGCTTATACTTTTTTGCTACAGCCAAAAAAAGTATACAAAAAAGGCCGCCGCTCTCAATAAATAGCTAAAATTTAATTCCTTTTCGCTGAAAGAAAATAACTCGCTCCGCTCAAACAGATTTTCTTTCTTAACGCTTCAATCCATTAAATTTTTTAACGCTATTTCTTGAAGGCGGAATAGCCAATCATTCCTCTATATACCAAAAACACTACTAAATCATTACAACTATTAACATTATTTGCCATAATCCTTAATTATCCAGGAAACAAATAAGCTTAGGCATACATTTGCCGGTTCCACATTCTAAGACACCATAGTTGATGAAACTTTTTTACCATTTGTTGTTGGCTGTGCAGCGCGTTTCCAACCCTTAGTGGTCTGCTGTGTATTCCAGAAACTGGCGTAAAAACCATTGTTGACCAATAACTCCTCGTGTTTTCCTGCTTCCTTGATCTGACCATTCTCAAGTACCAATATTTTATCGGCATTGCGGATGGTTTGAAGTTTGTGGGCAATAACCACAACCGTTTTATTCTTAACCAACTCCTGAATCGCTTGTTGAATATACACCTCATTTTCGGGGTCCAGCGAAGCGGTGGCTTCATCAAGCAACACAATAGGGGCATCTTTCAGCATGGCACGGGCAATGGAGATACGCTGCTTTTGACCTCCGGACAAATGCGATCCTCCTTCTCCCACTTTGGTTTGAATGCCATCGGATAAAATATCCAGAAATTCGGTCACCTGGGCCTTTTGGGCCACTGCCATTATTTCTGTTTCCGTGGCATCGGGTTTTCCAATCTTAATATTGTTATAAATGGTATCGTCAAACAGATAAACATCCTGAAAAACCTCACTTATCAAGCCATAAACAGTTTCCGGCGCCATGTCTTTCACATCAACACCCCCAATGGAGACTTTCCCTTTTTGCACATCCCAAAAACGGGCTACCAAGTTGGCAATGGTGGTTTTTCCGGAACCAGAGGCCCCAACCAAGGCAGTGAGTCCTTTTGCCGGAAGGGTGAAACTGATATTCTTTAAAATCTCCCGATCGATATAGAAAAAACTAACGTTATCAAATTTGATATCGTAATTCTTAGGTTTCAAATTTTTACCGGCATCCTGCAATGGTGATTTTAACAATTGAATGATGCGCTCCATACTCACATTCATATAACGCAAAAGGGCATAATCGACCATTAAAAGCTTAAGGGGCTCATACAACCGGTAACCCACAACCAGAAAAGCAACAAATACCGGAATGGTGATGGTTTCATTTCCCAATCGTTTAATGCCCCAATAAACCATGAAGAGAAAAAAGTATTCAAACACTATAAAAGAAAGCATCACGAAAGGTCCGGGAACAGCTTCAACTTTTATACTATTCTTTCTTAAATCATTAAATGCGTTCTCAAGGATTGTGAACCGTTTACCGGTTTGATTATGGGCTTTCAGGTGACAGATACCCATGATGTAATCGATAAAGCGGCTGCCTGTTTCATTACGTGATGCAATGTGTATTTGACTGAATTTATTACTGATTTTGCCAGCCAGAAAAACAAACAGATAACCCATTGGCAGAGCCGCCAACATTAACAAGGCCAATTGCCAGTCCATCACAAACAGGAAGAGCGACAGAAAAACAGTACCGAATATGGCGCCGAATATATCCTGTATGGTATGTCCCAGAAGCATTTCCACATTACTCACATCCTGTAACACCACCGAGGCCAAATCACCGGGATCACGCTTTTTATAGAATCCCAGGGACAGCTTCTGCAAATGATTTCCCAGTTTTATTCTCAAACGGGTGGTCATGGTGTAAATGGCACCATGCGTATTGATCATGACCCGTTGTGCAATCCATAATTGCAATAAAAACATTCCCAACATGATGGCCACCTGTGTCCAGATCCATTGGGTATCGGGTGTTGTTTTAAACACTTCCCAGATAATCCCCAGCAAAATACCGGTGGGAGCAGCCAGGAATAATCCATGTAAGAATTCTCCCCACACAACTTTACTCATGCGTGTATGGGTTTCCCTGAAAACGTATATTATATTCTTTAGCATTTCTATGTGTATTTATGACTCAATAGATCATTAGATTTTAGACTGATTCACATCAATCTCATTTTTTGCCCCCTAATAGTTTTGACGATCAAAGAAGCACGAACTGTTTTTCAGTTAATTTCAAAAACTCAACGAACTATTGTGACTATTAAAGGCTTTTTCACTGCACATGAACAAATTCATATTCCTCTTAAATAGAGTAATCGAATCCCTGCACATTATTATCCTGCCATTATCAGTTTACCATTAATCTCAAACTCCTTGGCCCTGGTATGCGCATTCCACATTTTGGTATACAAGGCACTTTTTTCCAACAACTGATTGTGGGTTCCTTTCGCATCGATACGCCCATTGTTAAACAAAACGATTTGATCCACTTCTGCAATGGTAGACAAGCGGTGGGCAATGATGATCACCGTTTTGTTCTGAATCAGTTCGCTACAAGCCTCCATGATCAATTGTTCATTCTCCGGATCGCTAAAGGCGGTGGCTTCATCAAGAATAAGCACCGGCGCATCTTTTAGTATCACCCGGGCCAGCTGAATACGCTGTTTCTCCCCACCACTCAGGTGCACCCCCTTATCACCAAAACGCGTGTCATAGCCTTGCGGCAATTGCATAATGAAATCATGACACCGGGCAATTTTGGCCGCCGCAATAATATCTTCACGACTCTTTTTGGCACCCATGCGGATGTTATCATAAATACTCTGGTAAAACATCATGTTATCCTGGAAAACAAAACCAACATTTTCCATGAGCTTTTCACCAGGTAACTGTTTAATATCAACGCCACCAATGGTAACACTTCCGGCAGCAGGATCATAGAAACGGGCGACCAATTGTGCCGCAGTACTTTTACCGGAACCGGAAGGACCTACCAGAGCGGTAATGCTGCCTTGCGGAACAGAGAAATTTACTTTTTTAAGCACCTCGGTGCCTTCGGTATAGGAAAAACACACATCATTAAACTGCAGTGAAAAATCAGTTGGCACCCGTTCGTCACCACTATGCTGTTCTTCCACTTCAAACAATATCTCATCCATACGCTTCACCCCATGATTAATCATAGTGATTTGCGTACTGAGGGATATCAACGCAAAGACGGGACGAATATATCCTACCCCGAGAATGAGAAAAAGAAAGAAGACAGGCAGGGTTAAATTGTCCTGAAACAACAAATAAAGACCCACAGCAAGTACCGGTAACAAAGCATTATTGATAAAACTCAGAAACATGCCCCAAACCGGTGCCGATACTTTAGACCATCCGTTTACATGGGCATGAAAACTCTGCACCGTACCATTAAACTTAGTAAAAGCCGATGCCGACTGACCGAAGATTTTCATCACGGGCATGGCGCGTACAAATTCCACAATACCGGCATTCATGGCCTCCAGGGAATCATGGTACTTTTGCATGGCTTTTTTACTTTTTTCAGTACCCATCATTAGAGGAACAATAAACAGCAGTAATAACAACGGAATAAAACTAACCAGGGCCAATCGCCAATCGGCCGTAAACAGGTAAACAAGACAAATAACCGGTAACGCAATGGCCTTAATGGTATCGGGGATACCATGGGCTATGAAAGTTTCAATACGCTCCACATCATCGGCCAGTATTTTTTTCAGGGCGCCGGAACTTTTTTCACCCAGGTAACCCATGGGCACTTTCCCCAGCTTAGCCGCGATTTTACACCTTAACTCATACAAAATATTAAACGCTGCCACGTGAGACGCCATAGCCGAGGCAAACATCAGGGCCATGGAAGCCACAACGGCAACCAATGCCCATGTCAGGTAAGTCCCAATCTCGGCACTTTGAACCTGACTGGTGAGCAACTCTTTTAAAATATAAAAAATCAGCCCGTAAGGAATAAGAGTCAACAGCGAATGCACTATGGCCAATACGCCTGACAACATTAAAAGCCCTTTCCTTCTTCCTGCTATTTGCAACAGGCGGGCAATACCTGATTTCGGTTGTTGTTCTTTCATATAACTCAATAGATATTAGATAATACAATAGATCGTTAGATAATAGACCTTAGACTGATGTGCACTTAGCACAGCTTTAATGGCTTAATGATATTCTTGTATTTTTCCTTTCTGTTTTTTTAAGAATTGATACCTGGTACGCTAATCCAAATACTTTTATGGCTTGTCCAGGGTAGGTTGATATTGTTTTAACCGGCCAATGCACCTAAAACATATTTTCGTGTTGCACCCCTTTCTTATACCGCCTGTCCTCAGCTATCTGCCCATCGTGAATGCTATTGATCCACGTTAAAAAAAAGATAGCATCAACCCTTCATCAACCTTTCCCAACCGGCAGTTCCAAAGGCAATAAACTCCGATATAAACTTTTCAATCTCTTCATGACTCAAATCATCATGCGAAACAACTTCACCAATGATACTTAACCACCAGGAACTCACCGTGTGCATAAAGAAGTATGAAACATTGGTATTAAGTTGTGGATAACGTCCCTGCATTTTTTCCATGTATTCAATACCGGTGGTGGTATTACGATTGGTAAACTCCTCCCTGAAATTTTCGAATGAAGAGCCATGAGCATGAAACAAAAGCAATTTCAATTCTGCCCGGTATTGTTCCACCAGCTTAACAAACATGCTGATGTTCTTGCGCTGATAAGCTTCCGAAACAAACACATTTAAGGTGATATTCTCCGGGCTGTTGTGCTCCTCCAAAATTTCATTGAAAACCTTGAGCAACGGCGCTAACACCTGCTTTAAAAGATCATCCTTACTTTTAAAATAGTTATAGATATTACTTACCCTCACCTGCGATTTTTCAGCTATGGTACGCATCGAGGTCCCTTCAAATCCATTAGCGAGAAATTCCCTTTTTGAATGAGCTAAAATCCTTTTCCTGATATCTTCTTTTAATGCCTGCATATAACGAACGCTGTTCTTTTATTGATGAAGCAAAAATATAGCCCCCGTCTGGCGGTCACAATCCTGACATTTGAGGATTTCACACAGGCGATATCATCAATTATTAGTAGCCCTAAAAATCATTGGACGGAGAAGGGGTTTTCCCCGGTCAGACAGGAAAGAATACAGGTATAAGTAGAAAGTGAAAAGTAAAAAGAACCAAGTATCAGGAGATTCTAGTAACACCTCTTGAAAAAGGATGGGAAATTAGTGAGAGTTCGCAGTTTTTTCCACTTTTCATCTCCCTCAAAATCTTCTTACAAACCGAAAACCCAGAGACCAAATCCAGTCGCAGTAATTTTCCCCTCCTAAAAGTTTTAGTAGGAGTGATTTTTATTGAGTAAGCAATAAAAATCGGGATGGTTTGTGAATAATCGAAGAGGTTTGATTTTAAAAACCACCCCGTCTGGTTGCTCGTCCCTCCAACCAGCCACCCCTCCTTTGAAAAAGGAGGGGAAAGTGGAGTGAGTTC
>RHGE01000090.1 GCA_004296775.1 Marinilabiliaceae bacterium JC017
TTTTTGCTAACCCACTGGCCGGAATTCCCGCATTCATCTGCGTCGCGCCTGCGCCGGCCCGCTTATTTGACGGGCTCACGCGCTTCGGATCATCACGGTCCAGCTCGTCGATTGGATTTTTGCGTTATTCTGTTGATTTGTATTGGAGATGTCAAAACTAGAGGTAGGATCCGGTTATACAGTCGTCAATATGGACAACGGCCATCTCTAACTATTATCTAAAATCTAACGATCTATTGAATAGTGACTGATGCATTATATAATATTCGGATGATTTATTTTAATGGTTGGCATTTTAATGGGTCAAATGCCGGGGTGCTGCTATTTTCACGGAATGACGTGTTTTTATCACCTGTGATAATCTCTTTCTTTGTAATGAAGATATTCTAGATACTGCGAGTGGAGAATAGGATAAAGAGAATACCTCTTGTGACTATTGGGATAATAAGATTTTAAATAAAAGCGATACAAAATAACCATTCAGCCATTTAGGTGGTTGTTGGAATGGATTGATACGCTCAAAATAATAGATTGTTAGAAATGAAAAAGTTGAATTTAATTGCATTGGTAACCCTTTTAGTTGCTTTTGTTTCGTGTAGTAAAGATGAGGTTACCAAGCCCAAAGTGGGTTCCATTGAAAATATCACATATGAAGAAAGTAGAGGCGATATTGTGCTTTCATGGGATGCGGTTGAGACAGCGACTTTGTATCAGGTGTTTATTGATGATGTTGCCAGTTCCAATCTTCCAATTGTAGGTACTACTTATTTAGCTTGTGAAATTGCCGATGGCAGTCAGGTGAAAATTGAAGCTTATAAAGATGGTGATATGAACCAGGCAATTGCCAGAGGAGAAATTACTTATGTGGCTCCGCAAAAACCTAAGATGGGAGTGGTTGAAGAAGTGGTTGTGAAGGAAGACGAGCATATGGGCTTTTTCGTTAGTTTTAAAATGTTTGAAGGGGCTCATTCCTATCGTATTTATATTAACGATGTTTTGAAAGAACAAAATGTGGCATCGAATCTGATGCACCTGGATGATGTAGTAAAATTTGATACCATTCGTGTGGATGCCTGGGATATGACAGAAGAGGCGGTAATTGCTACGGGCAAGACAGTGGTTGGTGAAAATGATCCGGATCCGGTGAAAGGATTAGCTTACGAAGCCAATGATCAAGAGGTGACGCTGAAATGGGAAGCACCTAAGGGAGGCTTAACCCATGTTTATGTGTATGATAATGACATGAACGAGGGTGGAAAAAATATTGCTGAAGTTACCAAAGGAACCAACGAAGTGGTTGTCTCTGATCTGAAAAATCATACATGTACTAACCTATATGTATATAGTTACAACGAAATTTCAGAGAAGTATTCTGAATATGCCTTCTTAATGGTTCGCGCGAAACCTGAAGATCAGATTGATTTGTATCAAACAACCTGGAAACGGAAAGATGATACCTATAGTAATATTCAATTTTGGGGGGAAGATAGGGTGGTTTATTCCGATTATACCGTTCATCCGCCAATCCAATCCAAACATACCACTTATGAATTTGATTATTCAACCAATGAAGGTAAAATTATTGAAACAGATAAAATTCCGGGAGGAACTGTTAATTATGATCCGGAAACAAAAGTTTTAACCTTCCGGGGAGTTAGTTATAAACAAGAATGGTAATAAGAAGAAGATTTTTTCATAGGTTAATAAGTATAATAGAAGAAGAGACCCTGGCTTTATTAGTCAGGGTTTTTTTATTGCATAGGTGAATTATGGAATGAGTACCATTCGAGCATAGGCATTAATTTCCTTTCTTATTTCTGATTAAAATCACGGAATCACGTGTTTTTTAATTCTGAAAGATGCTTTTAATTTGTTAAAAATCCTTAATAGGAAGCATTGATGGTGTTCTTAATTAGGCTTGTGGCTTAATATTAAATTGAATCATATGAGAAAATTACTACTACTATTATTGAGTTTTGGGTGGATTACCCAAGGGCTTTTAGCTGATGAAAATCAGGTAACAAGTGAGGAATCCCAGGGAGACATTGTGGTTTTTCAGGGGAAAAAAAAGATTAAGGCCGATGGTAGGCGGTATACCTATGCACTAGCCAAAGGCGATAAGGTATTGTTGAAATTTTCTACCGAAAAAGAGAAAAAACTTAAGAATGTCAGGGTAATGGATTTTAATGCCCAATCAATCATATGGGAAAAGAATAATATTGAGCAGGGTAATTATACTATCGATATTAATAAAGAGAGTATTTATTGCTTTGATTTTTTTGCCAAATCTATGGGATCCAGGAAAGTTTCGATTGATATTGTTCGTGTTCCGGGAGCGAAAAAAGATTTCAACACCGCATATATGAAATACAATACCTATGCTCCCAAAGAGGTGATTTATAGCATAGATAGTATGATTGGTTACAAAGAACCGGTTGTAACAAAGCAGGATATTAAGATATTCAATAAATATTACTATCAGAATGTTGAACTTTTTAACCACCATAAACAAATCCTGGGGCAGGGAGGTATTCATAATTCTCAGGGAGTAGGTTATTCACTGGCAATTGATCCGGCAAAAGTACCGCAGAATGCCAAGTTTAAATGCTATACCTATACTTTGAGTTCGGTATTGGGTGGTGCCAAGCATTGGGCCATTGCCGATGCTGCCGTTTCAGCCGGTGCCCTGTTTTTAAGTCCGGCGGCTTCTTTTGCAGCACATGGCGCCATGGGTATTATCGGACCAGAACCTGGTAATGAGCCGCTTCAGTATTATATGTCTAACCGGGAGTCGGATATTCGTATTGTGAAAGAGATTTATTCGCTTTATAATGAAGGACGTAAGGCTACTAACACCATAAAAGATGGTATTGGTGAAGTAGCAGGGGTCTTCTCTGGAAAAGCCAAAGATGCGGTTAAAGGTACTAAAGTGAAATCATACGGTGAAGGAGACCTGAGCTTCAATCAAAAAGGGAAAATAACTAACATGTTTGTCTCTTCTGCTACACCTCCTATGGCCAAATATTTTATCATGGGTAATCCCGATGTAGGTCAGGCCAGAAATACTGATATGAATGCTTCAGTAATTTATTATGCGCCAACTTTCAGAAACGTTAAGGCCGATATCTTTTCTTACGAATTGAATGTGGAGACGCTGGAGAAAACCAAAACAGCTCATACCAAAACATCAATTTTTGGGTCTATTAACGACTGAGGTGAGGATGGCTTTTAAATATTCTAAAATCTAGTTTGAAAAAATATCAGTATACAATGAATAAGATAATCTATATAATAGGGTTACTATTTTTCGCAGCTTCTACCTGGCAGGTGGCGGCCGAAGATGTAACCATTGTAAGTGGCCCTTTTAAATCCAGAAACAGAACGGCTGAGTTGAAAACATTTGAAGTTTGTAAAGGGGATGTCATCGAAATAAAACTCACTGTCAATCATAAAAAGAGGGGGATGGATATCTGGATGAAGCAACAGCCGGGTGATGTGATGGTACTGGATTATGAAGAGTTAAGAAATAGTTCAAAAAAGATAGTGGCACCGGCCGATGCTATTTACCAGATATATTATGGCGGAGCACGGCTCGATTTTAATATCGATATAATTAATCACACCAATAAACCCAATGGTCCCGGAAGAGGAAAGATGGTTTATGTCTGCATACCGGATACTTTTTATGCAAGTGGTTACGTGGATAAAACCATTGGTGAAAATTACACATTGAATCCGTACAAAGAAAAAGTCGTGCTGGGTTCTATCATTCAATCAGAAACAGTTTGTAACCGCGATTTCTTTACCGGTGAGGATATCATTAAACTGAGTGTTCCCGGTGATATTAAAGATGAATACCGCGAACAAAAATTGCTCTCTTATTCGGTCAACTTAGTTTGTCAATCACCAGGTGTTTATAAAGAAATGATTGGTGTGGTAAAATCTGGTGTGGATGCTTTTGTGAAGATGCCTGACATTGGTGGTAACAAAAATGGTAAGGTTGATAAAATGGATTACAAGCACCAGTATGAATATACTGACAATCTGAAGGCGGAGAGTGATAAGTGGGAAAATACTACTGAATTGTTGAGTATTGGGCAGGAGACAGCTGATTCGCTGGCGCCTAATAGTACGGGTGCGCAAGCCTTGGAGACAGCTGCCTTTATATTGGATACCGATGGGATGAAAAAAATGGCTCTCAATAAAGGATTGGAAGCTGCAGGTGCCCCTAAAGAGATGATGGCCCTTATTAATAAGGTGGATGAGATTCCCAGTGCTACCGATTTGTTGAAGGATGGCATTGATAAGTATGCACCCAAAGTAAAAGGGAAGGCCTATTTAAATGTGATGGATATGTGTGAGGTGGACAGAGACTATTATGAATTTCCTCAAAAAGAATTCTGGATTCAGTCGGCCATGAACTACGGACAGAACAATGGTGGATGTTGGGATGTACCGGGTCACCCCCAGGCAGCAGAGAAAGGACAGAAAATCAAATGCTGGGATATTGATGATGGAGCAGACCGGAGATTTAAGATTGTACCATCGGAGAAATACAAAGGGTATTATGAAATCCAAACTGCTTTGCCAGGAGATAAAACCTATGTTCTGGATAACAAGGGAGGCCGGGTGAATATGCAAAAGAACGGAAACGATTTGCAGTTGTGGGAACGTCATGGTGGTACCTGTCAACTGTTCCGGTTTGAACATGCTGGAGGAGGTAAATTCAGAATATTCAATTACGATGGATCGGTTGTGTGTCTGGATGGACGTTCCAATAAAAACGGGACACAAATACAAATCTGGGATGACCATGCTGGTAATTTCACCGAATGGTACCTGGTGGATCCCACTGCTCACACTGCTTTTGTACCGGCTCAGAAGAAAGGTAGCTCTTTGGTGAGACGTAATGTCAGAACAATTTCTAAGGTTGGCGGGGTTATTAATGAAACAGTTAAAGTGTCTGAAAAGGATGACCCGCTCTATTCCAATAGGCCTTATGTAGATCTGTCAATCAAGGTAGATAAAGCTGATTTAGAGGCGAAAGCCAAATTGATGGTGGAGGCTACTTACCGCATTACCGACTTTACAGATGTGATTAAATACAAAAGAGAAACAGAGGAAGTAATTACTAAAGATTTTTGGACAGCCTATAAAGTCCGGTACAATTATGCCATCATGTTTAAAGATCAAATGCGCGATTACTATAAAGAGATCTCAAAGGCACAATATAATAGTCCTGCACGGCCTACTCAAGAGAAAGTTATTGAGGGTGATCAGGAACAGGCTGATCGTTTAATGAGGTATAAAGTCCTGACCACTGAAGCAAATAAAGACGATAGTGCTAGCCTTTAAGTTGTAGTTATTATTCAGATTATAAATGTATGAAATGCCGGGACAGATTCTTCTGTTCCGGTTTTTTGCTTTTTGAGGGTTCTGGTTTGGGGGTGTCATCTTTTCGATTTCTCAGTTAGTGTCTTACGGGTGATATTGGTGTATTTATTGGCAAAATATTTTGACGAGCAGTAAATCATCTTGATACTTTGTACTTGATACTTTTTACTTTTCTGGCTTGTCCAGGTTAGGAGATAGAGGGTAGAGATTAGAGAATAGAGGATGGATGGTGATTGTTCCTCCTCGCTAGCGCCGATTTGCAATCGGTATATCGTGAATCAATAGATGTCAGCTATGATTAAAAATATAAGTTTCATAAACCGGAAAGAAGTTTGTTTTATCACTTATCTCTTGCCGGGAGAGCTGGATGTTTTGTAAGTGAATGATTGGACACGGATTGCAAATCCGTGCAGCGAGGGGGTTGTGTTCATGCCTTTTGTTTGAATACGGAGAGTCTATCCTTATCTAATCCTGAAGCAAGGACTGCTAAAATTCCTGACTTGTTTATTGTGTGTGTCTTGCGTGAAATACTATGTTTTTTCAGCAGCAAGCTGAAAAAATACTCTTCGTATGATGTTGCCTTTAGCTAATTATTTTTAAAGTATAGACAATATGCGGAGGCGCTTAGATTTTCATCTGTAGGGAGGTAAGCTCGGTCTCTGAGGGTGATAAGGATAAGTACCGGTTATTTCGATGTATTTCCATCTGTTTCCCCCTTTAATTTCTGATATCCCAAGTAGAAAAACTGAGAATGTGAAAACTGATGATATCCCGAACTCAGAACCCCCAGCTCGCAAACCGTTAACCGCAAACCTCTCTATATCTTTCCACCTGTTTCCAAGTATTTCCATCTGTTTCCATTTTTCTCCATTCCATTTGAATAGATGTTTGCCTGATTGAATTCACGTTTAATTTTTCCATTGTTTCTGTCAATGATGGGTGAATAATATTTAATCAAATTTCAATACAAAGATAGCTTGGCAGAAATTGAGAAAAAATAACGGTAAAATTACCGTTACTTTTTGGGTGTTCTAAATTGCAGTCTGTCAGTAATAAGGCGTTTTAGGTATTTAAAAAATATGGAAAGCATATATACGTAAGTGTTAATGATTTTTGCACTAATGCATGAAAAAGGGTAAAAATTGGGCAAAAAAGTAGGGATTTGGCCTTGAATTGGGTCTCAAAAGTACCAGGAACGTATCATTATCGGTGTTTGTTTGGTCGTTTATTGGGTCTATAGGAACCGACCCGTGACCGAAACAATACCAACCAATTACCGATGCTGGTACGATGCCATCCCGAACAAGACTCTTATCAGGTCCAATAGAAAATCAATGAAGGAGTTATGGTAACCAAAGGTATTCGGTTGGGATTAGAGATTGGAGGATTGAGGTTAGAAATTAGATGATAGAGGGTGTATGGTGGTTGGCAGTTTGGGGTTTTGTGTTATGAGTTTGGGGTATCATCTTTTCGATTTTTCAAATTCTCAGTTTTTCTGATTGTAAGATAGAAATTAGAGGGTGCCTTGGAATGGATGGGTTTGGACACGTATTACAAATCCACGCCAGTGGGGAAAATGCCGGGACAGATTCTTGGTTGCGGCTTTATAGTAAAATCCATCTTGGTATCAAGTCTAATCCCGCTTGCTATTTGAACTAAAAATTTATATCGGTTCGTCCATAAAATCCCGAATGTACTTTCTCTATTAGTTTGGAACGGTATTTTGAAATACTTTCGTACAAGAATGCCTCACTCAGATGGTCCGCACAACTTTAGTTGAACCATCCCTAATGTCTTGGAATAGTATTTTAATAATCATGCGGACAAGGATGATCCTGTCTTATCAATTCCTGAAACCAGCAGTTGGGCGCCAATGTTCCTTAATAAATTGTGGAATGGGCTTGGGCAGGATATTTATCATCCGGGCATGTGATGGATTGTTGCGTTTATAAATTAGTAGTTTGCCATCAGTGCTTTCTAGTTTTTCAGGTGAGTTTGTTTTCCTTGTAACAGTATATTGCTTTCCATATCCAGTCATGTAACCGAATGTTACTTTATATACGCGTTTCCCCAGGACTGAGGCATTCGTGGCTTCTTTGTTCAGGAATGTTCCTTCTGTGAGGATGCCGTTGGAAACAATACTGATCCTGCGGAATCCTGTTAAAAAGATATAGAGGAACCAGATACTACCACCAATGAGTGGCCCGGCAAAGGGAAGCAGGTGGCTGCCGCCTTTCGAACTGGTTAATCCTTTAATCCGGTTCACCTGTGGGAAAAGAGCACTGTATTCTATCTCAACGTTCTCACCAACTTTTCTCCCCTTATTCAGGGAATAGGAAACACCTTTTAGCTGGCCAATAGGAGAGTCGAAGATATATTCATAGCCTCTGATGTGTTTTCTATTGATGCGTTGGTTGGTAAAAATAGTATTAGTCACTGTTCCTTGTCCGGTTTCAGGACTAATAAGTAATAATGTGGTAGCTTTAAAATCAACACCAATGGTCATCACTAATCCGAACAGGATCATGCCAATGGCTCCTAGTCCCCAGCCTCCATTGAAGAAGAGGATGATTTTCATATAGTTTGGTAACGGTCGATTCATCTGGTGGATTTTACTTAGTTGAATTTTGTTTTAACTGATCAATCGTTTGCTTTATTGCCTCATGGGTTTGAACAAGGGTGTTGGCCAGTGCACGTGCCATTTTTACCCGGTTGGTCGTATCTATTTTAGTATTAACGATGCTGCAGATTTTGTGAAGTTTTTCCAGCCCCAGGTAACCGGCTTCTCCTTTTATATTATGAGCCAGTGATCTTAATTCATCTTCTCCTTCTTCAAAAATTAACCGGCTGATGGTTTGGTGGCGTTCAGGGCAACTAGTGCGGAATATTTCCAGGTATTGAGGGTATTTTTCCAGGTTAGTGCCAAAGAATTTTCTGGCCTGGTCCAAATTAATTTGGAGTAAAGGTTTGGGATTTTTATTAGTACACGTGTTTGTTATTGTATTGCCGGTTGTTATTGGTTGATCTGTGACTGTACAGAAATCCGGTAGCCAATGCATCATAATTCGGGTAATGTCTTCCCCTACGAATGGTTTGGTGATAAAATCATTCATGCCGGCATCCAGGCAAAAACGTTTATTCTCGGTGAGTGCATAAGCGGTAACAGCAATAATGGGTATTTGTGTATTTTGTAGTTTTTGCCGGATAAGGCGTGTGGCTGTAATGCCGTCGGCTACCGGCATGTGAATATCCATAAACACGATGTCGTAGTTGTTGGAAGCAATGGCTTTAAATGCCTTAAGGCCGTTGTCAACCACTTCCACATTAATGCCGGTTTCCTTTAAGATCTCAATGGCAATTTCCTGGTTAAACAAATTGTCTTCGGCCAGTAAAACTTTGGGTTGTTTTACCAGTTTTATAATCTTTTTGCCGTTAGTGGCATCTAAATCGTCTCCGATTTTTTGATCACCCGGTTTGGCTTTAAAGGTAAAATGAAATGTTGAGCCTTTGCCATAGATGCTTTCCACCCATATTTTACCACCCCATAACTCTACGATACGTTTTGAGATGGCCAGACCCAGTCCCGTGCCTTCATATTGTCTCACAAATGATTCGTCTACCTGCATAAAGGACTGGAATAATAATTTAAGTTTGTCGGGTTGAATGCCTATGCCGGTATCGGTTACTGAGAATTGTAAGGCTATTTCACCATTCGAATGGGCTAACTCTTCAATTGTTACTTTAATGGTGCCCTCATGGGTGAATTTAATGGCATTATTAATCAGGTTAATTAATACCTGTTTTAAACGCAACTGATCGGCGTATACCCATTGTGGTATGGTGGCCGGAATATCGAAAGTAATGTTTAAGCCTTTTTCTCTGGCTTTGGCATTTAACATGTCCTGAAGATCCTCAAGGCAGTTAAGCAGGTTGAAGTGTTGATGATTTAGGGTTGTTTTATTGGCTTCTATTTTTGAAAAATCCAGGATGTCATTAATCAGGTTAAGCAGTAGATTGGATGCTGTTTTTGTTTTTTGCAGATAATTGTTCTGTTTTTGATTCAGTCGTGTTTTTAGGGTCAGGTTAAGCATGCCAATAACGACACTAAGGGGTGTGCGTATCTCATGGCTCATCCTGGCCAGAAAGATACTTTTAGACTTATTGGCTTTCTCAGCCAGGTTCTTAGCTTCCTTCAGTAGTTTTTCAGTTTTCTTCAATTCAGTAATATCCTGAAGATAACCATCATGCATGATTACTTTACCTTTATTATTGAAAAAGAAACGGCTGATAAAGTGCAGGTGGAAAACTTGTCCCCTTCTGTTAACTTCCAGGGTGGTTTTAAACTCCTGTTCCTGGTTTTTAACTGCCTGTTTGATTTTGTCAATCGTGGAATGCAGATTTTTATGAGGGACAAGCCGTATCAGGTTCAGGGGAGAGAAGACTCTGGTGTTGGTATCAATCTCTAATATGTTTTTGGCTTCATCCGACAGGTAATATTGGTGTGACGAACGTTCAAAGCGGAAATGACCGATATGTGCCAGACGTTGGGTGCTTAACAGGTGGCTATTGTATAATACTTCCTGTGAGATATCAAGACAGGAGAGCAACAGTCGGGGTGATTTTGGGTTGTGATTTACATCGCGATTAATAAAGCAATTGAGGTGAATTAACGCTCCTGAAGGGTGGTTTACCCTGAATTTTATGGCATCGTCTTTCCCGGGGGCGTAGGAACGGATGGTTCGTTTGATGATTCCTAAGTCCTCTGGAAAAACCAATTTGTAACAACTTTTCAGACTCAGTGTTGTGTGCTTGGAATTACCGGTAAAATAAAATGCACTTTTAGAACTTACTTGCAGCGTCTGCTGTTCAATGTGGTATTCCATGAAATGAAGCCGGGCCATCTCTGATGCCTGTTGTAGCTTGAGTTCATTCTTTTCCAGTATTTTTTTCTGTTCTTTTTGTTTTTGAATTGATTTTTTAAGCAGTAGGGAAATGATGGATAATACAAAGACTAAACTTACCATTACCCAAAATAATTGGGTTTTATATTTGTTCCAGTCTATTTTATGTAAATAACTGTCCGTTATCTCTTGTTTTAGGCTGGCGGGCATGTTATCCAATGATTTATTGAGGATAGCTGTTAGTTCCGGCCAGTCATTTCTCACGGCCATATATATGCCTTGCGATTTATAGTTTAATTTTTGTACCGCTGTCAGGTCTTTGAGGCCATAGTAGTTTTTAATCAAATAATTACATACGGAAGTAGCCCCTGCATGGAAATCGGCCTCGTGGCTGATCACCTTTCGCAATCCATCTTCTTCCGTTGTGGTTGGGATGATCGTGATATAGGGGTAATGTTGTTTTAAGTAGTGATAGGTACGTGAACCTTCTTCAGTGCTCACCCGGAGGCCTGGTGTTTGCAAAGTAAATTTACCTTTTCCTTTTTTAGCACCGCCGAAAAGGCTAAAAGTCTCCTGGTGTATTTTTTGCGTAAAAATTAGGTAGTTTTCGCGTTCCTCTGTTTTTTGCAACGAGGGAGACATATCCAGCTGCTTGCTTTCCAATGCCGGCAAAATGTGTTTAAGCGGCATCCACATGGAAGGATATTCGAAGTCAATACCAGTCTGTTCACCTATCCAGCGCAGGTATTCTACGCAAATACCCTGGTTGGTGCCCGTTTTGATATCCCAGTAATTAAAAGGTGGCCAGGTATCCGGGTGTACCCGTACTACATAATTCTGATCCAGCCATTCTTTTTCTGTGGCCGAAAGGTTTAGCTTTTCGATGAATTGCTCTTGTGCAGGGGTGCGTTGAGCAGCAACAAATACTGAATTTATAAACAGGACTAATAGCAACAAACCTGACTGCTTGAAAAGAGTCCCTCGTATTTTAGCATCAGGTCTTGTCATAGGTAATTTTATCCTTCTACCGGATTAATATGTAACCAGCCTTTTTCAGATGCAATGCATAGCGCTTGGTTAATGCTTGTTACATTGAGTTTGAGTAGTATTTTCCGCCGGCGGGAATCTACTGTATGGGGGCTGATAAAGAGTTGTTCACCGATTTGTTTATTGGATAATCCTTGTCCCAACATGTTAAGTACTTCCAGGTCTTTGTCGGTCAGGTCGAATTTAGCCGGATTATCCTGATTGTTCCGAATCACTGCCATTTGGATGGTCGTGATCAGTTGTTCTTCGGTAAAGGGTTTGGTAAGGTAGGCATGCGGTTTAGTCTGTTGAGCTTTGGAAAGCACATTTAACTGCATGTCAGAAGAGATGAAAATAATCAGGGTGGCCGGATGATTTTCTCTTATGGTGGTGACGAATTCAATACCGTTTTTTTTTCCTTCCAGATGAATGTCACAAATCAGTAATGAAGGATTGTGTTCCTCAAAGCAGGCATTGGCTTCCATGAAGCTCTTGGCAATGCCACACACAGTAAATCCGTTATCTGTCAAGTAGCCTTTAATAACCTCAGCCGTTAAAATTGAATCCTCGACAATTAAAACTTTATCCGGGCTCATGGTTTGTAATGTTAATGCGATTAATTAAGTAGCAATACCAATCTAAAGCTTGATGAGGTCTTGTTGATAACTTATAATGTTGTTGATAACGTTATCAACGCTTTTGTAAAAAGGAACGGACAAGGCAGTCTACTTGCCTGAATAATAAACGAAAATGGTGTTCATTATTGCTTAAGCTGGTATGTGGTGCAGTCCTATGTTGATTATATTTCCTATCCCCATGCTGTTAAAGCTCTGATGTTACCACACCTCAGTATCCTCTCACCAGGTTGTTATTGCTTTGCTTGGTACAAAAGACGTCATTTTTGATGGTTTGAATAATCTCTGGCGTTTTCTCTTTTTGTAATGTTCTTAATCTTTCATGAAAAGCCCGATTTTCCGGATGAGCAGATAATATGTAAAAAAACTAAAATAGCCGGATGAGGCTGCTCGTAGTTTTCCTAATTTGGTTAAATTTGCCAGCCTTAACCCTCAGTAGATAGTTCTGCTATGTATTCAGCCAAATTAAAAGCGGTATTGATCGATGATGAATCGAATGCCTTAAAGGTGCTGTCACATTTGCTTATAGCAACCTGTAAGGTGGAGGTTGTGGCAATGGAGACCAATCCTAATATTGGTTTGCGTCAAATTGTGGTGCATACCCCTGATGTAGTTTTCCTGGATGTGGATATGCCTCAAAAAGATGGCATCACTCTGCTTAAGGAAATACATGAGTTGGATTTGCCGGTCAAAGTAGTGATGGTATCGGCGTATGACAATTTTATTTTCGATGCCTTTAAAAGTTCCGCCGTTGATTTTCTGCTCAAACCCATTGTGATGGAAGATCTTTGTGCCATATTACAACGGTTGCAATCGGCTGAAAACAATAAAGACTTAAAGCAGACTATTACACAGATAGAGGAAGCTGAAAAGATTAAAATATCGGACGGTGGAAAAACCTTATTGCTCGAACCGGAACAAATCCTCTTTATCACTGCTGACGGGAACTACTCTAATATCACTTTGAAAGGGGGAAAAGTACACCTCATTACCTTGGGGATTGGTAAGCTGGAAAAACAGTTACCCCAAAACTTTTTTCGGGTCAGCCGGTCTGTAATTATCAACACCCAGCGTTTAACCGGCCTGATTCGTCGAAAACGTACCTGTATTATTTCTGATGGCGAGAAGGAGTATCCGGTTAAAGCGTCTGGTACTGCTTTTTATGAACTGGAAGGCATGATTAGCTAATTTTTAAACACTTCTTTTATTTCTGTCGACATAATGTTTAAATTCCAGTTTGTTAACTATCGCTTATTATCTCAACCTTTAGTCATAGGCCTTATTCTTGGCATCGTAACGGTAGTTGTAGCTCCGTCGATTGTTAAGAAATACACTGTTAAAACTTCATTGGGTTTGACAGGGAATAATCATTTGTGTTATTACATGTATCCCGATGTAAGGGATAAGGTTAAAAAGCCGGTTCACTTATGGTTGGATACCTATACAAATGTATGTGCCGTTGAGAATAACCTTAATACCGATGACCATGAGATTTATTCCCGCAGGCTCATTGGTACGATGTTATTATACCGAAAGCCTTTTTGTGGTGATCTGGATCAGGATGGGAAGAATGAATTTGTCTATCTCACCACCCAACAGGATACTTTGTTCTTATTCATTCGTGACGTGGTTTCCAAAACATTGAAACGTAAGGTGACTGTTATTCCAGGGTTTGACAATGAGAAAATGCTTAAAGGGGATATGATTTATTTGGGTGTGCATGAAAAGGAAGCAAATGGTCATCCGGTATTCGCTTTTGCAGTGGGTAAAAGGTTGAATGGTGTTTTTTGTTATGACTATTTGTCTGATGATTTAATTGAGCATCATCCTTTAAAAAAAGGTGTTGGCATATTCAATGGTGGAAAACTTATTTCTAAAGAAGGGAAAGTATTCTATGCCATACGGAGTGAGTGTTTAACCAAGGAATTGTCGGAGTTTCATTTACTTGATCAGGATATGAACCTGGTTTTTTCTTCTTCTTTTGAAGAAACCAGGCATATGTATTTTTCTAGGGATCAACGTCACCTGGTTTTATATCACTTGGAAGCTTTTGAGTACTTTGATCTGGAGGCTTCGTTAATTGCAAAAAAAGTTATATCGAAAAAGTTAGCCTTGCCTGAGGATGCTCAGTTAACAGGGGTATGTGCCGATAACAATCAACAGGTATTTGGAATTTTTAAGAAAGATGGGCTTTCAAGCTTGCTTAAGGTTTCTATTCCCGATTTGAAAGCTTCAACAATGAAAATCCATAACTGTTCCCGAATGCAGAAAATTTTTTATGCGGGGGATCTGGATGAAAATGGAACTGAAGATATTATAACGGCGAATATTCAGCTCGGTGAAGAAGCATTGATTATTTCAGAGGCTCATAATGGTCGACATGCAATATCCATTCCCATCTCACGGGAGCAATTGTTAGTTTTTAATGTGGTTAAGAAAGAAAAAGGTGAGGTGTTGGTTCAAAGTTATGGGACACAATTGCGCATTCAATATGGTGAAAATCCTCTTTACGTCTATCGATGGCTTTGGTATTTGATCATTATAAGTGCCTATTCCCTTATTGCTTTTATTATTCAGTTTGTGACTAAGAAACGCCAGGATGAGCTCTACTTTTATAAGAATAAAATGGCCGAATTGCAGATGCGTAATATGCGTGACCGGATCGATCCGCATTTTGTATTCAATGCCATTAATTCCTCTTCCTCCTTCTTATTGTGCGGAGATAGGATGGAGGCCTATAATTATCTGTCGAAGCTTTCCGGTTTATTGCGCTACTCACTCAAAAATGCCAATCAGGTGATGAGTCCGTTAAAGGATGAAATCCCAAACTGTCGGCACTTTTTGGATATTCAGCAAATGCGTTTTAACAACAAGTTTGAATATACTCTGCATGTGGATGAAAATGTGTCGCAAGAGGTGGTGATTCCGCCTGCTTTACTTGTCAATCTTACTGAGAATTCAGTTAAGCACGGTTTTAATGGTATTGATAAAGGCGGAATGATAAAAGTGTTGATTTATAGCAAACAGGATGGGTTGTTAATTGCTGTTGAGGATAATGGGATCGGTCGGGCGGAAGCATCTAATCGGAAGAATGCCCGGACTTCAACCGGTACCGGCACCGGTGTGATTAAGCAGTATGTCTCTTTGCTGAATAGTAAAAATAAAGATAAAGTGGCTTTTACGATACTCGACTTGTTTGACGAGCAGGGACATGCAAAGGGAACCCGTTGTGAGTTTTTTCTGCCCGATGGATTAACCTACTGATTTGCGGTGAATCTTACCAGCTGATACCAACCGAAATACCAGTCTCATGACGTTTCTGCCCACTCAGCCATTTGTTGTTGAGGTGTAGCAGGTACCGGCCTGTGATAAAGCAGTGCGTTTTGTCGTGAGGTAATTTGCGCTCATAGGTGATGGTGCAACCACTCGTGAAATGATTGGCTGTTACATACCGGAAATCAGGCAACGCTATCTCTTTTGAAAAAAAAGTAACGGGTAGCTTACTTATTTTTTTCTGCAGGTTAGTAATATATGTCGCCTGGGCTTTTACAACTATTAATCCATTCTTCAACAGAAAGGAATGTTCGGCGTCCGTATATAGGTGAAGATTTTGATAGTGTTTCTCCGTTATTTCTGCTTCCATCACCTGTTCGTTATCGCAGATGTATTGAATTTTACCACTGAAGCCCATTTGGCGAATAAAGGCGCTTCTCATTTTATACCAGGTATGAGATAATGAAGCTCTGATCTGTGTTTGGTGATATTTGTCCAGCTTTGCATAGGTGACCCAATTGGCAGATGGGGTATTTTCATTTGTGTTTTCCAATCGTTGAAAAATCTCGGTACCGGTTTGTTTTTTATAGGTTACTTGTCCTGTCAGAATGTGAGAACCTCTCTTTGATTTCTGTTGATAGGTTTCTTTAGCAACAAATGTCCTGCCGGTTAATAAAAAAGGAGTTTTAACCTGGTGCCAGTTTTTATTGTTTTGATTGCCTCGTCCGTCTTTTATCTGTTCGTAAAATTGTTCCCCTGTTACTTCCAACAGGTGCTGTTTGTGTTGTATTTGCAGACCAACCGCACCGTTATGTCTTTCATAAAGGCGATAAGCGCCGGATGCATTGAAAAATTCATTGAAATACCCCAGTCCGCTGAGCGAGTAAAAAGTAGCTGTCTTGTTGGACTCTACTATTGTAATATCGATGTCTTCGTTGTAATAAGCATAGTGGATGTGTGCCCCCAATTTCCAATTCATGGTATGGTAAGTTATTCCAGGACTTAAGGAAAAATGACTGATTACGTTTTTTGCTCTTGGGTCATAGTTTTGATAGGATAGGCCCATGTGGTAGGTGGATGAGATGCCAAGGTCCAGGAAATGAGATAAGGGTAGGGCAATGGCTCCTTTTAAATAAAAGGTCTCTCGCTTGTATTGACCACCGGTTAATGTATCACAAAGGAAATAGGGTGTTCCGCGATAGGGATCATTTATGGAGGTGTAGTTCACTGAGGCCTCTGAATTGTTGTTGTAATTAAACTGGCCAAATACGGTAGCCTTTTTGAAATGGTGATACCGATAGATATTCAAACCAGTTAGTTGTTTTGAGGTACCATCCATGCTTCTTTTCAACGTTCCTTGTTGATGTATGTATCTCAATGCTCCCATCCCGATATTTAATTTGGGTATTTGCAATAAGGTGGAAGTATTACCACTCTGAAGTGCCGGGTATTTTAGATACAGCATTTCCTGAAAGGTGCTGGTGTATTTCAGGGTATCGTTGGCTTGTACTGTGCTAAACAGGAAGAAAAGGAAGCATGCAATACTTCCTTTCAGGCTGGCTTTTATGGGTGTTTTTATCGTTGACACAGGTAATGATGAAGTGAAAAGTTAAAAGTAATTGCCGTTTGTTTTAACGGTTTTTGCAAGAGATTATAAATTTGAGAAAACTATCTCGATCTTTTATTCATGCCCCCTGGGCATGGGAGTCACATCGTGCAAAAAGTCATTGGATGAGTTATTGGTATCCATATAAATTACCCGGCCTTCACTCAACCGGCCATCACTCAATATGTGGGATACTTTACGCCGGATACTCAATCCGGACTTGGCACCTGCTTCTAAAACAACGGTTCCCGCATCCAACGTAGAATCATAACGTTTGAATGTTTTACCAACCGGCATGATTTCCACTGCATCTTCCACCCATTTGTTGGGGATTTTAGCGCGCATGGCATCAATCATGTTGTTTTTCAAGAAGTCATCCACATCGCCGGGAATACGAACCAACGCCAGGGCATTGCCGCCCCGGTTATGCATTGTCACGTCGGAGCCGATGAATGGGAAAAGGTTAGGAATTAAATTGGGAGCCGGGTGGTCTACGTCCTTACCCGTGAACCGTGTGGAATAAAATTCAAATTCGGCATCTGCTAAATTCACGGGGGAATTGGGATTTCCAAGTTCATCTGATTGGTGATTAATGGCATCCTGGGCAATGATGAAACTTTTGCCTGGTGCCACCGGGTGGTCAGTCCCGTTTCCGGGAACGGTGTAGCATAATTGGATGGCCATGGAATCGGCCGCCATGTAGGCATAGGGATTTTCACTCATTCCATACCAGGCATGAATGGTTATTGATAAACCATCGGCATAAAGGGTATCGGCAGAATTGTTGTGTATCTCGATAAATTGATCGGAATAATAGCCTTTTTGGGCTGGAGTAGTGGAACCGGAGTAGTATACTTCTTTAATAACAAATTTGCCCAGTTTACCTTTTATCAGGGTCATGGTGGTTTGGATATCATCGAATAGCTCAATGTTTTGAACAGCATTAAAGGCTTCGCTGGAGGCCGTTACGGTATAAAATCCGGCAGAGAGCGTTTCAAAAACAGCTGCACCATTGGCATCGGCTGTTGTCGCATACGTTTGGCCATTTGTTTCGTTTTTGGCGTTAACTGTAATAGTCTCCGGCATTTTTTCACCAGTAGCCGGGTTCAGTTTAACGTCCAGTCGATATGTTACGGTTACATCTTCCTGTTCGCAAGAAATGAGTGCCATAGCAATAAGTAATACACTAAGTAGTCGTTTGATCATAGTCTCAAAATTATTTCTGCTCCAAAATTGGAAGTGTTATTTCTGCGGATATAATTGTGTGAATCATTTTGATATAATGGGCGGTAATTGAGAAAATTATTCACAAATACGCTTAGTTTAAACCAGTCTCCAATCTCTTTGGACAGCCTGAGGTTGGTAGAGAAAAGAAGGGGGTATTGATCCACGTCTTCTTTTGCTTCTTTGATGTATAAGTTGTAATCCTGATTTTGAGCCATCTCCTCGGTAAAAGGTATTGTTGCATCTGCTGTTTGTAATGCTTTGGGCTGATTGTAGTAATACTCGTTGATTTTCTTATGATTCCAGATAAACTGGAACGAGCCTGAAAACACCCAACGCAGTTGGGGGACATGTGTTACTAAATATAATTTGCTACTGAATTGCGAGAATTTAAGGGTGTTATTCAGTTGGTTTTGGTAAAGGCCAATGGTTTTTTTCTGGCTGGATAAAACACTTTCAGGGGTAAATTCATTGATGTAATAATAATTTAACGTTTGTTTCCAGGCGCCATCTACTAATATGTTTGTATAGATGGGGCGGATGTGTCCGAAATCAATGCGGTACTCCATACCTGTTTTCTTTAACTTGTTTTTATTATTCATCACGGTTCTGGCCGCAAGATTGTATTCGGTAGAGAAAGGTAACTGCTCCGGGTCTGGTTTGGTAGCTGCATCCACGCCGCTGGTATCGTATTTTTTATTGCTTAGCCAGGTGTAATCCAACTCTGTCGCAAATCCGTTTTTCAACACTTCTTTATAAAAAGTTAGTTGCGTGTGGATGCCATACAAGGTAAAATCAATACCCACCTCTTTTTTGAGATTGGCGGCGGGATTCAGTTGAGGTGTTTCAGTTAGAATGTATGTAGTAAATAATACTGTGCGTGCTTCGGGATTGTTGCTGTAATGCATCAGGCTAACCAGGTCGATGTAGGTAGGTGATGGATAAAGGAATGCCAAGGGGGGTGCTTTGTAATGTTGGCCTATTCCGGCTCTCAAATTCAGGTAGCTGAAGTGCCGATGCTGTTGGTTAAGCAGGGTAATGGCGCTATTGAGGCGTGGTTCCAGGTGCCACCCTAATTGACTTTTGAATAAACCATCGGCTTGCATGTTGGTCCATCTGGCACCGGCGGTCAGGTAAACGGTAGCTTCTTTAACCGGTAATTTTAATGATTCTTCAGCATAGAAAGCGAGGTTCCTGATGGCGGGGATCGCTGAGAATTTATTTGGGCGAATGAATGTTTTATCCACGGGATAGGGAGCATACCTTTTTCCGTCTCCTTTGTTTTGAGAGTGTTTATATTCCACACCCGCCATTAGTTTATGCTGGCCATTGGAAGCGATCTTTTTGATTTGGTTCACGGATATCTGCCCCTGGTAACGAACCGGTAAGCCATCAATCCATTCTTCACCGATGAATTCGGATGGTAAAAAAATACCGGTATTTAATCCTGGTTCCCGGCTTAAGCTCAAGGCTTTTATTTCAGAAGAGATGTATCGTTTGGAGTAACTCTGTTCCTGATCATAGGCGGCTGTGAATTGGTATTTGATCCGGCTGATATATTTGCCTGAAATATTCCAATTACCATATATGTTGGCGGAGGCTCCTTTTTGTTCCAGACTCCATACTTCTTCCGGTTTCATGGTGTCGGGATCTGTGCGGTTGTCGTCCATGCTCCGGTATAATCGAAATCGGGCGTTAAACATCAGTGGTTTGGCGCGGGAGAAAAACAGATCGGAATAGGACAGCCCACTGGAGAGACGTTTGTAGGCATCGAAAGGACTGCGCAGGTCGGCATGGTTCTGGGCGTAATCCAGGTTTATATTCATGGCGCCTTGTTTTTTTCGCACCAGAAATCCCTTTTCAAGAGAGGCCAGCCTGGTATTACCGGTGCTTTTAAAACGGGCCCGCCAGGGGGATAAACCGGCTTTGGTAGTTATTACAATGGCGCCGGTGGTTAAACCACCATACTCCACGGATGGAATGCCTTTAATAACCTCTATGGAAGCGATGTTATCAGTCGATAGCTGGCGTAAGTCTAAGCCGAGCCCTGTGCTGGCTGGTGGGGTGTGCTTACGCTGTTCGTGAATATTTATGGTGCTTAGGGTGAAATGCTGCATCGTGGCATTGTTATCCATCTGCATGCCATCGAGTAAAATGGTTGTTCCCAGGCTGGAACTATAATTGGTATTAACGTCACGTATGGAGGCATAGGTGGGCTTCTTCAGATAGGCTTGTTGATTGTGTAAATTACCTGGCAGCAGTTGTAACAGGTCACTTACACTGTTGGTTTGCAGATGCTCGATGGCGTTTTGGGAGATGTACGTGGTGGAACTGACCGGGCTTTTTTGTTGCGCAATGACATCTATGTTTGGTAGTTTCAGGGAGCTAATTTTTAGGTGAAAAGTATTTGTTTCCCATTTATTGGTTACTTCAATTTCTTGATGCAGTTCTTCATAGCCCAAACAGGCGATGTTAATGATATAGCGGCCGGCAGGTAATTCCAGGTTGAACTGCCCTGTTTCATTGGTAATAGTGCCCCAATCGCCGCCATTAACGGTTACATATGCAAATGGGATACTTTCATCAGAATCTGTTTGTAATACTTTCCCTGTGTAATTTAAATCAGATTGAGCAAGTAGGGGCGTGGAGATACATAACCACAATATCATCCAGTGGATGAATTTATGTTTTCTATTGGATCTGATGGGTAGTTACATTTAATATGAGTGTGCAAAAATACACTTTTAACCCGTTATTGAAAGCCTTGAATTTGAAGATGGCGCCCTTTAGGTCAGGCAATAAAGGCCATTTTAATATGGGTTAGATGTGGTGACGGAATGTGTTTCGTTGAAGATATGTTGAAGCAAGTAAAAAATAATCGGCAACTAACGATTGGGTGTTACCTGCTGACGATGGTGTTGGTGAATTGTAAATTGCAGTGAAGAAAACACATACGAATATATATTTTCAGAATAGGGGATTTTTTACTTCTGGTTAGGGTATTTATAGGTAAACAAAATATCTGGTTATACAGCAGCTGGGTTAATTCAAACAGGCTATTTGTGGTTTGATCAATTGGATAAATGGAAGAGGTGAATTTTTTCTAATATTGAAATCTTTTTTTCAAAAAAAATGTTTGTCCTTCTTCATCGGCATATATATGATGGTTCGTTAGAGGCTTAGGTCGTAACTTTTACCAACATGTTGTCCAAATTGAATGTTGTATTTTAATTCATAAATCCAGGTGTTATGAAATTACCAATGAGCTTGATATAAGTAGGTCTAATGTCTATCATATAACAAGGTACCGATTGCAAATCGATGCTAGCAGGGGCAAACGCGAAGTCGCCCTTGAATATATCGACACTATAACACAAAAAGCCAAATAACGAGTCGGACCATGATGTTGGGAAGCGCGTGAGCCGGTCAAATAAGCGGGCCGGCGTAGGCGCGACGAAGATGAATGCGGGAATTCTGGCATGTGGGTTAGCAAAAATTCATCAAGGAGGTGGGTGGAAGCTTTTATTTGACTAGCGTTTTTTGCTTCGTTTTTG
>RHGE01000010.1 GCA_004296775.1 Marinilabiliaceae bacterium JC017
TGGATGCCTCTATTAAAACCAAAAATCTATCACAGTAATTACTCAGCAAAACCGGGTTAAGAGGAACCGTATGCGGGAAAGCCGCTCGTGCGGGTCTGCGGGGGAGCGGTGAGGTAACAAGCCGCTCTACCCGGAACATGTTGTTCAAGTTGGATTATTGTCTATGTTGTTAATCGTACGGTGTGTATTATCTCATAATTCAAGGAGTTATGAAGTTGCCAATGAGCTTGATATAAGTAGGTTTATTGTCTATTATCTAACAATCTATTGTCCTGTCAAAACAATCAGCTAAAGGCAATACCCCACGAAGTGGCTTTTTTCAGGCTTCTCCTGAAAAAGAATAGGTTCTCTTTTAGTCAACAGTCAAAATTGAGGGAGATAGGAGTGAAATAAACCGGTTGAGGGTAAACCATAGGTGTGGAAGTCCTGTTTTAATTGTAGGCTGTCTGTCGGAATTCAAAGCATTAATAATGGTGTAAAAAATGCAGAAATTGCTACCGCTTTCTGCATTCTGATTGTACATTATACTATTGGTTGTTTGACCCGACAAGAAGTGTTATCATACCAAAGTTGAGGTGGATATATGTTAAAAGAGGATTGATGGGACGCATTGGTTTAATAACGCTGTTACTTATACTTTTTACCAGTATCGGTTATTCCCCCACGGGATATGATCAGGTAGGAGACGTTTATTTGGTTAGGGAAGCAAGTGGTGTTATCAAATCTATTTTAGCGGATAGTCTCAATGGCATCCATGACACCCTGGAGCATCCTAAATGGGTGGCTCACTATTATGAGGCAAATAAGTATCATTCCATCTGGATGCATGACGATGCTAAGCTGGCACGCAGTTTCATAAAACAGTTATCAAATAGTTTGCATTACGGATTAATACCCGGATGCTATCCTATTGAGCACTTAAAGGATTACACAAGGCGGCTAGAGACGGAGAGAGAGGCATTCCGGCTGGCTGAGTTTGATATTCTGATGACACATACCATCCTTCAGTTTTTGTCCCATTTGCGTTATGGCATGATAAAAACGATAGCCAGTGATTCGCTATTGTTGGCGGATCAGGAACTGATATCAGGGCTTCAACAGATAAAACGACCCGAAGACATTGAGCCGTTTTTGGAAGCCATTCAACCGCAATTCTTTCATTACCGCCAAATGCAGAATAATCTTACCAACCTGTTATCAGAGAGTGATCTGTTTAATTGGGATTTTGATCTGTTGGTGCTTAATCAAACAACTCTTAAAGTGCAGCGTCAATTATTGCATGCATTGCGATTCACGGGATTCTTTCAGGGTGACATTGAAGCTGCCGTCAATGATTTTTCGTTTGTTCTGACCACTTACCAGCAAAGTAAAGGGCTTCCTGCTACTGGCCGGATTAATCTATTTACATTATACCAGTTGGAGAATGATGCCGGGTTAGCTTTTCAGAAAGTGGCGCTTAACCTTGATCGGCTTCGTGCCAATCCGTTGGAAGGGGATGATTACATCTGGATTAATATTCCGGGATTTCGATTGGCAGTGATAGAAGCAGGGCGGCCTCTTTTTTACAGTAAAGTAATCGTTGGTACGCCTTACCGGCAAACACCTGAGCTAAGCACCAGGATCAGTACCATCACCACATATCCGGAGTGGTATGTGCCACGCAGAATTGCCTGGTATGAGATTTTGCCTTCGGTCAGGAAAAACCCATCTTATCTTGATCGCAAAAATTATTACCTGATAGACCGTGATGGTGATGTGGTTGATCATAATGAGGTTGACCTGGAAGGCTATTCCTATAGGGATTTTCCCTATCGGGTTATTCAAAGCAGTGGGACATGGAATGCGCTTGGAAAGGTAAAATTCTCCATCCCCAATACCAAATACATTTTTCTTCATGATACCAATGCTCCAAAGCTTTTTAATAAAGAGGTTAGAACCTTTTCACATGGCTGTATCCGGCTGCAAAATCCGGTAAAGGTGGCTGAATATGTATTGAATGAGGAGGAGGAAATGGAGTTTCATGAAAATATGGAGGTACAATATCCTTGTTATATCAGGCTGCAAAGGAAAATCAGGTTATATACCCGCTACATTACCTGCGAGGCTGATTCGGAGCTGCAATTCAACTTTTATGATGATGTGTATAAAAAAGATGGGGAATATTTACCATTCTTTAAACCTCAATTATCCATCAGGTGAGGGGGCGTATCATGGTGATGACCTTACAGAAGGAAGGATAGAAGGTGCTGATCTTCTATTGTTTGAAATGCTCTAAGATCAGATGTAAATCAATCTCCTATTTGTTATCTAAAATCTAACGATCTATTGAGAAAGGTACCTGCTAAATACCATGGTCGGGACACCTTCGGATCAACTCCGCTAACAGCGGAGTTGATCCGAAGCAGGTACGTTGCAGGTACGTTGCAGGTACGTTGCAGATCCGAAGCAGGTACGTAATAAACAGGTACTTTAAAACAGTCTATTCGTAGACCGAAACATCAATGCTGAGACTCGATTGAAACGAATTCTTTTGATGTGAATTAACTGGGTAGATGCCTGTTTATTTATGTGTTGTTAATGCGAATGAAGGGTTGATTCCTTTCGGGGCTTACTTAATTCAACTTTATACTTGTGTCATTACTGTAGGAAAGGGAGGGATGATATAGAAACAGACAGCTTCCGTTTTTTATCAGGTCAATAACTTCCTTGCTGATCTCGTAGGAGAGGGCAGGACAGCCAAAACTTCGGCCCAGGCGCCCATATTTTTGAATGTATTTTTCGCTCACATAATTGGCCCCATGAATGACAATGGCGCGTTCGCGTGCTTTGTCATTGCGTCCTTTTTCCAGTCCGTCGATCCGTAGGGAATAGCCATGCTTTCCCTGGTATGTTTCGCTGGTTTTATAAAAACCCAGGCTACTTTGGAGCGAGTGCTTAATATTGGAAAATTTTTTGGCATACTGAAGCCCGGTGTTTTTCCCATGGGCTACATATGTTTGCAGTAACAGTTTGGTGTTTTTTACATCAATAATATACAGACGCTTCTCTTTTGATGGTTTCGAGAAGTCCACGATGGTGATGATAGAATCGTTTATCAATTGATTTTTTTCTTGCAGATAGGCCTGTCCTTTAAGTGCATATTGAAGAACGTTGTCTGCTAATGATGGACAATTGAATAGTTCTGAAACAGGCATGATACCTGCATCAATAAGGTGGTTGTCGTCTGTTTTTACCGGCTTGGTGTCTTCGGATTGAATCTTTGGAGTAAATAGAAGAATAAAAATCGCTGTAGTGGCGATCATCTTGTAGTTTGATATAACACGTCCCATTAACTGTTCCTTTTCCCTGCTCATCTGCCCTCCTTTAAAATTAATGTATGTGTAAGGTGCTCTTTCTTAGTGGATGGATACGTGATGATTGGCAAAAGGTTCCAAAATAATTTTGTCTCTTCTTCAATGTGTAGGCCAATCACTGAATGCATCTTCTTCTTTAAATGATATATCTTTGGCATCGAAGGGGACAAAAATAGAAAAAACATGTCAGATTCAAAGAAGACGATTAAAACTCTTACGCTCAATGTTTCGGAGCGAAATGTCAGCCTGGATGTGCCGGCAGTCACTAAAAAGATCTTTTTCGAGGTGTCCAGAAGCGATTGTCGAGATGTGCTATTGGAAGTGGTTGATCAACAGGGGCGTGCAAAAGGAAAGCCACTCGATAAGCAGCTGCCGGAAATAAAAGGAGTGGGAGTGTCTGTTCTGCGATTTATGATGAACGATTTTAGCACCCGGCCTATTACCATTACCGTTTCATTTAAATAGGATCAGGAGGAATAGGCGTTTGTTTGGTTTTGTAATTGCTTGGTCGATAACTAGTGTCTTTCAGCCGGTAAAAACTTCTGAGGTATTGCAAATGACCAGATGTAAATCAGTCTCAGATCTATTATCTCAATTCTCATAATCTATCAAATGAAGACATTTAATATTATTTTCTCTGTTATTATTTTTTTTATCCTTTTGGACTGCTGCAATCAGCCAAAAACTTTTAGCCTGCAAACGGGTGATATCCTGTTTCGTGGAAGTTTGCATTCATCATTGTCCAGGGCAATTGATGAGGTTACTCAAACGGCGAATGAGACGCACTATACACATATGGGGATAGTAGTAAAAGAGAATGATACCGTATGGGTGTATCATGCAGCCCCAAAGAAAGGGGTGGCTAAGGAGACATTGGGACAATTTAAGGGCGCAAGAATAGATTCCCTGTTGGTAGTGGCCTACAGGTTTAAAAAGGAATACCAACATCTTTTACCAAAGGCAGTAGTGAAAGCACGGAACCTGGTGGGGGAACCCTACAATTATAGTTATGTACTGGAAGATGAGGGATTCTACTGTTCCGAATACGTCTATCAGCTCTTTGTCACCGATTCAATTTTCAAACTTAATCCCATGACTTTTAAAGATACTTCGGGTATTTTTCATTCCGGCTGGGTGAAGCATTATCAGGATTTAGGGATGGAGATACCAGAGGGTAAACCGGGTTGTAATCCAAATGGTATGGCTGCCAATGATAAGTTGATTATATTAGGTGCTTTGAATCCTAATAATCAATAAGCCCGTTGTTATGAAAAATTCTATTGTCCTGCTTGTTGTTGCATTATTTGTTTATGGTTGTAATCTTGATCAATCTAAAACATCATATTTGGAAGGAGTGAAAGGGCCCTATCTGGGGCAGTCATTACCTGGTACTGAACCGGTGTTGTTTGCTCCCGGTATTGTTAACACCGGGAAATTTACTCGCGACCTGACAATGACGCCGGAAGGGGATGAGATCTATTATTCGGTATGTGGTCCTGGTTTTCGCTTTTGTACTATCATGGTTACGAAAAAGGAAGGTGAGCGATGGATAAAACCTGAGGTGGCTTTCTTTGCCAGAGATCCGAAATTTAAATACATAGAACCGTTTATTGCGCCCGACGGAAAGCACTTGTTTTACGTCTCCAACCAGTCAGTAACGGGCGATAGTATTCCCAAGGATTATGATATTTGGGTGTTGGATCGGACGGATAACGGATGGTCAGCACCCAGAAACCTTGGAGCACCGGTAAATACCGCGGGTGATGAATTTTTTCCTTCCCTTACTAAAGATGGTACCATTTATTACACCAGTGAAACGGAAGGGGCCGAAGGCGTTATTTTGTGTTCAAGGTGGAATGGTGAGGCTTTTGCAACACCCGACTCACTGCCCCGGCAGGTAAATTGCGGGCAAGCGCGCTATAATGCTTTAATCTCACCTGATGAAGACTTTCTGATACAGGGTGTGTGGGGGATGGCTGACACCAGGGGCGGAACAGATTATTACATTATCTTTCGAAATGAGAAGGATGAATGGTCTTTACCGGTAAATATGGGAGATCAAATGAATACGACGGAGGGCCATGAGTATGCTGCCACCTTATCACCCGACAGTAAATATATCTTTTTCATGTCTGACCGTAACAATCCTGATTTATTTGAACCAGGGGCCTCATTAACTGCTGAGCGTATTAATAAAGCCTATCAAACCCCGGGTAATGGAATGCCTTCTATCTATTGGATGAATGCTTCCTTTATTACTGCGCTGAAAGCGAAGGTGCAATGGGAGGAACCAAGATTGCAATAAATCACTCATGTTCTTTGGAATGGATTGTCGGGGGATAGTTGTCAGGAAATCCTTTTAAAATCTGGCATCCATCATTTTCTAATTGGTAGAATCATCCATACTTTTGTACCATTCTTGGGGGAGATTTAATTTTTTAAATATGTATAATTTTCAGGGTTCTATTGGACGCCTTGCCGGCGAGGTGTCTCGAAATATAGGAAAGGTGCTTGTGCAGGCATTCAATAACAATGGATATGATATTACGGCAAGAGAATGGGTGGTTCTTGCATATATTACCAATAACAAAGGAATTAATCAGAATGCACTTTGCAAGGTGATTAATATGGATAAAGTGGCAGTAAAAAGGGTTGTGGATATTCTGGAAAAAAAGAAATTGGTTAGTCGAAAAGTAAACCAGGCAGATCGTCGTCATTACCAACTGGAGTTGACTACGAAAGGGGAAAGTACCTATGTGGTATTGGCCGAGATGGCGAAGCTGGTGATTGAGCAAAGTACCAATGGGGTTTCCGGAGAGGAGATGACTAATTGTTTGACTGTTCTGAATAGGATAAATGGTAATATGAAATAGATTGTTAGAGCTTAGATGATAGACGTTAGAGAGAGTAACATGTGGTTCTTTTATCGGGTTATGCAAGTCTTGGCGATCAAATAATCACAAAAGTTTAACTAGCAATTGGTTCGTATCAGGTTTGTTATTTATTGACATTTTCCATATGTATTTAACGCCTATAAAGTTTGCTTTGCAAGCATTTTGTCAACTGCGAATTTATCGAATTATACGAATTGCTTTTCGACGAAAAGCTCATAAAACCACGTAGTGGTTTAAAATTCGTTTAATTCGCGGTTGAAACAACAGTAAATGTAATTTACTCATAATCAATTAGTGTTTTATAAGACATGGGGAACTTCAGTTATTTAGAACCTAATGATCTGAGAAATAATGTCGGATAGCTAAAATCAGTAGCGATGACAGGAAACAGAATTGAGAATATTAAAGCCGCCTTAAAACTCTTCGATGGTTGTGAATTTGATATTCGAATGAGCGAAGATAGAATTCCGGTTCTTTATCACGATGCATCCATTAATGGTACCTTGATATGTGAAACTCGATTTGAAGACTTTCGTGGGCTGGAGACGTTGGAGCAGTTGCTTGGGGATAGGGAAATTGTTGACTTGGTGAATCAATCAGGTAAGAAATTAGTGATTGAAGTCAAAGAAGATCTGTTTGTACACAAAGATAACTCCGGCCAGGCTGCAAAATCAGTGGCACAAATCATAGAAGAAGTAGTAAATAAGTCGGAGATAAACGTTGAAAACCTCTTCGTTATCTCTTTCTGCGCACCAATTCTGAGGTGGTTTCGAGGTATCCGCACGTTGCTCATTATCCCCTACATTAACTGTTCGCCAAAGATTTCCTGTTTCAACGGGGAAGGAAAATGTCGGTTGACGCCTAAAACCATTTGGATGATGTGTCGGTCGTTAAAAGCACATGTCAAGGACGCTCAAAACATCGGGTGTAGTGGCTTACTCTTCTCTAATCGCTTTCTTAAAGGATTCTTTTCCCTTTTTCAACCTTCCCTGGAGCAATTGTTATCTGTTACAGACAGTGGTTTTATATTAGGCACCAATGCTAAAGATGAAAAGGAAGAGGAGGCTTATAAACAGTTGTGGGTGATAACAGATATCAAGACGGCTAAAGTAATAGAACAGCGAGCCGGGCTGTTAATTAGTCACCGGGGTGTTTAGGAGTTTAGGCAGCAACTTTTACCAGCATGTTGTTCAAATTGGAAGGAAAAATATAGAGAGGCTAGAGGTCAGAAGTTAGAGAGGGGAAATAGATTGAAACACTTATAGATAAATGGAGATACATAGAAACAGATAGAAATATTTTGAAGCAACCTGTACTTACCAAAGAACAATCTCAACTTCCAATTGATGAAGAATCTCTGCGTCTCAGCGGTGTATAATGAATCTTGTTAAAACAACAAATCAAAGGTAACACCCCTCGTAGAGGCTTTTTTCAGGCTACTCCTGAAAAAACATAGTATCTTATCAGTGATATTCGTGTATTTTTCGGCAGACTATTATGTATTCGGTTATGCATCTTGATACTAATATTTTAGGGCTTTTCTGGCTTGTCCAGGTTAGGTTTTATTAGTCTGAGTCCGATTTTAAATTATTGGATATCAATTTTATTTAATGGGACGTTGTCCCAAACCCTACTTCATTTTTGGCATTGCCCCAAAAACGAAGCAAAAAACGCTAGTCAAATAAAAGCTTCCACCCACCTCCTCGATGAATTTTTTCTAACCCACTAGCCAGAATTCCCGCATTCATTTTCGTCGCCCCCACGCCGGCCCGCTTATTTGACCGGCCATCCCGCTTTCCATCATCAAGCCCAATATCATAGAATTAAGTATGGCGTAATAATCAAACTGAGGTTGTCAGCACTATGCTACTTTCTGTACGCAAATGTTCTTCGGACAATCTTAATTTGAAGGGATTCAACTTTTGATTCACATGTTTAATTAACCAATAGATTCCGGGTGCTTGATGGTTTTTTATTGGGAGATGTTTGTTCTTTTATAAGCCAAAATCCACTATCCGGTAACAACAATCACTCTTTGTACTGCAATTTTTTTCTTTTTAAAAAGGATTATTTATCAGATGTTTTCGTTCTATTGGTTATTCAATGTGTAAAAAATACGCAAAGATGTTTGGCTGGAAAATTAATTTCCCTAATCTTTGCGTTCGAATTACACAAAGCTATTTTGTCATGAACGAAAAGGGAAACTACTGTTACGAATATCCGCGGCCTGCCTTAACTACCGACTGTGTCATATTTGGCTTTGATGGCGTAGAGATTAAAATTCTCCTGATTGAGCGGGGAACCGATCCTTTTAAAGGGAAGTGGGCATTGCCCGGAGGTTTTGTCAACATGGATGAAGATACCGAGGCGTGTGCCAGACGTGAGCTGTTTGAAGAAACGGGGATAAAGGATTTATTTATTGAGCAACTATACACGTTCAGTGATGTCAACCGGGATCCCAGGGGACGTGTGGTATCTGTTTCTTATTATGCATTGGTTAAGATTGCCGATTATGAAATACAGGCAGGTGATGATGCCAGTAAGGCCAAATGGTTTTCTATGTCGGATGTGCCTTCGCTGGCATTTGATCATGACCGGATCTTACGAGTGGCTTTTCAACGGTTAAAAAGCAAAATCAGGTATCAACCTGTGGGTTTCGAATTGTTGAATGAACAGTTTACCATGAGGGAATTGCAGAGCTTGTACGAAGCGATTTTGGAGGTACAGCTCGATCGTCGTAACTTCTACAAGAAGATTATGAAGATGGAGATTTTGATCCCCACTCAGGAGAAAGAGGCTAATACACCTCACAGAGCCGGGCGTTACTACCGTTTTGACCGGGAGAAATACCAGGAGTTATCCAATAAAGGATTCAATTTTGAACTTTAAATATCAGGTTGTTAATTAAAATCTTTCGCTACAGATAAATCAGCCTCATATCGACTTACTAAAGTTTAATAATTTATAGAAATAAGAAGCATTCATTACTCACAACTCGTTGCCTGACATAGGCGTCATTTAAATTCTACTAAAATGAAGAAGAACTTATTACTCGTAATTGACATGCAAAATGATTTTTGCCGTCCAGATGGGGCACTTTACGTTCCCCATGCCGAGAATGATGTGAAAAGGGTGAGTGCTTTCATCCTAAATCATGAAAAGGCGATTGATCACATTCTTTTCACACAGGATACCCACCACTATTTAGATATTGCGCATCCCGGTTTCTGGAAGAATGCTGCAGGTGAACGACCGGCTCTCTATACGAACATCTCGTTTACTGATTTTAAAAATGAAGTATGGCTGCCGGTGACCGATAAGGAGGCTGTGGGTAATTACCTGGCAGCGTTGGAAGCACAAGGGGAATTTCCACATGTTATCTGGCCGGAACATTGCATCGTAGGGTCTGAAGGTGCTGCCATTGTTTCCGAGCTATTAGAGGCCGGCCGGCAGTGGTCTTTCTCATCCGGTAAAACCTTCCAGGTAATTAGTAAGGGATTGAATCCATTGACCGAGCATTTTGGGGCTTTACGGGCCAATATTCCCAATAAAAATGATGCATCAACCCTTTTAAATGAAGAATTGAAAACCATTATCTGCGATTATGAAAATATTATTATAGCTGGTGAGGCTAAAAGCCATTGCGTGGCCAATACCATCAAACAAATATTTGAACTGGATGAGTTCAAGGGTAATATGCTGATTCTTGATGACTGTATGTCAAATGTCCCCGGGTTTGAAGAGAGTGCACAAGAAATATATCAAATGGCAGCAAATAGGGGGGCACAATTTATTTCGAGTTCTATGCTGAATAGATCGTTGGATTTTAGATAACAGACCAGAGGCTGATTGACAGCCGTTTTATTTGGAGCGCCATAGCTATGAATCCTGTTAATCATGCATGAGCTATATCCATCAGACAATTATAAACGTTTACAAACGAACAAACTAAAATGCAAATCATTAAATATTTCACCGATAACGACCTGTATAAATTCACAACCATGAATGCTGTACAACGGCTCTATCCCAATGCCATGGTTAAGTATAAGTTTATTAACCGCAATAAAACTGCTTTTCCCGAGGGATTTGCCGAAGCGTTGAGGAAGCAGGTGGATGGGATGAAGAATTTAAGGCTCTCGGGTGAAGAGGAGCAGTACTTGCGGGATAAATGTTATTTTTTCGATCCTGTGTTTATTGACTTGCTTAAAGGTTATCGTTACGATCCTTCTGAAGTTACTATACACCAGGAAAATGGCAGGCTGGAGGTTGAAATAGAAGGCTATTGGTACCGGACGGTTTTGTGGGAGGTGCCGGTAATGGCCATTATTTCGGAGCTTTATTTCAAAATGACCAACCAGTCACCGGTGGAAGTGGAAGAACGGGCAGAACGAAAAGCACGTCAGTTTAAAGATCTGCAGGCCGAATATTCGGAATTTGGAACACGGAGACGGTTCTCTTTTGAGGTGCACGACCGGGTGTTCAAGACATTGACCGAATACTCGGGTGACACGCTCAAAGGGACCAGTAATGTGTACCTGGCCATGAAATATGACAGCACGCCTATTGGAACACACCCGCACGAATGGTTTATGTACCATGCGGCGCATTACGGCTATAAAGCTGCCAATATTAAAGGGCTGGAGGCCTGGACCGATGTGTATAACGGGGATTTGGGGATTGCCCTCACCGATACTTATACCACTTCCAATTTCTTTGCTAATTTCTCCAATAAATACGCTAAACTATTTGATGGTGTACGTTGGGACAGTGGTGATGCGTTACAGTTTACCGATACGGTGCTCGACTTTTATGCGTCAATGAAAATAGATGCCAAAGCCAAAACCGTGGTGTATAGCGATGGTTTAGACATGGACATGATCAGTAAGATTAAGAAGTATGTGGATGGACGGGTGCATGATGTTTATGGAATTGGTACGCACCTAACCAATGACGTAGGGGCTAAACCCTTGAATATGGTGATTAAGCTGACAGAGGTGAAGCCGGATGCGGGAGGTGATTATGTGCCGACGGTAAAGTTATCGGATGTGAAAGGAAAAAATACAGGAACACCTCAGGAGATTGAATTGTGCAGAAAGACGTTAGGATTGTCGGAGTAAGAATAGAAAAAAGTAAATTTGTCGCCATTAAAACAACAAGTCATGGAATTGAATAAATATGAAAAAGCTGTAGCTAATATACGCCGGGAGCTTGAATCGTATATCTCCGGTCATAATCTTAAGTCGTTGGTGATAGGGGAGTCGGGAGGCATCGATTCGGCTTTGTGTAGCGCACTGGCGGCTCCTGTTTGTGCTAAGCTGGGGGTTAAGTTGATCGGGCGTAGTATCACTATTGAAACCAATAAGCAGGATGAGATCGATCGCGGTAAAGCCATTGGTGAAGCTTTTTGTACCGATTTTAAAGAGATTGACCTGACGTCATTGTATAAGGTGACCCTGGAAGATGTGGAAGAAGCGGAACCTGCCGACGAGAGTGACCGGGAAAAGCGGGTGCGACTTGGAAATATTAAAGCCCGTATGCGCATGGTTTATTTGTATAACCTGGCGCAAAAATTCCGTGGTATTGTGTTGTCAACGGATAATTACACCGAATTTCTGTTGGGATTCTGGACGTTACACGGGGATGTGGGTGATTACGGCATGATTCAGCAGTTATGGAAAACTGAGGTGTATGAGCTGTCGCAATACTTGGTGGATAATGAATTGCAGGGGGATGGAAAAGCAGCCCTTCAATCTTGTATTGATGCGGTGCCAACCGATGGATTGGGTATCACCTCCAGTGACCTGGAGCAGTTGGGCGCCAGCTCTTATTTTGAAGTGGATGAAACATTGAAGAAGAATGAGGGTAATCCGGATAATTTCAAGAGTAAGAATCCCGTTATTCAGCGACATGTTCGCTCAGAATATAAGCGAAACCATCCGTTTAACCTGACACGTGATGAGGTGTTTGCCAATTAGAAAGCGCGTTATGTAGTACATGGGATATGATCCTGTGATTCGGTAAAAATATTTAGGGCTGATTATTCAATCAGCCCTTTTTTTTGTCAATTGTTCGTTGAACTGTAGTATTTATCTGAAATTGGGCATCCATAAAAATTGGAGCACTCATCTAACGTTCTAAGTACCCGTCCATGAAAAAGGAAGTCGTCAACACATGTTACATTTAGTTATCCATGAAAAAGGAAGGATTAGTTTAACATTCTAAGTACCCGTCCATGAAAAAGGAAGTCGTCAACACATGTTACATTTAGTCATCCATAAAAAAGGAAGGATTAGTTTAACGTTCTAAGTACCCGTCCATGAAAACGGAAGTCGTCACCGCATGTTACATTTAGTCATCCATGAAAAAGGAAGGATTAGTTTAACGTTCTAAGTACCCGTCCATGAAAACGGAAGTCGTCACCGCATGTTACATTTAGTCATCCATGAAAAAGGAAGGATTAGTTTAACGTTCTAAGTACCTGTCCATGAAAAAGGAAGTCGTCAACACATGTTACATTTAGTCATCCCTAAAAATGGAAGGGCTCATCATATGATACCCTTGGTGCTTACTGGGAATTAAAGGTAGCACCTCATGTTGAGTTCTATAACTGTTATTTTTTTGTACCTCCTTTGTCCCATTGTCATTAAGTTTAGAATTAAATGGTACTAAATGTGCAGAGCGCCTGATACTTCAAAAATTGGGTTGATGCTCTTGGGAGAAACCTTATCTGTGAATTCAACCATAGTAGCTTTTTTTGTCACATAAAAGATTGTGCCCTTATTAGTTTATTGAGTGGCGTTATTGCCTTCTACGGAATAAGGTTATTACAGTGCCAGAAGCAAGAAAGCAGGGTGGAGTTAGCGTTTTACTAATATGAGAATAGGAAGTGCCGTAGGTTTGAAAGAATAATTTCAAAAACAATTTTCCTATTCTCATTACTGATTATATGTTATTGCAGTATGGTTATCATGAAATAATTACCAGGTAATCAATTTCAAGAGCTTCTCCATGGTAGCTTTTCCAATACCATCGACCTTAATGAGATCATTTTCCGATTTGAACGGTCGTTTCTTGATAATAGCTGAAGCCTTGGCAGGGCCAATCCCCGGAAGTGTTTCTAGTTCAGCCAGGGAAGCGGTATTGATATTTAGTTTTTTTCCGGCATTCGTGGCATTGGATTTATTCGCCGGAGCAGTTGCATAAATATAGTTTTTGGATGGATTTTGGAAGCTCCAATATTGAGGAGAGGTCGCTTTTTCAATGCTGTTTTCAATCTCATCGGGCAATGCCGGGAAAAAGTCAATGCCGGTGAATCGTTCGATGCTGTCAATGGATACCACATAATCTTCCAGATGCGTGCTGCACTTTTTGTTGGGAAGTAAAAAACCTATGGCCTTGGTGTTTCCTTTAGAGTATTTTAGCATCACTTTGTAGTAATAGTCAGGGACAGCCACTTTTGTTTTCACTCCAATCCACGTATCAATATCTCGTAATACCGGGCCGGATACAATATAAAGTGAGCCGTTCCGGTCCACCATATTTCGTTCCAGTCGTTCTAGATAGGCCCAGGTATAACGATTCAGATCTTTGTGCTGCGGTGACATGTTCGACATGTAAAATGTCTCATCCATGGCCTTGGCATCGAACTGCATATCACGGCAGCTCAGTAAATGGCCTGCATCATAATCGGGTGCAGACCGGTAATCGTTGTAGGAGGGGGTTTGTGTTTTAACTTTGGGATCTTCCCTGAAATTATTTTTCCGCTCCACGGCCTTGGGCAACATCTCCTGCGTTAGTTTATAGGCCACCCATTCCGGTTGCTCATATTTTTCGCTATAGGATAAGGTATAATAGGTGTGTTTGATGATCTGTTTATTGCCCGATGACGGTAAATAGTTGAAGTTTTGTCCCTGAATGGACCAACAAAAGAAACTGATAAGTGCAATGCTGATGAGATGCTTCATATGTTTATGTTTAGACAAGAGATTGATAGATATTAGATAATAGACTGTGAACACAGAGTCACAAAGACACAGAGTTTTTTGTTTTAATCATCCGCCTGTGTGTAAACGAATTTGCATATTTGTTTCATATTTTTACCCTCACAGTTTTTCAATTTCTCCCCTTTTCAGTTTTTCTATAAAGGTTAGTTTATAAACCTGATAATTCAGATCCATACAACCCTGGATAATTTCTGATACAGGTTTTATGCAACCAATGTGTTTTCCCTTTTTCCGAAGGCGAAAATAACAAACAAATCAATGCGGGAGCTGGGGTGTTGATAAATTGTTTGCGCAGGATTCAATATGTGAAAATCCTTATATGCATTAGTATTCTGATAATGTTATTTAGTTAATGGTTCGTTAAGCTTTTGGAAGCAACTGAAAAACAGTTTATGCCTATCCAATAGGCAAAGTTGTTAATGGTCCAAAAATGAGGGTAATGTAAATTAGTCTAATGTCTATTGTTTAAAATCTAACGATCTATTGTTAGTGAGATGATGAATGAAAGAATTGGTAGGTCAGGTGTCTTTATGTTATGAATAGATAGCGATTGGTGAAGCTCTGCTTCGTTTTCTTCTGCTGGATATCGGTTCAGATCTGTGTTGTTTTTATATTTTTGTAGCGCTTTATAGGAAAAGAATTATTAGTGTTTAAAACTGACAGGAGAGGGCTGGATGCATGTCCGCTAAAATGTGTTTAGCGGTATAAAAATTTGCCTTCTAGTCTCATGACTATTATCTAAATGCTAACGATCTATCCATCATTAACTAATTAGTGCTTTAATTATCGTGATTATGACTATTGATGAACGACTGGCGACAACCGAATTTCCGCTTCCTGCTATCAGGGAAGTGAACATGGCTAAACATGCCACGGGTATTAGCCTGGGGCTGGGTGAACTGAAGACTTTTCCGGTGGATAATAAGATAATTGAAGCCATGAATGCCAGCCTGCTAAATGGCGGAACAAGTTATACGCAAAATGCCGGTCTGCCCGAGTTGCGTCGTGTTGTGGCGGCACAACAGGAAAAACAGGATGGTTACTCCTATACTGAGGAAAATGTGGTGGTGACCGTTGGGGTTCAGAATGCGGTTTATACCACTGTTAAAACCTTGAGCCTGCTCGGGGCCAAAAGGGTCTTGGTGCCGCAAGTGAATTTTGGTATCTACAAAAAGATCCCGGCTGAATTTGGATTGGAAGTGTGTACCTATCCATTAACAACTGATTTCGGTGTGGATATCAATGGACTGTCGGCCATGTTGAAGCCGGATGATATAATCATTATCAATTCACCAGGTAATCCCACCGGGCGTGTTTTCTCAGCAGAAGAACAACAACAGCTGGCGGATTTATTGCGTGAGAAATTAACTGAAGGATACGTGATATCCGATGAGATATATGGTCGTTTGGTTTATGAAGGCGCTCCTTTCCGTTCGTTCTCCAACTATTTTGAGCGTACCATTGTGGTGGATGGTATTTCTAAAAGTGGTGCCGTAGCCGGGTTGCGGGTTGGTTGGGTAATTGCTCGTACCGCCAGACTGGCCAAAGCCATTACATCCAATAATGCCACCATCATTAGCACGCCGCCAACGGCCAATCAGTTTGCCGCCATTCCTGTGGTTGAAGGAGAGACGCAATCGACCATTGATAACTATAATATAATTTTGAAGCGTAACCGGGATTTGGTTACCCGTGTGCTGGACCGGTTGTATATACCTTATGTGCTGCCAACCGGTAGCTTCTATATATTCCCTGATTTGAAAGATTTTGTGGGGGAAAACACAAAAGAGTTTTGCCTCTCTTTGGCTAAAAAAGAAAATGGTGTTGTCGTGATACCGGGAGTTGCTTTTGGTGCCCCCAATCATATACGTATTTCACTGGCTTCGGCTGAAATAGAGGAGGGGATGAGACGATTTGAGAAGGCAATGTGCAGTTAACAGTGAACAGTTAACAGTTAACAGTGAACAGTGAACAATGACCAGTATACAATGATCAGTTAATGGTGAAATTAGCTAACTATTAACTGTTCACTGTATATTGCTAACTGTTCATTGTATGCTGTTAATTGTTAAAATGATACAGGAATACAATTTCGCCTTCGTAGGCAGGTTTCCTGTTTCCTTCAATTTCCAGTTTAATACCAATAAAAGCTTTGGTTACGCCACGCAGGTTTTTAACGTCATTGACTTTAGCGTGTAGTCTGACTTTGCTATTAACCAATACCGGCGCATTAAATTTTAGTTTTTCAATACCATAGTTTACCTGCAGTTTCAGGTTCTGTACATCTACAATTTGGTTCCACAGATGAGGCAAAATTGATAATGTTAGATAACCATGAGCGATGGTGTTGCCAAACGGTGATTCGTTTTTGGCTTTTTCCACATCCACATGAATCCATTGATGATCGAGTGTAGCATCGGCAAATTGGTTAATTTGCTCCTGGGTAAATTCATGGTAGTCTGAAATGCCTAAATCATGGCCGATTAGTTTTTCTAGTTCATCAAAACTCTTAATTATTACTTTACTCATGTCTTCCTGATTTGTATTTACAATCTGTTTGACCATTTATTTAGACCAGTTATTCTGATTGTCATGCCAAAAGGTATTTAAAAGTCAAGAACCGTATGGTTATTGACAGTTTTAATACTGATTGGAATAAATGGTAACAAAAATGGGTGCTAATATAGATATTTTCTATTCAAATGTAATATTCGTCCAAGAGTAGCCTCGTTCCTGAAACCAGTCATGATTGTTAACTGCTAACTGTTAATTGATCATTGTTAACTGCTCCCTGCTAATTGTTCCCTGTTAACTGATCCCTGTTCCCTGCTAACTGTTCCCTGTTGACTGATCGCTGTTCCCTGCTAACTGTTAACTGATCACTGCTCCTTGTTAACTGTTTATCGTTTTCTCCAGTTCTGTCAGATTCTCCATCTTTTTAGTATGCAGAAAGCTCTTGATATCCCCAAGGTGTTCTTTCACCCTTTTATTACCAAATTCATAAACTTTTTCCACCAGGCCATCGAGGAAATCACGGTCGTGTGATACCAGGATCAGGGTCCCGTCATAATCTTTCAAGGCACTTTTTAGAATGTCTTTAGTTTTCAGATCCAGGTGGTTGGTTGGCTCATCCAGAATCAACAAGTTCACCGGTTCCAACAGGAGTTTAATCATGGCAAGTCGGGTGCGTTCGCCGCCTGAGAGTACTTTTACCTTCTTGGTGGAGTTGTCACCGCCAAACATAAAGGCCCCCAGGATATCTTTTATCTTGGTGCGAATATCTCCCTTGGCCACATCATCAATGGTTTGAAAAATGGTCAGTTCTTCATCTAAAAGGGAAGCCTGATTCTGTGCGAAATAGCCAATCTTGGTATTGTGACCAAGCGTGAGTGTACCGTCATAGTCAATCTCATTCATGATGGTTTTTACCAGTGTTGACTTTCCTTCTCCGTTTTTTCCCACAAAGGCCACTTTATCGCCTCGCTCAATGGTCAAGGAGGCATTTGAAAAGACATTGTGATCCCCATAGCTCTTGGATACTTCATCCGCTATTACGGGATAGGTGCCTGAACGGGGAGACGGGGGAAACTTGAGTCGCAGGGCCGAAGTGTCCTCTTCATCCACTTCCACCAACTCCAGCTTATCCAGCATTTTAACCCGTGATTGCACTTGTAATGTTTTAGAATAGGTCCCCTTAAAACGTTCGATAAATGCTTGATTATCGGCGATCATCTTTTGCTGTTCTTCATAGGCTTTTATTTGTTGTTGGCGGCGTTCCTGGCGTAATACCAGGTATTTGGAATAGTTTACCTTGTAATCGTAGATGCGTCCCATGGTTACTTCAATAGTACGGGTGGTGATGCTATCCACGAAAGCCCGGTCGTGTGAGATAACCATCACGGCTTTACCACAGTTGATGAGAAACTCTTCCAGCCACTGTATGGACTCAATATCCAAATGGTTGGTGGGTTCATCCAGTAAGATGAGGTCGGGCTTTTTTAATAATATCTTAGCCAATTCAATACGCATGCGCCAGCCACCACTGAATTCACTGGTAGGACGGGTGAAATCTTCACGCATAAAACCCAGTCCCAATAATATCTTCTCTACTTCCGCGTCGAAATTGGTCTCCTCTATGGAGTAGTATTTTTCGCTTAGTGTCGATACTTTTTCAATCAGTTCATAGTAGCTTTCCGATTCATAGTCGGTACGAGATGATAGTTCATTGTTCAGGATTTCAATTTCACGTTCCATCTCAAACAGATGGGCAAAAGCCTGGGAGGCCTCCTCAAATACAGTGCGGCTATCTTCCGTTATCAGGTGCTGAGGCAGGTAAGCGATCACTTTATCTTTGGGTGTAGATATCCGGCCACCATTGGCCTGCCTTGCTCCGGCAATGATCTTTAGCAAAGTCGATTTACCGGCCCCGTTTTTACCCATCAGGGCAATGCGGTCTTTTTCGTTTATAACAAAGGATATATTTTTAAAAAGGGTCGTTGCCCCAAATTCCACCGTCAATCCGTCAACTGATATCATCTCACATCTTTAAAATGAGCGGCAAATATAATAATAGATCGTTAGAGTTTAGATAAAAGACAGGAGACTGATAGGGAAATTACTTTTTAGGAGAATCTGTCGTCCCTATTGGTCTTTGTGGAAAATGAACACGTTTATATTATCATACTATTGGTCCCAAAGGGACTTTTTTAGTGATTTCAGTGCCAGTGGTACGATAGTATATTAATAATATGAGAACAGGAAGTGCCGTAGGTACGAAAGAATAATTTAAAACCAATTTCCCTGTAAACATGATGTGTTTCTGTGATTGGTTTACGTATGCGTTATTTCTGTTTTAAGTATTGACTGGGTGTCATGCCAAAATGTTTTTTGAAAATCTGGCTAAAATATTTAGGATCCGAGAAGCCGATCATATAGGCCGTTTCACTGATGTTTCTCTTCTCTTCCTTCATAATACGAGCCGCTTCTTTTAGTTTAATGGTCATCAAAAATTTTTGAGGTGAGAGGTCTGTGAGTGATTTAATCTTACGGTACAAAACAGGGCGACTGATGCCTATTTCGCTGGCTGTCGCTTCTACGGACAACTCCGGATTATCAATATTGTTGATGATATAGGTGCGGATTTTTTCCAGGAATTCTTCATCAGCATTGGTGGGAGATGCTTCTTTTACATTGCTCGATGGGAGTAGAAATTTCTTTTTAAGCAGTTGGCGGTTCTTTAAAAGATTTTTAATCTGTGCCCGGAGCAGTTTTATGTCAAAAGGTTTTTCCAGGTAGGCATCTGCCCCGTGTTCAATGCCTTCTCTTTTGTATTCTGGTGAGTCGAGAGCTGTCAGCAGAATAATGGGAATGTGACAAGTGACCAATTCGCTTTTAAGTTTCAAACAAAGCTGGTGGCCATTCATTTTGGGCATCATTACATCCGAAACAATAATGTCGGGCATTATTTCCATTGCTTTTTCTACGCCTTCAGCGCCATCGGCTGCTTTGTAAACCTGGTAATCGTTGCTAAGTTCCAGGCATAACGTTTCCAGAAGTTCCGGATTGTCTTCTACCAACAACAATTTGGGTCCGTTGGTCTCAGGGGGTATTTCTTCGGAACGGGATTGTACGATGGGAGTGCGTTGTTGAACTGCATCTGATGGATGACGCATTTCCTCCTCAGAGAAATGCTGATTCCCCAAACGAAGTTTGATGATAAAGGTGGAGCCTTTACCGTATTCACTGGTAAAGGATATTTTGCCTTTGTGGAGTTCTGTCAGTTGCTTGGTGAGCATTAAACCAACACCGCTTCCTACCTCTTGTGAGTTTATGGCATTGGTTGCCCTGTAATAACGTTGGAAAATGTTTTTTTGTTGATGGGCCGGAATGCCTTCGCCGGTATCTGATACACTAATAACTGCATATTTTTGTGTAATCTCGATAGTCACCTTAATCGCTCCCCCTTTGGGCGTGTATTTAAACGCATTGGATAAAAGATTGTACATGATCTTTTCCATCTTACTCTTATCGAACCATAAGGGTATTTCGGAGTCCGGTTGGATTATGGATACATCAATGTTTTTTTCTTCGGCAAGAGGGGTGAAGGATTCAACCCTCTCAGTGATGAATGCACCCAAGGGGTGCTCATCTGCCTGGAGCTGCATTTTTTTTAAATCTGCTTTCTGGAAGTCCAATAGTTGATTAACCAGGTTGGTCAGGCGGTCAACATTTCGCTTAACCAATACCAGGTTGCGATTCTCTTTCTCATCATTACTCATCGTTTCCGCCATCTTTTCTATAGGTAATTTAATGAGAGATAAGGGGGTTCGAAGATCGTGAGCGATGGAAATAAAAAACTGTTGCTTTTCAGTGGCATGTTTCTCCTGAATAATAATGTGGTAGTAGTGTAGCGTCAGGAATAACAAACAAAGTAGTATCAAGGCATATAGGAAAAAGGCCCAATAGGTTTTCCAAAAGGGTTTATCAATTTTAATTGAAAACTCTTTGATCTCTTTCTGCCAGATGCCATCGTCGTTGGATACCATTACTTTGAACACAAAATCACCAGGAGGTAATTTCGAATAGATGGCTTCACGTACGGATGTGGGGCCATTCCAATGGTTCTCGAAGCCTTCAAGTTTCCATTTGAACTTAATTTTCTGAGGATTGGTATAACTGATGGCGCCAAACGAAAAGCTCAGGGAGTTTTGATCATGCGCTAAACGAATACCGTTCTGTAAATTGATGTTTCGGGTTAATGGACCTTCCGGGTTTATTTCCAGTTTCTTGCCAAATAGTTTGATATTGTTGAGAATGGGAGTAGTAATTTGGGTCGACTTGGTGATTTCGTCCGGATAGAAGAATGAGATGCCTTTGGGGCCACCATATATCAGTTGTCCTGAACTATGCAGAAAGACAGCGTTCTCTGAAAATTCAGTATTGGCCAATCCGTCACTTTTATTGTAATTATCGAAGACGTTGGAGGCATCATTGTAACTTGATAAGCCGCCGGTGGAACTGATCCACATTTTGTTTTGATTGTCCCAGGTAATACTGCGGATATAATTGGAGGGCAATCCCTCCTCGGTAGTTAGTATTTTTATGGAATCATTGTCCTGATTCCATTCAATGAGCCCTTTGGCATCAGTTCCCAAACAGAGTTTGTTTAGAGTAGGATGTTTAGCAATGCAAATGATACGACTGCTGATTAATGAATTATGTTTGGGTCGGCTCACTTCCAATGTTTGCTGATCCACTATGAACAGACCAAATAGTGTTCCTACATAAATGGATTGGTTATATTCAAAAAGGGACCTGACATTGGATACATTTACCCGTTGTCTTATGTTTTTTGATTCGTCAATGACGGTGATGCCGCCCCAGATACCGCCGGTCCATATTCTTTTTTGTTGATCCATTATTACCTGGTACAGGTGGTTGGTTTCTGTTTGATGGATGCCTTTGCCGTTTTTGTAGAAACGTTTTTTTGTGAAGTCCCGGGCGTTTAGCTTAAACAAGCCACGCCCATAGGTAGCCACCCAGATGTGATCCTTTTCTCCTTTACACATTGCCATGACATGGAAGGGCTTGTGCTTCGGATTGAATAGCGATGGAATGTGTCTCCATTTGTTTTTGTCGGCTGAATAGATGCTTATGCCCGTTTTTGTTCCGATCCATGTTTGTTGGTTGTCTTTTTCAAGGATGGAATTAACCGTGTTATTGCGCAGGCTATTAGTGATGTGTGGCTGGTGTTGAGCTATCTGGAATTGCTTCTTGTTGGGATCCGCAAAATTAACGCCGCCTCCGTAAGTCGCTGCCCATAAAATGTTGTCTTTGCTGTAGTATAGTTTATAGACGCCATTGGACGATAAGGAAGAGGCATCGTTGTCGTTAGATATATAGGTTTTTACTACCTGCAAGGCTGTATCAACGATCATTATTCCAATGCCATCCAAGGCAATGGCATAATTCTTTTCAGGTGTAGAAACGATATCGGTGATGGGAATGTTTTTGTCCTTTAAACCCATAAAAGTATGGCGTAGCAGAGTGAGCTGGTCGTTTTGTCGTTCTACCAGGTACAGCTCTGAATCCCTGGTGCCTACTAATAGGCGGGAAGTATCAATGGGGTATATCGCCATAATGTCTTTTTCGCCAAGTGGTTTGGTGGTATCGAAGGGGTGAACGATATCATTGATGGCTAATGTTTGTTTATTAATACGATACAGACCATTGATGGATCCTACCCAGATGCTGTTGGCATCGCATCGTTCAATAGTATTGACACCACTTTTAATGTCTTTGATCTGAACCAGTTGTTGGGTGGAAAGGTTGAAATAAAACAATCCGCCGGTAGTGCCTATCCATAACTCCTTATCGTTTTCTGAGAGTAGTGCATAAATATTAAATAATGCATCATCCTGTTTGAACGGTAATATTTTATGGAATAGATCTGCTTCCCGGTCATAAGCATAGAGATTACCATTTTTAGTGCCACATAAAATATCAAAGTGATCGGATAGTATCAGGCAATTGATGATGTCATCGTTAGCAAAAAAACCTTCCGGTGACGACATGGAGTAATGTTGGATATCGTTACCATTGAATTTATCTAAACCATTGTGGGTAGCAAACCACATGTAGCCTTCTTTGTCTTGAATAACCGAAACCACCCGGCTGTTTTTTAAGCCTTCATCGACTGATATTTGCTGGAACTTGTATTCTTTAGTTGCTTTGATTGAAATACAATTAGTAAATAGTGCGATTGTAAGCACCAGGGTTTTAAAAACCAATTTGTTGAGTGACGTAATCGAAGACATGAAAATCCGACAAGTTTAGACGTTATACAATCAAAGGTAATGATTAATTTATTACGAATTTTGCACCAGAACGTTAGAAAGTGAAGGAATATAGAGTAGGTATGAAAAATCGTTCCTATAGGGGATATAAAACGTTCATGTGCTTGTGCCCAAAGGTGATTTGGTTTTAATTTTAGAATTATTACCTGATTGTTGAAAAGGGGAACGACAAGGTAAACCGAAAGATAGTTTGACCTGTTATTGAGGTTTAAATTAATGGATTATGCTTGCGATTGTTTGTTTTTTTCAACTGTTATAGGAGGGTGAATCTTTTTTATAGCCTTTTGGAACGATTTCTACCGGTATCCCATTGATCGGAGGTTGTAAAATTGCATTGATGAAAAATGTAAGAACTAAAAATTCCAATTTATGAAAAATCTGTTGTTATGGATGTTTCTGGCGGTAATATCAGTTTCCGCTTTTGCTCAGAAACAGCAACTGATCACAGGTACGGTGACCGATGTGTCGGGAGAAGCCATTCCGGGGGTGTCAATTGTAGAAAAGGGAACGACCAACGGAACCATTACTGATGTATCTGGTAGTTATAGTATTGAAGTTAATAAACCTGAGGCTACTATTGTATTCTCGTTTATAGGCTTTAAATCGCAGGAGATTAGTGTGGCAGGAAAGTCTGTATTTAATGTTGTTTTAGAAGAAGAATTCACAGATCTGGACGAAGTGGTTGTTGTTGGTTATGGTGAAGTGCGGAAACGTGATTTGACCGGAGCTGTTGCCAGCGTGCAGGAAAAAGAAGAGGTTGCTCGTCAATACTCCTCTGTTGATATGTTGTTACAAGGAAGAGCATCTGGATTGCAAGTAGTAGGTAATTCCGGAAGTCCGGGAGGAGCTGTGAGTGTACGTATCCGTGGGACAAACAGTTTACGGGGAAATAACGAGCCTTTGTACGTGGTCGATGGTGTTATTATCAGTACTGCCGGTACAGATGTCTCTGATCCTTCCTCGGATGCCAATGAGTTGCAATCCCCTCAAAATGGGTTGACAGGTCTAAATCCCAGGGATATTGAAAAGATGGAAGTGTTGAAAGATGCATCTGCTACTGCCATTTATGGATCCAGAGGCGCCAATGGTGTTGTTCTGATCACTACCAAAAGTGGAAGTAAGAGGGAAAAAGGAAAAGCCGTTATTAATGCTTATGGCACTGCTGAGTGGAATGTGATGTCAAAGAAAATAGACCTTTTGGATGGTGTTGGCTATGCCGAGTATCAAAATGAAAGTAGTGTCATTAACGGCTTTGATCCCAGATATCATATTGAGGACGGAAATGTTTATCCGTTAACTTATGAAGAGGAGCAGCCTGTTGTTGGGGAAAATCCTTATCAGGAGGTTAATTGGCAGGATGAGATTTATGAAGTAACCATGAGTCATAATGAAGGAGTTTCCATTAATGGCGGTTCCGATAAATCCACCTACTATTTTTCTGCCGGTTTCTCTGATCAGAAAGGGATCGTGGAAACAACCCGGATAAAACGGGGTGATATGCGGTTAAATCTGTCCCAGAACCTGTCAGAAAAGTTAAAGCTGGATACACGTTTTAGCATGATGTATCAGGATGGTTCATTTGCGCAGGCAGGTAGTAAATCAGGGGGTAACCGAAGTTTTACCAAACAGATTCTTTCTTACCGGCCGCTAATTGGTCAAGGTGACGAAGATGAAGATCTTGATCTGGAAATCTCTAACCCATATGCCTGGTTAACCGATTTTGAAGATAAGACGAAAGAACTAAGATTGAATGCTTCTGTGGGATTCACCTATAAAATAATGAATGGTCTTAAATTCAAGATCAACGGGGGACTGGATTACAGGAAGAAAGATCGATCAAAGTTTTATGATACGGGAGTCTTCGTAGGACAAAAAGAAAATGGCCTGGCGAATTATTCCTATCTAGACAGGTATGCTTATGTGATAGATAACTTGTTGATGTATGATAAAAAGATTAATAATGAGCATCGGGTTAATGCGGTTGCCGGTATTACTTATGATGGAGTCTATACAACTAATAAATTGTATGAGGTAGCTAATTTTCCTGATAAAAGTCTGGGCGCTGATTATCCGCAGGCCGGACAGTTATATTATCGTCCTTTCAGTTTACTCACATCGGAAGAAGCTATCTTTTCAGTTTTGGGACGTGTTAATTATTCCTATCGGGATAAATATGTGTTAACTGCCAGTTATCGGGCTGATCAGTCTACTAAATTCAGGGAAGGTAACCAGTGGGGTTATTATCCTGCAGTTGCTGTTGCCTGGCGGGTTATGGAAGAGCCATTTATTAAAGATCTTAATATCTTTCATAATTTGAAGATGCGTATGGGATGGGGACTTACCGGTAATCAGGCCATTTCGCCTTACCAGACATTGGGTACATATGGAACTACCTATTACGTGAACGCACAGAATTCAACCGTTATTGGTAATGTGCCGGCGCGTATTCCTAATCCAAACCTTACCTGGGAAACCAGTGAACAATTAAATGCCGGATTGGATATGGGCTTCTTTGATGGTCGTTTGAATGCTACGTTAGACCTTTATTACAAGAATACGAATGACCTTTTACAGGAAATCGAATTAGGTCCCTCCAATGGTGTTTCCAGTATGTTTGTTAACCGGGGAACCATCGAAAATAAAGGGATTGAGTTGGCAATTGATGGAATTGTTTACGATAAGAATGATATCTCCCTGGATTTGGGAGGGCACATCTCATTTAACCGTAATAAAGTAAAATCCCTGGGCTTAGAACCTACAACCGTATGGATCGATGGAAAAGAATCGCAGGAGATACTGTATTACGGAAGCAACGTGTCAACGGGTACTTATTTTAAGCAACCGGCCAATATATTTATGGAAGGTCAACCAATTGGTATGTTGTGGGGCTGGAAAACCAATGGTATTTATCAGGATGCGGATGCAGCAGCTGGTGGGCCGGATTTTAATGGTAACCCTAACCAGGCCGGGGATGTGGTATTCGTTGATCAGAATAACGATGGTAACATTGATGACATGGATAAAACCTTTATAGGTAATCCCAATCCTGATTTCACCTATGGATTTAGTGCAAACTTTAAATATAAGCGTTTGTCTGTCAGATTACTGTTTGATGGGGTTTATGGAAACGATATCGTAAATGGATACAATATGGAGTTGGCATATGCTGAAGGCAATACCAAAAACATCTTGAAGAAAGCTTATGAACAAGCCTGGAGAGCCGATGCTCCATCTAATACGTATCCTCGTGTTGGTTATTCCTACAATGAGTATTTGTCAGATCGTTTGGTTGAGGATGGCAGTTATTTAAGGCTGAATAACCTTACTGTGGGCTATGATGTTCCAACTAAGTGGACGAATGCTTTTAGTAATGTGAATGTTTATGCCTCGTGTAAAAACTTGTTTACCATTACTAATTACAGTGGATACGATCCGCAAATTACCAGCTTTTTAAATGATGGAACAATCATGGGGGTTGACTGGGTTGGATCACCGAATGTTCAAACTTACCTGATTGGGTTGAATATCACATTTTAATGGCGACTAAAATCGATTTATTATGAAAGCAAAAAATAATATCATATACATTTTAGCCTTCTTACTGGTTGGATTAGGTAGTTGTGAAATGGAAGAGAAGCCGCTTTTCCCTGCCGCCGATAATCTTTATAGTACCGTAGATGGCGCTCATACCGTTCTTAACGGCTGTTATGCGGGGATGGCTGATTTCAGTTATTACGGGGCCGATTTCATGCACCTCACCTATTTTACTTCAGGGCTGTTTACCAGTAATAAGGATGCCAACTTGGCGGACATTGTAGCTTTTCAGCAAACACCCTCACTGAATTATGTGGAGAATTTCTGGAAAGGCTGCTATCGTGTTATTGCCAGAACCAATGATGTGATTGACAACCTTAATAAGTATTCATTACCTGATGAGGATGAGCAGAATAATATCTTGGGACAGGCTTACTTTTTGAGAGGATTGACTTATTTTAATCTGGTACGTGTTTATGGCGATGCGCCGTTATTGACTAATACCGTGACGGTAGAAACGTTGAATCAGTCACGTGCTACAAAATCGGTTGTTTATGATCAGGTTATTGCAGATCTTGAATTAGCAGCAAAATTGCTTAAAGATGAAAATACACAAGCATCCGGCCGGCCGGCCAGCCCGGCGGCACATATGTTACTTGCTAAAGTGTATATGACACTGGCTGGTAATCAAACGGCTGATGAAACTACCTATTGGAAGAAAGCTTACGATGAAGCCATAGAAGTTTATGGAAAGTATTCCCTGGTACCTGATTATCGCACCTTATGGTATGAGGCTAGCAGTAATAATACCGGAGAATCCATCTTTGAGATCCAGGGTAACGTGGAAAATACACTCAGGTTATATCAGTTGTTTACACCATCCAATGGTAATGCCGGTCGGTCGGTATGGGGACGGATAAAGCCCAATGTGGAGTGCTACGATCTTCATGCTGCGGCCTATCCCGCTGATCCGCGTCTGGAAGCGACATTTTTAACGGAATGGACGAAGTATTTAGCCAGTGGAAAACAATCCGTTATGAAAACTTATCCTGCGTTTAAAAAACGTAATAACAAGGATAAGAGTTACCCGTGGCTCAATAAGTATTACATCAAAGACCATACGCAGTTGAATTACAATACCAATATGAACTTTGTTGTTTTCAGGTACGCTGATTTGCTGCTAATGTTGGCCGAGATTGAAAACGAATTGAACGGGCCTGCCAATGCTTACCAGTATGTGAATGAAGTTTTGGCACGTGCACGGCAATCGGCCGAGGTGGCATCTAATGATCCTGCTGATTGGAGTGGTATGACGCAAGAGGAATTCCGTGAAGCTATTATGTTTGAGTACCGTTATGAACTGTTAGGAGAGGGGCATGAATGGTTTAATAACCGACGCCGAGGTTATGATTATTTCAAAAAGAATGTGATAGATATTCATAACAATACCCCTGCATACGATTTCAGCAAGCAGCGTGATGTTCTTTTGCCGGATGATGCAAGGAATATGTTAATGCCGGTTCCGCAATCGGAGTTAACAGCGAATCCTAACATCAATGCAGAGGATCAAAACTCCGGATATTAATTGTGTTGCATGTCAGTGGGACATTTCTTGTCCTGCTGACATATCTTTTTATTGAGGACCAAGCCTGGTTGCATGTCTTTTCCAGGTAATGGAACTACTGGATGTGTACCATTTTAAAGGATGGTTTGTTCACAAATTCATTTGCCATGTTAAAATTACTTTTTGCTGTCCTGGTGACTGGAAGCATAATATTTTCAGCTTGCCAGCCATTTGCCAATACTGAAGGCGGAAATGCACCCGCTTATTTAAATGCATCAAATCCTGTTGACGTGAGGGTAGAGGATCTGTTGAGCCGGATGACGCTGGAAGAGAAGATTGCTCAGATGTGTCAATATGTGGGTTTACAACACATGAGAGAGGCTGAGAAAAATTTGTCAAAAGAAGATATGGAGGAGAGTGATGCTCATGGTTTCTATCCCGGGTTGCATTCCACGGATGTAGCAAAGATGGTTGAGCAAGGTTTGATTGGCTCTTTTTTACATGTAGTGGACGTGAAAGAAGCCAACTACCTTCAATCACTGGCACAGAAAAGTAGGTTGAAAATACCCTTACTTATTGGTATTGATGCCATTCATGGAACGGGTTTAGTGAATGGAGCTACTATCTATCCAACACCAATTGGTCTGGCTAGTACCTGGGACACCTCGTTGGTGTATAATATGTCTGTTGAAACGGCACAGGAAATGCGTGCTACAGGCGCCAGCTGGACCTTTACACCCAATCTGGATGTAGCAAGAGATGCCCGTTGGGGAAGAGTAGGAGAAACTTTTGGAGAAGATCCCTATTTAGTTACTGTTATGGGACGGGCCATGGTTCAGGGATTGCAAAATACGCAATCGCCCGATAGCTTTAATGTAATTGCATGTGCCAAGCATTTAATTGCCGGCAGTGAATCGGTGAATGGATTAAACGGAGCACCAACTGATCTTTCGGAACGTACCATCCGAGAAATATTTCTGCCTCCCTATAAAGCGGCTATAGATGCCGGCGTTTTTTCGGTCATGACTGCTCATAATGAATTGAATGGTATACCGTGTCATGCCGATAAATGGATGATGACTGATGTGTTGAGGAAAGAGCTGGGGTTTAAAGGTTTTTTTGTGAGTGACTGGATGGACATTGAGCGGTTAATATCGCGTCATGCGGTGGCCGAAAATCAGAAAGAGGCCTGTTATCAGACCATTGAAGCCGGGATGGATATGCACATGCACGGTCCTGATTTTTTAGAGCCGGTACAGGAATTGGTTAAGGAAGGAAGATTGACCGAAGAACGTATTAATGAAAGTGTACGACGGTTGTTGGAAGCAAAATTTAAGTTGGGATTATTTGAAAATCCCTACACTGATGTTAAGAGAAAAGAGGAAGTGTTATTCAATCATCAGCATCAGTTAACCGCAATAGAATTGGCACAGAAGTCCATTGTATTGCTAAAAAATGAAAACAAATTACTGCCAATTAAAACGGGTCAATACAAAAAGATTTTTGTTACCGGTCCCAATGCCAATAATCAAACCATAATAGGAGACTGGGCCTATCAACAACCCGAAGAAAATATTACCACGGTATTGGAGGGAGTGCAACAAATGGATCCGGCTTGTGAATTTGACTTTCAGAATGTCGGACAAAATCCGCGGCATGTTCAAAAGCAACATGTGAAGGATGCTCAAAAAAGAGCAGCGGCAGCCGATCTGGCTATTGTGGTGGTTGGTGAAAACTCCTTTAGATGGGCCTGGGATGAAAAAACATGTGGTGAAAATTCGGCCCGTGCCGATATTGGATTGGCTGGTTTACAACAGCAGTTAGTGGAAGCTGTTTATAAAAGCGGTACGCCTACTATTGTTGTATTGGTGAATGGTCGTCCTTTAGCTGTGGAGTGGATTGCCGATCATATCCCGTCTGTAATCGAAGCCTGGGAGCCTGGAAGCATTGGCGGGCTGGCTGTAGCACAAATTATCTATGGGGATGTTAACCCATCGGGTAAATTACCCATTTCTATTCCACGAAGTGCCGGGCACCAGTTAGCTATCTATAACCATAAACCATCTCATTATTTTCATGAATATGTAACCGAAAAGTCCGGACCATTATATGCCTTCGGACATGGATTGAGTTATACGAAGTTTAACTATCAAAACCTCCAAATAGCCAAACAGACCATATCTGAAAAAGAGAATTTGATGTTGAAGGTGGAAGTTACTAATACCGGTAAAATGGTTGGTGAGGAAGTGGTGCAATTGTATATCAATGATAAGGTGAGTTCCGTTACCCGGCCGGTTAAAGAGTTAAAAGCTTTTAGAAAGGTGAGTTTACATCCGGGAGAGACGCGTCAGGTGACCTTTACCATTAGGCCGGATATGTTAATGTTTTTGGATAAAGATTTGAATAAGACCATTGAACCGGGTGAATTCAGGGCAATGGTTGGTGGCTCATCAAACGATGAAGATTTACTATCGATACCTTTTTACGTTCAATAATAAATAGTGTCATGAATTCAGTTAGTACACAAAATATTCGCTTCCGAAACAGGTTGTTAAAGGGGGTATTGGTTTGTGTTGCCGCAGTTGCAATTTCCACCGGCGCATGGGCCCAGAAATTAAACCAGGTTGCTTTCCGACCGGAATCCGTAAAACGGGTGTTTTTTGATGGAAATTTGCAAGGAGAGAAGTTTCAGATTATCGACGCAGCTTCATCTGTGGTGTTTGACGGAGAATTGACCAAATCAAAATATTGGCCCTGTTCAGGTACAAAAGTTTGTTATGCTGAATTTTCTGATTTAAGTAATGTTGGTCAATATAACCTCATATTGGCGAATAATACCCGGAGTCTGACTTTTGATATCAAAGGGGATGTGTATAATGAGGTGGGAAAGGCGATGATGAAGTCGTTTTATTACGCCCGGGCATCCATGGAAATTAAACCGGTTTTTGCCGGCAAGTATGCACGGCCCGCAGGTCATCCCGATAATCAGGTGTATATTCATGAGTCGGCCGCATCCGGACAGCGTCCGGCAGGTTCTGTTATCAGTTCACCCGGTGGATGGTACGATGCCGGTGACTACAACAAGTACATAGTAAATTCCGGTATTACTACTTATACATTATTACATTTATATGATCTGTTTGGGGATAACCTGGCATCGTTTAAGATGAATATTCCCGAGTCCGGGAATGGTCTTTCCGATCTGCTCAATGAAACCATTTACAACCTTCGGTGGATGCTCACGATGCAGGATCCCAATGATGGTGGTGTTTATCACAAATTAACGACAAAGAATTTTTGTGGTATGAAGATGCCGTATGCTGATAATTTGGACCGTTATGTGGTGATGAAATCAACTGCAGCAACGCTTGATTTTACTGCCGTTGCAGCAAAGTCGTACCGGATATTGAAAGCATATGAGAATGAACTGCCTGGTCTGGCTGATTCGTGTTTAAAGGCGGCTCGGTTAGCCTGGGATTGGAGTATGGCTAATCCCAAAGTATTGTACCGGCAGCCGGATGATATTACTACCGGCGCTTATAAAGGAGATCAAATTGAAGATGAATGGTTTTGGGCATCGGTGGAGATGTATCTTGCTACCGGTGATTCAAAATATGTATCTGATATAAATATTAATAAAACCAACTTCATGTTGCCACAATGGGGACGCGTGAATACACTTGGGTTATATTCTGTTTGTACCAGTGAAACGACTAATTCTTTGAAGGAGTTAGATGTTAAAACCAGTAAGAAGAAATTAATTAAGTTGGCTGATCATTATTTGGAAACATATAAGCATTCGGGCTATCGCATATCAATTGACAAATTTCCCTGGGGAAGTAACAGCGAATTAGCCAACCAGGGCATTTTGTTGATGCATGCTTATTTACTCACCAACAACCAGGATTACCTGGAAGCAGCCGATGCCTGTGTTGGTTATATTCTTGGCGCCAATCCGTTGGATAGGTGTTTTGTAACGGGCTTTGGGAATAACTCACCCATGTCTATTCATGATCGTCGGTCCATTGCCGATGGTATTACTGAACCTATTCCCGGTTTATTAGCCGGTGGACCTTCCAAAGAGGCCCGGCACGATTGTGGCGAGGACAATTATCAGTCTGAATTTCCGGCTTTGTCTTATGTGGACATGGAGTGCAGCTTTGCCACCAATGAGATTGCCATAAACTGGAATTCAGCTGCCACCTTTTTAATCTTAGGATTAGATGCCATTTATTCTTCTGAAAAATAGTTAATCAAATGAGAAGGAAAATATTATATAGAGTAGCAATTATTGTTGTTTGTTTTTTTGCCAGTTTCCTGGTTAGAGTGGATGCAAAAGATAAAAAACGTCCTAATATCATCTTTTTTATTGCCGATGATATGACCAGGGATATGTTTAATTTTCTTCCGGAGAGCCAGGGGAAAAACCTGACTCCTAACTTGGATAAACTGGCCAATGAAGGAACGTTGATGATGGGACAACATGTGAGTGCGACCGTGTGTACCCCAAGCCGGTATAATACGATGTCGGGAAAATATGCCAGCCGGGCCTCCAACCCTCATTTCCTGGAGCAAACAGAGAAAAATAACGGTCAGCGCGTTGTCGAGTGGAATACCCACATCATGCCGGGTGAAGCTAACATGGCTAATTTGTTGCAGAAGGCCGGTTATTTTACAGGAGCGGTTGGAAAAAACCATGTTATTGAAGTGGAAGACTGGGTAGATGTACCCCTGACTGCCGATGCTTCTGATCCTAAAGTGATGAAGCAACAAGTGGATAATTATAATGCTACTGTGGAGGCTTATCACCAATGTGGATTTGATTATGCAAGTGGTATATATTATGAGAATCCTGATTTTAACGGACCGCGGGCCCTGGCAGTGCATAACCTGGACTGGTCGGCGGAGGCCGCATTAAAATTTTTGGATGAAACAGGTGATAAGCCCTTCTTCCTTTATTTTGCTACCACATTACCTCACGGCCCGCAGGATGCCAGGCGCGCCTGGGATGCGGACCGGACCATTACACCCATTGGGAAATTAGATAAGGCACCGGACGTGATGCCGCATCAGAGCACCATCCCTGCGCGTTTGAAAGCGGCCAACCTGCCGGTTAATGACCGTAAAGCCAATTTGCTGTGGATGGACGATGCCATTGGGGCCTTGATTTCTAAATTGAAAGAGAACGACCTTTACGACAATACCATCATTTTCTTCTTTAATGATCACGGCCAGTTTGCCAAAGGATCCGTCTATCAGGGAGCTACTTATAATCCCAGCATTGTTTGGAAAAAGGATGGATTTCAGGTAGGGCATGAATGTAATACCCTGGTGTCGAATGTTGATTTTGCCCCGACGATTTTGGAGTTGGCCGGGGTAAATACAAGGAAATGTGAGTTTGACGGTCAGAGTTTTGCAACGGTACTGAAAGGTAAAAAAGAGAAAGCACGGGAGTCACTCTATTTTGAAATTGGGTATTCCAGGGGTGTTAGAAAAGGTGATTATAAATACATGGTGTTGCGTTACCCGGAGTGGGTTAGAAATATATCATTGGATGAACGTCAGGAGATATTGGATGCCTACAATAAAAAGCTGGCTATCCGGGGTAAGAAACCCAATAACCTGGACCCGACGGCGCCATTCGGTCATGTACAGATTATTCCCGGGGGAGGCGATGCGGAGTTTCCGGCCACCAAACGCTACCCGCACTATGCCGATACGGATCAGCTCTATAATTTGAAGGATGATCCCAAAGAAAAGAATAACCTGATTCATGATCCGGCTTACCAGGAGATAGTGAAAGAGATGAAAGCTGAATTGATGAAGTATGTCAGTACGATTCCGGGAAGTTTCGGTGAATTTAAAAAGAAGTAATCTTCTAAAACGGTTAACGATTAGAATCTATGACTCAAGATAAGATTAAATTAAAAGAGAAGATTGGGTATGCGCTGGGGGATACTTCAGCCAATATAGCCTGGCGGGCATTAACTTCATTCTTGCTAATATTTTACACCGATGTGTTTGGTATATCGGCGGTGGCAGCAGGGGTATTGTTACTCATCACGCGATTGTCTGATGGGGTAACAGATGTGATCATGGGTATGATTGCCGATCGCACCAATTCCAAATACGGAAAATTCCGTCCCTGGATCCTTTGGTCATCTGTACCTTTTGGGGTGCTGCTGGTTTTAACTTTTTCGACTCCTAATTTCGGGCCCACCGGTAAATTGATCTATGCCTATGTGACTTACATTTTACTGACATTGGTCTATACTGCCAACAATGTACCCTATTCGGCCTTGATGGGTGTTATGACAGCCGATCAAAAGGAGCGCACCTCCTTATCATCTTTCCGGTTTGCCGGTGCCTACTTTGGTGGTATTATTGCCCAGGGATTATTGATTTACCTGGTACTGTTTTTAGGAGGTGGTGATGAAAGCAAAGGTTATCAGTACTCCATGTATCTTTTGGCAGGGCTGTTGATTGCCTTCCTGCTTGTTACCTTCTTTACCACCAAGGAACGGGTGGCAGCTCCCAAAAATCAGAAAACATCCATTTGGCACGATCTCACAGATTTGATCAGTAATCGGCCCTGGTTGATATTATTGGTGGTAGGGTTCCTTTTTGTGACATTTAACTCCATCAAGCAGGGAATCACGGTGATCTATTTTAAACGTTACATCGGAGATGAACTATTGGCTGCATCTTACATGGTGGTATTACTTATCGTTTCCATGATTGCGGCGTTGGTTACTACACCACTGGCCAGTTATTTCGGAAAAAAACGCTTGTTTATTTATGTCATGATCTTTTCGGGCATAACAACAGGGCTTATTCATTTTGTCGGGCCACAGGATACCACACTTATTTTCATCCTTGGCTCTCTGGCCGAGTTTGCCGCCGGTATCATGCCCGTGCTCTTCTTTGCTATGTTGGGTGATTCGGCCGATTATTCCGAGTGGAAGCATAACCGGAGGGCGACCGGCTTAATCTATTCTGCCGGGACTTTTGCCATGAAGTTTGGTGGTGGTGTAGCGGGCGCTATTATTGGATTTGTGCTGGGAGGTTACGGATATGACGGGATGGATGCGCAGACTATTCCACAGGCCATTCCCGGTATAAAATTGTTGATGAGTTGGATACCATCCATATTCATGGTGTTTTCAGTTATTGCCATGATTGTTTATCCGTTGTCTTCTAAAAAGATGGAAACCATTGAAAAGGATTTGGAGCTCCAGCGAAATAAAGAATTAAATGTAATGACTAACGTGAATAATGCTGACCTTGAAGAGGCATTGGGATGCGTTGAGAATATCTGATACTCAAACCGAGATATTAAAAATAAGGAAATAATGAAATACGGCTATTTTGATGATGCAAACAGGGAATATGTGATTAACAATCCGGAGACTCCCTGGCCATGGATTAATTATTTGGGTAATGAGGATTTTTTTTCCTTGATATCCAATACAGCAGGGGGATATAGCTTTTATAAAGATGCGAAGTTTCGTCGTTTAACCCGTTACCGGTACAACAATGTGCCCATGGATAACGGCGGTCGGTATTTTTACATCAATGATGGGGAAACAATATGGTCACCGGGTTGGAAGCCCGTGAAAACTTCATTGGATAGTTATGAGTGTCGGCATGGAATGAGTTATACTGCCATTACCGGATCTAAAAACGGGATTACGGCAGAGACCTTGTTTTTTGTTCCGCTCAAGTCCTGGGCTGAAGTACAAAAAGTCAAGTTGACCAATACTTCCGAAGAAACCAAAAAACTGAAGTTTTTCTCCTTTGCCGAATGGTGCCTCTGGAATGCCGAAGATGATCAGAATAACCTGCAACGTAATTTATCTACCGGAGAGGTGGAGATTGACGGCTCCACCCTTTACCATAAAACAGAATATAAAGAACGGCGTAACCATTATGCTTTCTACCATGTGAATGCGCCGATAAATGGATTTGATACCGACCGGGAATCCTTTGTCGGTTTATATAATGAATACTCGGGGCCACAAGCTGTTGTTAATGGAAAGCCGGGTAATTCAGTGGCACACGGTTGGTCTCCCGTTGCTTCGCATTACATTGAGATGGAGTTAAAACCCGGCGAGTCCAAAGAGTTTGTTTTCGTGTTGGGATATATTGAAAATCCCGAAGATCAGAAGTGGGAAAGCAAAGGGGTGATTAATAAGACGTCTGCAAAAGCATTGATTGAGCGCTTCAATACAACGGAGAAAGTGGAGGCGGCTTTGGCAGAGTTGCGCAAATATTGGGATGACTTGCTGAGTGTTTATGTCCTGAAGAGTAAGGATGACAAATTGAACCGCATGGTAAACATTTGGAATCAGTACCAATGCATGGTAACCTTCAACATGTCACGTTCCGCTTCTTTCTATGAGGTAGGGATCGGCCGGGGAATGGGCTTTCGTGATTCCAATCAGGACCTGATCGGTTTTATACACCAGATCCCCGAGCGGGCGAAAGAGCGGATTATCGACATTGCCTCCACCCAATTGGAAGATGGCGGTGCCTATCACCAATACCAGCCATTGACCAAGCGAGGAAACGATGCCATCGGAGGTAATTTTAATGACGATCCCTTGTGGCTTATTTTGTCTACAACAACTTACATAAAGGAAACGGGTGATTTCTCCATTCTGGATGAGATGGTACCCTTTGATAACGACGAACGGAAAGCAAAAAGTCTGTTTGAACACCTGAAACGATCCTTTTATTTTACGGTGAAGAATCTGGGGCCCCATGGTTTGCCCCTCATTGGCCGGGCCGACTGGAATGACTGTTTAAACCTGAATTGTTTCTCAAATGATCCCAACGAGTCGTTCCAAACTACCGGTAACAAAGAAGGCGGTCAGGCAGAGTCATTGATGATAGCCGGTTTGTTTGTGGTATATGGTCGTGATTATATAGAGTTATGCCGTCAGATCGGTAATCAGCAGGAGGCGGATGAGGCTCAGGTACATGTGAACCAAATGGTAGAAGCCATTAAAACACATGGTTGGGATGGCGAATGGTTCCTGCGTGCTTACGATTATTATGGCAATAAAGTGGGAAGTGATGAAAATGAAGAAGGGAAAATCTTTATTGAATCACAAGGCTGGTGTACCATGGCCGGTATTGGTAAAGAAGAAGGATTATGCGAGAAGGCGCTTGATGCTGTGAAAGAACGGTTGGATTGTGAATATGGTATTGTGCTGAATAATCCTGCCTTCACCAAATACGTGGTTGAATACGGGGAGATCTCCACTTATCCCAAAGGGTATAAGGAAAATGCTGGTATCTTTTGCCATAACAATCCATGGATTGTGATAGGAGAGACCAACCTGGGACGAGGCGAGCAGGCCTGGGAGTATTATCAGAAGATTTGCCCGGCCTATCTGGAAGATATCAGTGATTTACACCGGACAGAACCCTATGTATATGCTCAGATGATTGCCGGAAAAGATGCCTTTAAACCCGGAGAAGCTAAAAACTCCTGGTTAACCGGCACGGCAGCCTGGAATTTCTATGCCATCTCACAATATATACTTGGAATAAAGCCCGATTATGACGGATTGCGAATTGATCCCTGTGTGCCACAAGCATTAGGTGATTATACCATACAACGACAATTTCGTGGGGTTATATATAATATCAATGTCATTGCAGGTCCTAAGGGAAATGGCGTGAAGCGCCTGCTGCTCGATGATAAAGAAATTGAAGGAAATGTGTTGCCTGTTTCAAATCCGGGACAGGTACACCAGGTAGTAGTCGAATTATTATAACGGAGGATTGAAATAACCTGGATGGTGGAAGCTGTCCGGGTTATTTCCAATACAAATGATTAACTTTTGATTAAGAATAATCAATTATCAGACGATTTATCCGGGAAATGATATTTAAATGATAAACATCTATAGGCCCGTTATTATCTACAAGTCTAAAGTCTATGGGGCTATTAGCTATAGACCTATTAACCTCCAGAATTACAGCGAACTTTAAAATCAAAGTAATGAGTTTAAGAATAAAAAATCTAATATTTGGCCTTTCCGCTACCATGTCTATGTCAATGGTAGCCCAGGAACGGCCAAATGTGTTGTTTATCGCCGTGGATGACTTAAAACCGCTGATCGGTAGTTATGGTCATGATTACATGATAACACCAAACATTGATAAACTCGCTAACAGTGGCGTGGTTTTTACCAATGCCCATTGCCAGCAAGCTATTTGCGGGCCTTCACGTGCCAGTATCCTAACCGGTATGCGGCCTGATTATACCGGTGTCTGGGACCTGAAGACTCGTATGCGGGATGTAAACCCCGATATATTAGCCTTGCCGGAGCATTTTAAGGGAAACGGCTACACCACCGTGGCAGTGGGAAAGATCTATGATCCGCGTTGTGTGGATAAACAGTATGATGATCAATCCTGGAGTATCCCTTATTCGGAAAGTGCGAAATATACCTATCCTGAACCCTATGGCCCGCCGGCTTTGTCCTATTATGCGTTAGAGGAGAACAAGCAAATTGTGCACAAGCTGGAAGAAGAGGGCAAAGCCAAAGGGGTGAAGAATATGCACGGCTATATAACGAAGCAATTTAAGCCTTCCACAGAATGTGCCGATGTACCGGACGAAGCTTACATCGATGGTCAGATCTGTAACAATACCTTACAGTACATGAAAACACTGTCACAACAGAAGAAGCCCTTCTTCTTAGCGGTAGGTTTTAAACGCCCTCACTTGCCCTTTGCCGCCCCAAAGAAATACTGGGATATGTATAAAAGGGACGAGGTTCATTTGGCTGAATATCCCCATGCTGTGAAGGATGGCGTGGAGATGGCCTATCACAAGTCGGGTGAATTATATTCTTACACCGATATTCCGCCATTAACTTCCTTCTCTGATATATTTACTGATAATGTGCCGGAAGACAAGCAGCGCGAATTGATTCACGGGTACTATGCCAGTGTCTCATATGTGGACGCCCAGGTGGGTAAGTTAATGGATCAGTTGAAAGAGCTGGGACTGGATAAGAATACCGTGGTGGTATTGTGGGGTGATCACGGCTGGCACCTGGGTGACCATGCCTTGTGGTGCAAGCATACCAATTTTGAGCATGCTACCCGTGTACCAATGATTATTACCACACCATCGGGTGAAAAAGGTGAATACAGTCATCCGGCTGAGTTTGTCGACGTTTTCCCTACGCTTTGTGAGCTGACAGGTATTGATACCCCCACGCAGCTTCAGGGGGAAAGTTTGGTACCTGCCTTGGAAAATACGAATTACAAAGTGAAAGATTATGCGGTTAGTCAGTTTGGACGCGGCAGTAACGAAGGGTATTCCATACGCACCGATCGTTACCGGTTGACTTTGTGGTTGAAAGATAATTACCGGACTTATATGCCATTTGATGAACAGCGTATTGTAGCCGGTGAACTTTACGATTACCAGGAAGATCCCCTGGAGACGGTCAATCTCTATAAGTCCGGGAAGTTTAAAAAGGTGCGTGAGCAGCTGATGCAATATTTCAAGGCGTTTGTGAAAGAACAAAATCAACAGTTGAAAAATGCCGGTTGTAATCCTGATCGAACAGAGAAGAAAGGCATTAAAAAATCCAAAACAATACAGCCGGTAACCAACCTCTCTTTTGGATCTGACTGGGAGACACGTTGGGACGTGATTGCCCGTAATGGTGCAGATGCCGGGTTTAGTGTAAAGGATGGCCGATTGCTGGTTAATGTGAAAAAACCGGGTAAGAATCCCTGGGATGTGGCCATTGCCTTGAAAGGCGGTCTGGAATTACAGAAAGGACAAACGGTACAATGGAAGGTTGCTGCCAAAGGCGGGGATATAAAAATGGTGCTGGGACCTGTCAACGGACAACGTTTGGGCTCTAAAATCAAGCCCCGAAAGGGAAAGAAAGCTTCTGATGTGAGTTTTAAGATACCTGCGTCAGGTGTATGGAAATTAAAAGTACAATTTCTTCAGGCTGGTACCTATGAAATTGGCGCTTTACAGCCAGTGATTGAATAATCCATTCAGAAAAGAAATATAGAATGAAAAATAGTTTAGCTTATCTAACTGCTTTTGCAGGGATAATCGGGGGATGTACCACTTCTCAGACCAATCAATCGGAGCAAGCGGATCTGCATTTACCTGAATTGAAAAATACCAGGAAGCGGAATGTGATTTTTATCCTTACGGATGATCACCGGTTCGATTACATGGGGTTTACCGGTAAGGTACCCTGGCTGGAGACGCCTAATATGGATAAGTTGGCACATGAAGGGGCTTACATGAAAAATGCTTTTGTGACCACCTCTTTGTGTTCCCCCAGCCGGGCCAGTATTCTTACCGGTCAGTATTCTCACGTTCATACCATTGTGGATAATGTGGCGCCCGATCCGGGTAACCTCACTTATTTCCCGGAATATTTGCAGCAAGCCGGATATCAAACAAGCTTCTTTGGAAAATGGCACATGGGAGATGAAAATGATGATCCGCGTCCAGGCTTCAATCATTGGGAAAGCTTTAAAGGACAGGGTGAATACTATGCGCCTAACCTGAATATTGATGGAAAACGGGTGCAATACAGTGATACGACCTATATCACTGATTTGTTAACCGAGCATGCCATCGATTGGTTGGATAACCGGGATAAAGACAAGCCTTTCTTTATGTATTTGTCGCATAAAGCCGTGCATTGCCATTTTAAACCGGCAAAACGACACGAAGGCGTTTATGATGGAAAAACCATTGAACGTCCTGCCACTTATTCACAGACAGCAACGGATGAGTATAAGGATCTGAAATGGCCCGAGTGGGTAAAACAACAACGTCACAGCTGGCATGGTGTTGATTATATGTACCATGGTCAAGGTGATTTTGATGAGAATCTGCAACGTTATTGTGAAACACTTTTGGGCGTGGATGAGAGTATTGGTACCGTGATGGATTGGCTGAAAGCTAACGGGCTGGATGAGTCGACCCTGGTCATTTACATGGGTGATAATGGTTTCAGTTGGGGAGAGCATGGCTTAATTGACAAGCGCCATTTTTATGAAGAGTCGGTGAAAGTACCTATGTTGGTGCGATGTCCTGAAATATTTGAAGGCGGCGAAACCGTTGAACGAATGGTGCAAAATGTGGATGTAGCCCCAACCATTCTGGAATGTGCCGGATTAAAGAAGCCTGACTATATGCCTGGTAAGTCGTTTATTCAACTGTTAAAGGGTGATGAAACCGATTGGCGTACCCGTATCTATTATGAATATTTCTGGGAATACGATTTCCCGATGACACCTACCGTTTTTGGTGTTCGGACCGATGAATATAAATACATACGCTACCAGGGTATCTGGGATCAGAATGAGTTGTATGACATCAAGAATGATCCGGATGAAATGTATAACCTGATGGGACAGGAAGAGTACCAGGATATAGCCAAAGATTTGGCTACCGATCTCTATGATTGGTTGGAAAGAACCCATGGAATGGAAATTCCTTTGAAAAGAACGGTGAAACATCCGTTTGGCGATTACAGACACGCCAACCAGTATTAATAAGCAGCAGAAACCACTTAAGTCACCATGCTTAAGTGGTTTTTTTTCACTTATGTGTGAGATGTTTACCAGGTAACTTTGAAACTGTAATGAATTAATTGCTTATCTGCCAATTACAAATCCTTATGAAACGAAATAAAATTCAATTTAAGTTATTAATCCTTCCATTATTGATGCTGTTTGGTTGTGGAAAAGGATCTAAAAAGAGCGAAAAGCCATTCAATGTCCTCTATTTTCTGGTGGATGATATGGGATGGATGGATGCTAATTATCAGGGTTCTTCCTTTTACGAAACACCCAATATTGATCAGTTAGCCACGGAGGGTATGCGCTTCAGCAATGCTTATGCAACCCATCCCCGTTGTACGCCCTCCCGTTATTCACTCATTACCGGACGCTATCCGGCCAGGGCCCAGATGCCCGGACCGGGAGAAGGGAAACTGAAAGCTCCGGGCAATATAAAGTTGCGTCCCGGTGATGAAGGGAAATTAAAAGCCGATGAATATACCCTGGCCAATGCTATGAAAGATGGCGGTTATGCTACTTTTTTTGCCGGGAAATGGCACCTGGCAACGGCTGGTACCTTACCCCAGGATGTGGGATTTGATGTGAATATCGCCGGTGGCCATGCCGGATCGCCGATCTCTTATTTCTATCCCTATAATGTGGGTCCTCAGGCCGGGAAGAAAAGCCCTATTGAAGGCCTGGAAAAAGGGGAAGAAGGGGAATACCTGACCGATCGTATTACCGATGAAACCATTCATTTCCTGGAGCAACATTGTACCGAGTATCCCGAACAACCTTTCCTGGCTTATGTGTCACATTATGCCATTCATGAACCTTTGCAGGCAAAAGAGGCTTATATTAAAAAGTTCCGGGAGAAATTAAAGACCATGAAATATGATGGTCCGGAGTTTATTCCGGAAGGGACCGGAACAACCAAAATGCGACAAGATGATCCGGTTTATGCTGCCATGATCTACAGCATGGATGAGAGCCTGGGACGGATCACCCGGACATTAGAGAAGCTGGGGCAGCTGGACAACACCATCATCATCTTTTTCTCTGATAACGGGGGACTCTCCAACCGGGGCTTTAATCCCAGGCGAGTGGCTACCTCCAATATTCCGCTGCGGGCCGGGAAAGGACACCTCTATGACGGAGGAGTGCGGGAACCCATGATTGTTAAATGGCCGGGGGTTACCCAGCCCGGAACTAAATCCGATGCCATGGTTACCGGAACCGATTTCTTCCCCACCATACTCGAAATGGTTAACCAGCCTTTAAAGCCAAAGGCGCATTTGGATGGGCAAAGCTTTGTCTGGGCGCTTCAGAATAAATCCAATCCCCATGAAGAGCGGGCTATCTTCTGGCATTCGCCCGTGGCGCGGCCACATGCCACCGGTGATATCAATTGTACCGCGGTGCGAAAAGGACGCTATAAGCTTATTGAGTTTTACGATGAGCACCGCGCCGAATTATATGATCTGGAAAACGACCTGGAAGAGGCACATGATTTATCGGAGCAATTACCTGGAGTAAGGGATGAATTACTGACATTGATTCACGACTGGCGTAAGGATGTGCACGCCTGGGTGAAATAAATAATTGCTTTAAACTTTAGTAATTGGCCGGGAATCAATTTGTGCTATTTGATAGCTGAAGATGTTATGAAGGTACAAATAAGCATGGTTTAAATCGGTCTAATATCTATTGTCTAAAACCTAATGATTTGTTGAACAATTTTTTAATGAAAAGTTCCCGAAAATTTTATTTAACACTTGCGGCAGCTTTACCAATCATGTCGGTTGCCGGGCAAAAGAATGTGCTGTTTATCGCTGTGGATGATTTAAAACCGGTGCTGGGGTGTTATGGTCATTCCGAGGTAAAAACACCTCACATTGATCAGTTGGCACAGAAAGGTTTTGTTTTTATGAATAACCATTGTCAGCAGGCTGTATGTGCCCCAACACGGGCCAGTCTGTTGACCGGTAAACGACCCGATTACACCCGGGTTTGGGACTTGAAAACCCTGATCCGTGACAAGAATCCGCATATCCTGACCATGCCGCAATATTTTATGGAGAAGGGATATCAGACGGCGGCAGTGGGAAAAGTATTTGATTTGCGTTCAGTGGATAAGCAGCACGATTCATTATCCTGGACCAGGCCTTATGTCAATATGCAAGGGGCAAGCGTTACCGGGGGAGGATATATCCATGAAACAAACCGGGTAGCCACCGAATGTGCCGACGTCCCCGATAGTGTTACACTGGATGGACAGGTGGCTATCAGGGGTATGCGGCTTATGGATGAGTTGTCGGCCGATAAAAAACCGTTCTTCCTGGCGGTGGGTTTTCATAAACCGCACCTGCCGTTTGTAGCCCCTGAAAAATATTGGGATCTGTATAACCGCGACAGCATCAAGCTGGCTGCTTTTAGGGATAAACCGGCTGGTGCGCCCGATTTTGCCTTGCAACCCGGGTGGGAATTACGCAGCCTGTACAACGATATCCCTAAAGAGTATGATGTGCCCATTTCAATGGAGAAACAGAAAGAACTGATACATGGCTATTATGCCTGTGTCTCTTTCATTGATCAGCAAATAGGGCTTTTATTGGATCATCTGGAGAAGACGGGATTAAGAGAGAATACCGTTATTGTATTGTGGGGCGATCATGGCTGGCATCTGGGCGATCATGCCATGTGGTGCAAGCATACCAACTATGAACAGGCTACCCGGTCACCATTGATCATATCCATGGGAGATAACTTTGGGGGTAAAACAACTTCCCCCACGGAGTTCGTGGATGTTTTTCCCACCGTTTGTGATCTGGCAGGGATGCCTTCGCCCAAAACACTGGATGGTTTAAGCCTGGTTCCTTTGATGAAAGGGAAGGTGAAGACTGTCAAACCTTATGCCGTGAGCCAGTTTCACCGACGAAAGGTATTGATGGGATATGCTTTCAGAAACGAACGTTACCGGTATGTTGTGTGGCTGAAAGATGAGTACCGATCGAATAAACCCTTTTATGAAGATTTGATTGTGGCCGAGGAGTTGTATGATTATGAATCGGACCCTCTGGAAACGGTTAATCACGTGGCTGATCCGCAATATGAGAAGATCTTGAAAAAGATGGCAAAACAAGCACAACGATTCTTTAAACAACAACAATGCGAAGAATAAAAAGTCTGTTGTTATTGGTTCTGCTGGGAGGTTGTCTCCTGGCTGGCCATGCCCAATGTAGGAAGACAAGAACGATTGCTCTTACCCTTGACGACGGTCCCGCCGGTGAACTGACAGAGTCTTTTCTGGAGCTGTTTGAGCACTATGATGTCAAGGTGACGTTTTTTCATATCGGTAAAAAGTCGATACAACAAACAGATCTCTGCAAAGAGATCCTGGAGCGGGGACATGAGATTGGGAATCACAGTTGGTCGCATCAGCGATTAACAACTTTAGATACGGCTGATGCACGGATGGAAATAGAGCGGTTTCAGCAATTTTTCAGAGATTCGCTGGCATACCGGCCGGTTTCGTTCCGGCCCCCTTTTCTTAAACACAACCCATACATTGATGCGATTAGCCAGAAGAACGGGTTGACAATCATAACCGCGGATATTTATGCCCGTGATGCTAAAATGAATGTCGACCCCGAGGTAGTTGTGGAGAACCTGAGCAGGGAGATACCCGACGGGAGTATCATATTGTGCCATGAACGGCCCTATACCTTAAAAGCGTTGAAGGTGCTTTTGCCTGTGTGGAAGAAGAAAGGTTATCGGCTGGTAACCGTTAGTCAGATTATAAGATGATTAACGGTTATTGGTTATATAATTATCCGTTGTCATTACAGGTTTGGTTTATAGATAACTGCGAATGATTTGAAAATTAGTATAGCTAAATCCAAATCAATTTATCGGTTAAAATATAGAATTCCTATTGAAGTTGAATCCATGATTTTATAATCGGGGTTTCTATTGTGTAATTACATTCCGACTTCGGGAAATTCCGTTAAGAAAATTGGGGCTTGAACCGTAAAGAAATCAGGTCTGTTTGAGCGGAGCGAGTTACCTGATTTTAGGGGCAGGGCTCAATTTTTAGGGATTTAACGTTAGCGGCGGCATTTTTTGTTTACTTTTTTTTACTGTTGAAAAAAAGTAAAAGCCTGCGCGGCTTGAGCGCAAAGAGAAATAAAAAAATAAGTTAGGATAATGTGTCTTTATTAAGGATTGAAAAACAATACTATATTTTAAGGTAATCTACATGATTACAACGGACTAACGCAGATGAGATGCAACCATTAATAATTACAAATACCCAATAACTCATCGCATATGTCACACAAAAAGGCGCCAGGTAAGGCTCCGCCAACTTAATACGGCCTTTGCAGAAAGTTATGCGTAACACCGGATAGCTCTCTTGTAAATTATCAGGTTATCAAATGGTGACAAATTCTCATAAACACTAATTTTATTAATCTATTATGGTAAAACTAAAAGTTATAACAGCCATCATCGTCATGCAATTGCTGGTTGTCAACTTGCATGCGGCCGGCAAAAGGGATAAGCGGCCCAATATTGTCTTTATCGAAGTGGATGATTTGAACCACGAATACCTCAGCTGTTTTGGCAGTAATGTGGTGCAAACGCCCCATGTGGATAAGCTGGCCCAGTCGGGAGTAAGGTTTGAAAATGCCGTGTGTCAGGGGATGATGTGCGGTCCATCGCGTAACTCTACCATGACCGGTCTTTATCCCCATAACCTGGGATTTTATAATAACGGGGAAATGCGGTCTTTGCCCAAAGATGTGTGGACGTTTCCAAAGGGATTGCAGGCATCCGGCTATTACACCGCCTGGATTGGTAAATGCCACATCCGGCCATTTCTGGAGAATAAAGATAAAACGGAAGCCATGCGTTCACAGATGGGATTTGATTTTGCCCAGGTGACCGAAGGACGTGTGGTGTTAACCCGTAAGGCCAAAAAACCGCATGCGGCCGATAAGGATTGGTACCTGAGTTTCCTGAAGGAGAAAGGATGGTTGGAACAGTTCATTAATGAATACCCGGAGATCTCCACCTTGCCGGAAGAAGCCTATCTGGATGGTTTTTTCACAAAGAATGCCGAGGAATTTCTGAACGGATACCGGGAGAAGCATCCCTTCTTCCTGTGGCTGAACTACTCGGTGCCTCATGGTCCCTATGACGTGGCAAAGCCCTATCATGAACCATTTAACACCGCCGATATGCCGGGTACTACCATCCCCGATTTCGTAGCGCCCGAAGGATTGGTGAAGAAAACCAGGTTATCCACCAATGAGGAAAAACATAAAAAGGAGCAGGCCGGCCATTGTGCAGCCGTCTCATTCATGGATCGGCAGGTGGGGAAGGTAATTGAGGCCCTTAAACAGAACGGACAATTCGAGAATACCATCATTGTGTTCTTCTCCGACCAGGGCGTGATGTTGGGTGATCATCAACGTAACCATAAAGGAACATTGTATCGTCAGATTACCAATCCGGCCCTGATTGTTTCTTATCCACCCCGGTTTAAAAGCAATAAGGTGGTAAAGGCGCCCGTGGAACTCATTGACCTGATACAAACCACCCTGGATGTGGCCAAAGCACCAAAAGCTGAGTTAACGCATTGTAAAACCAGTAATAGCTTAGTACCAATATTGACCGGAAAAACAAAGAGTGTACGTGAAGTAGCCTTCGGAGAAATTGATGGATATGTAATGGCCACCGATGGTCGTTACCGGCTGATTAAAGGAGACGACGCTTCCCTGCTGTTTGATGAGGAGAAAGATCCCAAAAACCTGCATAATATTGCCGATAAGTATCCTGAAATAACCACCCGGCTGACCAAAAGCATTGATGACTGGCTCAGGAAAACCGGCCCTGTATTACCGAAGAAATCTTTGTAGGGAAGAACGGAGAATATATCATTTAATTATAAAAAAGGGGTGCTTATTAAATTGGGCATCCCTTTTTTGAGAGATAGGAAATTATGTAGCGGGCAAAATAGAGGATAGAAGGATCGAATAATAATAAGATTCAATCTTATAAAATAATACAGATGCCAGCGGCATCAAAGGTTTATAGGTAGAAGATCAACAAAAAGCCGACTCCGGCGGAGTCGCATGAAGGAATGTGAACATTAATCAGGTTCGATGCGACTCTTCCAGAGTCGAAAACTTGAATTATATCGATTAGTTATAAACTTTCTATCCTTCAAGGATAGGAATGGGCACCTTAAGAAATATATATTAAAATGGATAAAAGGAGAGATACTCTTATATGGTTGTTGTCTTATTTGTAATTGGATAAAATTGAGGTTGATTGGGCATTTATTGGAAACAAGCAGAGAGGTTGAATGGTTAAGTGGGGAATGTATTAAAGGCTCTTTGATAATTAGTCGTATGATATTGAAAAATAGTTGTCTTTGAGAGTTATCTATTTAAAATTAGGAGAGATCCATACTCATGCTGGGAGGTGATAAGATGTAAACAGAAAATTAGTAGTTTTTTAATTATCCATTATTTTCGCTCAACAATTCCTTTTCCGATCATAAAGCCAGTTAAAGCTCCTATTGGAAGTCCGATAAAGCCAAGGAATAAAAGAATAAGCCCAGAAATCATTCCGAAAATTAGAATAGGTCCAAAAAAACCAATAGCTGCTCCAATTATTGCTCCCAAGATAAGTCCATTTAGTTGATAAATATTTCTTTCCTTTTTATTGCTACACTCTTGATAGTTTGGAAAACTAAACCAAAGGAAGATGTAAATTAATGGAGGAAAGGTGAGTAGTAAAGTCGCCAATAAAAATATTAATCTAAACCAAATTGGAGCAAAATTATATCTTGATCCTAATGCTTCACAAACACCACCGAAGTATCGTTTTCTCGGTCTAACTATTTTATTGTTTGACGGATTATATTTGATCATTTAGATTGTATTTATTAGGGAATTAGGTTTAAAAATATAAAAAAAATTACGTGTTCATGGCAGGTAGGACAAATATAAAACAAATTGAAATGTTAAGAGATAACTATTCAGAAATAAAAATAAAAAGTTAAAGGATTTAAAAAACAAAATATGAGCCGCAATAAAAAAAATGTGAAATAATATAAAAAACAAAGTTATAACGGAAAATTAATTTGCGAAATTATTAACACTCATGACGAAGCATCATAATGGAAATGAAATAATGTGAAAGATATAAAAATACACGAAATAAGATAGTAGGAATACTAAAAAGCAGTACAGGAAACCAAGGTAGGGAGGTGAAAGAATTAGTTGGTAATAAGGTCAAGATAGAAAAATACTGTTAATAGATAAAAGTAGACCGAGAACAATAAACAGTAAACAATAAGGTAATAGCGTAAGCGAAGGTAAAGAGTGTAAGTAGTCACTGAGAGGAAAAAAGACAGGGTACATTTTTATGAATATTTCCAACAGAAACAAGTTGAAATTGGGTAGAAATAAATAGAAATAAGGGAGAGCGAAATCTTGAAAGGTAAGATCGAAAACGAGAATGATATGCGCAGAGTCGATAAGGAAAAGAACCAAGATGGATAAGAAAAGAACGGGATAGCGAAGCTTATGACTGAACCACAGATAGGTTAGAACAAATATTAGAATGGTCTGAACAACCTCGAGATGTGTCTGAACGACCTTAAGATGGTTATGAACGACGTTGAGATGGCTATGATTGATCTCGAGATGGGTATGATCGATCCAGAGATGGCTATGATCGAACTCGAGATGGGTATGATTGACCTCGAGCTGTCAATGAGTCAGGCCGACATGTCAATGATTCATGTTGACCTGACAATGATTCAGTCACACCTGACAATGATTCATGTTGAGATGGGTATGATCGATCTTAAGATGCCAATGATTGACTCTAACATGTCAATGATTCAGGTCGACATGTCAATGATTCATGTTGAGATGGCTATGATTGACTTAAAGATGCCCATGATCGACCTTGCGCTGGAAATGAAACAAATCAGAAAGGAATACATGAAAAAATAATGATCTCTGACTTCATCCAGATTAAACAGCAGCCAATAGCTAACTTAAAAAAGGAAAAAGAACAAGGGAATGAATTTTATATTACCGCAATTGCTTTACACCCCCTCATGTGTGCCAAAAACAGTTTCGAGTTTCTCTTTGTCATTGCCACATGAGATGAGGATGAGGTAGTGTCCTTCCCGGATAATTTGATCATCGGCGGGGTTTTTCACTACCTTATTATCGATGACCAGACCAATGAGGATAACATTGAGTTCTTTTTTCATCTGCACAAAGGCATCGAAATAGGGCATGCCCTTATAAGGATTGCCATTAATAACCTTGAATTGCTGAATGTCCTGGTCCTCCTTGCGAATGCTGGTAGATATCAAATCCTCGGTGTATTCGGCTACATGGGGTTCGAAAAGGTAACTGGCTACCATGCGTGAGGCCACTTCATTGCGTGAAACCACATGTTTGGTGCCGGTATTGATAAGGGTTTGCTTGAGGTCGGGGTTGCTGCAGTTGATGATGATGTTGAGGTTGGGGTATTCTTTTTTAAGATTCAGCACGAAGACCAGCGTCTCGGTATCATCCTTAAAGTTGACGAACACTGCTTTGCTTTTGGTGATGTTCACCTTCTCGTAGGCCTGAATATTATTATAATCGGCAAACATGCCGAAGCATCTGTCATGGGGATAGAGGTTTTTTAATAACTCCAGATCATTTTTTGAGTTGGTCACAAATGCCACTTTGTGTCCGGCGGGAAATATCTGGTCAGCTACCTTGCGACCAAATTCGCTCCAGCCAATAATAACGTAATGGCCTTCGAAATGTGTACCGAAGAAACCTGTTTTTTTCTTTTCCATATAACTATTAATTCTGCTGGTTACATCTCCAATTACATAGCCGATCAATCCCAGGCTGCCAAGTATGATAAATAATCCGGTTACTTTTCCCAATGGAGTTACCGGATAAAAATCGCCATAGCCCACGGTAGTGAGGGTGACAATGGCATACCATAATGCATCGTAAACGGATTTAATATTGGCATCGGGATGACTTTTTTCAAAGATTGATATAACATAAATGAGAATCAGATAGACTATGAATCCAAGGATTAATCCTGTCTTTTTCTTCATGTTGATTTGTTTTATGCATCATCCGGGAATGAGCAAGATACTTCAAATTGATGTGTTATAAGTGTGATGTTTCCGTGGGTTCGCAACTGTATTCGGTAATTTCCGATACCCATCTGATGACATATGACAGATCGGCCGCGTATGTTTTAAATCGTTCAGCTTTTGATCTGTTACAACTGGTCAGTTCCACATAGCACCAGCCACTTTGGGCAAAGGTATGCAGGGCCAGGTGCGACTCGGCCAGCAGCCAATAGGCAGTAAAGCCATTTAGCGGGAACTGATGCGTGGAAAAGTCGAGTATCTTAAAACCGGCCTTTTGTAATAACTCGTTAAAAACCAATTGTAACTGTTTTTCATCAATAAGCTTTATCCAACCTTTAAGGTTGAACACTTGTGGCGGAAGATCTTTTGCTTCTATATGCTTGTTCATTTTCCTTTTCTGGTAATCTGATTTGCTAATATATGAGTTTTGTAACTGATCATTAAACTATTTGATCATTCCCTCGGGGAGAATTGGCAAATTGTTTAAGTGGAATTTAAATATACCTGTTGCTATTCATCAGGTCAGATATAAATAAGTCTAAGGTCTATTGTCTAAAATCTAACGATCTAATGAATTTAGTACAAATCCCAGTTACCTTTTAAATAGTATTTGTACAACACCGGATCGTGAATGCGATTGATTTTCACCGAATCCTTGAAGCCGGGGAAGATATCTTTCCCAAACGAGGTGATCAGTTGCATGGCCTCATTGTTGATCCATTGCGTTGAAACCTGGTCAAAAGACATGGCTCGCAGCTGCTTCTTTAAGTCAACCGGTCGATCGGTTTTTAGTCCCAGCGACCAGCCCCATTCTCCCAGCGTGATGACCTGGTTATGCAGGGGAATGGTTTTGAATCCCGCCTCTTGCATGGTTTTAACGATGCAGCTATAAGCCCGGGTGGCAAAATAGGGACTGCCTGCCTGGGTAACTATGACGCCTTCGGGACGCAGGTGTTTATAACAGGTACGATAGAATTCAGCAGAGTAGAGGCGGCCCAGCTCTACCGTTCGCGGATCGGGGAGGTCGATGATTACCACATCGTAAAAGTCCCGGTTGTCGGCGAGATAGTGGTAACCATCTTCATTGATGACGGTCAGTTTGGGATCGTGCATGGAGTTTTTATTCATGTTAACCAATACCGGGTGCTGTTGGCCCAGTTTGGTCATGGCCGGATCGAGATCTACCAGCTTAATGCTTTCCACAGAGGGGTATTTCAATACTTCGCGAACGGCACAACCATCCCCGCCGCCTAATATGAGGATGTTCTTTGGATGAGGATGCAGTGTCATGGCCGGGTGCACCAGGGGCTCGTGATACATGACTTCATCCATGGAGGAGAGTTGCTGATTGCCGTTTAGGTAGAGCCAATGTTCATCTTTCCATTGTGTTATAACAATGCGTTGGTATTTCGATTGTTCGGCATATACCACCTTGTCCTTATATTTTTGTTGTTCCCCGTACTGAATGATTGGATCAGCCAGGTATACTCCGCCAATCAAAACAGCTGAAACTACAACAATGGATAATGTAACTGGTTTTTGAAACGATGGCGTTATCATTTTGCGCAGAAAGTAGTAAACCCCCACGGCGACTGAAAAGTTAACCACGCCGAGGAGGAAAGGCGTATAGGTTAAGCCCATTATGGGCAAGCCAATGAAGGCAAAAAAGACACCTCCGAGCAAGCTCCCGTAATAGTCGTTTTCCATTACATTGGAGATGTTTACCCTTAACTCTTCATATTCATTGTTGATACGCATTACCAAAGGAATCTCCATGCCTATTAGTGTGCCAATGAGCAAACAGAAGAGATAAATGAGAATACCTATTGAATCGGTATAGGCAGAGGCCGTATAGACAATCAGTGGTGCAAAGGAGACCAACAGGGAGAGGCCAAACTCCAACATCAGGAATTTTCCGGTAAGGTTAACCTTCAACTGCTTACTGATACGGCTGCCGATCCCCATGGTAAAGAGCATGGAGGAGACGATCATGGCCCATTGAAAGATGGAATCGCCCAGAAAATAGGTGGCCAGCGTTGAAAGTAGATATTCGGCCACAATGCCACTGAATCCGGTGGCAAAGATGGCGGCCTTTAAGATGGCGGAATATTTGTTTTTGATCTTAAACATGAATGCAAACAGATGAATGAATTTTAGATAATAGAGGATTAGACATTAGATGATAGACAATAGATTGTTAGATTTTCGTAACGAGGTGCTTCTGTTCTTTTAATTTCTTGTAAATACAGATTATTTGTGGTTTATACATTTATTGATTTTGTGATTGTCATCGCGTTAAAATATCCGTATTGAATTTTTGTCTAAGATCTATTGGTCAAAGTCTGATGATCTGCTGTATAAATGAAAACCCCGGTAAATCCGGGGTTTTTGGAGACGATATTATGTGTGCTATAAGCACCAGGTTATCAATACCGATCCACCTATATACGCAAAGGCTTCAATGATGGCTGCTCCCACATTGGGATGTTCCTGATGAACTATTTCATCGGTCAGCCGTTCGCCGGGCAATAGTATTTTGTCGGTCAAAAAGCGCATTACCGGCAATAAGATGAAACCTAAAGCAAGCTCGAAGCCGGCTTCTGTAAAAGTGACGCCCCATCCTTCGAAATCACCCATTAAGGCGTGGCGGATGAGGTTGGCTATGGCGATGAGGGCACCGGCAAAACCTACCCCAACTGCTACATTGTCTTTTTCGATGTGTTCGTGTATATCATATGGGGTGATGAATTGGTAAACCACGGCGGTTATGAACAAGGCAACTTGTCCTGCCAGCCAAAATACAACAGCTGAGGTGAGGCCCTGGATTAAATTACCGCTTTCACCGGTTACTGCTCCAAAGATGATCAACCCGGCCGAGATGGCAATGGCGCCTTCTATCACACCGGTGCCGGAATTGCGGTCGGTAATGATCTCTTTCTTAACCGAGAACTTGCGTAAGATGATTTTGTCATTGAGCCAGATGGAGATGTTGAGCAGGACAATGGCCAAACCACCATAAATGGCAATGTCCATGATGTCGTAGAGCAATCCGCGTGAAGGTCCGACAATGGCACTGCCGATGGCCGCCAGCAAGCCGATGAAGTAGCCCACATGTGCAAAGGCAAAGGCCAGGTTATCTTTTTCTACCAGCTCCTCTTTGACATTAAAGTCTCTGTTGGCAAGCTGATAAACCAATTTGCCCAGGTAGAAAATAATAAACCCAACGGCAATGTATACCACGGCATCGTATAAGATGTTTGAAATATCTGAAAATGTCATATTCTCTCTTTTTTCGGGTTAAGATTATTTGCCATATCCGCCGCTCCGGCTACGTGATGATGAACTGCTGTAACGCGATGAACTGCGGCTTGTCCTTGAGCTTCTGCTGCCGGATGAATATCTTCGTGAGCTGCTTTGGGTAGCTGATCGGGAAACTTTGCTGCGTACACTTTCTTTGAAAGAAGATGGTTTTGATCCCCAGGTGCTGGTGCGTCCGGTCTTGGATGATGTATAGCTTTTCGTGCCATATATGTTTCGTCCGGAAGGGCCGTAATAGGGGCGTGAGCCATAATAACCACCGCGGTAGTAATCATCATAATAAGAGCGACGCGCTGGATAAGCCATCATGTTGAACATGGATGACATAAAGGCATAACGGCCATAGAACTCCCAGAATGAGCCCCCGTTGCGTTCTGTCCAGCGGCCGTATTTGGGATTACCCACATAATGGTTATAGCCGGCCGGACTGGCTTGTTTGGTCAGGGTGCCATCCTTTTTGGTGGCAATCTCCATGCCCATATTATTGACATTTGCCTGGAAAAACACATCAGATACCTCGGCCCAGTCGGTTTGTTGTGCCTGTACCGTATCCGGCTTCTCAACTATTACATTGTATTGGTGATAATACTTTCCATCACGTGCATCCATGTCAAACAGAATGATGGAGAAGTTTTTTTCATCAGCCAAGGATCGAATTAGATTGTCTACCGGCGATTTTTCCCAGGTACTGAGTGTAGAGGAACTTTCGCTACGGCGGTCTGATCTGTTACTACAGGATTTAATGACAATAAATCCAATAATAAAGATGATAATTGCTTTGGCAATTCCGTTGTTCATTGTATTTGATATTTAGGTAATCAATTCGGTTATACAATAGATCGTTATCTCAGGAAGTATTTATTACACACTAACCATTTCGATGCTTGTTTCGCTACCAATTATTTGTCAGGTATTCAAAAGGATCAACGAACTATCTTAATCCTGTAAGGTTCTTATTGGTCCTCGCCCGGCAATATGTTTGAGATCTCAAATTCTTTCACACGTTTACCTATGGACGCCTCAAACTCTTTTTCTTCCCACTGTTCAATACAAAGCAGATGGTTCCCATTTGCGTCTTCAAAATCCCATGAACGAAATTCTTCCCAGTCATCACCTTTGGAAATGTTATGGAAGTAACCAGGTGCTTCTTTCTCAAGGAAATAGGTGATGCCGTCATGGGTAATTTTTTTGGGCGGTTCCTGGCGATCGATAAGAATTTCGAGCAGATCCTCCTGTATGGCTCTTACTTTAATCTTCTTCATGAAGGAGATTTCCAGTTCATCGTCCTCTTCAATTCCCAGGAAACGGATCTCTGTTCCGTTGTTAATTTGAAATTCCCGGGTGAAATAATTGTCGCCCCAGTCATATTCCATCATGGCTTCAACTACCCAGGTTGAAAGGTCGTAATCAAAAACAAAACCAACATCCAGGTCATGAACACGGATGTTGGTAATGTCGTAATGCGGTTCCTTCTTTTTAAAAAAGTCGAAAAGTCCCATTTAAATTATCCTTTATTCGCTTTTGTTTTTCAGTTTGGCTTTGAGCTCCTCCAATGAATTGGATGCCTTTACATTCTTATCGGATAAAACATCATCAATCTCGTCGTCGATGCTGCGATTTTCCATACTTATTTCACCATAGGCTTCGGAAAGAGCTTCTTGTTGAGCGACCTTTTCTTTCATCTTTTCAAGCATGGAAACGGTACCCGAACTATCAATGCCACTGAGTTGTTTGTTGATTTTTTGTGTGGCACTGCTTACACGTGCCCTGGCTTTAAGGGTACGTAATTCATTTTCATAACTGGTGATGGTGCTTTTCAGCTTCTTCACATTTTTATCCAACGATGCAATGTTGTTGTCGAAACGTGTCACCTCTTCCTGTGCTCTGGCAGCTGATTCCAGTGCTTCTTCCTTACGGCTTAAGGCCTCGGTGGCCAGACGCTCGGCTTCAGCTACATCCAGCTCGCCTTTTTCTGCTTTTTGAAGCAGCAGAATGGCTTTCTGCTCATAGTTTTTCGCTTTGGCTTTATTCTCGTTTAAATCTTTTTTGCTGCGAATGGCCAATGCTTTCACTTCGGCTAATGCCTGCAAGCTTTTATCCAAATCCTGTTTAAGATCGCGAATACCTTGCTCGGTCATTTTTATTGGATCTTCCAATTTGTCAACAATGGCATGCGCTTCTGCTTTTCCTACACGGAATAATCTATTGAAAATACCCATTTATCTGTTTCTTTAAGCTTTTGAAAATTCAATTAATTCTTCGGTATGCTCTGACAATAAAAGTTTGAGCGAATTCAAACTGCCTTCCAGTTCATTCAAATCCAGGTTCTCAAGCTGAAGGGTGTCCCGGTAGATTACTTTTTTACCCGTTTCATCCAAAACAAATGCACCGTGTACGATCTCCCGGTTTTTCATTAATAATGATTTGAAGATCGCTTCTGAGCCGGCTTTCATTTCGAATAACAAGCATTCGATGATAAGGATAGGATCTTCACAGTCAATAATCAGGTTGGTTAGGCCATCCTCTGCCTTTTCTACAATAAATAACTCTTCACCTGCCTCTTCTGATACAATTTCGTATTCCAGGTCAAGTAGGTAATCTTTAACCTTATTGAAATATTCACTCATGTTTAAATGATTTTATTGGTTATGGAATAAGTCAAATATAGGAATAGATTGGGATGTGAAAAAAATATCAGGCATGTATTTAAACACCTGATGGCAGATATAAGCCCATTAATAAAAAGAATCGAAGTGGTTGACAGGTATTCGTTTTTAGTTGGATGTGTTTCTCGTTTTCTGTTGGCAGATGATAATAGCATTCTTCCCGTTCTATCTTTGATGCCTCAACAGGTAAAATGGTTATTTGTCTTTATGATTGGAAACACTTTATCTATCAAAAGTTGATGGGTTAATGTAATGTTCGAAGTACTCCTCCATGAAATTTGGAGCGGTCAACACATATTATATTTGGCCTTCCATGAAAAGGAAGAGGTATTGTAATGTTTGAAGCACTCATCCATAAAATTTGCAGTGGTCACCACATGTTACATTTGGCCTTCCGTGAAAATGGAAGAGGTCATGTAATGTTCGAAGCATTCATTCATGACTTTTGGGGCGATCACCACATGTTACATTTGGTCTTCCATGAAAATGGAAGAGGTCATGTAATGTTTGAAGTACTCGTCCATGACTTTTGGAGCGATCAATACATGTTACATTTTGTCATTTTTAAATGGGATATTAATCTGTGAAGGGTAAAAAAAGAGGATTCGTATTCAAATCCTCTTTTTGTGGTGTGTTCAGATGTGTGATCTATTGCTTCACAGTATCAATATCTTTGCTTGATGTGAAAAATCGGCGGTGGTTACGTTTACCAGGTAAATGCCTTTGGAAGGCACGCGAAACGAGGTGGTTCTGTCGATGTTGGCAGATGCAATCCTTATTCCTTCCAGGTTGAAGATATTAACCATTTTCTGTTGGTCGTAACCCGGATTGACGTATACCTGTCCGTTTTTAGCATGGACCAATATTTTTTCGCCTTTACCGGGCAGGGAGGACTCTGATGTTGTAACGGAGGAGATAATGTGATGCAACTCTTCGGCAAACAAGGCAGCGCCTTCAATACCGAAGTGGGTCAGGTCATCGAGCTTGTCCTGTCGGAGATTGGCTTCGGTGGTAATTTTGTCACCGGCTACAAAAACCAGGTTGTTATCGCCATTTGTTTTGAATTCCTCAATGAGCGATTTCAACGCCTGCCGGTAATCATCGGGGGCAACACCGGTTGATTCATTACCCGTTGACCGGGTATGGGTAAGACTAATACAAAAAATGGTTGCCTTGGGCTGGTTCTTTCTCACTTCAGTCAGAAAAGCACGGTAGGCGGTTGTATATTGTGGCACCGTTTTGTCGTTAAACATCATGTCGTTATACCCAATGAGTATGGTGATGATGTCAGCTTGTGGCATTTCGGCCGTTTGTCTGGCAATGGCTGGGGATATTTTAGCGCCTCCCACGGCCATGTTGTAATAGTCAGCGTCTAATTTTTCCGCCAAAAGGTAGGGATAGGTCAGGAAACTGGCCGATCCTTGTCCCACACCATGGGTGATGCTGTTACCCAGTGCCAGGTAGATGGGTTTTGCTTTAGGCGTAAAGGGCATCAGGTCACTCTTGTCGTTAATCTCCATGTTTGTTAGTGCTACATTGGACCAACTGGGCAATACCACTTCAAAACAGGTTTCCTGTCCGGGGTAATCGTTTGTTATTTCGAGTAACATTGCTGTTTTTCCGGCATCGCCCTTGAAGGCGTATTTGCCGCTTATTTTGCCGTTTTGCAGCACGGCGAATTCGGATCCCCGATTGTCACCTTCTTGTGGAGAAAAGGTCAGGTTTATAAACGGGCTGGCTGTTTTAAACCGCAGTTTGATACCACTGTTGGTGCGTGCCTTTTTGGGATTGAACAACATTTCATTTAAAGGTGCATTAAGGGTGGTTTCCGAAAAACGGCAGTAATGTAATTTGTCGTGTGAAGGAAATACATAGTTAGCCCCCGTGACATGAATATTCGGGTTGTCCAGAGACACTGTTTTGGCCTGTACCTGTGGAATCGTAAACAGTAATGCGGCGATTCCAAGTATGTTAATCAATGGTTTATTTAGTTTCATATTTAGCAGTTTGTGAATTTAAAAGTTTGAACAATTTACTTTTAAGTGTCTTTACTGTGTTTGTGTAGGCCGGATCAGTAGCCAAAGAGACCGTTTCATCGGGGTCTTTCTGGTAGTCGTAAAGTTCAATGGCTTCTACTTGTGGGTCTTGGTGAATTATTCCTTCGTGAAATTTTCCCTTCAGCCAAACGGTTAAGCGGTAACGTTCGGTTCTCAAAGAGTATCCCATCACATTTATACCCCTTGGATACTGGCTCAAAGCATAGTCTTTTACCATTGTTTCAGGTTGTTCAAGGGCGGGAACCTGGCTTTCTCCTTCCAGAACTTCCGGCGTATCCAGCCCTGATAGTTCACAGAGAGTTGGAAAGATGTCTACAAATTCGGCCATGGAAGAGGTGTGTTGCCCGTGTGCATAGCTTGGAGCAGAGATGATGAGAGGCGCTTTGGTTGCTTGCTCAAAATTGGTGTGTTTGCACCAAATACCATGATCACCCAGATGCCAGCCATGATCGCCCCAGAGCACCACAATGGTATTCTCTCTCAAGCCCAATTCATCTAGTTTAGCTAATACTTTTCCCACCTGGGCATCCATAAAGGAGACCGATGCCCAATAGCCATGAATCAGTTCTTTCTGTTTTTCCAATGGAACAGGACCTTGTTGCGGAATGTCGGAGTAATTGCGTAATTCGCCCCAGCTATGGTACGCATAGTCTGGTGAATTTTTGGCTTTTTTCGAAAAAGCGGGTAACTCAACGCTGTCACGGTCATACAGATCCCAGTATTTTTTTGGTGCCACAAAAGGGAGGTGCGGTTTATGGAATCCTAAAGCCAGGAAAAATGGTTTGTCTCCCTGACTCAGCTGCTCCATCAAGTCCATACCGGCTTCTGCAACGGCGCCATCTTCATAAGCATTGTCGGGTATATCCATGCATTCAACTGAAGGTGATAAACCCAGACTTTTCAGGTAACGGTTGGTTTGAATCCAACTTAGTTTTTGCTTTTGGGCCTTTTTCATGGCTTCGTGAATGGCCGGTGTTTGATACTTTCCATTGGCAGGGTAGATGAATCCATCGGCATAAGTCAGTTCTCTGTCGTGCCGGTATGGAATGCTCCAGGATGTTGGATCATCATCTTTGGCGCCATGCAGTAATTTTCCCAATCCAACGCTTTCGTAACCATTGTCTTTAAAGTATTGCGGCAGGGTGACCACTTCCGGGTTCATATCGCGCATGTTGGTTTTTAAGTCCCATACTTTGGTGCGGTCGGGTCGTAAACCGGTGAAGACACTGATTCGTGATGGGGCACAAATGGCTTGCTGGCAGTAGGCATTTGAGAAGGTAACCCCTGATTTGGCCAGTTGGTCTATGTTTGGGGTTAGCACATTCTGATTGCCATAACAACCCAGAACCGGTTTTAAATCGTCAACGGTTAGAAACAGGATGTTGGGTTTTTTATCTTCTGTTTTTTTCTTTTTCGACAGACCAGCACAGGCCGATGTTCCCATGGCTACGGCCAATAGTGCTAATGATGTGTTTTTTATTTGTGAGTACATTTAATCTTAGAATTTCGTTTTTTGTGTTGAGAAAAAATATGGGGTTGCTTTTTAACTATCGATATTCAGGTCTATTATCTGTTATATAACAAGCTTTTCCTTTATTTTATCAATACGAACAGAAACATCATTTTTGCAGATTCCCTTGTTAAGAATAGTGAGTGATTTGTTTTTAATCATCCGTGTCTGTAATATTATCATGATGTCAATCTACTCAGCCACCAAGGTGAAATTATAATCCAATGCTCTTTTATCGCCATCATTAAACTAATGCCCCTTCTTTTTCCATTTGCCTTTTGACGGATCTATTTTTTCAGCATTGATCTCTTTTTTACAATCGTGCAACATTTTCAGGAGTTCCCGGGTTTTGTCAGGCATCTTGGTAGCCAGGTTGTGTTGTTCGCCAATATCTTTTTTTAAATTGAATAACTCTACCTCTCCTTTGTCATACCATTCAATCAATTTGTAATCGCCCAGTCGCACTGCACTACTGTTTTCATCACCGGTGCTGCCGGGCCGCGCTAAGGGTGAATGCCAGAACAGCGGTTGTTGGCGTTCAAATGCTTCCCCTTTAATGGCAGATAGTACATTGGTGCCATCCAGATGATCTTTTGGGCGTTGTTCCAGGCCAGCCATGGCCAATACCGTCGGGTAGATGTCGGTGCCGTTGATGATGGCTTCGGAGGTGGTTCCGGCTGGTGTTACCCCCGGCCATTTCACGATGTATGCTTCACGGATGCCGCCTTCATACAGCCATCCTTTTCCATATCGCAAGGGATAGTTGGAAGTGGCCAGTTTACGGTTGTTACCCCTGGTGGATAGACCTCCATTATCGGCGGTAAAAATGATGATGGTGTTATCGGCAATATCCAGATCGTTTAATGTCTTTGTGATTTCTGCCATGCTCTGATCAATACTCTCGATCATGGCAGCATAAACCGGGAGATCCTGTCGTAATTTGGTGTCGCCGGTAATTGTTTTTTCGTATTCCGGCAAGTCGTATTCCATGGTCTTTAGTTTCTGCCGGTATTTTTTTACCAGTTCCTCTTTGGCTTCGAAAGGTGTGTGTACTCCGTAATGCGAAAGAAAGAGGAAGAACGGTTTGTCCGGCTGACTGGCTACGTGATTTTCCATGAAGGCCACTGATTCATTGGTCAGCCGGTCGGTCAGGTATTCACCTTCCTGTCCGCCTTCATCCAGGCCGTGTAGTTCATTTTTCTTCATCCCTTTGGCGCCAGCGGCTGTTTTTTCTCCTTTCCGGTAGGGATAGAAATAGGTGGGGGGTGAGCCCGCTTTTCCACCGGCTACGTTGATGTCGAAGCCTTGATTTTCCGGCATATTGGCTTTCCCGTGTTTGAATATCAGGTGCCATTTGCCGGTGAAAAAAGTGGTGTAACCCCCTTGTTTCAGGGCTTCGGCGATGGTAACGTCTTCCGGGACCAAACCGCCTTTTCCCGGTACATGGGCCCGGGCCGGGTAACGACCGGTTAATAAACCATAACGGGCAGGAACACACCTGGGATGGGATGTGTACCCCTGGGTGAAACGAATGCCTTCAGTTGCCAATTGATCAATGGCCGGCGTTTCGTAAAACTGTGATCCCTGGCAGGCGAGATCCATCCAGCCCAGGTCATCCACATAAAACAGGATAATGTTGGGGGATTGCTTTTGTTTTTGGCCCTTTGCCTTTAAGGGTAATAGAAGGCAAACGAATGTTAAGATCCTGAAGATTGAAAATACGGGGACTTTATTCATATTATTCATGGTGTGGCTATGTGAGAAATGTTTCGTCTTATTGTTCTATTTGAAAATACCTTTGCAACCGGGTAATTGCAAAGGTATTCTGCTATTTAATAAATATGAAAAAAGCTATTTCTTGGTGAATTTTTGTTGTACAGGTTTTCCGTTAACGGTAGCTGAAACAATATACATCCCTTTAAGGAGCTGACTGATGTCGAGACCTTCTGAAATATTGGTTCCATCCAATACTTTTTGGCCTGAGATGCTGTAGATCTCCACCGCCTCAATATTACCCTCTGATTGGAGGTAGAGTTGCGAGGTAGCGGGGTTGGGGTATAGGTTGAATTGATCCGTTGCATCCAAATCATTGATGGCTGTAGGGGTGTGTTTTTCAATGGTGATGTCATCAACCAATACCTCACAATTTTGTTCCTTGCTGTCAAAGAAAAGCTGAGCCAGTTGTGTGTTCAGTCCCACGAAAGGCAATACGTATTCTTTCCAGGTGTCAGTTAAGGGTTGAAAATCGTTGTTAATACCACTGATACCTGCTTTCCCGGCTTCGTTATTTTTGTTCGTAGTTTTAGCCCAAAGACGGAGTGCATAGTTTTCACCCGGATTGATCTGACTTAGGGTATTTGACCGTAGTTTGACTGTTGGTGTTTTTCCTTCTTTCTGTGGAATGAATGCCTCTTTGTTAATTTCAAATTTCATGCACTGTACACCTGTGCTTCCCGGGCGTTTTTGGGCTGTAATTTTGGATTTGTAGCTTTTATTGTCAGCAGTGGCGTTACTGAAAATATCCTTCCACATGGTACTGGCATTGACGTCTTTCCAGTCGTTTTGATTTTTAACCAGGAAATCAGTGGCGAAACCTTCAGATGTTTCGAAACCATTAGTGATAGGTAATTGACCAAAAGTCATTGCGCACAACAATGTCATGCTAAAGGACAAAGTAAAGATCTTCTTCATAACTTGATTTTTTAAAATTAGATTGATACTAAAGTATCGGTATGTTTATAGAGTGGGGGGTAATTAATCGTTCCAAAAGGGAGGGGGAATAGTTCAATTCACAAGTTTTGTGGTTAATTTAATGGTTGTGGTTATGAATCAGTGAGGAAAAACGTTGGTTAGTGAACGATTTGTAATTCTTTTTAGAACGATTTCAGGCCAGAGACCGCCATGAAAGGGAAGTAGATTTACAAGGACTTATAATCAGTAATTAATTCGCATATGAGGAAAAATCTACTTTTGAGTATATGGTTACAAGTGTTGTTTATAACCAGCCTTTGGGCGCAAAGTTCGACGGATAGACAATTTTATAAGGAGTATTGGCAATCCCGTCAATATATAGTACCTGCAACTTCGGTTATGAAAAGGTTAGAGACTGGTAGTTCGGCCGATGCTGTTATTTATGTAAAAACCAGTCAAGAGCTAGCCCGGGTTTTACCTACTCAGTTTGGGGTAAATACTCCCTTTCGAAATGGCAGTGACCAATTAGACCGGGCTGCATTATACGATCAGGCCGGGATGGGGTCGCTTCGTTATCCGGCCGGTAGCGGATCAAATAAATATTTTTGGGACGGGAAGGTTCCTGCCGATTTCAGAATTGAGTTGAATGGTATTGATGGTACAAAAAACAGTTATTTGAAGCCTGAAAGCTTTGTGCAATTTCTCCATTCCATAAACAGTGAAGCAACCATTGTGGTCAATTATTTCTATGCTCGTTATGGAGCAACCACTGAAGGAACCCGGGAAGCCCGGGTTAAACAGGCGGCTGATTATGCTGCCGGTTTTGTGCGCAAGATGAATGTGGAGTTGGGGGCTAACATTAAAAACTGGGAAATTGGTAACGAATGCTATGGAAAATGGGAAGAAGGCTATGATGTGAATGGTAGCATAGTAACCGGAAAAGAGTACGGGGAGGATTTTCGGGTGATGGCTGAAGCGATGAAAGCTGTTGATCCAACGATAAAAGTAGGGGTGGTAGTAACTAGAGAGGATGATGAGTGGAACAGTAGCGTGTTACCGGAGGTGAAAGATCATGCCGATTTTTTGGTGGTACACAACTATTTTACCTCTGTGAAAGATGCTACGCCTCAAAATTTATTGAATAGTGTGGAGCAGGTAGAGGCGGTTCATACGACGCTATTAGATTGTGTGGAGCGGTATACCGGAAAGCCACGTGATTATTTTCCGGTGGCCATGACGGAGTTTAATACCCGGGGTTCTTACAATTGTACTATGCTTAACGGCCTTTTTGTGGCTCAGGTGCTGGGGGAAGTGATTAAAACCGGTTATGGGATGGTAAATCTGTGGGTGTCGGAATGGAACTGGAATGATGCCGATCAGGAAAGTAAAGGTTTTTTGGCCCGTAATGATCCCGATCAGGCTGATTATACCCCTCGACAGAGCTACATGCCCTATTATTTTTATGACAAGTGTTTTGGTGATCGGATGGTAGAGGCATCTTCCAATCATTCTGATGTGAAGGTATATGCCTCTACCTTTGAAAGTGGTGAAGTGGGATTAGTGGTGATCAATACTTCTGATACCGAAAAAAGTGTTCAGTTGGATTTAGCTTCCGCTGGTGTTGGTGTCGATTACAATAAAGCCTATTGGTATGAGTTTTATGCCAACTCTATCACACCGGGAGATAAACGGTTTTATATCAACGGGCAAACAGGTAGTACCGCTGGAGGCGGACCTGAGCATTATGCCGGGATTGCACCTTATGAATCAACTGTTACCCGTAACACGCTTTTTAATGCGAAAAAGTACAGTGTGAATTTTATTGTGCTTGAATCGGGTGTGAGCGTAGCCGATCCGGTTATTGAAAGCGTTGGGGTGCAGGTTTCTATTTCTACACCCACCCAAGGGGCGGCTATCTACTACTCCACAGATGGCAGTGAACCGGATGCTTCGTCTGCTTTATATACCGGAGCCTTCACTGCACCTCCGGGGGCGGTGATAAAAGCCATTGCTGTAAAGAATGATGTAAGCAGCCAGGTTGTTTCGTTGAATATTCAGTACAATGTGCTTTTTATCGCTGTGGATGACCTGAAGCCGGTCTTGAATTGTTATGGTGAGTCACAAATTGTATCGCCCAGTATTGATCGTCTGGCTGATCAGGGAATGGTCTTTACCAAAGCTTATTGTCAATGGTCGGTTTGCGGGCCATCGCGAGCCAGTGTCATGACTGGTCAAACACCTGATGGAACAGGTATCAGGAATCTGAAATCACTTTTACGGGTGGAGAATCCCCAGTTGGTTACGTTACCAGAATATTTTAAGAATAACGGTTATGTGACTGCAGCTTGCGGTAAGGTCTTTGATCCCCGCAATGTGGATGAAGGGCATGACAGTCATTCATGGGCTATTCCCTATACTGATCCGGGCGATTATGATTTTCCGGCGGAATATGGTGATTTTGTAAAGGGGAATACGTACCGGGTGTCTCCCAATGCAGCGACAGAATGTGGCCCTGTTGGCGTAGATGATGATGGTTACCTGGATGGGCAAATTTGTCAGGATGCCTTGGGTAAACTGGAAGCATTGGCCGGGAGAGGGGATCAGCCTTTCTTTTTGGCTGTCGGATTCAAGAAACCGCATATTCCATTTGTTGCGCCGGAGAAATATTGGGATTTATACGATCGCAATTCCATTGAGTTGGCTGCCTATCAGAAAATGGCCGTTGGCAGTCCTGAGTATGCTTATCATACGCCTGAGCCAATGGGGTATACCGATATCCCTGATCCCTGGACCTATGATGATGTGGAGAAGGGAGACGATATATTGTCTCCTGATGATCAGCGCCGGCTGATTCATGGGTATTATGCATGTGTGTCGTATATAGATGCCCAGATAGGTAAGTTGCTCGATAAGCTGGAGGAGAAAGGAATGACCGGTAATACCGTTGTTATGTTGTATGGTGATCATGGTTATCACCTGGGCGATCATAACCAGTGGGGGAAGCATACCAATTTTGAGAATGCCTTGCGGGCCCCTTTGATTATATCTGCGCCGGGAGGTGTTACCGGGAAAAATAGTACTCCTGTTGAGTTTACTGATATTTATCCTACCATGTGTGAGTTAGCGGGTTTGAATGTACCTTATTCTACCCTTCAGGGAGCAAGCCTGGCGCCCTTGTTAAGAGGCGAGGAAATGACCGGTAAAACATGTGCTGTTTCAGAATACCGGGCAGGTGGTGGATCGGGTTACTCCTTTCGGACAGCACGCTACCGGCTTTCATTGTGGTTTAAAAGCTCAAAAGACCGGCCCGATGTGATCGATTGGGATGAAAGCCGTATCAAGGACATGGAGTTGTACGATTATGAGAATGATCCTTTTGAAACCACTAACCTGGCTTATCTGCCGCAATATGTACAGGTGGTTACTGACCTGAAAACGATGGCCGCCGGGTGGTGGGGAAAACAGTACCAGTTTTTTGCCAATCCTGCTCAACAAGAATTGGCGTTGCCATTCATTGAACATTTCGAGAATTATTCTTTGGGTGCTTCCATTACTGGCGATAAATGGTTATCGGAAAATTCGATGTGGGAGAGGGTTTGGCAGAGTAATAATGCCAATGCCTTTGAAGGTACGGTGGTGGATGATTCAGGAGCTGATGGGACGCAGGCGCTCAAAATCAGCATTACCAGTCGAAGCAGAGCGGATGGAGGTGATGTGATTAAATTGCAAACTGTTGATTTAACCAGATTTGAAAAGAAACAATATGTTGTTTCGTATCTGGCACGGACCAATGCTGCGGGCATAGGTAAAGCTAAGGTGGGGGTCTCTGATAATAATGAGGATTGGCACGAACTGGGGGCGACCTATCAGGAGTATTTTGATACGGTAACATTATCTAATGGAAAACTCTATCTGCATTTCAATAATACCGATCTGGTTTCTGGTACGAATTATAAAGTATGGATTGATAATCTGAAAATATCTGCTGCTCCTCCTACCAGTTCGGATGTGGGGATTATTGAAATGCCGCAGAATGATTTACTGGTTTACCCGAATCCGGTTAAAAGCAGGCTCTATGTAAAGGGTAGCGATCAAATTGATGCGATTTATTTATATGACCTGAGTGGTGTGTGTCTTATAAAGAAGATGAATATCAATTATATCGATTTACAGGAAATAAATCGGGGGCTGTATCTTTTGGTCGCAGAGGTGAATGGAAACAGGATAGTAAAAAGAATCGTAAAGGAGTGATCTGTATTAAAATGAAAAGATTAACGATCTATAGAATTCAGTGACTTTATATATTCTAAAATGAGATATTCAAACAAAAAGGGAATCGCTAGTGTTTGTGGTTTTTCCCTGTTAATGGCAGGGAGTTCGTTGTTTGCCCAAAAACATCAGTCAAAGGAGCAATATAATATACTTTGGCTTAGTTGTGAAGACATCGGACCGGTTATGGGAACCTATGGCGCCAAGGGAATTGAGACGCCCAATATTGACCGGCTGGCAAGGGAAGGTATACAGTATAACCATGCCTATTCCACCGTGGGAGTATGTGCTCCAAGCCGGTCTTCTATTATCACAGGGATGTATCCTGTTAGCATTGGTAGTCAGCATATGCGAACGGGCAACCATTGGGGTTTCAGGCCTCCGGAAAAGGAAACGTACCTGAGTTATAAAAAGATAAAAGATAAAACGGGACGGAATGTGCCTGAGTATTCGGTGGTGCCGCCGTCCTATGTGAAATGTTTCCCGGAATATCTGCGGGCTGCCGGGTATTATTGCACTAATAATGCCAAATGTGATTATCAGTTTAGTTGCCCCATAACAGCTTGGGATGAGGTGGGAAATGATGCTTCTTATAAAAACAGGTCCGACGATCAGCCTTTTTTTGCTGTCTTTAACAATGGAATAACGCATGAGTCGCAGATATGGAAGCGGAAGCAGAAACCTATGCTGGTTGATACGGCTAAGTTGGTTATTCCCCACTATTACCCCGATATACCTGTTGTGCGGCAAGATGTAGGTCGGAAATATTCCAACATTCAGGAACTTGACCATGATATTGGCGTGTGGCTGAAAAAACTGGAAGATGAAAATCTGTTGGATAAAACTATTATTTTCTTCTGGAGTGATCATGGAGGCCCACTGTTGAGACAAAAAAGAGCTGTTGGCAATTCAGGGCTCCATGTGCCTTTGATTGTCCGGTTTCCGGATAAGCGAATGGCTGGTACGGTGGTTGATGACATTGTGTCATTAATGGATTTAGGACCAACGGTTCTCTCGTTGGCTGATGTAGAGCCGCCTGAGTACATGCATGGTAAAGCTTTTCTGGGAGAATATAAAGTGGAAAAGGGACATCAGTATGCCTTTGGTAGTGCTGATCGATTTGATGAGCATACCGATATGAGCCGATCAGTGATTGATGGCCGTTATGTATATATCCGGAATTTCATGCCTCAGTTACCCTATGTGTATCGGTTGTTTTATCGCGAACAAATGGATATGACGCGAACCATGATTCAGATGAACAACCGGGGCGAACTGAAAGGGGATGCTGCCTACCTGTTTATGGATTCACGCCCCGTGGAAGAGTTGTATGATTTGCAGTCTGATCCCGATGAAGTGCATAACCTGGCTAATATCCCTGAATGCCGGGAAAAACTGGTGGAACTAAGAAAAGCATTATCACAGTGGCAGCTGGAAGTGGGTGATATGGGCTTCATACCGGAGCATGATATGGTGAACCTGATGTGGCCCGGTTTTATCCAGCCTCAAACCCAAAAGGTAGTTTTTCAACCATCAGGAAAAGGAACGGTGGTAATGAGCAGTGCTACACAGGGAGCGTCCATTGCTTATCAGACAGGTAGTGAAATAGGAACCGATCATTGGCATCTGTATGTAAAACCCTTTAAGTTAAAGCGAAGTGAGAAAATTGTGGCCCGGGCGGTTCGGATTGGTTATAAAACTTCAGAGCAAACCGAATATGAAAAGGATTAGTGACTGTTTTCAAATAATTAATTCCAGTGGTAAATAACCCAGTGGAATAGATGTAGTGGCTGGAGGGGGCTCAATGCTAGTTCTATTGAGATAGTTATGTCTGTGTGATCAGTGGTTTAGTGTATTATCATTTTCAGTATTTATATTGATGCATTTTGTTTCTCCTCCAGTCTCTTTATTAGTGATGTACCTTGCCTGTGTTTCTATAATTGGGGCAGTGAGTTTTGAAATTATAGCTTGTGCCAAAAGATACATTGTAATGGTGTGACAAATAACCGGATTGATTACTCGTCACAACTCTCAAGATCTAAAAAATTATCCAGGGATGAGTTTCATTTCCTGTTCTTCATAATTAACTTTTTTCCATTCCGGGATTAGTAGGATGACAGAGACAATGAAGGTGAGGATGTCGGCAATGACAAAGGCGTACCAAACTCCTTCTTCCCCCATTAGGTTAGGCAGAAAGAGAATCATCGGAATCAGGAATAAAATCTGACGGCTAATGGTAAGTAAAAAAGCCGGTTTGGCCTTACCAACAGCTTGCAGATAGCTTGAGCCTATCAGTTGAATCGGATGGGTTAACCAAGTCAGAGTAATGATGATAAGGGCCGTAGCTGCCGAATGAGCTACGGTAACATTGTTAGTGAACATCGATGACAGCTCATTACTGAATAGCCGGGCGATGGCAAAAGTTATGAAGTTGATGAGGAACCCTGCTGTGAGAGCGGTTAGGATAACCTTTCGTACCCGGTCAAATTGGCGAGCTCCGAAGTTAAAGCCTGCAATGGGCATAAATCCTTGTACCAACCCGTTTATTGGAGCCGATAGCACCATGTAGAGCCGATTGATGATACCATAAACTGCAACGGATTGTTCACCGCCATAGCGAAATAAGGTGTGGTTGGCAGCAATGGCAATAAAACTTGCGGCTCCTTGTCGTCCCAATGTGGATGCTCCCAGGCCGAGTGTTTCTGTTATAATTGCTTTTTGAGGGATCAAATTTGTTATTTTTAGCTTCAGGGAACTTTTTCCTCGCAGGAAGAAGGAGGTGATATATGCTAAACCTACCACGTGGGCCAGGAGTGTGGCAAAGCCTGCGCCCATTAATCCCATGTGGAGTTGAACGATAAAGATGTAATCCAGCAGGATGTTTATCAAGGCTGAAATCAATTGTGCATACATTGGAAAACGTGCATTACCTTCAGCACGTAGTATGTTGTTTAAACACATTTTCATGGCATGAAAGGGTATTCCTGCCAAAATATAAATGTAATACGGCCATACTTCCTGTGTGATCTCCCCCCGGGCACCAAAAATAAAGAGCATGGTATCGCCAAAAATATAACCCAGGATAGCCAGTGATCCGGTTATTAAAAAGGTAAGTCCAATGGCATTACCGAATACTTGGTTGGCGCGTTGGTGATCTCCGGCACCAAGGGCACGTGATATAATGGAACCGGCACCAATACCGATGGCTAACCCGAAAACCGGTACCAGAAACATGATGGGCAGTACTACCGACATACCTGCTAAGCCGCGGGAACCGGCGAATTGTCCCACAAAAATAGTGTCCACAATGTTGTAAGTCATTATAATAATGAGTCCGAACATAGCCGGGGTGGATAGCTTAAATAGTAATTGGCCTATTGGAGTGGTGCCCAGGTTATTTTTATTTGTTGTCATGTGTATCGAAATGAATGTTCAGCTGTGAGGAGTGTCCAGGCAGCTTTTAATAACAGATGGTCGACTAATCAAATCCTATGCCACGCTTTGCTGGAATAGTAGTTTTAACATTTATTCTATATTTCATATGCTTAGAGTATGCAGTCTTTGTTGTTTAAAATCAGAAGTAATTGCTTTCCTTTTAGGTAATGGAGATTAACGGAAAGGTAGGGCAGTGTTATTATTAACCAGCTGTCAGTGTTTAGTTCCAAATTGTCAGTAAAGCTCTCGGTAGTGTTATCTTTTTGTTAATTTTTCACTGTAGAATAAACATGCCAGGGATTAATCTTATTCTTTTGATCCTTGATTATGATTAGATATATGCATGCCTTTGTCAGGTGGTTAGGATGGGAGTGTTGTTGTTTTGTGAAATAAATAATTCCTCCTTAGACTTGATGAAGAATCCCTTTATTTTGTGAATATTTGTTAGAATCTTTTGGAATGTTATAAAATAAACTTCCAATTAGTTAAATTTGTTACTGGTTTCAACTAAAAAGCTTACGGAACATGAAAGATGAGAGAATAAACAATCTTAAGCCAAGCAAGCGGGACAGGAAGGATATGATTCAATATATCAACCTGCAGCTGGCAGCTTTAGGACAGCCATTATTTTATGATGATAGTGATGCTAAAACAAAGTATTCAAATGCTAAATTTTTGTCACTGACCGAAGACTTAATTAATAGTTTTAGGGAAAAGTCACGTTTGTTATCAGATCACCTTTCACCGGTAGATACAAGAATTCAAAACTTTATTGACGACTATTTAAAAGACGTTGATATTGAAAAATCTTACCGTCTGCCTAATAATACATTTGTGTTGAATCAAAAAGGCCTGGCCAGAGAGGTGAGTTTGCCTCCTAATGGTAAAACCTTTAAGAATGAATTGGTCAGTTCCTATCGGGTAAAGCAAGGGATATTAAATAACCCGGCTCACGATAAAAGAACGACAAAAGGAACTTTTCATATCGTAGCCGGTGGCTTACCAGTGCCCTTGGATAAGAAGGAAGTGCCTGAAGTGGCTTTTGCCCACATGCTCCATGCTGCTCTTCGTCCGTCCGACAGCATGAATATTTTACCTTTCACTTCTAATCAAAGGGAACAGGCCAGAGTGATGGTGTCACTCTTATTAAGGCCGGTGGTATGTCCCGAAGTGAAAGGCGTGATGTCGGAGAAAAGTATGGAAGTACGTTTCTTTGCACCTGGATCCCTGGTTAGTAATCTGGATTTTGTGGAATCGATTTTCGGCAATGCCGGTGATCATAACCTGGCGGTGAATGATGCTGCACTGGATGTGGAGCATTGGACGGGTCATACCGGGTGTATTATTCTGGCCCCTCAGTTAACAAAGCTTAGAAAGAAAGATGTTGGCCTGCCACATTACGATGATGCTACCGAAAGGCAGCGTGCTGACGGTATGTGTTGGAAGGATGAAAATGAATTATATAATGAAGGCGGTGCTTTTAAGGTTACTTGCCGTGATGAGCGGGGTGTTGTGATAACGCTGATTGCGGATAACTATTTTGGTTATTCCAAGAAGGAAATTAAAACGCAGATCAGTTATTCAGCTAATCTTTATGGTTTAGTGGAAGAGGAGCATGCCGGAGGCGCCATTGCTTACCCACGGGGCACTTTTAGTGATAAGGTCTTTGGAGAGGTGTTTTCTGCAAAGCTGGATAATGCTTACTCGTTCGAAGAGGTTAAGCAGTTGCTTGTTGATAAAATTGAAGTGAAGGCCGGGAATTATGCCGTAGATAAAAACTATCCGGATATTATATACATTCCGGAGGATGCCGACATTGATATAGATGGCAGCATAGTGAACTGGACATATAAGGGGGAGCCTCAACAGTTGAAATTATCACCTAATAAGGTGTATGTGCACCCCTCAGGTTATAAGTTTCAATTGGTGAAACATCCGACATTGCAATTGTGGCGCATTGTTAATACAAACCCGGAAGGCGTTTTTTGTCATAAACCTTGTACCGTTTCGGGTGGTGGAAAATCAGAGATTTCCAAATCCATGCAAAATGCCATTCAGTATGGTACTTTTAATATTGTGGATATTGAGGATGATTTTAATAAGGCCGATGAAATTATTAACTATGACTATTCACACCGGTGGAAAAACATCCGACCGGATGCTACCCCATCAAGGTCCTTTTTGAGTCCTAAAAGAACATTGGGATCAGCAGTGAAGTTGTTGACACCGTCTGATCAGTACAATGATGAATACAATGATTTCCTTAAGAGTATACCGGCACATATCAGGTCGCTGGCGCTTTTTGTGAAGCGTTTGTATCGAAACGATCGTGAAAAGGGAAATTGGAAAGAATACATGTCGGTGGAGATTGTGAATGGTCGGAAAGGAACCACCTTGCAGTATAAAAATAAAAAGGTAATCGGTAGTTATGTCCGTATTGGTTTTAATCCGGAAGGTCACTGGTTGTTACATAAACTGAGAAGTGATTTTGTGCCCAGTCAAAAGATACAGATGGAAGATGATATCTCTGCTTCTATTACCTTGCCCACTCATCGTCTGAAGAACCTGAATTCTGAGTATTCTAATCATAGTGTTAAAATTGTAACCAATTGTGAGAGTCATCTCTTTCAGCGACCGGATGAAGCGGTTATCAGAGGGTATGACAAGGATGCTGAAGCAGACATTGTCCAAAACAATACTTTCCTGACCAATTATGAGCCGTTGACAAAGAAAGATGCCATCGATCTTTATGAAGATGCCATCAACTTTGAGCAATATACACAACCGGTTAAGGATCTTATCACAAAAGTTGTTGAAAGTGATAAGGAAGGTTATTTTGTTACACCTTCACATACCCGGATTGTAGACGGGCAACCAACCAAGAATCCACGTTATTTACAGCGTAATATTTATAAGGAAGAAACATTTGACAGTTATCTGGGTGAGATAGGCGTTCGTTTGCATCGTAAAATAAATGCAGGGGATGCGGTGATTCATCCGGTTAATGCCGTATTGCCGGGAAGGCGTAATAATCCTGTAGATCGAAAGGCTGGTATACGTCCGTTGAGTGTTTACAATCCTATCCATTACCAGGAGTTGCCTGAGTTATTCATGGATTTCATTTGTAGTCTGACAGGTAAATCACCTTCCACTACCGGAGCAGGTTCGGAAGGTGCCTTGACCAAAGGACCATTCAATATGTTAACGCCTACTTCTGATCTGAATAATGCTTTGTTGTCGTATATCTTAACCGAATATCAGGGTTTCAGTTCTGCGGCAGGTTACATTGGGTCTGAAAACCGTTTCGACCATGATATCAGTATTCTGATTCCGGAAATATGGGCCCGTTTAATGCCGGAAGATCGTGATCCTAAGGTGTTGATTGAAAATGATTGTCTGGAGAAACTGGAGGATTTTGAATTTCAGGGACAGAAAGTATTGGCCAGTCGTTTGGGATACCGGATCAACAGCAACTTTGCCTTCAGGTGTATGAACCGCTTGTTCGATGAGCCGTTGGCTGTTTTCGATGAACGCATGTTAAAGCCTGAATTGCAGGGAATGGAAGATTATGTGGATGGCATTAATAACATTGTGGAAGCCCAGCAAAAAGTTGGTTTGCGTTATTTTGAAGATGGAAGTGTGGAGGCAGCTATTCCTCCGTTGAAAATTTTGCTTCATGTAATGGCTTATGGTCACTATGAAGGAAAAGAGATCAGCGATCCCGAATTGCGCCGATATTTTGACCGGGATAATGTCATCAACAGCGATTGGTATAAGGAACGGTTGAAGTTAAAGCAGCAGAAGGACATTGCGTTCCATAAAAAACAAGTGGGTTACTTGCAGGAGTTCATCTCAAATCCCGAAAATGCCATTTTAATGGATGAGATGACTATTAACCAGCGTATGGATAAAGCAAAGAGGATGTTGCAATATGCCGAATCGGATCAATACATTGCCGATTTAACCGGTACCATTGGTGCTGATCCTTTGTTTAAAAAATAGATGACTTCTAAAGTCAGGAATTAATAAAAAGAGACTGTCGCTGGGCAGTCTCTTTTTTTTAGTGTGTTTAATTACAATTACTGTATCGTTAGGTTTTTGTAAATGCTTGATAGATCACTGAATTCGTTTTCACAAAAAAATTCATCATAAATTACCCTTAATACCTTTAATTTTCCACTTAAGCCGTGGAGGCTCTTATTTTGTTCACCTTTTTTATTGTTGTTTTAAGGTATTCACGATTTTCAATTCTCCTACTTGCTGAGGTCGGAATCACAACAATATTGCTATTGTACTGCTAAAAGTGATTGCCCTGTTTGATAGATACCTTTTGAATAAATAATACCAAACCTGTTTAACTTCGGGGATTTTCAATTCAAAATGCCCCTTGTTTGATCCCGATAGACGATTAAAGACCAATGAAATTGATGTAAAGCAGACTTACTTTCATTAATTGTCATCAGGTAAGTGCTCAAAATACCTCATTGTGTATCCAGGTAAGTGCTTTTTACAAAGCACTTATCATCCCTGTTCTGATAGTTTATTACAGGGCCAGCAAAATCATTTGTTAAAAGAATTATTTATTGGTGGGGAATCGTTCATTGTATAAAGTGTTGGGGTGTGTGATTGTTGTTTGTTTTGGGTAAATGAAAATTAGTAGTGGTGTATGATAAGCAGGAATGAGTGTATAAATGAAAAATTATAGGATTTAATAAGTAACCGAAAGACATAAGAAAGGTATGAAAAGAAATAGTATGGTAGTTTAGGCGTGTGTTCTAAGTAAAAGAAAATAAATGAGAAGAGGGGTGTAGAGGAGGTTTGGTATTGCTTTGGAAGTATCAGTGACGCAGAATGGGTTTCTTTGAAAAAATTATTTGTAGGTGTAAAATGTTATATTTATTGAGCTTAGGTAGTGGTTGTAAAAAAGCATGAAAAAAATCATTATACTAAAAATAGGTTGTGTGTTAAAAACGAAATACATTTATTCTTCGAAATGGGATAGTAAAATTCTATTTTGTATGTTAAACTATAATACAGTTTGAAAATGAAAAAGTTTATTAGCATCGAGGCTTTTAAAGCCAACAAATTGCGTGAGAAGCAAATGAGTGCCTTAAAAGGTGGCGGGCCAACTACTGGTCATCCAGGAACAGCAGGAGCCCCTCCGGGACCCACTGATGATGATTGGAACGGACCAACACCTCCTACAACAGGTGGCGGGCATGCGGGTGCACCTCCTGCACCGGTAGATCCTAGATAAGATCTTTGTCTAAGAGGGGGAAAAGGTTTTTCACCTTTTCTCCTTCCAAAATAGTTCTGTCATTTTATAATAGAGTGCAGGTTAATTGAGTGTTAAAGAATTGGGATGAATAGATTGGTTGGTTTTTGACATCAGCCCTTAGGTGTAAATAAGTATCAATTTTATATCATATACCAAGCTTTAACATGTTCCTCCCTTAGAGTGCTAAGATTTTCACAGAAACCGCAATAGAGAATCGTAAACACGCGTTTATCCTTTGTTTTATTTGGCGAGATAAAATTGCGTCTTCAGTGATGAATATGCAATTCTGGTTATTATGACGTTAATGTTGGTTAACACCCCTCGCAGAACTAAAATCTAACGAACTATTGTGATTATTACAGCTACTGAAAAAATGACAGGTTGCTATTGTCATTAGATTACAATCGAAAAATTGTTTTTTATTCAACCCTTCACTTTTTTAAGGAGTGAAGGGTTGCTAATATATATGAAAATGTCTCAGAATATACCTTTTACTTTCCCGGGAATGATTGTCTGGGAGCTTACTGAGCAATGCAACTTTAAGTGTTTGCATTGCTATAATTTAGGTCAGAATTCAGGTCGAATTGAGTTTGATAAAGAGAAGGCGCTAGATATATGTGATCAGCTAATTGATTTAAAGGTCCGCTATGTTCTTTTGTCTGGCGGAGAGGTACTGATGTGTGATTTTTGGGAGGAGATAGCCAGGAAGTTGGAGGATGGCGGCGTTCGTACCGGCATAATTTCAAATGGTTGGTTGGTTGATAAAGCCATGATCGATCGAATCAAAGCGACCGGGGTGGATTGGGTCTGCTTTAGTTTAGATGGCGCTGAAGCGGTACATGATAAGGTGCGTCAGAAAGGGTCGTTTCAACGCATTATGAATGCCTTGGATCTTTTGGCTGATGAGGATGTCTACACCAGTATAAGTACGGCCATGAATAAATTGAATATTCAGGATATGGAGCAGATGTACCAGGTTTTGTGTGCGAAAAAAGCCAATGCCTGGCAATTGCAGCTGGCTGTTCCCGAAGGCGCATCAAAGATCAATGAGAATGAGTTGATTTTGGATCCGTCCCAGATTGATACCATCATTGATTTTGTTTATGATCGATTTCGTGAATCGCCTGTAAGGCTATACCTGGGTGATTGTGTCGGATACTATAATGTGAAAGAGATCGAAGTAAGATCATCAGGCAAAGCGGAAGAGATGGGGTTGATGAATTTCGTGGATGGTTGTCAGGCTGGTATCGGTACAGCCGGCATTAAAGCAAATGGTGACTTTACCGGTTGTATCTCTTTAAGTCATCCGTTTTATGTAGCCGGCAGTGTGTATGAACGCACTTTGCTTGATATGTGGAATGACCCTAAGAGTTTTGCCTGGAACCGGTATTTTGACAAGGATCAGTTAAAAGGGGATTGCAAGGAGTGTGTGTATGGGGAGTATTGTTTGTCAGGGTGTCCCGGATTTAAATACGATGATGATTTCAATGTCGTGGAAAACAAACATTGTTCCTATAATTACGCCATTAAGCAAGAAAGATTGAAAAATGCCGGGATTTCATCGTAATTGGTGAAAAGCCATAAGTCTGTGTTATTGTTTGCCGAGAATAAAGAATAGGGATAAAACTTTATAAGGAAAAATGGATGGAGATTTAAGGGAATGTAACCCGGAAAATCTTCATCTTGTTTTTTGATTGTGTCCCATTAGATGGTGGAAGTTAAAAGAAAACTCATAACTGTTACTGGTAGGTTGTTAGTGTAGAGAATCTAATTGGTTGAGTGAATATGTTTAGGATTTGTGAGTGAGTGCAAAGTTTGTTTCATTACACATCATTGCATCAAAGGTATTTGAGAATGTATTTCCCGGGTTGTTAAGGTGATGGTTTAAATAATCACAAGGCATTTCGCTTATTCGTAGGGGGGTGAAAATCCGGTGCGATCCTGTTTTGGGAAGTGGAAAAGAGCGTCAGGTAAAAGGGGCTTCCTGAAAAAGGGTTCTGCACATCTGCCTGTTATCTGCATGTGTTGTTTCAAGAGCTTTGTACGTCTGTACGATCGTTGTACTAACTGTGTCAAGGACTCTGTTCACCTGCCTGGTGTCTGCACTAACTGTGTCAAGGACTTTGCACGTCTGTATGGTGTCTGCACTAGTTGTGTCAGGGCTTTTCTTGTTAGTATGGCGTCTGCACTAACTGTATCTAGGGCTTCGTTCACCTGCATGGTGTCTGCACTGACTGTGTCAAGGACTTTGCACGTCTGTATGGAGTCTGCACTAGTTGTGTCAGGACTTTGCATGCCTGTCTGGTCGTTGTACTAATTGTGTCAAGGACTTTGCACGTCTGCATTGGCATTTTCTTCACTGTGTTAAGGCTTTGTTCGTCTGCGAGACAATTTTTCTACACTAAAAAATGACTTTGCATGTCTGCATAGGCACTTTTTGGTGTGTGAAAATAGGTTTGTTCACTTGCCTGGTTGATTTTTCAACAGGATCAAGGGCCTTGATTGGCTGCAAAATGATTTTTCAGCTTAAAAAATGACTTTGTTTACCGTGTAACCCTATTTTCGAAATTTAAATTCGAACCAAGCAGGTAGTGTAGTTTATTTTTCAAGCCAGCCGATGACTATTACTGGCGTTCAATATATTTTTCTTGCTGATGTTGCAAAGGTATCAGCTATGTAGCATTCAGTTCTCAACCAATTAATTCAATTGATTTATTAGTAATGCCGGTTTTCTTAGCGGGTGAATTATTTTCCCATATGGTAAACTTATGTTTTTATAACGCGATTCAATTGATGCCCTCTTTCGGAACAGGATTGTTGGAGTCAGAATGGGGTTGACTGATATAAATCGTAAATTCAAAATGTTCGAACCTTTTATATTGCTATAAATCTTATTGTCCGAAAACGTTTTCGATAAGGATGGTTTCGTTTTTTTTTAATATTCCATCTTCTTGTTGAGCTTCTTTTTTGTGTTGAGGAGTTGGTGTTAAGTGGTTGTATGGATATGAATTAGCCACTTGTATATTTTTTTTATGATTGCCTTTTTAGTGATTGGGTGCAGGGGATGAAATTTCGTTTTTCTACTGCCTGTAGTAACTTGCTAAACCGAAAAAGGTTAGGAGTCAGCAGGAGTATCAGATTAAATCAGATCATTGCATGTTAGGATTTTGTGAGCTGTCTATAACCTGGATAATGATTGATTTACAGGTAAGGATATAACACAGATAATTCAATTATAATGAACAGAAAACTACATCACTTAAATCATTTGGTTTGGCTTGCGTTGCTATTGGTTTCGTTTATTCCCGGAATTCATGCGCAGAATACGGAGCGAGTCTTCCTGTCTGCCGAAGAGAGCGGGCAATCGTTAAAAGTGACCACTTCAGATGGCTTCATTGTCTTCAAACCCTATTCACAAAGTGGGATGGAAGTGGAGTTTCTTCCTAAAGGCGAAGCAAATCCACCTTCTTATGCCATCGGGGTGAAGCCGGAAAAGACGAAAACTGTTTTGACACAGACCGACCATCTCTTAAAATACACTACGGGTGGTTTGGAAGTAACCATTGAGAAGGTCCCCTTTAAAGTATCGTACAGTTATAATCACCACCCTCTTTTTTCAGAGGAGCATGGCTATTTCCAAAACGACACCCTCCAGGGCTTTCGCTTTAACCTGTCGCCGGAAGAGAAGTTGATGGGTGGCGGAGAGCGTGTGTTGGGAATGGATCGACGGGGCCATCGCTTGCAACTTTATAATAAAGCCAGTTATGGCTATGAAACCCATGCCGACCTCATGTATTATTCCATGCCAGTGGTGATTTCGTCTAAAAAATACATGGTCGTTTTTGATAATGGCGCCAGTGGTTTTATGGACCTGGGGGCTACACAAAAAGATATCCTGCAGTTTGAAGCCGTGGGCGGACGTATGAGTTACCTGGTAGTGGCCGGTGATGCTTGGGATCAGCTGGCAGAGAATTATACCGGTATCACCGGACGTCAACCCATGGTGCCACGCTGGGCGCTGGGTAATATTGCCTCACGCATGGGCTACCACACCCAACAGGAAGTAGAGGATGTGGTGGATAAATACATAGCGGATGATATTCCTTTGGATGGTATCGTGCTCGATCTCTATTGGTTTGGCCCGGATTTGAAAGGGCACATGGGTAACCTGGAGTGGGATCTTGACTCCTTTCCTGAGCCGGAAAAAATGATGGCCGACATCAAGAAGAAGGGAGTGAAGACAGTCTTGATTACCGAGCCTTTCATCCTGAAAAAAAGCGGGAAGTATGCCGAGTGTGTGGAAAAGGGACTCTTAGGTACCGATACATTGGGCAATCCCTATGTGTTTGATTTCTTTTTTGGAACCACCACGTTGTTAGACATTTTTAAGCCTTCAACCCAACGGTGGTTTTGGAATATCTATAAAAAACATACACTGTCTGGTGTAGCTGGCTGGTGGGGCGATTTGGGCGAGCCGGAAGTGCATCCCGATGATTTGATGCATGTGAATGGCCGTGGTGATGAGGTGCATAACCTGTATGGACACCAATGGGCTAAGACAGTCTATGAGGGCTTTGCGAAAGACTTCCCGGAGAGAAGGCCGGTGATATTAATGCGTGCTGGTTTTGCCGGATCACAACGTTACGGTTTGGTGCCCTGGTCGGGCGATGTGAGTCGTAGCTGGGGTGGTTTAAAACCTCAGGTGGAGATATCATTGCAGATGGGAATGCAGGGCTTGGCCTATATGCACTCTGATTTGGGAGGTTTTGCCGGTAATAATAAAGATGCCGAGCTTTATATTCGTTGGTTACAATATGGTGTTTTCCAACCGGTATACAGAACCCATGCCCAGGAGGATGTGCCACCGGAACCTGTTTTTTGGGATGAGGACACCAAAGACATCGTGCGCGAATCTATTAAGTTGCGTTATGCGTTAATGCCTTATAATTATACCCTGATTCATGAAAATGCTACCAAAGGATTGCCAATGATGCGGCCGCTGTTTTATGTGGATGATAATCCTGCCTTACTGGATAATACCGAGGCGTATTTATGGGGTGATAATTTCTTGGTGGCACCGGTGGTAAATAAAGGAGTGACTACAAAAAAAATGTACATACCCGATAATGGTGTTTGGATGGATTATTTCAACAAGGAGAGATATGCCGGTGGACAGGAAGTAGAAGTGCCGGTGGATATAAATCACATTCCTGTGTTTGTGAAGGCCGGTTCATTTATTCCCATGGTACCGCCTATGCAGAGTACCGATGATTACCATTCTGAAAAGCTTTTTGTGCATTACTACAATGATAATAGTGTGGAGCAGGCAGATGGGTATATGTATGAAGATGATGGTGCAACAAAAGGATCTTTTGAGAAGAAGGCTTATGAGATTATTCGGTTTAAATCAATAAAAAGCGATGATAAGCTGTTGTTAACCATCTCGCCGGATGGGTATGATTACCAGGGAAAGCCCGATCAGCGCAACGTGTATATGGTGGTGGAGAATTGGAATGCCAAACCTTCAAAGGTTTATGTTGATGGTGACAAGGTGAAGGTGCAGAAGCGATCCGATAAATTGGAGAAATTGTCTGAAGGTGCGTTCTGGGATAGTGTATCCGGGCAATTGACCATTAAAGTGGAAATGGCCGATAATGTAAAAACGATTGTGATCGAATAATAGGGTTTAGGTGCTTAGGAAGCAGCTTTTACCAACATGTTGTTCAAATTGGATGGAAATACGTGGAGAAAGGTGGAAATAGACAGCACTTTCCATTATTAACCTCGAAGAACAATCAGCTTAAGGCAATCTCCCTAGAAAAGGTTTTTTTAGGCAGTGCTGAAAAACATAGACTTTTAGATTACAATAGTTCGTTAAACTTTTGTAAGTAATTGAAAAACTGTTTGTATTTGCTCAATAAATGAAGTTATTAATGGCTTAAGAATGAAAGTAATGTAAATCGGTCTAACGTCTATTATCTAAAATCTAACGATCTATTTTGATTATGGATTTGAGATAAATTGATAAGGAAGGTAGGGAAGCGTGGTGCTAAAACAGTAAGCACCACCTTCTGATTATTTTTTTTGATATATCTCAAATCATTAATGTCCTAAATAATTAAAGGTTCAAGCAAATAGAATTAATAGCTACAGTGTATTAGTGATATTTTTGGAATATAGAGGCTTAACTGGATATTCCGCCTTCAAGAAATAACGTATAGAAATTTAACGGATTGGAGCGTTAAGAAAGAAAATCTGTTTGAGCGGAGCGAGTTATTTTCTTTCAGTGGAAAGGAGTTAAATTTTAGTTATTTATTGAGAGTCCCGAATAAGCTTTTGTTGTTTTTGCATCAAAAGCTTACAAAGTTATAATCGGGATCGTTTTTTGTTTACTTTTTTTCGCTGTAGCAAAAAAGTAAAAGCCCGTGCGGCTTGAGCACATTGGTAATACTAATTTATTTTGGACAATACTGCATTGTTATCTTAACGTCAATATGGTCAAAGGTCATCGTGAAACTCAAATCTAAGAACTACTATCAAATTGTATCATTTAATAATAAACGGATGAAGAAACAACTGATTTTAATAAGTGCCGGATTGGTGTTGCTGATTGCAGCATGTGTCTCTTCTCATAAAGGGGACAAAACGGCACAGGCGGATGCCGGCAAAGCCCATAAAACGGTAGTTTACCAGGTTTTTCCCCGCCTTTTTGGAAACACCAACACCACGAACAAGCCCTGGGGTACCATTGAAGAAAATGGAGTAGGTAAATTCAATGATTTCACCGATACCGCCCTGGAAGAGCTAAAAGCATTGGGAGTTACCCATATGTGGTATACCGGTGTGCCGCATCATGCCGTGATAACCGATTATACGACTTACGGTATTTCCCAGGATGATCCTGACGTGGTGAAGGGTAGGGCTGGTTCTCCCTATGCTGTGAAAGATTACTATAATGTGAATCCGGATTTGGCAGTGGATCCGGCTAAGCGCCTGGAAGAATTTAAAGCACTGATTGATCGTACCCATAAACATGGGATGAAAGTACTGATTGATATCATTCCCAATCACGTGGCCCGAAACTATAAAGGATTGAGCAATCCGGAAGGTGTAGCAGATTTTGGGGCATCGGATGATGTAACAGTGGCCTACAAACGTGATAATAATTTCTATTACATACCGGGGGAATCATTTCAGGTACCTGTGGCGGAAGGGAACTATAAGCCCCTGGGGGGTGAGGCGCATCCTTTGGCTGATGGCAAGTTCGGGGAGTCACCGGCTAAATGGACTGGAAATGGATCGCGCCTGGCTCAGCCTCATTTTCATGACTGGTATGAAACAGTGAAAATCAACTATGGTGTGAGCCCGGACGGAAAGAAAGAATTTGATCTGTTGCCCGATGGATTCGATAAAAAGTCTTACCAGGATCATTATGCTTTTGGGAAAGATAAAGATGTGCCCGATTCATGGACCAAGTTTAGTGACATTGCCCTTTATTGGTTAGATATGGGTGTTGACGGCTTTCGATATGATATGGCTGAAATGGTTCCGGTGGAATTCTGGAGTTTCATGAACTCTTCCATTAAAATGAAAAATCCCGATGCTTTTCTGTTGGCTGAGGTTTATAATCCTTCTTTATACCGTGATTACATTCATTTGGGTAAGATGGACTATCTCTATGATAAGGTGGAATTGTATGATACATTAAAGCATATCATGCAGGGAAATGGATTAACCGATAATTTGCCTGCTATCCAGGATGGCTTGGCCGATATCGAGCATCATATGTTACACTTTCTTGAAAATCATGATGAGCAGCGTATTGCCAGTCCTGAATTTGCAGGGGATGCCCTTAAGGGTAAGCCCGCCATGGTGGCATCGGCTACTATCAGTTCGGCGCCTACCATGCTCTATTACGGTCAGGAAGTGGGAGAACCGGGAGCGGAAGATGCCGGTTTTGGAACGCATTCGCGCACCACTATTTTTGATTATTTTGGTGTCCCTCATCTTCAGCGTTGGGTAAATAATGGTCGTTTTGATGGCGGACAACTCTCAAAAGACGAGAAGGAGTTGCGTGATTTCTATAAACGCTTGCTGAATTTTACCAAAGGAAGTAGCGCGTTAATGGGAGAGTACAAGGATATTCATCAGTATAACCGGGAGCATACTAAAGGGTATAACCACCGGGTGTATTCCTTTGTGCGTTGGTCAGCCCATGAGCATCTGGTGATACTCTCTAATTTTGACGGGGAAGCCACCTATGGATTCAACCTGTCCATTCCGGCGGGGATCATCAAAGACTGGGAGTTAACCGATGGTACTTATCAGTTAATCGATCAGCTTTATGGAAGTCAGGCCGAGCTGGTGGTTGAAAACGGTATCGGTACCGTTAAAACGGAATTGCAACCTTTGCAGTCGTTTATCTATGCATTAAAATAGTTTTTTTACGAAGGTAAATAAGGAAGGCTGCTCTTGTCGGGCAGCCTTTTGTCATTAAAAGAGATAATTTGCTTTTATTTCTTTCGTGAAGCCGCCAAGTCGCAGGGAAGTAATAATGTTAAGGTTATTTGTTTCTTCTTTTGGCTTTCCCTAATCTGTACAAGCCAGAAAATTACATTGATATGAGTATCAAGATACATGACCGGTATTGTAATATCCTGAAAAAAATAAACGAATGTTATTGCTGAAACACTAACGATTTGTCTAATGCCCTATCGACCTATAGGCCTATAGATCAAACAACCTAATGCCCTTTTCACCTTTTACCTTTTACCTTTCGTCTTTTACCTTGAACCTTATGTCTCAAGTCTATTTTTCATTTTTCCTGATCGCCTTCTGTAGCGGACAATCATCAGCTATGGGCTTTCCTTGCCGGTATTTGGCCAAGAGGGCCACGGAACGTTCGGCCAGCATTCTTCTCACAGCTCTTCTTTCCCCTTTAATCCTGGCGATATGCATGTTGTCATAAGCCGTTGTGTTGTGGCGCATCCAGGCAATGACGGCCCTGGCAGCCCTTTCCTCTATGGGAATCATGGATGTACGCGCAACAGTGCCGCTTCCAACGGGTATGGCGTGGGTGGTAACGGCCCTGGCAATGATCTTTTCTGTCGGTTTGTGCAACGGGTGAAAATTTAGAAAGTTTTCCACCTCTTTGCAGAAGGCTGCCTCATACTCCAGCTGCTTTTTTTGCCGCCGTTGAAGATCATACTGCCTCTTCTTTTCGTATGCTTCGGTTGAACGAATGGCTTGCACATCTCTTTGGGCTTGTTCTATGGTAGAGGCAGGCGCCCAGATGCCCTTCGATATGGTACGTCGCCCTTTCTTTACCTGCACACGCCAAAAGGATCCCTTAGAAGTAACCTTTCGGGTGACACCGGCATCCCCGGCCGGCAAAAAAGCCCAGTCATTTGGCGGAACCAGACGCTCTCCTTTTTCTCCCAATAAACTTCCTCCCGGTCCCGGATTTACAATTCGTATATCACCCTTCATATATAGCAGTTTTTTAGGGTTGCAAAAGTAGTGTTTTCAGGGATATTGTAGGTCAGTAACACAATACCATTTGAAATGTACCTATTCAAAGTACCTCTGTCTGGCCTTCTCCAGTAATTCTCCAATCCGTTTTCTCAATGAGGGTGGGCTTAATACTTCAATGCCCGGGCCAAATCCCAGAATAAGGCGTTCCAATTCGTAATTGGGCACCACATTAATGGAAAGGATGGTGCCCTGGGGTGATTCGGAAATTAATTGCTGAGATGCGTGAAGGGGTTTTGTTAATACATAGGGGGCGTTGAAATGATCTACCCAGAAGGTTATAGTACGTGGCATTAAGCCAGGATTTACTGTAACGCCTATCACATTTTTGTAATAGTCGTCGGGATGAAAAGTTGGATCATCATGAAAAGGCATGTTATCTACCTGTGTGAATGAGAGCATTCGGTCCAATGCCAGGTTCATAATCTCTTTTGCTTTGTTTTTATGGCCTGTTATAAACCAGCGATTGTTGTATTCTTTTAACAGGTATGGGTGGAAGTAGATTGGGTGGCTGCTTTTTGCCTTGAAGGAGCGGTATTCTATTTTAAGTACCTGTTTTTTTAAAATAGCCTGATAGAGGTCATTCAGGTGTTCCAGACCTTTTAGTTTTTCGTTTTTATCAATATGGATGATGGGGCGTGACCGGGTTTGTTCTGTGTAGATTTTGTTTTCTAACTTTTGAATTAAGCTGGTCATCTCCCTAAAATGGCTGAATCCCTGGAATTGCTTCAGAATATCTACGGCATCGTTCAGTTTATTCAGGTCTTGTTCTGACAGAGGCAGTTGTGTGATCGAATAGTCAGGATCTTCATATTCATAATACTTCCTCTGCTTTACTATTATGGGTGCATTATAGCCCAGTTTATCGCTGCGCATGGTTTGGATATCCAATTGAATGGTACGACGGCTAACTCCTTTGTCAATTCCCTCATATTCAAATAAGGCCTCAGAACAGGCTTCCGTCAGGTCATCCAGTGTCCATTTTCGGTAATGATTTCTAAGGCATTTATCAATGGTATTGTAGCGAATGAGGGCATTTCTGTTGACAGGCATAAAATTTTTTTGGGAAAAATAGAAAAAAGATCTTACTGCGCAAAAAGATTGCGCAGTAGTGGTGAATCTTTGCAATGTCAAACAAAATAAACGATCCTTGATAAGAAAATGCTTTCCGCATCAATAATATTCTCTTCCGATAATAAGGAAGAAATCAGAATGAAGAGCCCGGAGACTCAGGACCTGATGTAAGTTTCTGTATAGCTTCATAGTGTTGTACTCAGTAGGGTATAATATGCTGCCTGTTTTTTGGTGTTTTTTCATTCCAGGTTGTCTATGGAGGTTCGAATCCTCCTCTCATTTAGGTATGAGATAGCTTAAATGGTTAAGCAACAATCCATCATGGTTATGTCTTTTGACACGCAGGTTCGAATCCTGCCTGAAGTTCATTACTTCACTAAACAATTATGTGAAAACAGCATTAAGCGATACTCGTCTGTTTGGCTTAAAAACAGACAGTCTCGAGGTAACCTAGAAAGTATAAGAACTTCCAAGATGAAGTCTTTTACTTTTTTTAAAGTGCCGAAGGTTTATATCCGGAACTTTTCACTTTGGAAGAACTAAATGACCAGAGTCTTGTGTACCTGTGCTTCCGTTATCGAAGGATGGTATTGTGAATGCTGTTTTTCCTTTTTAAAAAGAAGAAAAACTAAAATCTAAATAATTATGAGACGAGTAAGAATTAATAAGGGAAATGTTGTATTGGTATTCCGACACGGTGATTTCAATCGGGTTCTGACGACAGGTTCCTATTGGCTGAAACCATTTGAAACGACAATGGTATGCGATATGTCCAAGCCTTTCTCGTCGTCTATTGAGCTTAATATTCTACTACAAAATGAGCAGTTGGCTAGTTTATTGGAAATAGTAGAGGTGCGAGATAATGAAATAGCTCTGCAATATGAAAATGGAAACTTTAAAAGTGTTTTAACCCCGGGGCGACATGCTTTTTGGAAAGGAGCAACTCAGATCTCTTTCGTGAAAGTGAACTTAGATAAAGTTGAGATTACCGGGGATATCAGCTTATCAGTCTTGAAACGTCCCGAGTTATATTCCTATATAAGGGTTTATACGGTGGAATCATATGAGCAGGGTTTGTTGTTTGTAGATGGTAAGTTTGAAAGACAATTGGAGAAAGGAGTGTATCACTTCTGGAAGAATGGTATTCCTGTTTCGGTTATGAAAGTGGATATGCGTCAAATGCAGCTGGAGGTGTCCGGGCAGGAGATTCTGACGAAAGATAAAGCGGCTTTAAGGGTTAATTTCTTTGCCCGATATAAGGTGGTTGATGTGATGAAAGCATTGACTGAGAACAAGGAATATGAACGTCAGTTGTACATTATATTGCAATTGGCAATACGTGAATTTATTGGCACTTTAACACTGGATGAGCTCTTGGAAAAGAAAGAGGAGGTGGCTGTGTTTGTTTTGAAGGCTATAGCGGGAAAAGTGAAGACACTGGGAGTGGAAGTCTTGGATGGAGGAGTACGTGATATTATCCTGCCGGGAGAGGTGCGGGAGATTATGAACCAGGTGTTGGTGGCTCAAAAGAAGGCGCAGGCCAATATCATTACCCGCAGAGAAGAGACCGCTTCCACCAGAAGCTTATTAAATACTGCCAAATTAATGGAAGAGAATGAAATGTTGTTCAAGTTGAAAGAGAGGGAGTATGTGGAGAAAATTGCTGAGAAAATCAATAATATCACGGTCTCAGGTGGGAGTCAGGTGGTGGATCAGTTAAAAAATATTTTTACTCCCAATAGATAACCTGTTACAGCTAATGATACCTCTTTAAAATATATTTTAGAAAATAAAGGAGTGAGTTTTTTATTGTTTATAAAGAAAAGATCTATAAAATCAAGTTCAGGTTGCTTATTGTTTTAAGTTATATTATAAATCGAAAAGAATAATGAATCAAGTTATATCAACCGAAAACCGACCTATAAAAATGTGGTTGGATGAGATCGAAGAAAATGCTTTAACCCAGGCAAAAAATCTGGCAAATCTGCCGTTTGTCCACAGGCATGTGGCATTAATGCCTGATGCTCACTGCGGGTATGGGATGCCCATTGGCGGTGTGTTGGCTGCTAAAGGGGTGATTATTCCCAATGCCGTTGGTGTAGACATTGGGTGTGGGATGTGTGCCATGCGCACTTCCCTGGAAGATCTGGATACAGAAACGCTGAAGCGCATCATGAGTCATGTCAGACAACGTATTCCCATGGGATTCGACTGGCATAAAGAGAAGCAGGATGAAGCGCTGATGCCCTTGCGGGATAAATTACCATTGATCACCGAACGACATTATACTAAAGCATTGTATCAGTTAGGTTCCTTAGGTGGGGGAAACCATTTTATTGAAATACAACATGGTTCAGATGGGGCTGTTTGGATAATGATTCATTCCGGGAGCCGAAACCTGGGGAAGCAGGTGGCTGATTACTACAATAAGTTGGCGAAACGTCTGAATGCACGCTGGCATTCAAATGTGCCGGTTTCCTGGGATCTGGCTTTTCTCCCCATTGAAACCAATGAGGCGCATGCTTACTTTGATGAGATGAAATATTGTGTAGAGTTTGCTTTTGCTAATCGAAAGCTGATGATGGAGAGGGTGAAGCAGTGTTTTCTGGAAGTGTTGAGAGGTGAGGTGCAGTTTGATGAAATGATTAATATTGCCCACAACTATGTGGCTTGGGAGAACCACTTCAACGAAAATGTGCTGGTACACCGTAAAGGTGCTACACGTGCTAAAGCAGGGGAAACGGGCATCATTCCCGGCTCACAAGGTACTAAATCGTATATTACTGAAGGAGTAGGAGCACCTGAGAGTTTTGAATCCTGTTCCCATGGGGCTGGACGAAAAATGGGGCGTAAACAGGCACAACGTGAACTGAATTTGGAGAGTGAAATCAAACGTCTTAATGATAAAGGTATTGTACATGACATTCGTGGTGTGCATGACCTGGATGAAGCAGCAGGAGCTTACAAAGATATTGACACTGTGATGGCTAACCAGCAGGATTTGGTGAAGGTTAAAGTGGAGCTTGAGCCGTTGGCTGTTGTGAAAGGTTGATGGCTATGATACTTTGTAAAAAGAAGAAACCGGACAACTCGAAATAGTTGTGCGGTTTCTTTTGAAAAAACTATTATACAAATAGTGCTTTTTTTGTGGTTATTTCATTGAAATTCTGCTTAAGCATGTTCAGCGGCATGCGCTTCATTAACAAATGCACACATGTTAGAGATTTCCTGTTTAAATTGTTCCATGTCAATCTGTAAACCATTTATGTAAGCGCTCCAGCCGGCGGTGTTTTTTGCGTAATGGACAGCCTCTTCAATTTCTTCTGGGGTGGCACCAAATAGAATAGCCAATTGGGTATGGAAAAACAGACAATATTGGCATTTTGAGACGGCTGAAATACCCAGGCCAATTAGTTCTTTGTACTTATTCGGAATGGCAGTTTCTTCTACAACAACTTTTTTAAATAAGTTCCATTCTAATTCTAATGTATTATCCGGTACCTTTGTCATAAAGGTTGGAACAAGGCCAAACATTCCCTTAATTTCCTGATAAACTTCTTCCCTATTCATAACGACAGATTTTAATTAGACAATAATCAAATTGTTCTTTTTGATCTAAACTATCATGCCAATATACTTCCTCAGCGATGTATTGAAAAGGGGTTTAGTGTTAAAAAAGAAAAAAAGACAAATAAATCTTTAAATCATCAATCTAATCATGTATATCTATGGTGAATAGGATAATAGATTAGAAAAAAGGCGGTTCGACAGGGATGAACGGTATCTTTTAATGTTTGTTTTTTATGCACTATTTTTATGTCTTAATGTTTACATCCATCTATTCGTTGAATTTTTGTAATTATTTGATAGATAGCTTGAGATTATTTTATAGCCATACAATAGATCTAGATGTAAATCATTCAAGGTCCATAATCTAACGATCTGTTAATCTAGTTTTAACCTATTAAACAGCTGCCACATATACCCATTTACCTTTTTCACGCTCAAAGAGTGATTTTTCATGGATTTGGTCCATCTTACCATTTTCAAGAAACAGGGCACGAAATTCCACGTAGCCCTTTTTATCTGTTGCCTGGCCTGCTTTGGTGCTTAAAAGCACCAGACCCATCCATTGTACTGACTGGGCCCATTTTTGAATGTTCTTTCTTTCCTTTATGGGCCGTGTTTTAGAATGATGGCTGCGCATTAAATAGTCCACATTGGCTATCGTGAATGCAGTGTAACGTGATCGCATTAATTCTTCGGCCGTTAGGGCTTCTTTCTTTCCTGTTATAATTAACTCGCAGCAATCCTGATAATTGCAGTTTGAACCGCAAGGGCATGGTGTTGTCATCTGTTTTTTTTTGCGGAATCTAAGGTTTTTGTTTCAATTCTCAAACGCAAGGTGCCGCTTATTTGGATTATGAATCTTTATTGGTTTCGATATCTTTAATAGTCAGTGATTATGAAAAGTTTCTAAAAAGTGAAGAATTCGTTCATAAAGTAAAAAAAGTGTACGACTTAATGTTGTTTTACCCTTTTATTAAATACTTTTGCCGTCGTTTTGGTGACCTCAGGGATATTCATTCCTGAAGTTGAAAAGGGAATACCGTGAGAACCGGTAACAGTACCCGCTGCTGTGATTCCTGTGATAGTTTTAGTTATTCTCCGCCACTGTTAGCATAAATTAGTTAATGGGAAGGCAACTAAAACCGGGATAAGTCAGAAGACCTGCCAATATAATATAGTATATCCGTCCGCTTTCGGGATTAAATGCTGGATATTAACTGTTTGTTAGTTATCTCTGTTTCCTGTTTGATTGATAATGAGTCCGTCTATTGATGGAGTAATATCAATTGTTAGTTAAGTGCCGGGTGTATTTTATTATTGATTTTTAGTTTTTTAAATCAAAATAAGATGAGGAAGGTTTACTTATTATTAATTTTTGCGTTTCTGAATATTCTATATCTGAATGCGCAGGAAATTTTCAATGAAGGATTTGAAGATTCTTTCAGCTCAAGCGGATGGCTCCACGAAAAGGATGCTGGTAATTCATATGGCTGGCGAATATTAAAGAGTAGTACGCATTGTATTAACGCTCCACATGCAGGCGAAAAGTTCGTTGAATTTGAAAGTTATTTTACAACAGCGGGTAAAGGTGCAATGTTGATTTCTCCAACTGTTAAGGTACCGGATAAGTTATTCAGGCTTGACTTTTATTCGGTTGTAAGTGGTCGTAGTAATGGATTACATGTGGATTTGTCAATGGACGGGGGTGCGACATGGACAGAAGATGTTTTGTCTATTGAAAAAACTGCAAAAGAGACTCAGTGGACCAGGCACAATGTTGATATTTCCGAATATTTACCTTGTGAAAACTTAAAAATCAGGTTTCGTGCTATCTCTTCCTGTGGTTCTGGGAAGTGTAACATTGCTCTGGATGATGTGAGGATTTATAAGCCGCAGGATATGGTTTACCAATCAGGTACTACGGTTCAAAATAATACATCTGTTGTAGCCATTGGAAGCCAGGATGCTGAAGTAATAGGTGTGAAAATTAATTGTAAGGGAGCATTGTTACCTTTATCTGTTAATGGATTAACGTTTGATCTTAGTTCATCCACGCAGATTTCTGATATCACAAAAGCAAAGGTTTATTATACTGGTAGTGCTTCTGTTTTTAAAACAGATCACCTTTACAGCGAGGTAAGTAATATTGCAACAGGTATAGCATTGAGTGGAAATCAGGAATTGGTTGAGGGAGATAACTATTTCTGGTTGGCTTTTGATATTTCTGCCGATGCTGCGGATGGTAATGTGATTGATGCCGGATGTAATAAAATAAAAATAGGCTCTGACGAAAAGGTACCTGGTATGGTTAATCCGGATGGTAACCGGGTTCTTAAAAATATGGTGTTGATGAGTAAAGGCACTAAAAACATCAAGGTTAATAAAACAGTTGTTTTTTATGATGATGGTGGACCATTAGGAAATTATTCAAAGCAATTTGATGGTGTTGTCATCTTTGAACCAATTGATGACAGTCATAAGGTTCAAATCGATTTTAGTAAATTTAAAACTGGTTCCCTACATACACTTACCATTTATGATGGTAACAGCACGGCAGCTGAAAAAATTGATGTGTATAGTGGATCTACTAGTCTTGGTTTGATAAAATCTACTTCAGATGATGGTTGTCTGACTGTTAAATTTCATGTTGGCTATTCTGAAGGGCAGGAAGGTTGGGAGGCTGAAGTTTCCAACTACCAGCCTCAATCGATGACTTATGTTTCCAGTAATGCTTTTCAGGATAATTTAGATGCGCTTTCGCCGGGAGATGTAAAAAATGAGCTTATTGGTTGTTGTGTCAGTACACAAGGTCTGCTTTCTCCGCTTACAGCAAAAAGTCTTTTATTAAGCTTTTCAGGTACAACCAACTTGGCTGATATTGAAAAAGTAACACTTTTTTACGGGAAGGAAACCAAAAATTTTAATTCTTCTGGGAATATCAAGGTTGCCGAAATCACGGATTTACAGAACGAACAATTAACCATTGATTTCTCGCGTCCCTTGGTGACAGGTAAAAACTACTTCTGGGTGGCTGTTGATATTGCTGCATCAGCTGGGCATACCAATATTGTGGATGCCCGAATTACAAAGGTGAATATCTCACAGAGTGATTATATGCCCGAAAAAAGTAACCCTGAAGGTAGCCGACAAATCCTTCGTATCTATCAGATGGAAAAGGATAAAGAAATAATTACTTCAGGAGGATTGTTTTATGATAATGGTGGAGCCTCAGGTAATTATTCGGGCAGTTTTGATGGTTGTATGATATTTAAGCCCTTAAATCCGAAAAATAAAATACGGATGAGTTTCAGCATGCTTGACATTAAAGAAGGTTGGAATGCATCAGAGGATTATTTAATTATTTATGATGGACCTGATAAGAATGCACCTGAATTGGGTAAGTTTTATGGACAGACTTTGCCGCCTGTTCTAACTTCAACAGCTTCGGATGGTAGTTTGTGTATTTATTTTAAAGCAAATAGTTGGTCTAATGCCAAAGGGTGGGAAGCTAAGATTAGCGAATATATTCCCAAGGATATGGAATTTATTGGTTCTGAAATAATTCCTTTTTCGGACGAAGGTGTATGTAAAGGAGCAATGGATCAACCTATTATTGGTTTAAAACTGAATGTTGAAGGTTCTTTGAAACCATTGAGTTGTCAGCAAATTAAAATTGATACCAAAGGCACTCAAGGCATTAATAAGATTAAGCTTTATTCCACCGGGAAAAAGGATCTTTTCAATAATGATAATCTGGTTGGAGAAAAAATAGTAGAAGGAGAAAGTGTTACGTTTGATGTTGATCAAACCTTTCTTGAAGGCATTAATTATTATTGGGTGGCTTACGATGTTTCCCCTGATGCCAATGAAGGAGATCGTCTTAAGGCGGATTGCAGCGAATTGGTTATTTCCGGAATAAAATATAGTAACACTGATGCGCAGCTAGCCGGGCGAGAAGTAATAAATTACGTTAATATGCCGGTGACAACCAATAATGTGGTGGTGGTTAATGATGAAATATTATTCCTTGATGATGGTGGAAAAGAGAATCCACATGGTAAGGATGTGAAGGGTTCTATTGTGTTCAAGCCTGCTGACCCCTCAAAAAAAGTAAAAGTTGAATTCAGTGAATTTGAATTGCAAAATTATGGTGTAGATTTTTATGTTTTTAATGGGCAGGAAACCAACGGTAGTAATACCATTGCTAATTTAAAAGGCAGTGATATACCTGATCCGGTAAAGTCCACTTCAGCGGATGGGGCTTTAAGATTTTATTTTAAATCAGCTTCAATGTTTACTCAAAAACCGGGGTGGGTCAGTAGAGTATACTGTTATGAGCCGCGTTCGTTATTTTTAGAGAGAGCAGTGGCCATACAAAAGGAGCGGAAATTTCTAAGGCCAGAAGCAAAGGATCAGGTTATTTTGGGAGTAGAGTTAAATATTGCCGGGGAGCAAGATGAGCTTAATGTTCAGAAATTGACTTTTTCCACCGAGGGATGTACCAAATCAACAGATATTTCTTCTGCCAAATTATATTATACAAGCAATGATGAAGAATTTTCTACCGATGAAAAAATAGGTGAAGTGAAGGCTCCTTTTGGGGATTTTACTTTTGAACTTGATAAAACGATTAAGGCGGAAGGTACTTATCATTTCTGGTTATGCTTCGATATTGCAGTGGATGCTAAGCCAGGGGATATTGTGGATGCAATATTAAAATCAATTACTGTTGATGGTCAAACAGTAACCGTTGAAAAAGGAAATCCTATTGGAAAGCGTGTTATTCGTAAGGCTCTTAATGGTGCTTATTCCATTAGTAACGATTTAAGTGTTGATGCCGACTTTATTTCATTTTCCGAAGCTGCAGAAGCGCTTAATGTATTAGGTATTACCGGAGATGTAACTTTTAATGTTGCTGACGGTGAATATGAAGATGCTTTTGTATTGAATGAAGTAACCGGTTCGTCTGTGGACAACCAGATCGTATTTAAATCGGTCTCAGGGAATCGAAATAAGGTGGTTGTAAAATATTTCGGGAAACCGAAAGCGCCTTCTCTGATGATTTTGGATGGTGCCGATTATGTGACATTTGAAGGAATGACATTTAAAAATACCGGTGTAACTTATGGGCGTATTGTGGAGATTTATAATGAAGCGAACTGTAATAAGTTTATTAATAATGTATTTGAAGGAGTAGAGGCTTCAGATTACGACTCTGATCACTATAAAACCATTATATATGGAGGCGGTTATGACTGCAAATCACTTGATAATAATAATGAATTCAGAGGAAACCACTTTAAGGAGGGGAATATTGCCGTTTATTTAAAAGGGGTTAATGCAATTTCAGAATTTGAAACAGGCTTGATTTTAGCGAATAATACTTTTGAAAATCAATACTCCAAGTCTGTTTATCTGAATTGTCAGGATCATTTGGTCATTGAAGGCAATAGCTTTATTCAATCAGATAATAAAGGAGATTTTAAAGCCATTGATGTTTTTCAAAGTCACAAAGATGTGAAGGTGGTGGCCAATAAGTTTAATCTTAATTGTGGCTCTAATAAATGTACAGGGATTTTGCTGCGAAATTTCAACTCGGTGGACGAATCGAAAACAATCGTTTTTAACAATCTTGTATATGTTAAGTCTGGGAATTTTAGCTATGGCGTTCATCTTAGTGATATCGACTTTATTGATCTGCTTCATAATACTGTGAAAATAGATGGGAGTGGGACTTCTTCCAAAGGACTTTATATTGAAAAGGGGCGAAGTTCTGTTATTGATCATTTAAGAATCATCAACAATATCTTCTCTATCTATACGGGAGGTTATGCCATTTGGAGTAAGGCAGAAGGTACCAATACGATTATTTCAAACAACGACTACTATTCCGATAATACGGCTGAGCATTTTATCAAATACGGCGCTATTGAGGTGAATTCACTGGAGGCTTTTCAAACTGCATTCCCGGCTGATGCCAATTCAATTAGTGTGGATCCTGGGTTTAATTCTGAGACGGACTTACACATTTCCGGTACAAATCTTCGTTTCGGACGTCCGGTGGAAAATGTTATGGAAGACTTCGATGGTGAGCTGCGGAATGCTGCTACGCCTTATATCGGAGCCGATGAAATACCCGATGCGACCTTTGAAGGAGGATATCCTAAATTTGAGGAGGTCACCGCTGTCAGTGCTGATATGTTGGTGAAATCCAATGAAACTGGTGAGGTCTATTTCCTTCTGTTGCCCAAGGGAGCTGAGTTACCTTCCAAGGCTCAGATAAAAGCCGGTAAGGATGCCAATGACCAGGAACCTTTGAAAAAAGGAAACATAGCCATCGAAGCGAATAGGGAAGGAAAAACCAGTATTACAGGTTTAACCGAAAAGACTGCGTACGACGTGGTATTGGTGGAGGAGAAAGCCAATGGAGGCTTTTCAGGCATCCTGCGTCTTTGTTTAGCTACGCTGGATATTACTGCGCCTGAGTTTATCAATGAAACGCCTGAGTTGGTTCAGGTATCTGATCAGGATGCTTTATTTAAGGCAGAAATTAATGAACCGGGATTTATTTACTATGCACTTTGTGATAACAGTGTTGAAACATTGAGTGTGGAGTATGTAATGAATGGAAATAATTCCATCGCGTTTGGTAAAATCAATGCTGATAAAGAGAATGAAATTCCATGTAACCAATTAAATGCCGCAACTAATTACAATCTTTTTGTTGTTGCACAGGATGATCAGCCCAATGCGAACACACAGAGCAATGTTGCTAAAATCAGTTTTAAAACTTTAAACAGCATTGGGGTTAGTAACTTTGTGGCACAGGCAGTGCAAGGAAGCCGAATTAATCTGGCCTGGGAACAACCGTCGCAGGCGCAAAATGTGTTGGTGGTTTACTCCACCGATAACAATTTTGGCCGTCCTCAAACCGGAGAAAGTTACCAGGCAGGCGATCTTTTGGGTGATGGCGGAACCGTGCTCTACTCCGGAAAAGGCAAGTCTTTCAATCACACCGGTATTGAATCCGGGCACACCTATTATTATCGGATTTATACATATAGTAAGGATAGAGAGTATTCGCAATATGTAGAGGATTATGCTGTATTGAAATACGATAAATGGACCGTACTGGTTTATCTGGATGGGGATAATAATTTGGAAGGCAATGCCATTAAGGATATTAACGAGATGGAGAGTGTGGATTTGCCCGAAAACGTAAATGTTATCGTTCAAATGGACAGGTCACCTTCTGAAGATTATTCAAATGGCAACTGGACCGAGACGCGTCGTTATAAAATTGTACACGATGATGATGTTAAAAATATAAGCTCTACCTGGCTGGACGAGGCATCGCCATTGGGTGAGTTAAACATGGGACACCCCGAGACATTGAGTGATTTTGTGGAGTGGGGCATGAAAAGTTTTCCGTCAGAAAAAACCATGTTGATTCTTTGGGATCATGGTGGTGGTTGGAGAGCCGAACAAGAAGATAATAGCTTCACATTAACCAAAGGTGTTTGCTGGGATGATACAGATGGTGGTGATTTTCTTGAGATGCGTGAAGTGGCTTCTGCACTGGATGTGGTGAAAAACAACACCAATAAAGCGGTTAATGTATTGGGTTTCGATGTGTGTTTGGCAGGTATGGTGGAAGTAGCTTACCAGGTGAAAGATGTGGTGGCAGATAATATGGTCTTTTCGCAAGCACTGGTTCCCGGCACCGGATGGGATTATGACGCCTGGCTCAATGTCCTTGCCGCTAATCCTGAAATTAGTTCCGAAGAGCTGTCCATGGCGGCGGTTAATACATACAGAGAAAACTATATGGGACGAAGCCATGTAACCATGTCGGCATTGGATGTGTCGAAACTGGGAGCCGTAAAAAACGCCCTTGATCAGTTTGTAATAACGTATTCAAATGCCGCGGTGGAACCTGCCATTGTGAATGCGGCTTTTAATAAAGGAGCGCTATTGGATTCACGGGAGAATTACATCGATCTGGGACTCTTTGCTGATTATTGTTCCAAATACTTGTTGAATAACCAAACAAAAGCGGCCGCTGCTGATGTGTTGGCAAAAATCAATGATGCCATTGTGGTTACCGGAAACACCGGCGTTTTTGATGAATGTAAAGGATTGAATATCTATTTCCATAAGTTTGAGGATTACGAATGGGAAGATTACCGGGCGCCTTACTGTGATTTTGCCGATGAAAGTAACTGGAAATCTTTTGTGCAGAATTACGATAATGACGGGATGCCTCCTGTTTTCATTGATGGTTATCCGAAAGCACAAAACATTTCATCCAATGTGTTCGATTTGGTTGTAAAAACCAGCAAAACAGGGAAAGGCTATTTTGTAGTGTTGGATAATGAGGCTGGTATTCCTTCCGTGAACCAGGTGAAAGCGGGTAAAGATGCCCGAAATCAAATTCTGGACAACAATAAAAAAGGAGTGATTAATTTCACCCGATATGAAATGGCCAGTCAGGCTGTTTCGGGGCTGACTGAATCTACCGAGTACGACATCTATTTTGTGTTGGAAGATCAAATGGGGCAGACGTCAAGCGAGGTGAAGAAATTTGAGGTAACCACCTTAGACCGTAAAGTGGCCACGTTTGAAAGACTCTTGCTGCCGAATAATGCCTTCTGGAAAGGAGCGGATTATAGCGGTAGCTTTGTCGACGGCGGTTTTGTATTCCCCAATAATTATGATCCAAGTGTATGGAGTGGGTTCGGTTACTCCAATTGTACCGACAATACAGGTACGGGTATATATGGAGAATTTACTGCCAGTGCTGGTGGTGGTGCTGAAAACTCCAAAAATTATGGGGTCTCCTATGTACGGGGAACTTTTGTCAGAGTCGCTATTGAAGATGCCGGAGAGGGCGTACCTGTTTCCGGATTGTATGTGACCAACAATGATTATGCGGTTTCGTCCATGGAGTCGTCTGATAATTTTGGTAAAAAATTTGGTGGTGACAGCGGTGATGATCCCGACTGGTTTAAACTAACCATTAAAGGGGTAGATGCCCAGGGGCATTACACCGGTGATGTGGATTTCTACCTGGCAGATTTTCGTTTTGAGGATAATTCGAAAGATTACATCGTGAAGAGTTGGGAATGGGTAGATTTAACGGCCCTTGGAAATGTGGTGAAACTGGAGTTTAGTCTAACCTCTTCGGATAATGACCCAACGTATGGCATGAATACACCGGCCTATTTTTGCCTGGATAATCTGAATGCCAAAGCACCGCACGACCATGCCCCGATAGTGAAAAACCAGATAGCTGATATCGTGACCGGTGAAAACGCTGAAAAACGGGTGATTGATCTTTTCAGTGTCTTTGAAGATGAGGATGGTGATGATTTATCCTTCCGGGTGGCAGCAAATACCAACCAGCAGTTAGTGGATGCAAGCATTGATAAGGGTGAATTAACCCTGTTGTTTACCCCGGCTAAACGAGGAGAAGCGACTGTAACCATCGAAGCCACTGCGAATGGCAAGACCGTGACTACCTCCTTTAAGGTAACTGTTGAGGCCGCTACGGCGATGGATGAAGCGGGTATCACAACCATTAATGTGTATCCGAACCCATGCGGTAATCAACTGAACATCGACGGAGGCGATGAGTTGATTCAATCGGTTAAAGTGATTGACCTGGCAGGACAGGTTGTGCTGATTAAGCAACCTAATGCGGCTAAGGTGCAGCTAAATACCGGCGCTCTTAAGAGTGGTGTTTACATTGTTACCATTGAGATCAATAATAAATTCTTACACAAACGTGTAATTCGACGATAACCACTGTTTGTAGATTTGGAATCCGTTGGTTGAGAGTGCCTGGCACTCTTGGCTGGCGGATTTTTTTTATGGGCAGATAAAAGCTGAATAAAGAATATCAGCACTTCGATTACTTCATGGCGTAAGACCTGTAGCCAAAAGAAGTAATTTAAGCCCCCAAAAAGCACCACACCATCGAACCAGAATTGTCTGCCACAAAATAACAACAGCTGTATTTGTGTATGCAGGCAACCGCAAAACTTCCTTTTCTCCTCGTAGCCTTCCGTTGGGTAGGTATCCCTGCTTTATTTTATTTGAATAATGATTATGGTATCGTTTGAGGATTATTGTTTATTTTTAAGGGCAATAATTTTCGATAATGCGAGACGAATACTTGGGGATATTGGCATTGTTGCTGTTGGGAAGTAGTTGTTTAATGGTGATAAAAGAAATAACAACAAATAGAATAATAGGAATTTATGAATCAATTTACATCAGCTCAATTAATAATGTTAGGGATAATAATTTTTGTAATACTATGGACATTATTAATTGGACGTTTTTGGTTAAAAGCACTTTTGTCAGGAATAAGAATTACTCCGTTGCATATTCTAATGATGAGATTAAGAGGAACACCCGTTTCATTAGTATTAAATGAATTAATAAAAGCTGTGAAATCCGGAATTGTAATTGATATAAATGAGCTTGAGGCGTGTACTCTTGGCGGCGGAAATCTAAAGAATGTTGTAGATGGTTTAATTTATGCAAAGCATAAAGGAATTGAATTTACTATTAAAGATGCAATGCAAATAGATATAGAAAGACGTGACGTTGTGAAATATTTAAGGAATAAATAGAGAAACAAAGAGTATATGCCCTTAAATACCCTTTCCAGCTCCGCAGAATCAATGCTATCTGTAAAACGACACCCTGTTAAGTTTTTCGACCAACGATGGACATAAAATAAGTATATGCGCCCACAGATAGTGAAACCTATTACCGGAGGAGCGGGATACAGGAATTAACTAAAGGAAAATCATGAACGGCTATCGTAAAAAAATAAATCAATAACAGTTTCTGCCCCCAACCCAGAACATCCAACCCAGAACTCAACTCCCAGGATCCCCAACCCAAAACCTAAAATCCATCTCCCTAATCCACCTCTACCAGTTTTTTATTGGCTCTGCGGGTAGCGCGTGAACGTGCCTGTGTTTCAATGGCGGCAGCGCCTTCCTGGATGGCGTCCATGATCTCTTTATAGGCTTTGTTCCCGTCGAATTCACTTTGGTAGCTCCAGCCGGGTAGTACTTTCCAAAGAAACGAAATCGTTTCCTTACCCAATTCCGAGGCCGTTTGGCCGTTATTGGTTGCTGAATTTTCCACTTTATGGGTGAATATCTTTTCAAACTCATCCACAGCGCCGCACCATTCGTCCAGTTCCGCTGTTAGTTCCAGGTCGGTTATGATCTGTAGGTTTTCCGGTTCTTTCAATTCAGTAATCAAACTACGTGACACGGTAAGTTGCCTGTTGTAGCCAAAAGCGAATAGCGACCAGCCATGGCGACGTATGATGGATTCAATCAGGTTGGCTTTGGGGCGTAACGATTTGTCTTTAATGGTGTGCTTTTTTGCGGTGACGCTAAAACGAAAGCAGAGAAAAGCATTTTTTTGCTCTTCATCCTGTTGCTTCAGAATAGTTGTAAACGAGTTCCCCTTTTCTTTAAAAATGGCCTGTTCCAATTTGTCGCGCAGGGCCATTAGACGGTCATAAATGGGTTGCAAAGCAGGTAATTCACTAAGTTTCTTCTCCAGGATCTTTATTATTAATTGAAGAAACAGAAACCGTTCGGATAAGTTGAACAATGATAATGGAATTTCTTTCATAAGGCCGTTGTTTTGGATTAAGAGTTAATTATTTGACAGGATTACCAAGATTTACATGATAGAGAACTAATTGGTATTATTTCTGAATGGTGATGTTTTCGGAAAATTCCGGATCCTTCATGTATTCGTATTTTATTATGCATTTCTACTTATTATTTAGTTCTTCCGGTCAGAAAATCAGCCCTTCATTTACGTTATTGATTGACCGTTTGACTAATTCAATAATTATATTGATCCATTTTCTCGAATAGGAACCGGTATGGATAGTATAAATTCACCAACAATTTTATTAGTTGTAATTAGAACTATAAAATTCAATTCGGTAATTCATTGAATGATGAAAAGCATACTCAAATTATTGAAATAGATAATAGCATGCAAATTTATTATCTGTCTTTGGCCGGGATAAAAAAGTGTTCAAAAAAGGATATTAGGCCTTTTTATTGCCATGAAAAAGTGCCCGAATAGGGCATAAAAGTGATTTAATCATAAGGACAGTCAGAATATCAATGTCTGGAAATGGTTGGTTATTTTAAAAAGAACAGGCAGGGTATAAAAATAGATTTTTACTGATATATCGGTAACTAATTAACAACTGGAAAAAATCAGGAGATCATACAGCGACCGAATAAGAGGCTGGTAAAATTCAGGACATCATTCAATGAAAAAATAAGAAGCTGGTAGAATTTAGGATATCATTCAACGACAAAATGAGAGGCTGGCAAAATTTAGGACATCATTTAATGAAAAAATGAGAAGCTGGTAGAATTTAGGAAGTCATTTAATGAAAAAATGAAAGGCTGGCTAAATTTAGATTGTCATTTAATGAAAAAATGAAAGGCTGGCTAAATTTAGATTGTCATTTAATGAAAAAATGAGAGGCTGGTAGAATTTAGGACATCATTCAACGACAAAATGAGAAACTGGCAAAATTTAGGATATCGTGTCCGAACAAAAATCAGGCAGTGAAAAACGCCGGGAATAGCATGTTTCACAGGCTATTCCGGTTGAATTATACTACAGACGTGGAGTCTTTTAAAACAAACCACCTCGATTTTTATTGCTTACTCAATGAAAATCACCCCTCCTAAAACTTTCCTACTCTTTATACTGATTATTGTTAAATATCCAATTGTATTAATTAAAGTGGATAAGTTGTTGAAAAACAGCAAAAAACAAGAGCGTAAGTTTCATAAATAATGTTATTTTRCGTATCTTAATAGCATGAAAGACAGGAAGTTTGTTGGTTTTTTCCGGGGTTACTTACCAGATTATAGAATCGAGAAAAGAGCAGAAAAAGTTTTAGAAGACATGCTTAAATGTGGTAAAGTCGTCGTCAATAAGTTTTGTTCTACTTT
>RHGE01000091.1 GCA_004296775.1 Marinilabiliaceae bacterium JC017
ATACAAACGGCCTGTCAGGCCTGGAAAACTATTACACCTCATCCTAACCGGCTCCTCAAAGGAGAGGACCGGGGTGAATTGTAAAAACAACATGACAAACTCCAAAGGAGTGCCTGTAATAGCACAGGGTTTTAACCCTGTGTAACCATCATGGAAATAAAGAAGACTGAAAGCCTGTTTGTATTTAATGAGCAGATCATTAGATTTTAGATAATAGACCTTTAGACTGATTTACAACTAACTAACTTTTTGCATTGTAGAAGTTTAATAATCTATTGATCGTTATTATCTCAAAACACTTACAAAAGACGTTAACACCCGCATCCTGGAAGGATGACATGTTTATAGACAAAAAATAGTAGTTCATGTGCGACTCCGGCCGGAGTCGAATGTATATCAACCTGATATCACTACAAACAAGGGATACCTCCAGCATCCTGTTATTCTATGTTTATTTCTTTTACCAACATACCATGGATGTTATTATTGCTGATACAAACGACCTGTCAGGCCTGGAAAACTATAACACCTCTGCCTAACCTTCTCAAGGAGAAGAAACAACTCACTGCATATGGCTGCTAACATTTAAGTACACCGCTATAATCAGGATGATCACTGGCTCCCTCTCATGCAGACCACATCAAAAGAGATGATATCTGAACAAAAAAAATACAATCCTGATGATCTGTCTATCTTTTTAAACAAATGACTCCTTCCTATTATCCACCAGTCAATAACTTTGTATTCAAAAACAATAATCCTATGAAATCAAAATGGTTATTCTTCGGCATATTAAATGCACTGTTCCTGCTGATGTCCTGTAGCCCTTCCAGCGATCAGTCATCATGCATCACCCAGGAACTAAACAGCAACTGGCAATTCAGTGAGGCTGGCAAAAAGGATTGGCACGCTGCCTCTGTTCCGGGCTGTGTACATACCGACCTGTTGGCTCACAACATCATTGAAGATCCCTACTACCGTCTCAACGAACACGACATGCAATGGATCGATAAGAAAGACTGGGTATACCAAACAACCTTTTCCATTGATGAATCCATGCTGAATAAAGATAAGGTAGTACTCAATTTTAAGGGATTGGATACCTATGCTGACGTTTACCTGAATGAGACATTAATTCTGAAAGCCGACAACATGTTCAGAGGCTGGGAAGTGAATTGTAAAGAGCAATTAATCAAGGGTAAAAACAAGCTGCGGATCTATTTTCATTCACCCATAAAGATTGGTCTGGACATTTACGACAACTACCCCTATATCGTGCAGTCATCTGCCAATGATCTGGCTAAAATAGGGAAAGTCCCCGGCGAAAAATGGGTCAGTCCGCATGTACGCAAGGCACCTTACCAGTTTGGCTGGGACTGGGGGCCACGCCTGGTAACATCCGGTATCTGGGAACCAGTGCTCCTTCAAGCCTGGAACAAGGCTCACCTGATGAATATCCATACCAGGCAACAGACCCTAACCGATGATGAAGCACAATTAACCTCTACCTTTGAGATAGAAGCCAACGAAGCGGGACCGGCCCAACTGAGTATCATGATCGATGGCAAGAAGATGGCCTCACAACAGGTTAATCTGCAAGCCGGACGACATACTTATGACGTTGATTTCACCATTGAACAACCCAAACGCTGGTGGTCCAACGGCCTTGGCGAAGCATATTTATATAACCTGACAGGTGAACTAAACACATCCGCCGGCACAGAATCCTTTGTCCATACATTGGGACTGAGAACCATCGAACTGGTACGCGAAGAGGATACCACCGGCCGCTCGTTCTATTTCAAGCTTAATGGTCATCCCGTCTTTATGAAGGGCGCCAACTACATCCCCAACGATGTGTTCCTGGACAGGGTAACACCGGAGAAGTATGAACACATTATCAAGAGTGCGGCCGACTGTAATTTCAACATGCTACGCGTATGGGGTGGCGGCATCTACGAGAAAGAGATCTTCTACAACCTGTGTGATAAATACGGTATATTGATCTGGCAGGACTTCATGTTTGCCTGTAATATGTATCCCGGTCACCCGGAGTTCCTGGAAAGTGTGAAACACGAAGCCGAATACAATGTGCGCCGTTTACGCAACCATCCATCTATTGCCCTGTGGTGTGGTAACAACGAGATCTTAGGTGCCTGGTTCGGCTGGGGCTGGAAAGAAGATAACGAGAAGACACAACCCCAGGGAGCCAAAGCCATGTGGCAAGCCTATAAGGACATCTTTTTAGATATTTTACCCAGAGCAGTGGAAGCAAACGATCCCGACAGATTCTACTGGGCTTCCAGTCCACAGGCCGGCGATACCATTCGTACCAATAAAACAGACGGGGATGAGCACGACTGGCGTATCTGGTTTCAGGATGTTCCATTCATCACCTACCACGATGGTCCGGCACGCTTCGTTAGCGAGTATGGGTTTCAGTCATTCCCTGAACTCAAGACGGTTAAAAAATATGCCCTGCCTGAAGATTACAACATTCATTCGGAAGTGATGAAGTCGCACCAGCGGTCGTTTATCGGCAACGGTACCATAAAGCGATACATGGATAACTATTACCGACAACCCAAAGATTTTGAATCATTCCTCTATGTCGGACTGGTTTTACAAGCCGAGGGGATTCGTACCGGCATTGAAGGACACCGCATCAACATGCCCGTCACCATGGGAAGCCTCTATTGGCAACTGAACGACGTATGGCCGGTAGCATCCTGGTCAAGCATAGACTATTACGGTAACTGGAAAGCACTGCAATACTTCACTCGTAAGGCATTTGCACCGGTAGTTGCTGTGCCCGACACCAAAACAGATGACCTGTTGATCTACACCGTTTCAGATCACCTTAAAAACACCGATGCCAAGCTGGAAATGAAGATTATGGATTTTCAAGGAAAACAACTTTGGAAGCAGACAAGTGATGTAATGGTAAAAGCCAACACCTCCAATGTTGTGTTTAAGCAACCATTAAAGCAACTGCTTAAAAACATTAACACCAAAGAAGTGCTGCTATCCACCCGACTGCTCAATGGCGAGAAGGTGCTTTACGCAACCACCAGTTTCTTTACCGAGCCAAAGAATCTGAATCTACCAAGGCCTGAAGTAAAACATACTATTACACCAACCGATAACGGTTACGCCATCACCCTCACCACGGATGTGCTGGCCAAGAATGTTTACCTCAGCAATGACGATGCCGAAGGATGGTTTTCTGATAATTATTTCGACCTGCTACCCGGTGAAACATGCACCATACAGTTCGAAACAAACGCGCCCATCGACAAAGTGCAATCCGCTCTTCTGATCAGAACCATCAGAGACACGTATTAATCACATCATTATAAAGAATAATTACCTCCCCCCTTCCGATTAGTCGGAAGGGGGGAATTGTTTTCTGTCGTTTCCAGTCCACACGACGGGTAATATAAATACCCCCAGTAGTATTGCAAGTTATTTGCATCACTATCCATAATCCCTAAGGAATGGAATAATATTTCTATTCAGTACCCCCTCTGTCTCACAGGCTCGACATCTCCACGGCCAACAAGTGTAGAAAATGTTTTATCTGACTTTCATCACAGCCTTGATTATAAAGGTGGGTAACTGATCTTCTGGTCATAACTCTTATCTCAACAAAAAAGTTAACCTTGAAACTTCAAACCAAAGACCTAACTTTTTGAATCGCTTTTATTCCACAACAAATTCTACATGGATCTTTGTGTTAATCTAAAATTTGACTTCAAAACACACATTGACAACAGCCAAATATCACTGGTAACTTTGAATAGAACACAAAAACATCCCTTCAATGAAATTCAAAATTATACAGTGTCATCAATCTCTGGCCAAATTGCAGTCCGTGGTTATGCTTCATAGCTGTTCCCGTTACCCTTGGCCAGAAGACTTTAACTACCAAATACGTCCCATAGGCAGACAGAACCTATTTATGGTTTATGACCGGACCTATCGCCTGAATGAACCAACACAGACTAACTTTGATTTCAAAGGAGTGACAAATGTGAATCAACCAGTTAGCCTAATACCACATAAAAATGCCATGGAAATTATACCGACTCATTAATTGTAGAAAAAAGAGACCATGTATTCAACCACATATTTATTCCTTATACCGCAATCGCCAAAGTATCTAGGTATGCCTTTGACCAGAAATCCTGTAAAAAACGGAATACTAGTTCGGCCCTCATAACCGTCATTTTGCTGATCTATATCATATCTGAAATCAAATCAGCATTTGAAGTAATAAATGCCATTTAATCCGTTCAACCATTAAAAACCAAACCAATGAAAAATCACATTTCCCTTCTCTGCAAACTAAAAGCCATACTATTGGCTATTTCCATGCTTTATAGCTGTGCGGGCTACCGTACTATTGAGATACCCGACTACTCCTCTCATCTCCGGGAAGAAACAATGCTTTACATGAAACACAAAACCGATTTTTATAGGCTAAAGGAATGGCGTAACGACTCAACTCACCTCCGTGTTATTGCCACACCAATTCGATCTACCAAAGTAAAATCCGATCCAACGGCTATGGTTCTGCATGTTGAGCAATTACACATTATTGAAGCACACCCTCACTACCAAGTTATACACATTCCTCATGACGCCATTGAGAAACTAGTCAATTATGAATTTAGTGAGGGACGTGCCCTTGTTAATTCTCTAACACTTGTTGGAAGCTTTTTGGGTATCATGTTTTTATTTGCATTCATATCATATTCGCAGCATGATAGTATTGGAGGAATTGGATTTTAGATAAATAAACTACAATCATTAAAGCAAGAGAAGTACAACAAAATACCTAAAAAAGATCGAAAAACAACCCGTAATTATCCACCAATGAAAACAGGTATTATCTCTACATCACTAAAATCCAAAGGGATCCCTCGAACAGCACAGGGGTTCAATCCTGTACTGTTCGAGGCATTAACTTAAGCCTAAAGACCTGAATGAAAAAAAACAGCTAGTTAAAATCCAGATAATAGACTAATATGTGAAGTCATAAAAATTCAACAATCTTTTAATCGTTACAACAATCTCAAACATCATCAAATAAAAGAGAATTGACGTTATTCCCCGCCTCCCGGTGGGATGATATGTTTATAAATCCAAGCGTGAGATTTTGTGTGCGACTCCGGCCGAAGTCGAATGTGTGTCCGATTAATAAGCTATAAACATGGGATACCTCTGGCATCCTGTTACATCAAAGATTGCAGTTACATTCTGATACATACAACCTTTCAGGTAATAAACCCTGTGTTACCAATCACTGTAATAAGGAAGGCTGAAAGCCTGTTTGTACTAAACACTATCATAATAATTCAATACAGACACCCCTTCAGGGTTACATTTACTTGTTTTATAGACATAGGGTTAAAACCCTACGCTATCACAAACGGCCTGTCAGGCCTGGAAACTAATACACCATATCCTCCCGATGAATTGGGATCTTCTAAAAAGAGAAGGAACAGCTCACTTCTCATGGTCACCAACACCCCTATATACCATTGTAAAAAGGATGGTTGCAGACTCCCTCTCATACCAAGGAGAGGGCCTGGGGTGAGGTATTAAAACAACATGACAAACTTCGAAGGAGTGCCTGTAATAGCACAGGATTTTAACCCTGTGTAACCAATCACGGTAATAAGAAAGGCCGTTTGTACAAACCTCAATCCAGTAAGTCAATTTTAAAAACCAAACCGTTGACGATGCTCACGTAAAAGATTTAAATCCGGATAAAACTGTTCATCGCATGGTAATAAAAGAGGTTGGGAAGCGAATTGCTGAAGGGTATAATTGGAACTACACTCATGTACCTCTTTATGAACTAAAACAGTGTAATCATCGGAGATGGCGACCAGCCCCCGATCAAAAGCACGATGTAAAGTCGGAGTTAAGGCAATACCATTACGTATGGTGTCATTGAAAGTCTCGGCAAACGGAATGATATGACAGGCATCCACCATGCTCACGTTTTTACGAAACTGTATCTGCATCCCACTCATGGCACACCGATGGTCATAAACTGATCTGATCGCTTTCTTAAAAAGGGTACTGCGTACCATTAGCTCTTGCTCTTTCTCCTCATTAGACATCGGTTCGATGATACGATGGACTTTACGCACATAATTCTCCGACGGGTCCCACATTATCTGTTTTTCAACCATCGCAGAATAACGCTCAACCGGCTCTAACAATTCCTCCACTTTATCCGGAAAGTATTTTTCCAGAATGGCTTGTTTTATTTTTTCCCGCTCTACAGGATTGACTAATGCCTTATAAAAAGAAGGAGACAACCGGGCAGCTGCTACTGTTTCGTTGAGCGCTTTAAAACTTTTGATAGAATGACTACGGGTAAGAGGCATTTCTTTCCCCGGCAGAAGTACCAGTTTCCATAACTCATTGGGCTCATTGCTCAGGTGATAAAAAGGCAATGCAAAAGTAGGAGAATGGTTTGTAGACACCAATAACTTCCACCAATCCTGAAAACGTATTACCAACTCCCCCGATACTTCTATCCAGTTGTGCTCCAACTGACCTGTCTCAAACATATCAATCACTGCCAACAATAATACCGGTTTGTGTGGTGCCGGACCATATTTGGTGACACCTTGTTTGAGATGAAGGAGGGAATTAAGATTTCTACGTTTTATTTTACTCAGCAGTTTCATTGTATCTTATTTCTATTTTGAACTGTTCCAAAAACTCATCAATAGTACAACTATCACTTTTTCCAATACTTGATCAAACTCATACCATAACCAATCGTTGGCACCAAATGCTGGACCTTGATGAAAGGTAAATTTGGGAATACCACATATATCAGGACAGAACCGTCAGCTCTCCATTAAATTTTTCAATATGCACACATGGGCATATTCCAATGAAAGTCCAGAAGAATTAGAAAAAAACAATCTCCTCATATGTTTTATAATTTCCCTCATCTCAAAACAGATACTCAAATAGAATATTAACCATACCTTTATTTAAATCAAAACTAATTATCAATTTAAATGAACCCTACTGATTATAAGTCACATTGAAATTTCACCCAATAGCCATCTTTGCTGAATCTTTCCAAATATATGGCGGCATTGGTTCTTCTAATTTCCATCTGATATTCATTGGTTTTTTACCTTCAAAATCAATTAAATTCCCTTCTCCTAGAAAAACAAATCCCATTGTATTCCCATACTGATCCTTATTAGCTTCCCGTACAAATAAAAGTATGCGTTTATTCAACTTTTGATGTTCCACATAACTTTTTCCTCTCCCCTTTTTTGGATGCGCTGAATTTTGAGATTGCCAATGAAAAATAGTATCACTAATAGCAAAATCATCATAAAAAGTAGTTGGCGAATAATTCTTCTCTGATTTATTAAGGGTAATAAAAAGCAATTCGGTGTTTTTATCTTTCAGCTCCTGCACACCTTCTCTTGAACTCGGCTTTTTAGAAAATGAATAGAACCCAAAGCCTGATAATATTTGATCTCTAATATATCGCCCATGCACATGTAATGGCATGGGATATCCCAATTCGATTTTTTGTTCTATAAAATCAATATTATCCAATAAAATCTCTAACACCTCCCTCATTTCATCCACTAATACTTTGTTACAGCCAATAGCTTTAATACTTTCCGCAATATCCCTGTAATCACCAGTCTTTTGCCATACATCATAATGCAGCATCAAACACATGTACTTCTCTTCCTCCGGAAGATCTTCATAATTGATATCAAAATCAGCTTGAATACAATTCAAAATGAAAGAAAAATATGAAGCAGAACGACAACTAAGCCACTTCAATTGAATGGCTCTTGAAATTTCTAATTCATTTATAGCATCAAAATCTTGAATCACTCCTGCATCGACACACAATCTTTTCCAACTGCGTTTCTTATAAATATATTGGATAGGGATATGATAAAACTCTGTAAAATTTTTAATAGTTAAATCTAAATGAGTTTGATGTTTGAAATTTCTTATCCTTTGTATCAGCTGATTTCGATTCAAGTTAATCGCTCGATTAATATTATCTAGTACAAATTGCTTTGCTTTCCGTTCTAAAACAATTGTACAACCAAGTGGCAAATGTGGAAATTCGTTCTCAATCTCATTTTGAGTAGATGTATTTGTTTTTCCAATCAGTGCTCTGAACTTACCTTCAAAGTCATACTCTGGTCGCGAATTACCAACAAAATCTAAAACAGTCAAACAATCCTTTCCTTCTGCAAGACGTAATCCTCGACCCAGTTGCTGAAGAAAAACAGTGAGACTTTCAGTAGGTCGTAAAAATAGTACTGTATCAATTTCAGGAATATCAATACCCTCATTATAAATATCAACTACAAATAAGTAGTTGATCTCTTTTCTTAATAATCGACTTTGGACGGCATCACGATCACCATTATTATTACTAGTCAAATAATCAGCTTTATAATTGGCTAACACAAACTTTTCTGCCATGTATTTCGCATGTTCTTGAGTAACACAAAAGCAAAGTGCTCTCACTTCTTGTGGATCTGTAATGTACTTTTCAATATTAGCCAGGACATGTCCTACTCGCCGATCATTTTCAGTATATATCTTTGTAAGTTCTTTAGAAATATATTTCCCATTTTGCCATCCTACACTTGATAAGTCTACATTGTCGGTAATTCCAAAATATTGAAATGGACACAACAATTTCTTATTTAACGCTTGAGGTAAACGTATTTCAGCAGCAACTACGTGACAAAAATCAGTTAGAATATCTGCCCCATCCATTCTTTCAGGCGTAGCAGTAAGGCCAAGTAATATTTTTGGTTTAAACTTATCCAATATAGGACGATAACTTTCAGCCTTAATATGATGCACCTCATCTATTATAATAAAATCATAATATGAATCTGACAAATGAAGACCTTTTAACCGATTTCTTAAGGTTTGAACAGAAGCAAAAACACAATCGTACTTCTCAGGTTCATTACCATTTACCCACAACTCCCCAAAATTAGCATCACGCAGAATTCCTTGAAATATAGCTTGAGCTTGCTCCAATATCTCTTTCCGATGCGCCACAAATAATAACTTCGATGTGGGATTTTCCTGCTTGTAACGTTTAAAATCAAAAGCAGATATAATCGTTTTTCCAGTTCCAGTAGCAGCAACAAGTAAATTTTTAAATCGATTGTGTACTACTCGTTCTGACTCCAGTTTCTCTAAAATCTCTCTTTGATAATGATATGGTTTAATATCAAAGAATGTGGCGTTGACAGAACGAAATCCAGTTCGCTCTTGCTTTAATGCATGCTTTAACTTTTTAATATCTCTGCTAGAATCAAAATACTCAAACTCTCCATCTTGCCAATAAGTATCAAATGTCTTCTGGAATTTCTTAATGATGTGACTAACCTCTTTAGTGGTCAGCTTAATATTCCACTCTAAACCATTTGTCAAAGCAGAACGCGAAATATTTGAAGAACCTATATAACCTGTATGATAACCTGTATCTCTTAAAAATAGATAGGCTTTAGCATGTAATCGTTCATTACTGGTATTATAGGAAACTTTAATCTCAGTATTAGGCAATGATGCTAAAAATTCCACAGCCTTAGCATCCGTTGCACCCATATAGGAAGTAGTAATCACCTTAAGTGTCCCTCCTCTTCCTGTAAACTCCTTCAATTCTTTCTCAAAAATTCTTATTCCGGTCCATTTAATAAACGAAACAAGAAAGTGTATACGATCGGCAGAAAGTATCTCTTTTTTAATTTCACTCTCCATGGAGATGCCTACATTACTACCTGTAAAAAGCTCACTTTGCGACAATCCACTTTGCGGTGTAATCCTTTTAAGATATTTATCGAAATCTAAGATTCCTGCATCTAATTCATTAAATACTGCCGATAAAATACGCCCTTCTGCATCTATCAAATTATCATCAAAATCCTCATCATCTAATTGCTCTCTAAGCAAATGAATAATTTTATTACATATTTCAATTTGTCTTTCAATGACATCATTCCCTATTACTTGACTTAATGCCTGATGAATAACATTGACAATATAATTAGACAGGACTTTAGATGCTTCCGCTTTATCAACCTTAACTTCATTAATGTAGTATTGCTCCTTCTCTATTTCATTCAACCTATTTTTCAACAACTTATTGATTAAGGCTTCATAAAGTCCTTCTTTAATCATAAAATTAAATTTTGGGTTATACGCAATAAAAATCCACGGCAAAAGCTAAGAATTTATGAGCTCCCGTTGATTGATATCTATGATATCACTTAGCCCTTTTAACACGACATATTAGATAGCATATTTCTCTATCGTGTACGCAGGCCATTATAAACAAGCTACTGACAATTCTTTCCAACCGTTTTTGTAGTACTCATAAAACTCATTCAGCGAATGATAGTCGGAATCCACATAGATATTCTCCCAATAGATCTCATCATCCTCTGTCTGAAAGAAGACGCGGTAATAGCCACTTTTCAAATCACTCACATTACAACATAACGAACCACCATCACCATCATGCTTTTTCAAACATTGGTTATCCAGCTCCGCTTCGGAATAAGTGTGATCTTTCAAAACATCATCAAAGTCAACTGAGCTATAATTACCACTAATTATTCCTTTCACCAGCCATATCTTTTTAAACCCTACCAGGCAGGAAATATTAATGACATCTATAACCGGATTGGGACAAACAATAGAATGGACTCTGTCTTGAATAGTTCCTGCAAGCTCCTCATCAATTCCAACATACTGTTTATTGTTGGGATTCCCCAAGGTATATTGTATCTCTCCTGCCTCTGTAGTCAATCTTAATCCAGTTACGAGATGTACCGACTTAAACCCTCCGGAAACTTCTGTATTATCATCCTTGGAACAAGCTAAGAAAGTAACTAATAACAAAAGCAATAATGATTTCTTCATAACAATAGGATACAAGATACTTAGCTTGTCGCCAAAATTAACATTTTACTCCCCAATTTATCTTCATGACCGCATGTTTTTAAACAATAATTGCCGTTAGGGAAAAGGACAACAAACAAATCACAAAGAATAATGAAGCAAATTAAAAGACTTAATCCATTATTTTACTGCATATTTCATCCAATAAAAGAAAAACCAATCCTAAATAACTTATTTCATAATGAGGCGGGACAAAAAGGGGGTCAGGTAACATAAACAAAAGAGCAATTAGTCCCGTTGCACAGGCGTTTTCTACCATTCTACAGTTAACAAATAGTTATCAAAGCATAAAGCTCCACCTTTCCAACAATCCTTTGGGTTGCTTTGTGCCTTCATGGTGGTTCTTTGCGATACAATAAGCTAATCTGCTATCCTCTCCCCTCTTTTATTTCGATAGTTCGTTAAGTCTTAGTACTTATTTACTGACATTTCCCATATGTGTTTAACGCCTAACCTGGACAAGCCAGAAAAGTACTTAGATATAAGTATCAAGTATCAAGATTTTGCATGACCGGAATTGCAATCTCTTACCAAAAAATGCACAAACATTACTGATAAAACACTATAAAGCATCGCCTTCAAGCATTTTGCCAACCGCGAATTTATCGAATTACACGAATTGCTTTTCGTTGAAAAGGTCTTGAAACCACGCAGTGGTTTAAAATTCGTTCAATTAGTCAATGGTCCGTTAAACTTTTGTAAGTAATTGAAAAACAGTTTATGTCTATCCAAAAGACAAAGTTATTAATGGTCTAAAAAAGAGGGCAATGAAAATCAGTCTAATGTCTATTATTTAAAAGCTAAGAATCTATTTCCATTTGTCCCATTGAAAGAAATTAATTATTTTCATAACAAACCTAAACCTCCCTACCTATGGCCCGCAACAATTCAAAGAAACGCAAAAAGCCTACAAATCAGCCGTTCCAACAGAAAGACGGCACGGCACAGAAAGTGTACTTAAAGCGCCTGTATGAAATGGCCAATCTAACCGGTTGTGCCGAGGCTTTCCACCTACTCACTAAAAAGGAGAAGACCACCATCTACTTTTACCGGTTACACTACCGCCACCCACAGCCTGCTGAGGGCACGGAGATCACCCCGGATGCTTTAAAGGAGTTGTCGAAAATTATTCGTTTCTACCAACAATCCCTATTCAACAGGTTTCCCAAACATACCGACAAAGAGGTATCGATCAATGATCTTATGGCGATTAATGCACTTAAAGATTTTATATATACCTGCCATGATTCCCAACGGGTAGCGGAGCTACAGCAAGCCTTCGCCCCTCTCCTGCAAGCCCTGGAAGAGTTCGGCAATCCCATCCAACGCATGTATGGCTATTACAACTACATTACGTTGATGGAAAACCGCTGCGACGAAACCATGTTTGGTTTCACTACTTCCCTCGAGTGCCGCAACGAAACGGTGTTGGGACTCTACCACGAATTATATATCCACGAATACGAGCCCCGCATCAGTCATGTGACATTCGGAGGTAAAAGCCGCACAGTGTTCCAGTTAGGATGGCCCCTGGTTAACACCGGGGTATCATGGAAATATCTGCCGGTGGAATGGTTGGGCGATCTCTATAAAGGTGATAAAAAACACCTGCCCATCTGTATTCAAACCCATGCATTAAACCGATTTTACGATCGCACAAAAGCCCTTAACCCAATGGTTCGCGTTCAGTTGGAATTCAACATCCCTGTGCGGGATAATTTCACCATTTATCAAAACCAACTCCTCTTCAGCTTTCATTTCTGCCATATAAAAGTGGGTTATTTCGTGGCCAACCTGGTTGGCAACCGGGTGATCATCCGCACCTTTCTGCTGGTAACCCATCACTACACCCCTGAAGGAAACAAACTGGAAGAGTTATCAGGTCTGGCAAAAGAGGATATCAACTATTGGCAAATCGATAACATCTCAACGTTTGTGGACAACAAACTGGAAGATCACCCCAAAATAAAGGCTTTGTTCGAAGCCGCCGGCCTGTCAAGTCTTTTCGAACTCAGGGAGACTCTGAAACACACCGATCTCTCCAACTCGTTCAACATTGAAGGATTGGTGAAGTTTATTGAACAGGGCAACCAGGAGATAAGCAATCACCCTCTTGAAGATGATTGGGCCGCAGTAGGTTTTGGAGAAGAAGAGGAGGAATCTACAGAAACACTGTCAACCGATAAGGATAATTGACAGCACTTCTTGATTATTTATACCAGAAAAGTACACAGATATGAGTATTAAGTATCAAGATATTTGCATGACCGACATTGCAATTACTGATAAGACACTATGTTTTTTCAGGAGAAACCTGAAAAAAAGCCTCTTCGAGGGATGTTACCTTTAGTTCGTTGTTTTAACAAGATTCATTATACACCGCGGAGGCGCTGAGACGCAGAGATTTTTCATCAATTGGGAGTTGAGATTGTTCTTTGGTAAGTAATGGTTGTTTCAAAATATTTCTATCTATTTCAATGTATCTCCATTTATCTCTAATTATTTCCATCTATGCCCCTCTCTAACTTCTGACCTCTAACCTCTCTATATATTTCCATCCAATTTGAACAACATGTTGGTAAAAGTTACTTCTTAAGCGCCTAATGTTTCCCTGGTGTTTTTTACCGATACTTAAAATAAAGTGCTGTATAAGACATGGGAAACTTCAGTTTTTAATTCTCACTTTCCTCTTTTTATCTCTCACTAAGACGGGATGCTTTTTATTTACAGCAGTGGCGCAAAGATTTTTTCAAATTATCATGTAAAGTTTATTTTGATACCCACTTCTCCCCTTTATTTAGTCCAGCAACCACAGACACTTTCCTCAAATCTCCTTACCATTTTATGGAACCATGACCATCACAACTCTTTCCCGATACATATTTTCATACTCTATTTCCACACCACCAAATAATCCTTTCCAATGTCTTTCTATTTGTATTCTTATAAATAATTTATTATTTTCAACATTAACCTAAACCCAAACCACTATGTCACGCAAAAACAGCAAAAAGCGTAAGAAGATTTCAACCCCGGAAAATAATGGAACAGCCCGGAAAATTTACCTGGGACGTTTGTATGAATTAACAAAACTAACCGGTTGTACTGAAGCCTTTCGCCTACTCACCAAACAAGATCAGATCGACATCTATTTTTGCCGGGTACATTACCGCAAACCCAGAGCCTCCGAGGGGAATGAAATCCCGACCAGTATAATCAAACGCCTGGATAACGCATGTCACTTTTTCCTCAATGCCAGGCTCTGCAAGTTTCCCTTATCTACCAGCGAATTACTATCGGTTAATGAGCTTATGCCACTAGTGGCGTTAAGCGATTTCCTGGAGTACTACGTCACACCCAAACGTAAGCAAGAACTGACACAGGCATTTGCCCCTCTGTTGGAAACCCAGGAGACCTTTGGCACCCCCATCCAAAACATGTATTTTTACTACAACTACATCCAGCTGATGCTAAATCGTTGCGACAAAACGATGTATGGCTTCAACACCACTTTTAAAAGCCGTAGGGAAACAACAAAGGGCCTTTACCACGAGTTGATTATACAGAATTACCCGGCCCGCAGCAGTCAGGCCTGGCTCAATGGCAAAAAACGCACAGTTTTTCAATTGGGGTGGCCAAGAGTAAACGAAAATATGTCGTGGCAATACTTACCGGTGTCATGCCTGGGGGACCTCTATAAAGGCACTAAAAAACACCTGCCCATTTGCATTCAATCGCATGCATTAAAACGGTTTTACGATCGCGTAAGCATCATTGATTCAAGAATTGCCAACATCCATTTGGATATAAGCTTTGGAAGAAACGACCTGTTTTCCATTTACCAAAACAATATCTTGTTGGCCTATTATTATAATTCCATCAAGATTGGATATTTCCTGGCTAACCTGGTAGGCAACCGGGTTATTATCCGCACCTTTTTACTGGTGACTCATCACTACACACCGGAGGGGAACAAACTGGAAGAGTTATCGGGATTGGCAAAAGAAGATATTTCCTACTGGAAAATTGATGATCTCAACACGTTCCTGAAAAACAACCTGGATGATCATCCAAAGATAAAAGCATTGTTCGAAGCCGCCGGTATTGCCAGCCTGTTAGAGATCAGAAACGTATTAAATCGCGACGAAACCACCAATTCATTTAATATGCACGCCTTAGTGGAATACATCAACCGTGGAAATGAACACATTAATAATGAGGTTTTGGAGGAACAATGAGTCCCTTTCACGGGACTTTCATTACGTCGGGCAATAATTGGTCTTCAATAAATACAATAGATCATTAGATTTTAGATAATAACAAGATTCATTACATACAGCGGAGACGCAGAGATTTTTCATCAATTGGGAGTGGAGATTGTTCTTTGGTAAGTACAGGTTGTTTCAAAATATTTCTATCTGTTTCAATGTATCTCCATTTATCTCTAAGTGTTTCCAGCTATTTCCCCCCTCTAACTTCTGACCTCTAATATCCTCAATAGAAAAACTGAGAATGTGAAAAACCGATGATACCCCAACCGCAAACCACAAACCACTCTCTATCTATTTCCATTTATCTCCACGTATTTCCATCTGTTTCTATAGATCTCCATTCAATTTGAACATCATGTTGGTGAAAATTACTCCTTAAGCACCTATAAACCTACCAATCTATAGACCCAATATATTCCTCGAAATTTGTCTCGTTGTAAAAAAATAATTATTTTCATAACGAACCTAAACCTCACTAATTATGGCCCGTAACAATTCAAACAAACGCAGGAAGAAAAAAACACCTCAATCATCACAACAAAAAGACGGCGCAGCTCAAAGAGTTTACCTAAACCGGTTGCATCTGTTAACAAAGATCTGTGGCTGCCGGGAAGCGTTTAGCCTACTTACCAAAAAAGATAAAGCCACAATTTATTCCAAGCGGATTCATTTCAGACACCCGGTGGCCGCTGAAGGACACGACATATCCTCCAAAGTATTGAAGCAGTTTGGGGACCAATGTCGCTTTCTCCGGGACAAGCGTATCACTAAATTCCCCCCTTACGACGAGCCCGTATCCATCACGGACCTGATTTCCTTATCAGCCTTTAACGATTTTCTGGAACGAGTCCCCTCAAAAGAACGACAAGAGGAACTCCAAATAGCTTTCTCTCCAATGATAAAAGCGTTTGAAAAGATCAACGATCCGTTAAAGACAATGTATTTATATTACAACTTTATTCAGCTGATGGAAAACCGTTGTGACCAGATCATGTACGGCTTCAATACGGATTTTAAATGCCGTACAGAAACGGTCATTGGTCTTTATCACGAAATATATATGAAGAGTTATAAGCCCCGGCATAGCACAGCCCGGTTAAACGGTAATATCCGACCGGTATACCAGTTGGGATGGCCCCTAGTCAATACAAAAGTAAGCTGGCAATACCTCCCGGTATCCTGGTTGGGCGACCTTTACAAAGGGGACAAAACACACTTACCCATCTGTATTCAGTCCCATGCAATAAACCGCCTCCATGAACGCAACGACGCCTTTGAGTTCAAGTGGAATAACATACACCTCATTACCAGCTTTGGTTGTAAAGAACGGTTTCAAATCTATAACAACAAACTCCTGTTTGCCTATTATTATGCACATATCAAAACCGGCTATTTCGTTGCCGACCTGGTGGGCAACCGGGTCATCATCCGCACATTTCTATTTGCCACCCATCACTACACACCGGAAGGAAATAAGCTGGAAGAACTATCGGGCTTAGCCAAAGAAGATGTGAGGTATTGGCAGATTGATAAACTCAGCACATTCCTTGAAAATAAACTGGAGGATCATCCCCGGATAAAGGAACTATTTGAAGCCGCCGGTTTAGCCAGCCTGTTTGAAATAAAAGAAATGCTGGATCACAGAGACCCTCTCAATTTATTCAATATGAATGCACTGGTTGATTTCATTGATCGCGGACAAGAGGAAATAAGCGAGGAGCTGAACGAAGAACAATGGGAGGAAGATCCGGAGACAGTGAACAGCGAACAGTGAACAGTGAACAATGAACAGTGAACAATGAACAATGAACAGTGAACAGTGAACAGTGAACAATGAACAGTAACAGTGAACAGTGAACAGTGAATACCATTTCACACGACTGTCCTAACATCAAGCAGGGAGCAGTGAACTCAGAACTACAACCACTCTCCCATTTTTCTCTGTTATGCAAACAGTAAAAGGGTATAAACAACTACATCCCGGCATCCTGATAAATTGTATTCTGACACAGACGGCCTTTTCAACCCGTTGGCTACTTCAAACACAATATAATATTATATTGTGCCGTTATTTATTCAATTATAATCTCAACTTCAATTATGAAAAAAATCCTCATTCTTGGCGGGCTGGCCACACTGTTTGCCTGCAACCAAAAACAAAGTATCACCATCAAAGGGAAAATTGAAAATCCGGCATCGGACATTGTGACTTTATACAATCCAACACTGGATAAAACCGACACCTTGTCGTTCAACCAGGAAGACGGCACTTTCATGGCAGAATTTCCGCTGGAGAAAGACTATTTTGTACGTATAATTAATGGAGAAACTGCAGTTCCCTTGTACATAGAACCAGGAAATGATCTGGTTTTGAATTTCGATGTCAAAGCCCTCAATGAAAACCAGGAGAATCCGGCAACTATTTCCGGCCATGGCAGTGAAAACTCCTCCTTCCTGTGGAAACTGAACGAAATAAATATTGAGGAAGGCATGCGCACACTCCTGACGAAACCTGCTACCTCATTTGACTCCCTAGTACAAGACAACTATGCAAAGAAGACGAAAGCCATTGAAGAAATAAAAAACAAACCCGCCTATTCAACTACGTTCCTTGATAAAATAAGCCTGATCACTAAAATTGAGATGGCCGAAAAATACCACTATTATAATATATACCATCCTCGCTTTGCTCCACAGGATACCACTCCCATTCCTGATAGATTTAATGAATACGGCAAAGACATCCCACTGGATAACGCGGCTTACTTCAATGAAATTCGTCAATACAAAGGCCATGTTATGAGAACCTATCGTCAACAAATAGATGATAAACTAAAAGGACTTAATATAGACCGGTTCTCAATTAATTACACCAACCGAAACTTTGACGAAATTATTGCTTTAAATGCGGCTCAGGAAATAAAAGACGAACTTGGCAAATGGCTTATTAGTAGCTATTCCTACAGAGCAGATAGCATTAAAGAGATAATAGAAAAACGATATACCGAAGTCCTTCGCAATGAGAAATACCTACAGGAATTTGAACAGATGCTAAAAACCATTAACAGCCTTCAACCCGGAACAACTGCTCCTGCCTTTGCTTATCCCGACATGGAAGGTAATATGGTAACATCAAAGGACCTGGCAGGTAAAGTGATCTACATTGATGTGTGGGCCACCGGATGCGGCCCTTGCAGACAGGAACTTCCACACCTTAAAGAACTGGAAGAACAGTTGCATGATCAACAAGTAGCCTTTGTAAGCATCTCAGTAGACAGAAACAAGGAAGCCTGGGAAAAGCTGATAAAAGAAAAAGAGATGAAAGGCTACCAGTTACATGCCCCGGGAGGATGGAATGCCCAAATTGTAAAAGACTATGCCATCCAGGGAATCCCCCGCTTTATCCTTATCGATAAAGAAGGTAAACTGGTTGATCCCAATACTACTCGCCCTTCTAATCCGGAGACGAAGGAGAAAATACTAAAACTCTTGAACAGCTAAGACACAAAAAAAACTATAAAAACACTCCGCTTCACAAATACGAGCGGAGTGTTTTTTTTTATAGATGTTCTTTAAACAATAGTTCGTTAAGCTTTTGTAAGTAATTGAAACCAGTTTGTATTTATCCAATAGGCAAAGTTGTCAATGGCTAAAAAATGGGAGTAATGTAAACCAGTCTAATGTCTATTATCTAACGATCTATTATAAAATCATACTTTATCCATTAAATCCGGATTCCTGATCTCCGGACATTCCTCCTTGCCTCAGAAACAAAATTACTTGTCAACCAATTAACATCTAAAATCTACGATTGGCTAACTCCCTAACCTGGACAAGCCAGAAAAGTACACAGATATGAGTATCAAGTATCAAGATATTTGCATGACCGACATTGCAATATCCTGCCAAAAAATACACGAACCTTAAAAGTAAGATAATAATAGAGTATCCCAAATCATTCATCAAAGCACTCTTCTCCAATAAAATTACAAGTTTCGAATTTGACGCTATGCGATCACAACCCATTTCTCATGAATTTATAATCACTATACACCTCTACATAATGAAAAACCATTATATTCGTACACTCATTAGCCGCTGACACTTTCACAGGGATTCATTGATACAAAAGGATAACATGGAAGTTAACGATAGCTATTGAGAATTAAATAATGAGTAGTGTTTACGCCGAACATTTCTCTCAGGAAGGAAACTAAATACGATGATAACTGTTAAAGTTCAATGAAACAATAATATTAACGAAATCCTTATACCTTAAAACCGACACCAACTCCTTGCTTATGAAACGCATCTATCTATCAGTAATATTCCTTGCTATAATGGCCTTTACAGGGATAAAAGCTCAATACAGTACCCTGCCGGCCGACAGCCTTTCCCTGGCGCAACAACTCCATACAGCTATGCATATCAGTCTGGAAAAACCAACTGTTAAACTCAACATGAATATCCATCAACTGCTGGCTGATTCACGTGGTTTCTACATCCAATCGTATAACGGCACCTTTGAGCAATACAGTATTACCGGTACAGAAGCAACACGTCTGCCCGCCTGGAAGGGACACTACCCACCTCCTGGCTTTGGTTTATTTTGGAACGGACAAGAGATGCCCCGCGACAGTTACAATCCCCATGGCGCCGGCTCCATAGGTGAAGCTTTATTTAATGGCGTATTAAATGGTTTAATCCTTCGCAATAAATATTAAAAAGCAAACGAAAACACATACAAAAAGAAAAACAACTATAAAAAAAACAACCATCTGGCACGTTATGCTTTAGATATTTTATTAATTTAACCGCCACTAAACCCTACATCATGATAATAAAGTGCAAACAAGGTAAAATCTTAGGCCCTGGTGCTGCTTTTATCGGCTATCTTTTCCTTACTTTAGGCCTTTTCTTCTTTATTGTATACCTTAATATTCTTGGTATTTTCATAGCATTATTCGGTGCTTTCCTGGGCTTTACAGCTATTGGAACAGAAATCGATATTGAGAAGAAACTATATCGACGCTATGAAATATTGTTTGGTCTTTTAAAACATGGCAAATGGCACGAGACAAATGAAATAAAACATTTATGCGTCATACAACCCAACATTAGTTATTCCAATCATAAGAATCACAAAACTACAAAATCAGAAAAAGAAGTCCACCTTATCTTCCAAGGACACCATCCGCATGAACGTATCTTTATCAGAAAATATTATGTACGGGAAGAAGCAAACCAGGAAGGTATCAAACTAAGTGAACAATTGGGTGTACCTTTTAAGTAACAGAACATGCCATAACGCCTTTAAATGCACATCAATAACAATAACACCAGACACTATCAAACAGAATCATTTGTTTATACTCCCGTTCGGCAAAGCGTCCCGTTTCGTCGTTTTTAACTTGATCTCTGGTCGGCACTATAAAATACCGGATTACGTATAATTACTATAACCTAACCTGGACAAGCCAGAAAAGTAAAAAGTATCAAGTATCAAGATGATTTACTGCTCGCCAAAATATTTTGCCAATAAATACACCAATATCATCCATGAGACACTATGTTTTTTCAGGAGAAACCTGAAAAAAACCTCTTCGAGGGATGTTGCCTTTAGTTCGTTGTTTTAACAAGATTCATTATACACCGCGGAGACGCAGAGACGCAGAGATTTTTCTTTGACAAGTACCGGTTGTTCAAAATATTTCTATCTATTTCAATGTATCTCCATTTATCTCTAAGTGCTTCCATCTATCCCCCCTCTAACTTCTGACCTCTAACCTCTCTATATATTACCATCCTATTTGAACAACATGTTCCGGGTAGAGCGGCTTGTTACCTCACCGCTCCCCCACAGACCCGCACGAGCGGCTTTCCCGCATACGGTTCCTCTTAACCCGGTTTTGCTGAGTAATTACTGTGATAGATTTTTGGTTTTAATAGAGGCATC
>RHGE01000092.1 GCA_004296775.1 Marinilabiliaceae bacterium JC017
CAAGATTCATGTGTTTCAAGATTAAATTCTCTGTTGCCATGTTGCTATATCTTAATGATTTACCTCATTAAAGATAACGAAATTAGAGTATATATCATTGATACTGTGCAAACTTAATGGTGGTTTTTCTTAAGTCAATGACATTACCGTTTTGGGCTGGCATGCCACCTGGGCGTTACCCTGGATATGCCTGCCATTGGCTGTGCTAAAACCCGACTGATAGGCGAATACAAACCGGTGCCAAAAAGCCGGGGCAGCGCTTCGGATTTAACAGATGGTGATGAAATTATCGGCAAAGTATTGCGTACCCGGGATGGGGTGAAACCGCTGTTTGTCTCCATTGGTCATAAAATAAGCCTTGCCACAGCCTGTGAATGGGTACTAAAGACCGCTCCCTCCTACCGGTTACCGGAAACCACCCGGAGTGCCGATCATTTGGTGAAAATGACGCTGAAAGCAATGAAGGGGAATAATTCAACATGAAGAAAAAACTGACACTATACAAAATAGACAATTAAAAACATTGATTTGTAAAAAACCTCGCCAGCTATTGCCGGCAAGGTTTTTTGGTTTGTAATTACCTGAATTGATTTTAGGCTATTTGATAATCTATTTTGGCTCTATTTTTATAACCGGGACGTTGTCCCAGACCCTACTTCATTTTTGGCATTGCCCCAAAAACGAAGCAAAAAACTCTAGTCAATTACTCACAAATTGTTTATTCAGGCGTTCGTGATTTAGCTTCGCTGATTTTCAATTCCGCTTCGCTCCAATTAAAAGCTTCCCCCCACCTCCTCGATGAATTTTTTCCAACCCACAAGCCAGAATTCCCGCATTCATTTTCGTCACGCCAACGCCGGCCCGCTTATTTTACCCCTCCTTATAAAAATTACATTAGGGTAATGCCGATAGATGCTGGACGTAAGGACAGTCCCGTAAAACGGGGATTAAAGGCCAATTAAAAGCGAAGCGCATTAAGTGGCCATTTTAATCACTAATCGGTATGACAGTCTCACCCGCTTCCCAACATCATGGCCTTACTCATAACAGTAAGTGTGGCATTATATTCGAAGGGAGGTTAATTAGGCCAAAATGAGAATTTACCTGGAATAATACTGACTCACGATCTGGTGCATAATCTTGTTGGTACGAATGGCCGATTCGCCGGTACTGACACAGGCACCATTCCCCTGCAGGGATTCAACAACCTGCCTGATGAGGTTATATTGAATATTTTCGGGATTGAGATACGGAAACTCTGTTAGCTTATCATTTTCGAAGAGGTACACCGGTGTGTGCTGAAAACAGGAAAACTCAATGCGTCCGTGGGTCCCGACAATCTCCATCACATCTTCCTCTACCCCTTCGGGCGTCACAAACGACCAGAGGCCATTGCCCAGAACGCCGTTATTGAAAATAAAAGAAGCCCCGACCGTATCCTCTGCCTGGTACATCAACCCCCGGTTAACAGCCAATCCCTGCACCGACTTCACCGGCCCGAAAAGAAAATCCAGGTAATCGAGTTGATGAGAAGCCAGGTCGAAGAAGAGGCCACCGCCGGCAATCTCCGGTATGACGCGCCATGGCGGGTCTATCCGGTTACTCTCATAAATGGTGGCGGGCCGCACCAATCGCATGTTGACATACAAAACACGACCAATGCGCTCCTCATCGATTAGTTCCTTCACTTTTAAAAAACCGGGTAAGGTACGCCGGTAATAAGCCACAAAGAGCGGCATGTTGGTTTCCCGGCTCACCCGGTTCATGGCTTCACACTGCTCCAGAGTGGCCGCCATGGGCTTCTCCACATAAACGGCTTTCCCGGCTTGCATGGCCTGAATGGCATATTCAGCATGCGAAGAAGGCGGGGTGGCTATATAGACAGCATTCACTTCCGGATCATTGATCAACTCATCAGCCTGATGGTACCACCGCGCTACCTTATGCCGATAGGCATAGTCTCGTGCAAACTCGCTTCTGCGACTCATTACTGCTACCAGCTGACTGTTTTCAACTTTATTGAAGGCGGGTCCACTCTTCTTCTCAGTAACATTTCCACATCCGATTATTCCCCAGTTTATCTGTTTCGCCATAATCTGCTATAAGAAAGTTTAAGCCTAAAGGTAAAAGGATAATGGCAAAAGGGCAAAGGCTTTGAACAGTTAGCAGTGAGCAATGAACAGTAAACAGGGAACAGTAAACAGGGAGCAGGGAACGAAGAGCAGTAAACAGGGAGCAGGGAACAAAGAGCAGTATATCATGAAAATCTGGACTGTCCTAACCTGGACAAGCCAGAAAAGTACACAGATATGAGTATCAAGACTTAAATATTATCCTTTCTGACGGTAACTACTTTACGTTTTGCGTTTGCGGCAGGGGGCGCAGTGGCAGCCGACTGGTTCCGGGGCTGATGTGGAGTGCCGGGCGGAGGCGACGAAGGAGCACCCGCCCGGCCGCCCTAAAAAAGAAAAGGGCTATGAATTATAGTTCCATAGCCCTCTTTCTTGATCTACTTTTGATTATTTATCAGTATTATCCAAAACAATTTGTAATCTCTATTGCGCTCAAGCCGCGCTGGCTTATACTTTTTTGCTACAGCCAAAAAAAGTATACAAAAAAGGCCGCCGCTCTCAATAAATAACTAAAATTTAATTCCTTTTCGCTGAAAGAAAATAACTCGCTCCGCTTCAAACAGATTTTCTTTCTTAACGCTTCAATCCATTAAATTTTTTAACGCTATTTCTTAAAGGCGGTATAACCAATCAATCCCCTATATCCCAAAAACATTTTTAAACCGTCGTAACTATTAACATTATTCGTTATAACCCTTAATTATTTAGGACACTAATGATTATTTATTTCCTTTCAAATAATAGTCTGAATCAATGAGTTTGTTTTCACCATTGACATACAAAGCGTAGTTAAATCCTTTGTGAATACAGTAAGCACCTACTTCGCCTTCTTTATTTACAGCCAGGTAACCGGTCTGGAATTTTTGGTAGTCGGGCACTTTCTTCACGATACGCCTGATGGCTTCTTCCACGGCTTCCTGGGGGGTACGTCCCTGACGCATGAACTCCACGATGAGGAAGGATCCCAGGGTTTTCATCATCATTTCGCCCATACCGGTGGCTACGGCACCGCCCACTTCATTGTCGCAGAACATGCCGGCGCCAATAATGGGGGAATCCCCTACCCGTCCGTGCATTTTATAGGCCAATCCACTGGTAGTACAGGAACCGGAGATGTCTCCCTTCTGGTCAATGGCCAGCATACCAATGGTGTCGTGGTTTTCAATGTTGATGAGCGGCTTGTAATCGGAGGTCTTGCGCCACTCTTCCCACTCTTTCCGCGCTTTGTCGGTAAGCAGGTTCTCTTTTTTAAAGCCTTGCTCAAGGGCAAACTGAAGGGCACCATCACCGGCCAACATCACATGGGGTGTTTCTTCCATCACTTTACGGGCTACCGAAATGGGGTGTTTTATATTTTCAATGGCCGCTACGGAACCGCAATTCCCATGCTCATCCATGATACATGCATCCAGGGTTACAATCCCGTCACGATCGGGGCGGCCTCCGTAGCCTACACTCATATCGTTGGGGTCGCCTTCTACAACCATCACACCTGCCTCTACGGCATCCAGGGCACGACCGCCGTTTTTCAACACTTCCCAGGCAGCCTCATTGGCGGGTATACCGTTTCTCCAGGTGGAGAGTGCCAATGGTTTTACCGGCGTCACCAGACGCTTTGTCTTTCCTTCTTCTTTTGCTATATTTTTACATGAAGCCGCTGCCACTACGCCCAGCGAAACCAATCCAGTCTTCTTTAAAAAGTTTCTTCTTGAGTTCATCGATTTTAATTTTTGCATAATTTTGTCACGAACAATCAAAGTTAAATAAATTAAGTGCAAGAATAGACCGTATGTATGAATCAACCCCCAAAGCTGAACATTTCTACGACATCATTGGCGATGTACACGGGTACGCCAACGAGCTTATTCACCTTTTACAGCTGATGGGCTACTCCAACGAAACAGGTACATGGAGCCACAGTTTCCGGAAAGCCATTTTTGTGGGTGATTTCATAAACAGAGGCCCCGAAAGCCGGAAAGTCATCTCTATTATCCGAGGCATGGTTGATAACGGTGTGGCGCATGCCATCCTGGGCAACCATGAGATGAACGCCATCATGTATTTCACTCACCGTAGCGATGACACACCTATCCGAATCCCCAATGCCTCTGCACAACAATTGCTGCAATCGTTCGCTTTGGAGTACCATGAAGATGAGGATGCGTTAATCAGGGATATTAAATGGCTGCGTACCCTCCCGCTGTTCCTGGAACTGGATAACTTCAGGGTGGTGCATGCCTACTGGAGCAACGCTAACATTAAGGTGCTGCGCGAGCTCAATAACCAGCGAAAATGGAAGAAGAGTTTCCTGCGGGATGTGGTTAAAAAGTCATCACCCTACTACAAGGCCTTTAACGAAACACTGAAGGGGATTGAAATGAACCTGCCGTCGGACCTGGTCATTAAAGATGCCAAAAACATCCGCCGCACCTGTTTCCGCGTGAAATGGTGGGTAAAACCCGAAGGACAAACCTTTAACTCGTTGTGTTACGAAAGCAAGTTTACCCTGCCCAATTACACCATCCCATCGCAGTTGATAGTCCCCATCGACGTGTATTCACCCCATGCCCCCTTTGTTTTCATCGGACACTATTGCATGGGCAACGGACCGCTGATCCCGGCTGCCAACATCTGCTGTGTGGATGCCTGCGTGGCCAATAACGGGCGTTTGGCCGCCTACCGCTGGAACGGTGAAGAGGAACTCAATGAAGCTAACTTTATGTATGCTAAACGGCATACGGAAAAGCCTGAAGGTAGTGAGCAGTGAGCAGGGAACAGGGAGCAACGAACAGTGAACAGTTAGCAGTTAGCAGTTAGCAGTTAGCAGTGAACAGTAAAAACAGTAAACAATGAGCAGTGAGCAGTGAGCAATGAACGGTGAACGGTGAACGGTGAATCCCGATAATCGGGACTATTCAAACATCTAACAATAAGTGGCGTTTGGAATTGAAGTAAGATGGAAATAGATAGAAACAGGTTGAGGATGATTAAGCGTTTTGGGGTTTCTGAAATCACTTCATTCTTGCCGAGAGAATATTTTTGCAAAACACAATACCATTTGTGAAAAACCACTTAACACAGTTGCATAACTGCTCCTACATTTGGGACTAGAGACGGATTTCAACGTTAAACGAGGTTAACTACAAAAAATGAAATACATACACACGCTTTTAATTTTATTCGGCACTGTTTTAATATGGTCTGCCATTCATCCAAAAGATTACTTTACCTGGATATTGGAAGTAATGCCAGCAATTATAGGCTTGTTCATCCTTATCGCTACCTATAAGAGATTTAGATTTACCAATCTTGTTTATGGATTAATCCTGATTCATAGTTGGATTTTGATGATAGGAGGTCATTATACGTACGCCGAAGTTCCCTTCTTCGATTGGATCAAAGATATCTTTGATCAATCAAGAAACAATTATGACAAAATTGGTCATTTTGCTCAAGGATTCATCCCTGCTATGATCATTAGAGAAGTGCTAATAAGACAAAAAGTTGTCTTCAGCAGAAGGTGGCTGAATTTTATTGTTGTCTCAATATGCATGGCCATTAGCGTATCATATGAATTTATTGAATGGTTTGTAGCAGAATTAACAGGCGAATCATCGGAATCATTTTTAGGTACACAAGGATATGTTTGGGATACCCAATCCGATATGCTTTTTGCAACCATCGGAGCTATTATTGCTTTGATATCCTTAAGTAAATCGCATGAGAAGATGTTAGCCAAAATGGCTGCAGCTGATCAGCACGAAAACACGGTTCCTCCCGATTCTGGACGTATGCCCCATCCCAAAGGCACCTTTTAACCGAACCGACGGCCATCCGTTTACCAATCAGATAATGCCGGTAGATTTGATGCAATTTTAATATCGAAATAAGAGGGTCAGTATAAACTGCATTATCCATTTAAAAACAACTAACACCATTCAATCAAAGTAAAGAAAATGAACATCCCCGATTTACAAAATAAAATTAAGAAGACAGCCCACTCACTACTTTTTGAGAAAGGATACATTTGTGCTGTGGACATGCTCATCAAGCTTGATTACCTGACCCAAAAGGATTATCAAGCCTGGCGATTGGGGAAGGTCAGCTATTTGGAAAAAGCTTGTAAAGTCAATCTAAGCAAACTTTCCACAATAAATTCGACCACAAAGAAAATAGCAAAGGAATTACAATTAAAAGAATCATGGACGGCCTATAATCAATATGGCAAAGGCCCCAAACGCCGGTTGATATTTAGCAAATCAGGTGATAATAACATTGAGAAGGCATATGCTACCCATTATCTGGATGTCAAACGGATAAATGAATTAAAAACCAATAAAACCAACGGACTGTAAGAAAACTGCATATTTTAAATAGTAACCTTAGTTCGATTTCAATCGATTTGATACCTTATGCGAATCAAGGGATTGAACCCCTTCATAGTTCTATTTATATATAGTTGAGATCCATCCCGAATCTCTGGACGGTTATTAAAATCTAATCCCTTCGGGATAAAATTATCCGAAGAACATAATTGTAAATGACCCCGTGCGGAGCTCGGGGATAGTGTGAATAACATTTAAAACAACCCCGAAGTGAGTTGAATTTATTTTCATTTCATAAAGAATCAATATCCTCCATCCCTTGATTCACATTATCAATATACCTGTAACATGCAACATTAACCCTGTCTTGTTTGTTCCTTTTTCCACACCCCTTGATTCAACAATGTCCCTATCACTTTAACACTACAAAGATTTACATGACGTTGTAATTGATCTATCATTTCACTAATTTATTGAACAAAACAATAAGCCATGGAGAATTTATACCACACTGTTTCCTTCAAGTCCGGCAAACTGATTACACAAACCTATTCAACCTCCTTTTCCATTGCTGTTTCCATGCTTTCTCACCGCATGCGCAAAGCCATCTACAGCATTTACGGATTTGTTCGCCTGGCCGATGAAATCGTCGATACTTTTTTAACCTACAACCAAAAAGAGTTACTGGATCGCTTTGAAGAAGAGCTTTACCATGCGTTGAAGGAAGGCTTGAGCATGAATCCTGTCATCCACGCCTTTGTTGTTACCGTGAACCAATACAGTATCCCCCGGCAACATATCCAGGCTTTTCTAACAAGTATGCGGGACGATCTGCACAAAAAGGAATACAGTATATCCGGTGAATTGAACCACTATATCTATGGATCGGCCGAAGTAGTGGGACTCATGTGCCTACGGGTGTTTGTGAATGGCAATACCCGGCAATACGAGGAGCTGGAAGAACCCGCACGAAAGTTGGGGGCTGCCTTCCAGAAAGTGAACTTCCTAAGGGATTTGAAGGCCGACATGGAACAACTGAACCGCACCTATTTCTCAAAATGTGAAAACGGCACCTTTGATGAAGCCATTAAACACGAGCTCATTGAAGATATTGAGCAGGATTTTGCAGCCGCATTACCGGGTATTAAAGCCTTACCGGGTAAGTCAAAAATTGCCGTTTGGGTAGCCTATCTTTATTACAGGCAATTACTCCGAAAACTGAAAATAACTCCAGCCCGGGAAATCATGCACACCCGCATTCGTGTAAAGGATTCCATGAAGCTATTCCTTTTCTTCAGGGCCTATGTGAGTTACAAACTCAGTCTGATATAAACAGCAATACGCCTTATCAACATGAATATCATACTCCTTATTACCGCCTATTTTTTTATGGAGTTTGTGGCCTGGTTCAGCCACAAATACGTGATGCATGGTTTTTTGTGGAGCTGGCATAAAGATCACCATATCAATGACCATCGGAACCGGAATGAAGAACCAGTGGCCAAATCACGGTTTGAAAAAAACGACCTGTTCTTCCTGATTTATGCTCTACCTGCCATTGCCTTGCTAATTGCCGGCTTTGTCTTAAAGGCCTCCGAAATGGTCTATCTGGGAATAGGGATCACTTTGTATGGTTTTACTTATTTTTCCATTCACGATGTCATTATCCATCAGAGATTGAAAATTCCCTTCCTGCAAAAGAAGCATGGCTTTTACCTGAAAGCTGTTGTGAAGGCGCACAGGGCCCATCACCATCCTAACACGGCCAAAGACTTTAAAAACTATGGCTTATTGGTTTTTCCTTTACGTTTCTTTCAAAACTAACCACCCATGTCGCTTTATTCACTTTTGTTAATCTTTTCCATCAGTATTCCGCTGGCCTTGAGCTTCGACAAAAAGCTACAGTTTTATAAGCAATGGAAAACCGTACTTCCTTCCCTCTTTGTCGTTGGCTCCGGATATATTCTCTGTGATGTAAACCTCACCAATTGGGGCGTATGGGGTTTTAATCCCACCTACCATTCAGCTATTGTATTCTTTAATTTACCGCTGGAAGAGTGGTTGTTTTTCATCCTTATTCCCTATGCCTGTCTCTTTATCCATTATTCCTTCATTTTATACTTCCCAAAGCTTCAATTAGCTTCACCGGTTAGCCTTGCCCTGTCCATTGTAATCCTTTCCCTGCTGTTAATCATCCTCATCACCAATATTCAAAAGACTTACACCGTCTATATCTGCAGCATGGTCATCCTGGGGCTGATCTGGTCCTTTTTCGATTCATCCAATACTCTCAACAGCTACTACGTCACCTTTCTGTTGATGTTGATCCCTTTTATTATTGTAAACGGCATTTTAACCGGTTCCTTCATTACTGAAGAGGCAGTGTGGTATAACAATGAAGAGATTTTAGGCATCCGGTTACTGACCATTCCCATTGAGGACTTTGCCTATGCTTTCAGCCTGGTGCTTTTCAACCTGCTTTTGAATACCCAACTTAAAAAAGTGAATCAACAATGAATAAGCTCCTTCCCACCATGGTATTTCCCGGATGTGCAGCCATTAATTGGCTAAAAGCAAAACCCCGCGTCACCAGGACCTCTTTAATTGTCTTTTACCTGGTTGGATGGCTTGGTATGGCAATTCCCGCCTTTACCCCTCTTTTTATACATTTAACTCCTTTTGCCCTGCTTGTGAGTTTTTTCATACTGGCCGTGTATCATGAAAAACCTCTGAGACTTCAAACTGTTATCATCTTTCTGGTTATTTATGGTTCAGGTTATCTGATTGAGATGATTGGTGTTAACACCCACCTCATATTTGGTCATTACGAGTATGGACAAGGCCTGGGGTTTAAACTATGGAACACCCCCGTTATCATCGGTTTAAACTGGTTACTCCTGACCTATACCTCTTCGGCGATGGTGGAAAAGCTCCCCCTGCCATCCTGGGTTCAGATTCTACTGGCCTCTCTCCTTATGGTGGTTTACGATATGGTTATGGAACAGGTGGCCCCACTTATGGATATGTGGTATTGGCTCAACAGCACCATTCCTGTACAAAACTACTTGGCGTGGTGGATCATCGCCACCATCTTTCAAATCCTGCTCCGGGTTTTCCGGCTGAAGATTACTAATCCCATGGCACTGACCATTTTCCTTTGCCAGTTTTTCTTCTTTCTTCTTTTATTCATCACTTTTCAGCTACGCCCATGATAATTAAAGCAAAACACCACTGGCTCGTTGATGCCTTTTTCAAATACTATACAATCTGGAAAATCAAAACACATTTTCACCAGGTTCTGATTCAGGGAAGCTGCGAGAACAATGGATCCCCCATGCTGGTTTTGGCCAACCATTTCAGTTGGTGGGACGGCTTCTGGATTCACTACCTGAATACCACACGGCTCAAACGGCGGTTTCACTTCATGATGCTTGAGGAGCAATTGCGCAAATATTGGCTGTTACAGTATGCCGGTGGTTTTTCTATTAAAAAGGGATCGAGAAGCGCTTTGGAGACCATTAAACACACCACTGATCTGCTTCAGGATTCCCATAACCTGGTATTACTCTTTCCTCAAGGTGAAATACAAAGCATGCATCCCATTCGTTTTCAATTTAAAAAAGGAGTGGAAACCATTTTAAGAAGAACAAACAAACCGGTACAGATTTTATTCATCGCCAATTTAGTAGAGTATTTCTCCCATCCCAGGCCTACTTTGTTTATGTACCTGAAGGAATACCAAACCGATGGTATTCAACCGGATCACCTGGAAACAGCCTTTAACCGGTTCTTTGAGCAATGTGTAACAGAAACCCGACAAAAGAAAAACGTATGATGCTACTTATTGGCTGGTTGGCTTTTGCGTTCATTACGATCCAATTTATGGTATCGTTGGTTAACCTGCTATTTGCCGAGAGGATGAAAGCCCCAACCACACCCACCGATGATTTCATATCCATTCTTATTCCTGCCAGGAATGAAGCACAAAACATTGAAAGGTTGATAAAAGATGTACTCGATCAGCCCTATAACCATTTTGAGCTAATCATTTGCGACGATCAAAGTGAAGATGATACTCCCGGGATTGTACGTCGCTACGCCTCCAATGACCGGCGCATCCGGCTTATTCAAAGCGAAAAACTGCCTAAAGGATGGCTGGGTAAGAATCATGCCTGCCATTTATTATCGCAACACGCCACAGGCCAGTACCTCCTTTTTCTGGACGCTGATGTAAGAATCCAAGGCAACATTATCGCCCGCTGTATTGCCCATTGCAAGAAACACCACCTATCCCTGCTCTCCATCTTTCCCAAACAACAAATGCACAGTTGGGGTGAAAAGATTACGGTACCGGTGATGAACTATATTTTGTTATCCCTGCTACCGTTATGGCTGGTTCGCAAATCAGCCTTTACCTCGCTTGCTGCCGCCAATGGTCAATTCATGTTTTTCCGGGCCGCCACCTATTACACAATGGATCCCCACACACGGGTAAAAGCCAGCAAGGTGGAAGACATTGCCATTGCCCGGTTGTTTAAGGCCAACCACCACCCTGTCTCCTGCCAGCTGGGCAATGAGCAGGTTACCTGCCGCATGTATACCAGCGGCCATGAAGCGGTGAATGGTTTCTCAAAGAATGTAACGGCTTTCTTTGGTAACTCCCTGGTTGTATCAATACTCTTCTGGCTGATCACCACCCTGGGTTTTCTATTAGTTTTTGCCAGTTTTCCCGGTGAACTTGTCTTTGCCTTTGTTTTGCTCTACCTGAGCACAAGAGTTTGTGTCTCTTTTCAAAGCAAACAAAATATTGTGGAGAACGTTTTGTTTATAATTCCCCAGCAAGTTTCACTGGGGCTATTCATTTACTTTTCTTTTGCCAACAATTTAAAAAAACAACACCAATGGAAAGGTCGAAATATTATCTGTTGATAGCTTTGTTGTTACCTCTGTTTGGCCATACCTCAGCTACTAAAAAAATGGAAATATACCAGGCCTATATATCCAATAACTTAGAGAAGTGGAGAATGACCATTGACCAGATGAATCTGCAAAAAGACAAAGAGAGTGACTATCTGGTAGAACTCATCAACTACCAGTACGGTTATATCGCCTGGTGCATTGGCAATAACCGAAAACAAGAGGCAGAGCACTACCTTGAAATGGCCGAAAACAACATGGCTCAACTGGCCCGGGCCAATGTCTACCACTCTTTGTTAAACGCCTACAAAGCGGCTTTTTATGGATTTCGCATAGGCTTGAATAAACTGAAAGTGCCTTTTCTGGGACCTAAGAGTGTAGATGCTGTTAAACTGGCCCTGGAACAAGACCATGATAACTGGTTTGCCCACATTCAATATGGAAACATTCAATTCTATACCCCTTCGATTTTCGGAGGATCGAAAACAAAAGCCCTGGAGCACTATCTTATAGCCAAAGAAATTATGGAAAAAGACCTGCAATTAATAGCCAACAATTGGAATTACCTCAACCTACTAGTGACCATTGGCCAGGCCTATGACAAAACCGGCCAAAAGGAATTGGCAAAAGCCATTTATGATGAGATACTAACCATTGAACCGGATTTTTTATGGGTGAAAAACAAACTGATACCCAACCTGGATAAAACAGATAAGCATTCAGATATGAGTATCAAGTATCAAGATTTTTGCATGACCGGTGTTGCCTTATTCTGCCAAAAAATACACAAATATTACTGTTAAGACCTAAACAAACCAGATAAGTATTCAGATATGAGTATCAAGAATTTTTAAACAGCAAGGAAGGGAATATCATTCAATAGATCGTTAGATAATAGACCTTAGACTGATTTACATCAATCTCATTTTTTAGCCCTTAATAATTTTGACAATCAAAAAAGCCCAAACTGTTTTTCAGTTAATTACAAAAGCTTAACGAACGATTGTCATTGATAAACCACTAACCTTACTTCTCTCTGCCCATAAAACTAACAGCAAAAATGACTAACCATTATAATACTCAATAATCTATGAAACAATCAGTCCTAATCGTAGGTGCCGGCATTGGAGGCCTGGCCACTGCTTTACGGTTATCCAATCAAGGGTATAAGGTTCACATCGTTGAAAAACACCACCAGGCCGGGGGCCGCCTCAACCAACTACAGAAAGATGGCTTTACCTTCGACACCGGTCCAAGCTTTTTCAGCATGTCTTACGAATTCCGGGAGCTGGCTCAATCGTGTAACATCCGGCTACCCTTCGATTTCATTGAACTGGATCCACTGTATTCGGTGAATTTCAATAACAATCCCAAAACCTATCATCTCTATAAAGACATTAATAAGCTGGCGGCTCAGTTTGAACAGGAGGAGCCTGATTTTGACCGGAAAATAAAGAAATACCTCACCAAATGTTCCCGGCTATTCCACGATACGGTGGATATTGTCATCAAACAGAACTTCAATTCCATGCTTGATTACCTGTTGGCCCTGGTAAAGGTTAATCCAAGCCACATACCTGTTCTTTTTAAGAAATTCAACCAGCAGGTAAAGAGTTATTTTGATTCAAAAGAGGCACAACAAATCATCTCCCTGGTGGCCTTCTTCCTGGGACGAACGCCCTTTGACACCTCGGCTATTTATACCCTGTTGTCGTACACCGAATTTCAACACGATGGCTACTACAATGTGAAGGGAGGCATGTATAACATTGTAAAAGGCCTGGTGAAAGAACTGGAAAAGCGACAGGTTTCCATCTCTTACAACACTGAGATAGTCGATTTTGTAAGTGATGGCCGGACTTTAACAGCATTGATTGATCGGAACGACAACAAATGGTCGGCCGATGTGATGGTAATCAATGCCGATGCGGCTGTTTTCCGCGGAAGTGTGCTGAAACGACGGGCCTTCTCCGCTGAAAACCTGGACAAAAAGGAATGGACCATGGGGTACCTCACCATCTACCTGGGTGTAAAGTGTAAGCTGCCTGAGATTCATCATCACAACTACTATTTGGGGGATAACTTTAATGAATATGCGCGGAACGTACACAAAAATCCCAATTCGTTGCAAAAACCTTACTACTATGTTAATGTGTTATCGAAACACAACCAGGAGTGTGCCCCGGAAGGATGCGAAAGCCTGTTTTTCGTATGCCCGGTGCCCGATCTGCGCCACAAGCCCGACTGGAGCGACAAAGAAGTAATCGCAGACAGCATCATCAGTGACTTTAGCAAACGGATAAAGAGAGATCTGAAGCCGGAAATTGTGTCCCAGACCATCTATACGCCGGAGGATTGGCGCAACCAGTTTAACCTGCACCGCGGCAGTGGCCTTGGCCTCTCCCACAGCCTTCTGCAAATTGGTGCTTTACGCCCCCGTAATTACGACGAACAATTTAAGAATGTATTCTATGTGGGTGCCTCCACTATTCCGGGAGCCGGATTACCCATGGCTATCATTAGCTCCAAATTAACGGTAGAAAGAGTGGAAAACTATTCGACTCGAAAACTAAAAAAAATGAAAGCGATCTAACATTCACGACATAACTACAAACCAGTAAACCCCTCCTTTTTTTATGGGGTTTACTTTTTGCAACAATCCAAGTATGATCATTAATCAAGAAACAACAAAATGACCACCTCAACCGTTTTAAGCACTTCCATGATAACAATTATATCTTTTCTAAATCCATTTTCTTTTCAAACCATTTGGAATGACCACCACTACAACTTTCATATAATTTCGAAACAAGCTCAAAAAGCTTCATTTTCCCATGGAGTTTAGTATATTTGGGATGATTATGTAAGCAATCAATGAAATAATTAATCATTTCGCACATTCTAAAACCAAAAACAATAATTCTTAAGATGAAAAAAAATGTTTTATTAGCCTTGTTGGCAGGCATGATGGTACAACTAACGGTATCGTGTAAAACCAGGATACCTGCTGATTTGACCAAAGCAAACCTGATTCCCAAGCCGGTTACGGTTACCGCCACTGGTAGTTCATTCGAACTAAATGAATCAACTGTGGTTTATGTACAGGAAGGATCGGAAGAGTTAAAACAGATCGGTCAATTACTCGCCGACGAAATAAAAGCTATTACCGACCTGACGTTAAAAGTGCAGACAACTGCCCAGGCACCTAAACGCAATGGCCTGTTTTTGACTATCACACCGGAGAATACTCAAATCGGAACAGAAGGCTATGATTTAATGGTTACCGAAGATGTGGTAACGTTAAAAGCCAATCAATCAGCCGGTGTTTTTCGTGGTTTGCAAACTATCAAACAAGTATTAACATTCACTAATGGTGCAGATCCGAAGCAACAACCGGTATGGCTCATGGCAACCGGTAACATTGTTGATTACCCGGAATATGCTTACCGTGGTGCCATGTTGGATGTGGCCCGTCACTTCTTTGAAGTAAAGGATGTAAAACGTCTCATTGACTTGTTAGCTGATTACAAAATCAACATCCTGCACCTGCACCTGAGCGATGACCAGGGATGGCGCATCGAAATAAAATCATGGCCCAAGCTTACTGCCATTGGTGGAAGCACCGAAGTAGGCGGCGGCGAAGGTGGTTTCTACACACAGGAGCAATACAAGGAGATTGTTCAATATGCTAAAGAGCGGTACATCACCATTATTCCTGAAATTGACATGCCGGGGCATACCAATGCGGCATTGGCTTCTTATCCCGAATTAAACTGCAACAATAAAGCCCCCAAATTGTATACCGGCATGAAGGTAGGATTCAGCTCCCTGTGTACTTCAAAGGAGATCACCTATAAATTTGTGGACGATGTGATTGGTGAAGTAGCAGCACTGACCGATGGCCCCTACATCCACATTGGTGGTGACGAATCGCATGCTACCAAAGAGAAGGACTATATAAAGTTTATGAACCGGGTTCAGGATATTGTAAAGGCACACGGCAAGACCATGATTGGCTGGGATGAAGTAGCCCATGCCGACATCAAACCTGAAGCCATTATTCAATACTGGGCCAAGAGTAAAAATGCCTTGTTGGGCGTTGAAAAAGGAGCTAAAGTGATTATGTCACCATCAAAACAAGCTTACCTGGATATGCAATATGATTCAACCACCCACCTGGGGCTTCACTGGGCCGGTTACGTTGAGCTGGACCAGGCCTATAACTGGGATCCGGCCAACCTGGTTGAGGGTATCAACAAAGAGAATGTCCTGGGAGTGGAATCACCCCTCTGGAGCGAAACCGTTACCAATATGGACGAAATCGAATACATGGTATTCCCTCGTATTATCGGTCATGCTGAGATTGGCTGGACAGCGGTTGAAAATCGCAGCTGGGAAGATTACAAAGTGCGGTTGGCCAAGCATGGAAAACGATTAAAAGAACTGGGGGTTAATTATTACGCCTCTCCATTAATCCCCTGGGAAAACGAGGATGCTACAAAATAGATCATTAGATTTTTACAATAGATCGTTAAATTTTAGACAACAGACCTTAGACTGATTTACATTTAGCTCATTTTATGAAGGATTATAAAAGTTCTAAATAATCACAAACTAAGGATTCTAACAATAAGCTATTAAAGGCCGGCACATTTAAGTGCCGGCCTTTTTTTCTGTTATATATTGAAAATAGACTACATACACTGAGACACAGAGTTCTTTATTTTAATCATCATACGGTGTGTAATTTGAATTTGAATGATTGTTTCACCTCCTCCCTCCTGCCATACGATACAAAGGATTTACAAGTATTATAACTGAATTTCAATCCAAATTATTAAGACACCATGAACATTAAAACGCATCAGGTGTTTGATGATAAAATGCAATGATTAAACACATTATTATTCAACCGGTCAATTGCGTATAGATTTGTTTTTTTAATTTTAACGACCCTTTCAGACATCAATGGTCTGCCAAATAATTATTAATGGAATCCAAAAATCATGATAAAAAAGCTTCAGTATATTTCACTTGTTTTACTTATTCTCACCAGCAACCTGATGGCCCAAACGGGCGTTATTAAAGGACGAGTCTTTAACAGCATTAACAACGAAACGATTCCGTTTGCCAATATTCTTATTGATAGCACCCTTATCGGCACCACATCCGACCTCAACGGCAACTATCGCCTGGAAAACTTAAAACCCGGTTCCTATAATGTTACGTGCAGCTATATTGGATTTGAAAAAGCTGTTTTTTACGAAGTAATGGTCTCCCCTGCCAAACCCACTATTCTGGATATCCCCTTGGTGGAAACCACCAAAGACATCGGTGAAATAAAGGTTATGGCGGCCCCCTTCAACAAAACCGAAGAGAGCCCTGTTAGTTTACGTACCATCAGTGCCACCGAAATTTTCCGGAACCCTGGCGGCAACCGGGATATTTCCAAGGTGATACAAGCCTTACCCGGTGTGGCCTCCACCGTATCGTTCCGAAACGACATCATCGTACGTGGCGGCGGCCCCAACGAGAACCGTTTTTACCTGGACGGCATTGAAGTGCCCAACATCAACCACTTTGCCACCCAGGGCTCTTCCGGCGGGCCGGTGGGAATGATCAACGTGAATTTCATCCGGGAAGTGGATTTCTATGCCGGTGCCTTTCCTGCCAACCGGGGCAACACCCTCAGTTCGGTGATGGAATTTAAGCAGATCAGCCCCAATGACGAACGTCTATCGGGAACCGTCATGTTAGGCTCCAGCGATTTAGGACTTACCCTGGAAGGTCCCAGTGGAGAAAACTCCGCCTTCATCTTCTCTGCCCGTCGCTCCTACCTGCAATTCCTGTTCAAAGCCTTGTCACTGCCTTTTTTGCCTACCTATAACGATTTTCAGTATAAACACACCTTTCGGCTCAATGCCAAAAATGAATTAACGTTCCTGGGCCTGGGAGCCATCGACGACTTCAAACTCAATAAGTCGGTAAATGAGGGCCTCACCGACTCATCGCTCATTCAAAGAAACAACTACCTGTTGAATAACCTGCCGGTAAATACCCAATGGAATTATACCATAGGCGCTAAATGGACCCACTTTTCGGAACACAGTTACCAAACACTGGTGGTGAGCCGCAATCACCTGAACAATGATGCCATCAAATACAAAGACAACGTGGAATCTCCTGAAGGGCTGCTATTGGATTACAACTCACAAGAGATAGAAAACAAAGTTCGCCTGGAGAGTACACAACGCAGTAATGGCTGGAAATGGAACCTGGGTGTGGGTTATGAAAACGCAAGATATACCTCATCTACCTTCAACCAAACAGAACAAAACGGACAGGTGGTGATCATTGACTTTGATTCGGAATTGACCTTGCATAAATTCGCTGTTTTCACCCAACTGAGTAAAGCGTTTTTGAACAACCGACTCACGCTATCCGCCGGGTTCCGAACCGACATCAACGACTATTCAGCGGATATGATCAATCCTTTCGACCAGTTCTCACCCAGGTTTTCGGCCTCCTATGCCATCACTTCCCGGCTGAGTGCCAATTTTAATATCGGGAAATATTACCAGCTTCCGCCCTACACGGTTCTGGGATACCGCGACAGCACCAACACGTTGGTGAATAAAGACAATAACATCACTTACATCCGGGCCAATCATGTGGTGGGCGGACTGGAATTTAATCCCACACAATACTCTAAAATAAGCGTGGAGGGCTTCTACAAAACCTACAGCAACTACCCGTTTTTGTTAACCGACAGCATTTCCCTGGCCAACCTGGGAGGTGATTTTGGGGTGATTGGTAGTGAGGCAGCCACCTCCTCTTCACAAGGAAGAAGCTACGGTGTAGAGGTGCTGCTGCAGCAAAAACTGAGCACGTCGGTCTATGGCATCTTGTCCTACACCTGGGTGAGAAGCGAGTTTAAGGATAAGCATGGTGTGTATGTCCCCTCCTCATGGGATAACCACCATATTCTGAATATCACCGCCGGAAAAAAATTTAAAAAGAACTGGGAAGCGGGCATGAAATTCAGGCTGCTGGGTGGCGCCCCTTACACGCCCTACAATGTGGAATTATCAGCCTTAAAAGAGGTGTGGGATGTAACGCAACAAGGCATCCCTGATTGGGATCGCCTCAACACTCAGCGAAACCCACTTTCCCATGGGCTGGACATCCGGGTAGACAAGAAATGGTTTTTTAAGAAATGGACCCTGAACACCTACCTGGATATTCAGAACATCTATAACAACCAGGCCAAAACGCAATCTTACATTGATGTTGAACGGGATGCCGCCGGAAACCCCATTGAAGATCCCAATAACCCCCTGGCCTATAAAATGACCGAAATAGAAAACACATCCGGCACCATACTGCCATCGGTGGGGCTGATGATTGAGTTTTAGGGGTGAAGAAAAAAGGTTAAAGTGAAGAGAAAAGGCAAAAGGTTAAAGTGAAGGGTGAATAGGCGCTTAGAAAGCAGCTTTTACCAACATGTTGTTCAAATTGGATGGRAATATATAGAGAGGTTAGAGGTCAGAAGTTAGAGGGGGAAATAAATAGAAATACATGGAAGCAGATTGAAATAGATCGCACTTACCAATGTCAATCTCGAATAACAATCAGCATTAAGTAACATCCCTCGAAGAGGCTTTTTTTCAGGATTTTCTTGAAAAAACATAGGCGCTTAGGAAGCAGCTTTTACCAACATGTTGTTCAAATTGGATGGGAATATATAGAGAGGTTAGAGGTCAGAAGTTAGAGGGGGAAATAAATAGAAATACATGGAAGCAGATTGAAATAGACATTACTTTCCGTTATCAACCTCGAAGAACAATCAGCTTAAGGCAACCTCCCTCGAAGAGGTTTTTTCAGACTGTGCTGAAAAAAATAGTCTCTTTTAAATAAATTCAAAAAACTGCAAGTTAATGCATCACATTCATACCATCTTGGGAGTATAAACTCAACTCTGTCCCATTCTCTTACAATTTATTACACTACATACTGATTTGGCCTCACCACTTAAGCATTTGGTGAGGCCACCTTATAATCCATAAGGCCACCGGTTCATTTGGCCTTGCCACTTTATAAAAACATGAGGCCACTTTGGTATTTGATCAGGCCATCTTACAGTTTTATCATGCCACATGTTGATTTTGCCTCACCACCTAAGTATTTGGTGAAGCCACCTTATAATCCATAAGGCCGCCGGTTCACTTTGCCTTGCCACTTGATGAATATATGAAGCCACTCTGTTATTTGGTCAGGCCGCCTTGAGATTTCATCTTACCACATGCTGATTTTGCCTCACCAATTAAATGTTTGTTCATGCCATATTATATTCAATAAGTCCACAAAATAAGTTTGCCTCGCCATTTTATGATTACATAATACCTCTTTTCCATTCGGTCAAAAAACATCACCTACTGTAAGCATTAACGTATTTTTGATTTGCAATTATAAGAATTAATTGATTTTTTCTTACAATTTGTCTTTTTCGACACCAAAAACAGGTTTACCACGGTACAATTAATTCAAACACCATACTTTTTAGGCCTATGCATTACAGTTCCTCACCTGGTTGCTGTTTTTAATTTACTTCTTGAAGAAAGAAATATTTTTCAATTACGATTTGTCACAGATTTTTCAAAAACAGTAATACCATGGGTGTAATCAGTCGACCCAAACGATGATTCCTGCCCACTACTTACATTTATTCATTTTGTAAATACTTTCTGCATTTATTTATAAGTTTAAATCTATTTTTCCTTTCTTTTTATTATGCCAGAAACGTATTTTGCCAGGCCAGATAGTGATTCGGTCAGGCCAGATAATGATTTTGCCTTGCCAGCTTATAATCCATAAGACCAGAAGTGGGTTTTGCTTTACCAGATTGTATTTTTGCCACGCCAGATTTATATTCTGTTACACCAGAACAGAAATTTGCCAGGCCAGATGATGATTTTGCCTTGCCAGCTTATAATCCACAAGGCCAGAAGTGGGTTTTGCTTTACCAGATTGTATTTTTGCCACGCCAGATTTATATTCTGTCACACCAGAACAGAAATTTGCCAGGCCAGATGATGATTTGGTGAGGCCGAAAAAAAAGGATGACTGTGAGTGCTAACGAAGCCTGCTGACCATAAACCACAAACGCCCTTACAGGGCTGCATCTACATTCCCAATAGACATAGGGTTAAAACCCTATGCTGATACAAACGGCCCTTCAGGCCTGGAAATAGCCGGTAACGCCATTGCAACAAGAGAATTGAACATCAATTAAAACTCTATACAACTAATCTGTCAGACCAAAAGAATTATTGCCCCTACCCTTTTCTATTTCCGTGCTCGTTTCTTTTCTTTCAATCTCCGTTAGTCATGATAACCAGGAATTA
>RHGE01000093.1 GCA_004296775.1 Marinilabiliaceae bacterium JC017
GACGAAGATGAATGCGGGAATTCTGGCATGTGGGTTAGCAAAAATTCATCAAGGAGGTGGGTGGAAGCTTTTATTTGACTAGCGTTTTTTGCTTCGTTTTTGGGGCAATGCCAAAAATGAAGTAGGGTTTGGGACAACGTCCCAATAATACTATTCCTGAAGAACTAAAACTTATATATCAATTAACCCTCTTGTTAAGTTGTTATCTTAGCGTCAATATGGCCAACGGCCATCTCTCACTATCATATAACAAGCTTTCGCTGCATCTAATTATTATGAGTATAAACATCAGATTTGCAGTCTCTCTCGCCTAATAGGAGATAGAATAGTTCACTGCGGTTAGTTCATCTGGTATTTGGTTTATTTCCAACGGGGGATGGTGATTCCTATTTTTTTAATTATTTAACAAGTTTTTAATGATATCATGACGTCGTTTTGGAAAACAGCCATCTCTGACTATTATCAGACGAACCATTGTTATATGGATTAGTTTTAAATAGGGGCAGGGTCAGGAGGTGACCCTGCCCCTTTATATGTTTGCACTCTAATTGAATTCATTTATTTGTGGCCTTTAAAGAGTGCTATGTGATTGTAATTGTGTGGAGATAAAATGAAGTAAACTAAAGTGTTGAGTGCTATCTGGCATTTGCCAGGAGTGCGTTTATTTCATGGGAAAAGGTAAAGGGAATTGAATAAATTGAAGGAAGAAAAAGAATTTTATAGCAATATGAGATAAAATAATTGTAGGGTATTCTGAGTAGTTACTTCAGGGTTTGATCCAAAAAAGCTTGCATGATAAACCCCTGATGAGTTTTCTCAGATTTTCATGAATGCCAGGTAATGTAAAATGTACAGTGGGGTAAATCATAAATAAAGAATCAATGAATAAATCAATTTTTAGAATTTATACAGTTATTATTTTGTTTTGTGTTTTTTGTCAAGTTGCAAACTCTCAAAAAAACACCCTCTCATTGGGTGATAATGCTGTTAATAATGGCGAGGGTAATATATTTTTTGGGGCTTCTTCCGGCAATCCGGTATATGATAATCCTAAATCTAGTCATAATACTTTCTTAGGTATTGGAACAGGATATGGGCAATCAATCAATCTGGGGAATGTTGAAAGGCACTACAATACATTTTTAGGCAGTGCAGCCGGTGCAGTGTCAGATCTTAGACATGCAAATGTTTGTTTAGGAAGAAGTGCTGGAATGAAGCTAGCGAGTATTCTAAAAGAAGGGAGTAGTTATAATATATTCTTAGGTTACGAAACAGGAAGTAATTGTAAAACTGGAGATTATAATTTTTTTGCAGGATATCGTGCAGGTGTTTATGCAGAAGCGGGCAATTCAAATATTATGATTGGTTTAGAAAGTGGAGCTGGCATGGTTGGTTATGGTTATTCGGATATTAATCCCGATTGCTTTGTTCAGAATAGCATCTTAATTGGAACTCATGCGGGGTTTGAAGCTTATTCTAATTCTGATATTTGTATTGGTGAGTCAGCCGGGGAAAAGAATGATGGGCAAAATAACATTTTTATTGGTAAAAATGCCGGGAAAAGCAGAGAGTATAGTAATAAACTAATAATAAGTAATGATGTGGGTCAAAAAAGGCCATTATTAGAAGGCGATTTTAGTCAGTGCTTCTTTAGTGTGAATGGCAAAATGGGGATAAATAAAAATATACCTGAATATGAACTGGATGTTGATGGGGTTGTTCGTGCAACAGCAATAAAAATAAAAGCCCATACAGCTGATTTTGTTTTTGATGATAATTATGTCCTTCGTCCGCTTAATGAAGTTGATCAGTTTATCGCAGAGAATAATCACCTGCCCGATATACCTTCTGCGGCCCAAATGGAAGAGGATGGTGTAAACATGGCTGAAATGAATAAGTTATTGCTCCAGAAAATTGAGGAATTAACACTGTATATGATTAACCAGGAGAAACGGATTAAAGAGTTGGAATCACGTATTCAGGAATAATACCAGTTAAATGAATTGTACCACGTGCCTTAAACGATTAGTTGTTTTTCTTATAGTTATGATTGCTATTTGCAATGTAACAGTGTCGCAGAAGTCATTTATCCCAAAATATAACGATGGCAGTAAAATCACTCTATCCATGGGTGATACTGCTATTGTGTTCTCCGTAAACCGGCAGGCTGATGCCATTCACAATGTTAAAGCAGACTGTTATTATTTCTATTTTCATCACCAACACATCAATCGAAGTAAAGGTTATTTTATTGGTAAGCCACTCGACCAATTGTATGTGAAACATACCAGGGAAGGGATGCTGCTTGAAAAAGGAAATTTTAAAACGGGTTTGAAGCACGGCATTTGGCAAGAGTGGTATTTGAACGGGGAGATAAAATCACAGGCTAAGTGGCGAAACGGGATGGGAGTGGGTAAAAAGAACCAGTATGCAAAAAATGGTGATTTAGTTCGGCAATATAAATGGAAAGATGGCAAGTGGGTACTTACCCGTAAATATGCCAGAATGAATGAGCGCAAGAGAAAAAAGGAAGAAAAGGCCCAAAAGAAAACAATCAGGAAAGATGAGAAAGTTCGGAAAAAAGATGAAAGGAAGCAGAAGGATAAATTCCTATGGTTTGGAAAGAAGAAAAATGAAGTAAATAATCACATCTCTGATATTATGCCTCAAAGTACTGATCAGGCTGTCCCCAAAAAGAAAGGCTGGAATCTATTCAGGAGGAAGAATAATCAGGATGCTAAAGTCGAAGGTGTTGCGAAACGAAAACAGACAACAGAAAAGACACAGAAACGAAAAGGTAAACTCTTTAAGTTTGGTAAGAAGAAAGGAGAAGTAAATAGTCACAACAGTGACATTGCGCCTAAGAGTACCACCCAATCTAACTCACAAAAGAAAGGCTGGAAGCTCTTTGAGAGGAAGAATAAACAAGATGCTGCCTCCCATAATGTTAATAAAGAGAAAAAGAAAAAGGGGCTTGGGATTTTTAACAGGACAGATGAAAAATCAAAAGATAAAGAGAAATAGGCATTGGGTATCATTGGGAAGCGATACAATGTTTCAATCGATAAGCCTTGTGTCTCAATATCTAATATAGATAGTAGTAACCACAGGTCTTGTGACTTGATACTAATTATATGTTATAAAACAACTATGGAAATTCAATTTACAAACAGGAAGTTGATTGAAACAAAAAACTCCGTGCCTCAGTGTCTCTGTGTTCGAAATCTATTATCTCATATCTCAAAGTCTATTATCTAAATTATAAACAGATGAAATACCCATAATTAATAGGGCTAAACAAACAGGAGAATTGAAAGAACGACGAAGTCAATGATTAATAAAGAAAAACTCTGCGTCTCAGTGTTCACCAGTCTTATGTCTTGATACTTAAATCTTGCTACTTAATTATAAATAGATGAAATACCCATAATTAATAGGGCTAAACAAACAGGAGAATCGAAAGAATGACGAAGTCAATGATTAATAAAGAAAAATTCTGTGTCTCAGTGTTCAAAGTCTATTATCTCTATGTCTCTTGTCTAAAATTATTCATATAAAACAACCATGCAAATTCAATTTACAAACAGGAAGTTGATTAAAAAAGAAGAACTCAGTGTCTTTGTGTCTCAGTGTTCGAAATCTATTATCTCATTTCTCAAAGTCTAGTATCTAAATTATAAACAGATGAAATACCCATAATTAATAGGGCTAAACAAACAGGAGAATCGAATAATCGACGAAGTCAATGATTAATGAAGAAAAACTCTGGGTCTCAGTGTTCAAAGTCTATTATCTCTATGTCTCTTGTCTAAAATTATTCATATAAAAACAACCATGCAAATTCAATTTACAAACAGGAAGTTGATTAAAAAAGAAGAACTCAGTGTCTTTGTGTCTCAGTGTTCGAAATCTATTATCTCATATCTCAAAGTCTAGTCTCTAAATTATAAACAAATGAAATTAAATAAAAAAGTAAAGGCTTTTACCTTACCCGAGTTATTGGTGGTATTAGTGATAATTGGAATTTTAATCCTTTTGGCGTTACCCGAATTGATGCCGTTGGTAACACGTGCCCACAGCCTGGAAGCCAAAAACGGATTAAAAATGGTCCATACCTTGGAAAAGACGCATTTCTACGAGTATTCAAAATTTTCCAATGATATGGAAAGTATAGGTTTTGAGCAGCAGAAAGTGGTAACTGAGGAAGGGGGGAGTGCCAAATACCAGATAGAAGTGGTGGAAGTAGGGGCTAATAATTTTGTGGCCAGGGCAACAGCGGTAGTTGATTTCGACGGGGATGGCCAGTTTAATGTTTGGGAAATTAATGAACAGGGAGAATTGAAAGAGGTTGTTAAAGATTAGTGGTATGCCAATCCGGATGATAGATTGTTTGTTGATAGTAGTTTTGATAACCATTTTGATGGAAGACATCAGGCATCGGCAGGTGCATCTATATCTTTTTGCGGCAGGTCTTCTTTTATTTGTAATAAAATTCTGGCAATCAGGAGCTGAAATGGAATTTGTATTGATAAATGGAGGATTCCTTGGGGTGCAGTTATTAGGTATTATATCTTTTTCATATATCAAAAACAGGCAGTTTTATCCATTTACCGGAATTATCGGCGTGGGGGATTTGTTAATGTGGGGATTGTTAATTTTTGGTTTTTCTCCGGTTAATTTTATGGTGTATTTTATTTTAAGTCTCTTTTTTTCATTGATAATACATGGGCTATATACAAGGAAGCAATCGAAAACTATTCCTTTGGCCGGGTTGCAATCTTTAAGCTATTTGGTGATTGTTATTGCCAAATTATTAGGGTGGAAATATAATTGCTACTTAGATGATCAATGGATAAATATTTTAGCTCGTGGAATATAGTCAGAAAACAATCATTGGAACAGAAGTTAGACAAGTATTTTCAACCGAAATGGCTTGGGAGTATCATGCGATTCCGTACGAGCTTCATCAAGATGGGATACGCATTTTTATTGAAGAGTCCGGTGATTTAGAAAGTCATGTTGCGGAATTACAAATTCTTTTAGGAAAGGAGATTGATTATACGCTGCAGGCATCCGGTGTTATAAATGAGTTGCTGGCACGCTATTATCCACGGGAGCAAACAGGTAATCAACAGGTATCAGCAAGGGTTGGACAAGAAGATTTTGTGAATGCGGTGATTAAAGAATCCAAAAGGCTGGGGGCGTCAGATATTCATCTGGAACCTTATGAGAATGGATGTCGGTTGCGGGTGCGTATTGATGGACAGTTGATAGAGCGATATGCCATTCCCAGGGATAAATACCCGGCCATTGTTAATAAGATAAAGATTTTGGCCCGGCTTGATATCTCCGAAAAACGTTTGCCTCAGGATGGGCGTATCTCTTTTTCTGAACCTGGTTTTAAGTTTGATATCCGGGTATCGGTATTACCAACACTTTATGGAGAAAAAATTGTCTTACGTATCTTAAATAATGATGCGGCTAATTTGGAGCTTACCCAGCTTGGTTTTTCTACAACAGATTTCAATAATTATCAGGAGGCAATAAAGAAACCCAATGGTATTGTTTTAATTAGTGGCCCTACAGGATCGGGTAAGACCACAACGTTATATGCCACATTAAAGGAATTAAACAAAACCACACGTAATATATTAACCATTGAAGATCCCGTAGAATATACATTGGAGGGAATAAACCAGGTTCAGCTGAAAGAAGACATTGGATTAGGATTTGCCTCCACCTTAAGGACATTTCTGCGGCAGGATCCGGATATTATCATGGTAGGGGAGATCCGGGATGTGGATACGGCCCAAATGGCCATTCGTGCGGCCTTAACAGGGCACCTGGTGCTTTCTACCATTCACACCAACTCGGCTTGGGGCATTATTTCCAGGTTAATAGATATGGGTATTCCCTCCTATATGGTTGCAAATACTTTAAACCTGGCTGTTGCCCAACGGCTTATTCGTCTGTTATGTCCGGAATGTAAAGCAAAACAACCTTTTGAACCGGATTTATTACCGGCAGATTATATACCTTCTGTTCAGCCGGAGTTTCATTATCAGCCTGTCGGGTGCGAGCATTGCTACTTTACCGGTTATAAAGGACGAAAAGCTATTTATGAGGTCCTCTCAATTAATGAGGAGTTGAGAGATAGAATTAAACATGCGGAAATGTCCATAGAGTCGTTCATTAAAACGAATAAGATTCGCCTGCTGGCTGATCAGGCTTATGAGTTAATAGCCTCCGGGGACACATCTATTGAAGAGGCGTATTCATTTTTATTTCAAAACTAGGATGGGAACAAGCAGGAAAGGAGTAATAACGGGTATTCTACTAATGTTATCGATGGTTGTTTGGGGGCAAGAAACCTTCGATCAGCGGTTGGCAATGATTGAAAAAACTTTAGATGAAAAAGCCAAGGGAACGGTGCCCGGATTGTTGGAAGTAGCTCAGTTTTCAGTTGTGGATGCCCCTATCCAGGATCTGATAAGAGGATTGGCTGAGGCACACCAATTGAATGTGAGTATCTCGCCAAAGCTGCAGATGGTCATAACCAATAATTTTACCAATGTGGTCATTAAGGATTTACTACTCTTTTTGTGTCGTGAATACCATATAAATGTGGAATTTGTCAATAATATTATCTCTTTTTCCAGGTTCGAGGATCCTCCGGTTGAAGCTGAGCCCCCTAAACGAAAAATGCCGGTTATTACTTACGATGTGGCCAATGGGCTTTTGTCAGTTGATCTGGTGAATGATAGTTTGTCGTTATTTGTCAGGGAGTTATCGCGAATTTCAGGAAAGAACGTTTTGATGGGGCCTCAGGTTGAGGAGCGATTAATGAATGGCTATGTCTCAAAAGTGCCTTTCTTGGCAGGTATTGATAAAATTGCCTTTGCCAATGGGTTATTACTGGAAGCAGATTCTTTGGAGCAGTTTTTTATGCTTCGTGAACTTGTTAATGAGGAACCAGAAGACAACGCACATAAAAAATCAAGTCGCCGCAATAGCCGAATGAAGCAGCGGTCAACAGATGAAAACCTGGTTATCGAGAAGGTTGGTTATCGAAAATTAAATATCGAAGCGATTAATGTACCGATTTCGGATATCATTAAAGAAGCTGCCTATGAATCAGGAACGGATTATATCTTCTTCTCAAAGCCGGAGGGGAATACATTTATAAAAATCAAGAATATAAGTTTTGAAGATTTGTTGGAGTTTTTATTACAAGGGACGGATCACACCTTTATTAAGCAGGATAATGTTCATATTATTGGAAGTCGCATAGAAGAGGGATTTAGAAAAACAAAACTGTTAAAATTTCAATATCGTACGGCCTGGGAGATTGAAAAGAGTATTCCGGAAGCACTTTTAAAGAATATACAAGTGTTACCATTTGAGGAGCTGAATGCATTAATATTGAGTGGTAGTGCCAAGCGGGTGGATGAGATTGAAAAATTTCTGAAAGAGATCGATCAGCCTGTTCCCAATATTATGATCGATGTTATGGTGATCGATGTACGTAAGTCCCATACCATAGAAACCGGATTAAGTGCCTTTCTTGGTGATACCGTTGTAAAGACGCAAGGAAAGATTTATCCGAGTGTGGATGCCACTCTTGGTAGTAACTCCATCAATTCGGTTTTAAGTAAGTTAGAGACGGCTAGCTCCGTTAATCTGGGAAGGGTAAAGCCTAATTTTTATGTGAAGCTTAAAGCCTTGGAGCAAAATGGGAATATTAAGATTAAATCAACGCCCAAACTGTCCACATTAAACGGCCATGAAGCCGTATTGACCATTGGTGAGTCGGTGTATTACCAGGAGAAGACTCAGAATGTGACGGGAGGGGTTAATCCCATTATTACCACTACACCCCGGTTTAATAAGGTGGATGCCAATTTAACTATAAAGATCAAACCAATGGTTTCGGGCGATGAAAATGTAACACTGGATATTGAGGCGGAGTTTTCGGACTTTTTACCGCCGGAAATCCAGGATGCTCCGCCGGGTAATGCTACACGTAAGTTTGTTTCACAAATAAGGGTGCAAAACGAAGAGATGGTCCTGTTAGGAGGTTTGGAAGAAACCCAAAAGGAGAAAAGTGGTTCGGGATTGCCTATTCTCTCCAGGATTCCGGTGCTAAAATGGTTTTTTAGTTCGCGAAAGAAAAGTAATTCCGATAATAAACTCCTGGTTCTTATTAAACCTCAAATCGTCTATTGATATGGAAATAGCTGATCGACTTGTGAACCGGCTTTTTCCCGTTAATAAAGTCTGGGGTATCCATATCTGGGAGAGTTTAAATGGCGAATATCGAATTTTTACAACCCTGATAGAAAATAAAAAGGGAACACTCTTTATAAAGGAGAACTTCGAGTTTGAAAATATTAATCAGTTGTTCAGGGAGGATTTCAAAGATATTCCCATCTGTTTAAGTTATGATGGGCCAAGGGTGTTGTTAAAGAAGATTCCTGATTACCATCCTCAATCATTGGCGGAATCCCTGCATATAAACAGTCTGGATGAATTCGAAGTACAAATTACCAGTTTGTTACAGGGATGTCAGGCTTGTGTTATTCGTAGGGAACAGATTCATGATCTGCTTACATTGTTGCGGGAAGAAAACCTGAACCTGGTCTCTATTACACTTGGAGCCATGAGTTTTCAGGCTTGTCTTAGTTTTATTGAAAACAAGAAAGACAATACCATTCATGAGTTTTGTAATTATCGAATTCAGGTCGAAGAGGAGGCTATTGTCAAAATAGAAAGAGTTAAGCAATGGGCCGATAAGAATGGCTTGCAGTTAGGCAATGAATTCATCGAAGGGCATTATCTGTTGCCCTATTGCAATGTGCTGAGTGTTTTTTTGTATGAAACAGAGGTGCCCTATTTGCTACTTCGGCCATTTAAACCCACGGTAAGGGAATATGCCTACGATAAACTATATAAAAAATTGTTTCCTATTTGTTTAGGATTACTCTTCAGTGTTTTATTGGGCAATTTTTTCCTGCTTCAGCATTATAAGGATGATCAGCAGCAATTGAGTGTGGAATATGCAGGTTATCAAATGGCTCATAAAAAACTAAATCAATTGCAGAAAAAATTTGATGACCATAAGAGCATTATTGGTCAGCTGGACGCTGAATCCTATGGATATTTTTCTTTTTATGCCGATAGAATTGCTTCACTGGTTAAAGGAAGACTGCGTTTAACCACCTTAACTATTCATCCCTGTTCGGAAGAAAATAATAAAATGGAGAAGGTTTTTGTGTTTAAGCAGAACATTATCGAGGTGACGGGAACCTGTCGGTCACCATTGGTGCTTAGTCAATGGATTGCTGATTTGGGGAAGGAATCTTTTGTTCATAATATTAGCAACCAGGTTTATACCTATGACGAAATAGGTAAAACAGGTCGTTTTTCATTTCAACTTGAAGTTAAACCCTTATGAAATGGAATAGTTTGAGTTCGAAGAAGAAGAGTGGGCTGATCTTCGCTGCCACATTGATTTTGCTGATCATAACCTGGATATCGCCCATTAAGAGAACTATTCAGGCAAAAAGGTCATGCGAGAGTTTAAAGGAAAAAATAAAGGATGGGAAAAATGCACCGGCAGCCATTGCTCAATTGGAGTCGAGTATTGAGACTTGGAGTAATGAAATGATCACAGATCTGGATGCGGAGGCACTTCAAATAAAACTGTTCGAAGAAGTAGGAGGTGCTGCCAATAAATATCATGTCCAAATCAGAGGACTAAGATCCATTGGTATAAGGAAGGATAAGGAGTTTTGTTTTCAAACGTTCGAAGTGATCATGGTCGGTGGTTTTAAAAATCAGCTACAGGTGCTTTTTTTACTTGAGAAACATCTGAAATATGGGAAAGTAGCATCCGTAGAATTTAGTCGGAAAAAAGTAAAAGGGAAAAAATATGAAGAGCTATTTACGAAATTACTTATTCAGAGTGCAACCAAACAGTAGTTTTGTACATGTTATGGTGGTAGTCTTTTGGGGGATGGGGCTGCTGTGGTCATGCGATGACATTATGGAAGAAGATATTACCGGGGAGAAGCCTGTTGTGTTATCACCGGGTCAGCAAAGTAAGATTAATTCCGAAAAGGTAACTTTTTGGTGGGAAGTATTGAATGGAGCCGAAAAGTATTGTATGCAGGTCGTAAAGCCAGATTTTGAAAATATTGAAATGTTGGTGGTGGATACGCTTATTGATGTTAATAAATTTACGGCAAGCTTTCAGCATGGGAAATATGAATGGCGTTTAAGGGCTGAAAACGGAGGTTATTCCACTGTTTATGTTTATCGGTCTTTTAGCGTTGATACAACTGGATTGAATCTAATAGTTGCGCCAGAATAATAGTTTTTTGATGGATTATTTTTAAAGTGTTGTTTTAATTACCTATCTGAAATTTATGGATCTGAAGAAAAATCCCAAAATGGTTTACCTGCTTGGTGCGTTGGTAATAGTGATATGGGCTGCTATTTTTATCAGGTTTTTTTCCTATCAAAATACCGATTATACCTTCCGGATAAAGCCTAATCATAAAATTAAAGAAGCGAAAACCGTAAAAAGAACTACTGACTATAAACTCCTTTTGAATTATGATGATCCCTTTTTGAAAAAGGGTCAGGTGCCTGTCTGTTATACATCTGGTTCGGAAATGTCTGTGAACGATGAATCCTTATCGCTGGTGGCAGAAAAGCGTGTAATTGAAGAAAAGAGAAAAGATGAAGCCACAACAAACAATATACCTGCGATAGAATATCATGGCATGATCAGTAACACGTCGCAACAAAAAAAGGTGGCTATTTTAGAGGTTGGAAAAGTAAGATGCATCATGGAAGAGGGTGATAAAAAAGGGGGAATAAAGATACTTACAATTCAGCAGGATTCATTGATCTTGTTATTCGAGAATACAGAATTGGTTTATAAAAAACATTGATGAATGGAAATATAAAAATAAAAGTTAGTGCTGGCCTGTTGCCGTTAACTGTTGCAATCAGCCTGATTCTGACGGTGATTTGCGGAGCATTGATTCTGGTTCTTTATTACAATAACTTGCTTTGGCTGAAACATGAAAAGGATATGCGTTTTGTAAATAATATTCTTTCTGCCAGGGAATATGTCTTGGCTAGTAATGTAATGAACTTTCCGCCTGGGGAGGTGATGGGGGTGGATTTGTTTGATGAAGGTAAAGATTCGGTATTGATACAGCGTAACAGATGGGGGGCTTTTGATTTATTTCTGCTGGAAGCAATTGGCGGAAAGAGGAAAAGAAAGGAAGCCTTTCTGGCTGCCAAAACAGTTCCGTTGTATCCCGAAGTGGCTTTGTATCTGGCTGATCACAACGGCGTAGGGTTAACGCTGATCGGGCATACATCTATCGTAGGGAATGCATCTCTTCCCAAGCAAGGAGTGCAGGCTGGTTATTTAAACCATCAGTCTTTTGTAGGAGCACAATTGGTAAATGGCACGAGGGAGCAAAGTTTGTCAACCATTCCGCAACTATCTGAAGAGTTTACTGAGGTGTTCCGGAATTTAACAGCAGTGCGAAAAACTGAAAAGACCACTTGTTATAAGGATTTAAGAACCATTTCCCTGGATAATCCCTTCACTGCACCAACAAAATATCTCGTTTCAGATGAGCGGATCACTTTAAGTGAGGCGTTCAGCGGGAATATCATCATCTGTTCTTCTGCCGAAATTGAAATTACTTCCTCCTGTCAAACGGATAATGTTATTCTGGTTGCTCCCAGGGTGTTGGTGAAGTCGCGATTTAGCGGTAACCTTCAGGTCTTTGCCACAGAATCCATTGTCGTGGAAGACCATGTGAAAATGGGTTACCCTTCTGTATTAGTGTGCCAAAACAGCGATGGGACCAAAATAGAAATTGGAAGAAATACGGTGATTGAAGGAGGGGTTTATCATTTGGATTTTCAAAAGGGTAGCAATGAATCTTATGGAAGTTTATTCATTGATGAAGCACTTGTTGTTGGCCAGGTAGTGTCTTCCGGTAATGTAGAATTACTTGGGTCTGTTTACGGACAATTGATTTGCGAGAAAACAATTTATAGGGGACAGGGTGGAAAGATATATAATAATTACCTGGTGGACTGTGAGATAGATATCACTAAATTACCGGCTCTTTTTTTGTTTCCTGCCGTGTTGGATAATCAATCGTCTACAGTAGAAATATTAAGGGATTTATAGATGGATTCATTTGCCAGAAAAAAAGTTAGTTCATCCACACTGGTGGAAGTTATCGTTGCCATGCTTATTGCTTCTATTGTGTTTTCATTCACCTTTTCAATTTTGTTGAATGTTACCGGCAATGCCCCTATGGTTTCCAAATCCTGTGCCTGCTTGGTGGGGAATAGCTTTCTCGAGCAAATGAAATGCAAGCCTGAAGTGTCTTTAAACGGGCAGGTTGATAAGTGGCAGGGTTGGTTTATTCATAAAAGTATAAAGGAGTATAAGGGATTGGTGGGGTTGAGAATGATGGAAGTTAAAGTGATAGATGCAAATGGTACAGAAAAAGCAGTATGTAGATGTTTATCCCGTAGCTATGAAAATTAGGGCTTATACCATACCTGAATTAATCATTGTGATGGTGATTACCTCCTTTTTAGTGATGTCGTTATGGGGAGGGTATCGTTTTGTGGTGAAACAGTTTTATTATTTCAATGTGAGAACGGAAAAGTATGAGAATCTGATGCAGATAGATAATTTATTGCGGAACGATTTTTTAAAAGCCCGTGCAATATCATACGAACAAGGGAAAAGGCTAGTGGTGGATTTGAAGAATAAGAAACGGGTGCAATACATTTTCGAGGAAAATGTAATTATTCGATTACAGGATGGTATTACCGATTATTTCAATTTTGATATTGAAAGCAAACAGGTGGAATATCTCTATATAGGGCGTAATATGACTTCTAATGTGATTAGCTTATTCATTGAGCTATTTGTGAATAACAGGAAAGTAGATCTTTTCTATTCCAAGAGTTATGATCGTCAGTTTTATATACAAAGTCAAACAAGTTATTGAAACATGAACAACTCTTCTGGGTTACAAATAACGCGACGATCTGCCGGTAATCAGCAGAGAAGCCGGAACATGGCTTTCCCTTTTCAAAAGAAACAAAAGCATCGGAAATTAGGGGATAAGGCAAAAGAGTATTTTTACCTGGAGTTGTATTCAATGCTTGAGGCAGGAATGGACCTTAAGAAAGCACTTGATGTTTTTATTAACCAACAAAAAAAAGAAGTTGATAAAAATCTATTCCAACAAATTAGTGATCATCTGATTAATGGGAAAACTCTTTCGGAATGCATGCAACTGTCTCAGGTTTTTACTCCCTATGAGTATTACTGTGTTCAGATAGGAGAAGAAAGTGGGCAGCAATTGAAAGTGCTGAATGAGTTGGCTCTCTTTTTTAGTAACAAAGTGAAGGTCAGAAAACAATTGCTTAAGAGTCTTTCTTATCCGATCGTTATTCTCATATCTTCTGTGGGGGCCGTGAGTTTTATGATGGCATTCATTGTTCCCATGTTTACTGATATTTTCAAACGATTTAATGGTGAGCTGCCCGGATTAACCAGGTTCTTTATCGCTTTGTCTGGTGTCTTAAGCAAAAATTCTTTGTTGATATTGATTGTTCTTGTTGCCGGGGGCTTAGGACTCGGGTATCTGTTTCAAAATAAGGAATTCAAAAAACGCGTGCAGCAGTTTTATATCCGTATACCTTATGTGGGAGGATTGGTGTCGGGTGTGTATAATGCCCGTTTTTGTTCTTCCATGTCGTTGCTGATAGGGGCCAAAGTGCCATTGATAAATGCCATTCAATTAGTAAAAAAAATGGTTGATTTCTATCCTATTCAAACTGCCTTGATAAGAGTGGAGGAAGAGATCATGAAAGGGCACTCATTCCACAGTAGTTTGTCAAAAGAGAACCTGTTTGATGAAAAAACAATCTCCATGATCCGAATAGGCGAGGAGGTAAACCGGTTGGATGTGTTCTTTGAAAAATTACATCAGCGGTTTATGGATGAGGTGGATATGAAATCCAATGCCCTGAATACCTTTCTGGAACCCTTAATTATTATGTTGTTGGGATTGGTGATTGGGTTGATATTAGTAGCCATGTATTTACCAATGTTCAAATTGTCTACTTCCATGGGTATGTAATTTTTTTTGCCTGATAAGCAGGATAGCGATCTTTGGGTAGTTTGTTTAGCAATGTGCTGATGAATGGTGGTTCACGTGATTGGCATTGCTATAAGGAGCTGTGTTTTTTCAATACAGCCTGAAAAAAAGCCTCTTCGAGGGATGTTACCTTAAGCTGATTGTTGTTCGAGATTGACAATGGTAAGTGTTGTTTATTTCAATTTGTTTCCATGTATCTCCATTTATTTCTAAGTATTTCCAACTGTCTCCACATATTTCCATCCAATTTGAGCAATATGTTGGTAAAAGTGGCTGCCTGGCGCCTATATATAAATAGTGTGGATCTGGAGTTAATAGTGCATCAGGTATTATAATCGCATAGCTATATTATAAAAATCGGGATTTCACAGCAAACACCCGGCCATTAGAAGCACATCGTCTGTTCTGTATCATGTAAATCTTGTTAATCCTGTCAAAAAAAAGCTACACCATTTGAAATTCAATATGTTTCAATCATTAATTGAATTGTTCAAAAGAGATGTGTGAAGACCGTGCCTGGCTGTAGCTAATTTTCGCTGTAGCAAAAAAGTACTCCCGATGCATCGGGAGAGTGGCCAGCGCACGTTTGGATAATACAAGTACTTTTGGCCAGTAATAATAATCGGGATTTCACAGCAAACACCCGTCAATTAGAAGTACGTAATCGGTTCTGTATCATGTAAATCTTGTTAATCCTGTCAAATATAAAAAGCTACACCATTCGAAATTCAATATGTTTCAATCATTGATTGGATTGTTCAAAGGAGATGTGTGAAGACCGTGCCTGGCTGTAGCTAATTTTCGCTGTAGCAAAAATAGTACTCCTTATGCATCGGGAGAGCGGCCAGCGCACGTTTGGATAATACAAGTTACTTTTGGCCAGTAATAATAATCGGGATTTCACAGCAAACACCCGACCATTAGAAGCACATCGATTGTTCTGTATCATGTAAATCTTGTTAATCCTGTCAAATAAAAAAAAGCTACACCATTCGAAATTCAATATGTTTCAATCATTAATTGAATTGTTAAAAAGAGATGTGTGAAGACCGTGCCTGGCTGTAGCTAATTTTCGCTGTAGCAAAAAAGTACTCCCGATGCATCGGGAAAGCGGCCAGCTCACGTTTGGATAATACAATTACTTTTGGCCAGTAATAATAATCGTGATTTCACAGCAAATACCATTCAGCTAGAAGCACATCGTCTGTTCTGTATCATGTAAATCTTGTTAATCCTGTCAGTAGTATTGGGGATTCGTTTCAATCTCCAACAGGTGTTGTTATGTTTTGAATAATATTATCAGGAATGAATATAAATAGTGACAGGGTCAGGAGGCGACCCTCCACTATAGTAGGTTTGCAGTTTAAATGAAGGTTGTTTTCTCGATGTGGAATTTTTATTTGTAGTTAGTTCAGTACTTGATGTATTCGAGTGTAAATCTATGAGTATTATTATTTGTGTAGAAGTAGTTTTGTGACGAATTGGTAATAGAACCAATTTGTATGCTCTTAACTACCCGCCTTTATAAATGATAAATAAGGATAGTAGAGTATAAGAGATTAATTGATTTAGTATGAAGGGATTTATAAATAGGTTATTCAGCGGTATAATTGTATTGGTTATTATATCTGGAGATTGTTGGTGTCAGGAAAACATTAATTATAATATGAATTCAATACTAAATTATGAAGTATATTTTTCTGAAGAAAAACAATGTCCTAGAAGTGGAGATAAAAAATTTACTATAGATGATAATACATGGAGTATTACAGAAAACTACGGTAAAGGTATGGTGTTTCTCCAGTTTGATAATCCTGATAGAATCAAAGAATTAGATTTGTTACAAGTTAAAATTGATCTGCCAGAAGGGCTTAAGCTGTTAGATAATTCAAAACCTTATTATTCTGGTTTAAAAATGGAAAATACAAATGGAATATCAGCTATTATTGATTCTCATGTTATACAAGGAGAATTAACTGATCGAGAAGAAAATATTTATACATTAAATTTGCCGCCTGAGGATTTTGGATATATTGGAAGTGGTTATAATTTTAGTTTTTTAGTTTATGTATCTGACAAGTTGCCTTTGATATTAAGAGGGATTTCAGACAATCCAAATGAGTGGCGTTTTAATATTAATGCATCAGTTATTTTTTCTTTAAAGAATTCAAGCAAAATAGAATTTGTTACTCACCCTGTTGTAAATGAAAGTTTCTATATAAAATCACCATTGCTTTGCGTTGAAGTTCTGGATGCAAATCTTTCAAAAGTATCTAACAATAAATATGAAATATTTAAACGGCGGATTAAGTTATCTAATGTGGGTAATGGGGTGACAACTAGTAGTGTATTAAAAATGGACATTAATCCTTTCATAAATTTATTTGATTATAAATATATATTTAATAATAAAGGGTCTACAAATCTTTGTCCAAGTGCTATTCACGATGGCTGGGCTTATTTAACATTCAGAGATAATATATTACCAGGTGATGATTATGTCATAGAAGAAACAGTAAAAATAAAAAGAGATTTTACTAACTCATGTTTTCAATATAAAAATAGGTTTTATGTAGGTTGGCAAGATAATTACATAAAACATTATGATAGAAAAAAATACATATTCGATGAAGAGAGTCAGTGTACTATCGATGAAGGATTAATCCAAATTATATCTGCGGATTGTAATAATGGTGTTTCAATTACTGCCAGTGGGAATTGTTCAAATAGGGGGATGGTCAGATTAAATGCAATACTGGATAATGTCCAAGATCATGATGGTTACATTTATAGGTGGTATAAGGGAAGTCTGTTGTTGAAAGAAGGGTGTGAATCTCATTTGGAAATAAGGCAATTATCGAAAAGTGATTTAGGATTTTATACTTTGGAGGTAGAAGGTGGCGAGTATCCGGTATATAATATATTTGATCTTACCAAAGAGGATGTTTTTACTATACCAAATATTAATACTATTGCTACACATACTTCTTGTAAGGGATTAAGTGATGGAAGTATTAAAATTAATTTTGAAGAAAAGATTAAGGGAGGTGAATCACCTTATTCATATGAGGTTATTGAATTAGAAGAAAAGAAGATTGTTAAAATAGGTAGCGCTATTAGTGGCGAAGATATCTATGTTAATGAATTGGGGGAAGGGACATATGTTGTTCGAGGGGAAACCTGTAAAGGTTGTAGCTTTGAGAAATATATTTATATTCAAAACGGCGGTCCCGTGTTGTCAGGAGTGTGTGTGCCAAATATCCCTTGCGGGATGGCACCCTATCAAATAAGGGAGGTAAATGTTACCTTCACGGTTAATCGCCTGCGGCAGAATGGTAATCCAAATTATACCTACAATGTAATCGATTCTGATGGTAAATCTCTTTTCTCACAAGATATAGAGGGTGAATATGGTAAAGAAATTGTTAGTCCCGTTTTCCAAATTTCAACCAGTAATCATTATGAATTAGTTATCTATTCATCTGATAATTGCTCTACCGGTCAAACGTTAGAGTTTCAACCTTTGCACCCCTCTTTCTCGGGGATGAAAACGGTTTATACACGTTGCTTCCCCAATCAAAAACTGACCGTTAAGGGCCAYRTTAATTTGGGAGAAAATGCCTGTTCAGTTGGTTCATGGGGAGTGCAGAAKTGTACCCTGTCTACCCTTGATGCCAAAGATAATTATGTTTCACCRGTCAATATACCGGTTAGCAACGGCCAATTTGAAACGGGTGACCTGCCCAGCGGAAACTACAGGATTGAAGCCACCGTGATGGACATGGTTTATGCAAGTGGGAGCTGTACTGTTCAACATTATTTTACGGTGGATGAAGCGAATTTGTCGGTAAAGGTGAATGCTTTCGGTGAGCAATGTCCCGGAGCCAACGACGGCCGTGCCGTCGCCAAGGTGAGCGGTGGAGTRCCGCCTTACCGTTACTATTGGTACGATGCTGACCAACAGCTGCTGTCCAGKGCTTCCACTGTCACGGGGCTGGCGCCGGGCGAGGGCTACTCGCTGAAAGTGCAGGACAGCCGKGGGTGTGATCAGWCAGAAGCYGCCGCCCGTTTCGGCATCCAAGACAAGGCACCATGGGGCGACATCCAGGTGAMGCTGCCCGGGCCTAAGAGTCCCGATTGTACCACCACGGCAGAGCTGAGCGGTGTTGAGCCCGGGCAGACCTATACGTTTACCTGGGTGCAGGTCGCGCAGGTTCAGGGTAAGCACATCGAAGAGAAGAACGGCGAAAGTGAGGTGGTTAACGATCTCACCCCCCGCGAGGTGACCAGTGCGGTGTGGGTGGACCGGGTGACGGTGGGCGYCGGMGAAACGGTTGCYCGGTCGGTGACCAACTATAAGAAGGTGAAACCGGGTTACACCTACTTCATCCTCATACAYGATGAACATGGCTGCGAGCTCAACTCRCTGGATCAGGTCACCCCGCTCTTTGCGGGGCACCAGTCCGGTACCCCCTTCGAGGTGAAGCAGCACGACATCAACCGGCWYTATAACCTGTGCTTTGCCTGGAAAACCAGGGTGAAGGARAAGAAAAAGGAGACGCGCCCGCAGCCGCGCATCGACCAGTTGGCCGGCATTGCCGCCACGGAGATGGTCAAGGACCTGCAGGCACAAACAGCCAGGTGCGGGGAAATTGCCGGCCAGATGGCCGGAGGGGCCTTCGAGGATTTGTGTTTRTCGAAGGATAACCTGGAGGACGAGCTGTCCATCTCCTATAACACCCAAGGCTACCACTACACCCTCTACTATTACGACCGGGCGGGCAACCTGGCCAAGACAGTACCRCCGGCCGGGGTCAACCTGTGTGACTGTGACAAACCTGCCAGCTGGACCGGACACAACATGGTGACCGAATACCAATACAACACGCTGGGGCAACTGGTGTGGCAGAAAACACCGGATGCGGGGGAGAGCCGATTCCTCTACAACACGGCCGGGCAGTTGCGCTTTTCGCAAAATGCCCAACAGGCCAGTGACCAGACCCAGACCTTCTCTTATACCAAGTACGACCACCTGGGACGCGTGCGCGAAGTGGGAGAGGGCGATTTTAAGGAGAGTGCCATTGGTTATGGTAGTTGGGATGCCTTGGTCGATGTCAAAGATGATATTTTTGAACAGGATAAAACCGTTGCCTTGGAGGAACGGTTCCCGGCCGCCGGTACCGCCGGTTTAAGTCAGCAAACCGTTACACATTACAATGCTGTTAGCCAGGTTACCTATAATAACAGGAAACAACGTTACCTGCTTAACCGGGTGAGCCATGTGGYGCATACCAATAAAAACGGSGYAACAGTCACCACCTATTTCAGTTACGACCCCCAYGGCAATGTGGAGTGGTTGGTGCAGGATATCCCCGGCCTGGGGCGGAAAGGGGTGGCGTACACCTACGACCTGATCAGTGGCAATGTAACGCAGGTGGCCTATAACCAGGGACAGACCGATCAATTCTTCCACCGTTACCGCTACGATGAAGATAACCGCATTTATT
>RHGE01000094.1 GCA_004296775.1 Marinilabiliaceae bacterium JC017
AGATTAAGTGGATGGAGCGGATATGCATCCCAGTCTAAACCAGGCTATATCTCAATAAAATGTGGCTTGGATATTTTTAGAATCAAATATGAAGGATATGCACTTGCTATGAGTTTATTAAACAATAATGAGTTAAAAGAGTAGTAATTCTTTTAGGAGGGGAAAGAAGTGACCGGAAGAAAAGAAAATGAATTACGAATATTTGATTCCTTTTAGCAGATGTGTAGCACAAACCTCTCTGCATCCCTTTCGATCTGCGGGAATCTGCGTGAGACCAAAGGTGCTGGTAGCGTCAATTTAGAGTTATCTTACCTTTTATTAGGTTGTCAAGACTTGAAGACTCCGCGGTGTATAATGATTCTTGTTAAAACAACAACCTAAAGGCAACATCCCTCGAAGAGGCTTTTTTCAGGCTACTCCTGAAAACACATAGGAGTCTTATCAGTAGTGTTTGTGTATTTTCTGGCAGGATTTTGCAATACCGGTCCTGCAAAAATCCTGTACAACTTGATACTCATAGCTGAGTACTTTTCTGGTTTGATCAGGTTAGGGGAAAGGAGGAAAGATACATGTCACATGGTGTAAGGCACATGATGTAAGGTGAAAGGTACAAGGTGAAAGGGGCATTAGGTCGGTTGGGCATTAGACTGATTTACATCGCACCATGATAGAAGCTGGCAATTTAATTCATTTCCCTATTGGGTGAATTAATTTTGCGCCTTCTGCGTGAAATATTCAATAGATGGTCAACGAATTGTTATTCCTGCCTGGCTACGCAACCCGTTATCATGCTTTCAACATGGTCAGCCACCATCTAAGAACTACCAGTTAACTCATGTACAAATAATCTAATTTTCAAATAACCACCAATGCCCATTTCACCTTTCGCTAATTTTTTTTCAACAAAAACGTAACCTTTTGAAAAGGTTTATGGGCGTATTATTGGGCACAACTAAAGAAGTTTCTATTTTTGAGGCCCTAATCCTGTCCTTATGCATAAACAACAAAAGCAATTGTCTCAATCAGGGATAACAGACAAACTGAATCACTGGCTTCGTCAACATGAGAAAGTCTTGTTCTGGATACTATTTGGCACATCACTTGTTTTCAGCTTTTTCCTTTTTAACCTGCGTGTTAGTGAAGGCGGGGATGATAGCACCTATATCATCAAGGCTGTTAATCTCTTAAATAATGGCAAATATCCTGCCTTTCAAGGGCCATTGTACCCGATATTCCTATCCCTGATTATTAGCATTACAGGATTAAAGCTTGGCATTCTAAAACTAACCTCCTTAGTTTTTATAGCCATCACCTATTACCTCTTTTACAAAACCTTCCGCAACCGCATCGCACCAGTGCTACTGTTTTCAACACTGTTACTCCTTTCTTTTAACTCTTATTACCTCTATTTCGCCAGCCAGACTTATTCGGAGGCTATGTTTATGGCCATCCAAGGATGGTTCTTGTTATCCTTTTTTAAATTCCTGGACCAACCTGAACCATTATCCATTAAAAAGACATTGCTTCTATTTCTGCCCATCACTGCTATCCTGGTATTTGGATTTCAAACCCGAACAATTGGTTTAGGAGGCTTGATTGCGGTAGTAACCTATTTTCTTATAATCAAAGATTTCAAGAAAGCCGGTCTATTCTTCCTTTCCTTTCTATTGGTATTGGCCCCGGTTTTGGTACTAAAAAATATCATCTGGGAGATAGACCTCGGATCAGGCAACCAAGCCTCAACACTATTATACAAACACCCTTATGATTTCTCACAGGGAAAAGAAAGCATCACAGGTTTTTTTCAACGATTTGTTGATAACTCAAACCTTTACTTATCGAAGCACTTCCTTAAAGCAGTAGGACTTCGGGCATTAAAAGCCAAAACAAGAATACCTTTGTTCACCATTATTCTATACCTGGTATTTATCAAAGGTTTTGTCAGCTCCCTGAAAGAGAAACGGCATCTGTTATTCACCGGCATTTACCTGGCTTTTATGCTTGGCATTACATTTATTGTACTTCAAAAAATATGGGACCAGTACCGCCTGATAATCCCCTTCCTGCCATTAATGATCCTTTTTCTACTCTATTCGCTGGACAAGCTGACCAACGTCCCCCTGCTCAGGAAGATAAAAGGTTTGGTGCCGGCTTTGGTCGTCATTTGCGGCCTTGCCTCCTTTGGACAAACCCTGTCGAAAATGGATTTAATGGTGCTGCGTCAAAATTTTAAAGGCAACAAATACGAAGGATATTCCCTCGATTGGAAGAACTATTTACAAATGACCGAATACGCCGGAACCCACCTTAATGAAAAGAGCTATACCGCCTGCCGAAAGCCTAATATGGCACGCATCTATTCCAATGGTAAGCCGTTCTATGGCATCTACCGGTTCGATACCACCGATGCCGATTCCCTATTGGCCCGATTAAAGGAACGCCATGTGTCGTATATTATCATGGCAAGCCTCCGAAAAAATCCGGAAGTTAACAACGGGCAAACCATCAACACCATAAAAAGATACATGGCGTACATCGCCCAGAAATACCCCTATGTATTTGAATTGAAACATCGCATTGGCAAAAACGAACCAGCCTACCTATTCTACATTAACTATGACAATGCCAAAACATTGCCCAATCAATCTTTAACACAGAAGTAAATGAAAGCAAGTCCGGAAAGGAAACAATATTTTGAAAAACATGCTGATAACTGGATAAAATACCGCAAGCGCCGCTCTTATTATTGGGATTCAATTTCCCGTTTCTGTAATTATTACATCCACGAAGGCGCTACCGTATTGGAAATCGGGTGCGGAACAGGCGAGTTATTGGCATCGGTGAACGGCAAACAGAAAACCGGCATTGATTTTTGTAACACGCTTATTCAACAGGCAAAAACACAGTTTCCTGACATTCGCTTTGAGGTGATGGAAGCTGAACAAATAACCTTACAGGAAAAATATGATGTCATTATTTTATCCAATTTAATTGGTATAGTAGATGACATTGAACAGGTTTTCAATGAGCTAAAAAAGGTTTCCCATGAAAAGACCCGCATCATTGTTACCTACTACAGCAGGCTTTGGGAACCGATTATAAAAATGGCGGAATGGCTAGGGATAAAACGTAAAACGCCTGAACAAAACTGGTTGTCTCAGCACGACATTGCCAATCTGTTGTACCTGGCCGATTTTGATGTGTACAAACGAAATCGCAGCATGTTTCTGCCTTATCATATACCCTTGCTTTCAGGGCTGTGCAACCGTTTCATTTCACGACTCCCCCTGCTGAACGCCCTTTCGCTTAACCAGTTTATCTTTGCACGCCCCATGCCGCCGGCCCGGAGTATAGAAGACATGGAAAACCGTTACTCCACATCCGTTATTATCCCGGCGCGCAACGAAAGTGGTAACATTGAAGCAGCTATTCAACGACTTCCCAAGATGGGTTGGTTTACAGAGATCATCTTTGTGGAAGGAAACTCCACCGACGACACCTGGGAAACCATTCAAACCATGTATGAAAAATACAAGGACACAGTGCCCATGCAAATCATGCGGCAAGATGGCAAAGGAAAAGGAGACGCAGTTCGAAAAGGCTATGCCGCGGCCAAAGGAGACATTTTAATGATCCTGGATGCCGATTTAACTGTTCAGCCGGAAGATCTGCCTAAGTTTTATCACGCCCTGGCCAGTGGCAAAGGCGAGTTTATTAACGGTGTCAGGTTGGTTTATCCCATGGAAAAAAATGCTATGCGCTCCTTAAACACCGTAGGCAACCACTTCTTCAGCCGCTTCTTCTCGTGGATCCTGGAACGCCCCATCAAAGACACGCTATGTGGTACGAAGGTGATGTTCAAAGAAGATTATCTCAAACTGGCTGATAACCGCAAATTCTTTGGCGAGTTTGATCCCTTTGGTGACTTCGACCTCCTGTTTGGTGCGTATAAATTGAACCTGAAAATCGTTGACCTGCCCATCCGGTACCGAGAACGCAAATATGGTGACACAAATATTTCCAGGTTTCGGCATGGACTGATCCTGTTGAAAATGTCGCTATTCGCCACGGCTAAAATAAAATTCTGGTAGCTATTTTTCAGTACCTCAGCAACCCTAATGCACGCCGTCTTTACAAATGACATGAAGAGGTTGCACGTTAGGGTTATTTTTTCAATTTTTACACCCCTAAAACCATCGCAACAATGGAAAAAATAGCAATATTCCCCGGTTCATTCGATCCTTTTACGGTAGGACATGAGAATGTGGTAAAAAGAGGTTTGAGCCTGTTCGACAAGGTCATAATCGCCATCGGATATAATTCCAATAAGAAAGACTTTTTCCCTATCAACAACCGGGCAAAATGGATAGAAGATGTTTTTGCCGATGATCCTCGCGTAACGGTGGAGAGATTTGAAGGACTAACGGTTGATTTCGCTAAAGAAGTAGGAGCCAACTACATTCTGCGCGGCATCAGAACCGCTGCCGACTTCGAATACGAAAGAGCCATTGCGCAAGTAAATAAAGCCATGAGCGGCATTGATTCAGTATTTTTACTGACAACGCCTGAACACACACCGGTAAACAGTTCCATTGTCAGAGACATTATAAAACATGGGGGCGATGCCAGTAAATTTCTACCGGAAAAGATCAGAATAAACATCGAAAAAGAATCACTTTAGATTATTACTATGCGGCATTTCCTGATATTTATACTTCTCTTGGTTTCTATCCGGGGGTTCTCTACTGAGCACACCGATAGTGTTACGCTCAAGGGATATGCGCCTGAATATGCCGGATATAACCTAATATTGAAATATCATAAGAATTTCATCTCCAGGGAAACAACCCAATTCATCAACTTTCCGGTAAATAAAAAGGGCGAATTTCAAGTCACTTTTGCGTTGGGACAGATCACCCGGGCCTTCATTGATCTTGGTCAAATAAGAGGCTACCTTTTCCTTGAACCCGGCAAATCATACGAACTGGCCCTCCCTCCGTTTCAGCCAAAAAAGGATGCCGACCGTTTTAATCCCTATTTCATACCGGAAGAGATCCAGTTAGGGATTGCCAACCAGGAAGCACAGTACCTTAATAATACCATACGGAATTTTCAGGAAGCGTTTGAGCAACGTTACAATCAAAGTGCCCGTAAATTATTCAACACTAACAGTATTAAACTAGCTGATCAACTCTCCAATGAGCTGGACTCGCTTTATCCTTCGCCAATAAACACCTATTTTTCGACCTATAAATATTATAGCTTTGCGAAGTTTTACATGCTAAGTCTCAAGCGTCAGAAAAAAAGAATAATCCATCAATATTTTAGTCAGCAACCGGTGCACTATCAATCACCGGCCTATTGGGATGCCTTCAATCAATTATTCCAGAATTTCTTCAATTATTATTTTTCAACCACTTCCGGAAAGAAGCTCAAACAAGCCTTTGTTGAGGGATTACCATTCGATTCATTATCAATGGTGATGGGCCATGATTCCATTTATCAACAGGCGGATTTCAGAGAATCCGTGTTACTTAAAGGATTCTATGATTCGTTTTATTCCGGCAGATACAATGAGGATAGAATTATTGAGATTCTAAACCAAGCTTCTGAGAAAGGGTGTAATGAGAGAATTCGGTTAATTGCGCAATCTATTTATGCCAAAATCAACCACCTGCGAACCGGGACCAAAGCGCCAGGATTCAAGCTGTACACATTAAATGGAAAAGAGAAAACCCTGGATAACTTCAAGGGGAAATTTGTCTACCTCAACTTCTGTCATTCCCAAAACTATGCTTGCTTAAAAGACTTCCAGGCACTCAACACCATTTCTCAACGAATGAAAAGAGACCTGACTGTGGTATCAATTGTAACAGATGAAAACCTGGATAAAATTGAAAAAATAGTGAAGGACCATAAATACCGATGGAATTTCTTATCCATCGGGGCCAATGCAAAAGTTCTATTTGACTACAGCATTAATGCACTCCCCACCTATTACCTGATTGATCCGAAAGGCAACCTGCTCCTTTCTCCGGCCCCTTCACCGGGAGAGAGTTTTGGAGAAATTTTCGCTGAAGCCCTGCGCAACTATCGCTACAAACAATTAAGAAAAGAACGGCCTAAGGAGAAATCAATCTTTGATCTATAACTAAGCTTGAAATTTTTCATTACAACAACCCCCGACTTTCGTTACAAATCGGGGGAAATTCCCTTTAATGATTAAAAAAACGCTTAAGGCACAAGTTTTTTTAATTGACTTTAAGCATCTCTCGGCATTATACCTGTAACATTTTTGAAATGTATTTGATATAGCTTTCCCAATCACCAATGGTATCATTTTATTATATCTTGGAGCACTATCTCCCTGTCTTGGAGCAGATATCTTGTGTCTTGGACTCTGTTTTTGATGTCAAGATTTAAGTGACACATGTTGCAATTGAAATGCTCGGTGTCGAGAAAGGATTACAAGTATGTAGAGGTTGATGAGATCTCGATGTATCGGTGATGCCAATTAATGATTAAAATAACCACTTAATGCGCTACACTTTTAAATGGTCTAATCTATCAAGCATTTTGAAACAATCGCTCAATGAAACCAAAAAAAATGACGAGACAATTATGCATAAATTATCTCGTCATCTTTTAAATGGTATGCCCTTTGGGACAAAATCTAGTGAAAAAAATAGCCACAACAATTACCGCAGGTTTACTACCGAACGCTAATTTCATCCAATGCAATAACACCTTTGGGGGAGTCATTAAACCAAACCTCAACCGATCTTATTGAACCAGGTTCAAATTCAGGATTGATCTCCTTAAGTTTTACCAATGGGATATGGATGGTTTGAAGGGTCGGCTCACTATCCTTTTTAAATATTTCCTCCAGCTTATCAAGCCGGGCAAAAGTTGCTTTTAAAGGCGGCATCAACGGAAGAAGCATTTTCATGGTAACCATAGCCTCCTGCCCGTTTTGATCCTTAAAAACAAAAGAAAAGTTAAGCGGCTGACGAAGCTCCTCATCCTCTTTTTTCTCTTCTTTTACCTCATCTTGCTCCTTATCGACGTTTCCATTGTTTGCATCCTCCTCTACTTTATCCAACGCCAGGGGCTCGGCAGGTTTTTCATCAACCTCAGCCAATGCCAGGGTAAAAAAAGCAGCACTATCCCTGTTAAATGCAGCATTAACTTCATCCGGCAAATGAATAACGTAACGTGCTAGTGTATCAACAGAATGAGCGAGAGGTGCTGTAACCAACGAATCGGCCTCTACACTATCCCTGGTATAATCCCACCCCAGAAAAACCACCTTATTCTGACGCTTCGAGGATTCATCCCTCAGGCCGAGATCAGCTTCTCGCCAGGTAGCCAGGTTGTACCCCTCGATGCTGCCGCCGACAATAGTGGTGGAGGTAACATCTATATCCTCTTCAAAGTCCACCATAATATGGGTGTTAGCATCTTCATACCGATTGATAAAATAGGTATCAGGCAGCCAATTGTCAGCCAGTCGATAATCCTGAAACATGGGCAAATACTCATGTTTATTCATTAAGGTAGCATCCAGAAAAGCACTGATATAAACCTTTGAGATGGTTCGCTGTTCTTCCCCGTCAAGCAATGGTTTTGTGTTTAACAGATAACCTAAGGGCAGGCCATAGTCACGGTTACCCCAAGAAGTATTGAATTGCCCATGATTGGCGCGGTAAGCATAAATGGATGTTTTAAAGTAAAAATTATCATCGGTAAAACGAATACGCTTGTATTGGCGATCTCCCGAAAAGAAAAAGAGATCTGAATCATGAGAGCCCTGTAGCAGCAAGTAGTTGATATTCTCCAAAGGAGTTGACTGTTTTGACGGCTTATATTGCCCGTCAATAGGTGCTATGGCAACCACCGATTGAATGTTGAAATCATAATCAAACCTTATCCGTGCATCATCGGGATAAAAAGAAAGACGATTAAACGCGGCCGCCACTGCAACAGCTTCTCCACCCCTGGAATGCCCGATTAATGCAATCTTGTTCATATCCACTTTTCCAAAGAAAGGATTCGACGCATCACTATTCCAATTACGCCAGTTGCGCAGGTGTTCTAAAAGAAGCCAGCCTCGGGCATCATTCTCATTGTTATAATACCCCGCCCAGTCTCCATTTAGGAAATTCTCATCAACAGAAACCAGGATATACCCACGGCTTGCCAAAAGTTGTCCCAGGTATTCATACCCCGGATCAGAGTAATCACGCATGTGATGGTTGCCATGAACAATCAACACAAGGGGAAAGGCACCCTCTCCAGCAGGGTACCACACACGACCATTGATTGGCCAGGCCGTCCGATCAAATCCCCAATACTCCTTGCGAAATATTTTAAGAAAACCACTCATTTCATCCACAAATGGCTTGGCATTAACAGAGTCAGTTTGAATCGCTACGTTTTCACCATACGCTTCCCGTCTGTCTTTTCCACTGCCATATGTCAGGTAGGACACTTCATAATCACCAGGTGTGGAAGGATCAGATAATGATAATGTCTCGATCTGCGGATAACCATCCAAGTCAACTTTTGTCAGATCGTCCAATGATCCGGGATGGTGCCACCAAACAAAAAAAGCAATAACGCCCGAGAGTCCCGCCAGAGAAAAGATGGAGATGCTTAATTTGCGAAATAAGGTTAAGTGACTAAAGTCACTATATACTAACCAGGCCAGACCACTACTTATGGCGCCCACACAAGTGACTATCACGATAGATAAAAGAAGACCATATTCAGGAGAGCCAAATAATAAGAATGGTAAAACCAAGGCGGCTGATAAAAATAAAGCCGTTCGTTTGGTTATTGTTTTTCTTATGAGATAAACGGCAAAACGAATACCAAGCCAAAAAAGCAATAACCCCAAAACGCCAACAATGGCACCAATGATAATATCTGCTAACATGCCCCAGCCGTTGAGCAAAATCAATGCACCGGCATATCCACCAGACAACATTATAAGAGCCACCAGGAAACGCCAGTTAAAACGCCATACAAACAGCGGCCATCGCAAATTTTCAAACCAGTTTTTAATTTTTGTAATGAAGGAATTTAGTTTTTCAGGTATTGCATTAAGCCGCTCCTGAAGAGTTGATTTTGAATGCATAGGTTAATTGTTTAGGTTATGTCTAAAGGTAAAAAAAAATAACGACAGCAAGGTAGCGGATAGAAATGTTGGTAAAATAAGAGAATGGCCAAAATCATTTATCTCCGTAAATAGGGTAAAGAATAAAAGCTCTTGTAGGGGTAATTCCTCCAATGGCTGCCTGAGTAGCGGCTGGAGGAGCATTTTCCGATTCAAGACTTCATATCCTGGCACTATTTTTCTTTCTCGGACAAATACCTCAATTCTGGTTGTTCGTATTAAAATATGCAGATGCGGGATTTCCTACGATCACACAAAAAACATCAAGTGTTACATATCAATCAGGTATGACTAACTGCTACATTTACCTCTGCATTGATGTTGCCGTTTTTTGAAGTTATTGTAACAATTCCAGTAACTGTATTACTCTTTGTATCAATATTCGGAATTTGTGTATGGTTATTCCAAACCCATGGATACCTGTAGATAGTATAACTATTAAAAAGCTATTCGCATATTTTATCGCTTATTACCCCTGAGCGATGCTACAGATTCTTATTGACCAATTAAATTGGGTTATTTAAAACTTATCAAACATGAACCTAAATCTCATAATAATATTAGTATGTATCTTACCTGCTTGTAGTTCTCCCACACAAAAGTCATCCGATAAGAGAGAATAAAAAGAGCAACAAATCAGTGTACCGAATTAATCGAAGATGACTTTTATTATAAATGGAATGACTTGTAATGGTTGTGAAAAAACAATTGAAGCTGCCGTAGGCCGTTTAGAAGGAATTTTCTCTGTCAAGGCCAATTATCAAATGGGTAATACTATTATAACCTTTGATACAACTCAGGTTTCAAAAGAGACAATTGCAAATACAATAAGCAATTTAGGTTATGAAGTTAGATAAAATGTGTTTATAGTCCTATTTCATATCAAGAACAAATGCATAAAAAAAACGTAACACGAATCACTGATCTTCCATGGCTACATCCGTCTCTGCCATTATATCCTTGATTGATTCCAAACTTTAATGCTTACAACCAGCTTAACTAATTTTTATAATATTAAGAAAACCTGAATCCCATAAAGATTACGTCATCCACCTGTTCTAAATCACCTTTCCATTTTAGGAAATTATCTCTTACCAATAGATGTTGCTCCGTCATGGGTTTATCATGAATTTGTTGTAATAGATTTTTCACTCCCACCTTCATAAATTTCTTGCCTAATGGACCTCCAAATTGATCGGAATAACCATCAGAGAAAAGGTAAACACTATCTCCCGGTGAGCAATTATACACAATATTCATAAAGGCATTCTTGCCATCGACTAAGCTGTCACCAATACTTCGTCTGGTTCCTTTATGAATAGATAACGCTCCATTTATAAACAGATAAACAGGACGTTTAGCTGATGACAGTCTAACCCGGTTAGTTGGTAAATGAACCTCCATCACTGATATATCCATTCCATCCTGCGTTTCTCCTGAATTATTTTTCTGAAGCAGAATCTTAATCTCTTTGTCAAGTTGTTCAAGCATATCAGCAGGTGATTTCACTTCCGGCAGACGAAATATTTCATTCAAAATAGTACTGCCAATCATTGACATAAAGGCCCCTGGGACACCATGTCCTGTGCAATCAGCACAACAAACTATGAAATGGTCTTTGGTTTGGTTAAACCAATAAAAATCTCCACTTACAATATCACGAGGCTGAAAAAAAATAAAAGAGTCCGGGAAGACGTTTTCCAAATGAGGGATAGGAGGCAAAATCGATGCTTGAATCTTTTTTGCATAATTGATGCTGTCAGTAATATCTCTGTTTTTTCTTTCGATCTCGGCTTTTTGCTTTCTCAATATCACCGTTTGAGATGCCACTTCCTTTAGAAGAAGATGTTTTTGAAAACGTAATTTGCGCTCCCTATATTTAATTAACAGGAATATTCCAAAAATGAACAATAAAAATGACACGAATAGAAACCATATTTTCTTCCAGAATGGCTGATCAATTGTTATAGAAACAGATATCGGAGAAATAGTAGCAATACCATCTGCATTATAAGCTCTAATCTTTAACAGATATTCTCCATCAGGCAAAAATTCATATTCTCGAAAATTGGTTTGATTTAACTTTACCCAATCCATCGGTTCATCACTTCCTTTTTTCTCCATCATGTATTCATAGGTTACATCCCCTGGATTCTCAAAACTAATCCCGGTAAAATCAAACCTGAATTTATAATGTTTCTTTCCGTATGGATAAGGTAATGTTATTGGCTTATTTAGTTCATATGATTTACCTGAAACAAGTATAGAAGTAAAATTTAGCAACGGGGGTATCATATTGGGTTTATCATCATCAGGGAAATAATTGATTATACCCTCACTCGATGCGAACCACAATGTTTCATTTTCGTCTTTCCACACTTGATTGAATTCCCCGCCCATATTGTTCTCATATCCAAACGTACGAATTTGCATATTATTAAGATCAAGGCAACTTAGTCCGGGATGATGACAGATCCATAATCTATTCTTCTTATCTGCTGCGATACTATAACAATAATCTTTCAAAAGGCCATCCTGTAGGGTAATATTCAGAAGCGTGTCTTCTGTGTATTTTAATATCCCCTTAGTAACTGTTGCCAACCAATAGTTTCCTTTGTTATCTTCGGTCATGTCAGCAATATTCACAGGTCTTTGAGAAAGTCTGTGAACCTCAATTTTTGAACTATCTATTTTAGTAATTCCACTATCTTTTGGGCCAATCCAGATATGACCATCCTTATCCCTGAAAATGAAATTAATATTGTTATGCGGAAGGCCATCAATGGTAGTAAGATGATCTATTTTCCTACTGTCCAGTTCGATAATATACAATCCACCTTGAGTTGCCAAATACAGAAGATGGTCATTCCCGTCAATATCATTAATTTGATTACCTAAAAGGCTCTTTGTGTAGTTATAAGGGGTAAAATTGAGTTGACCGGGTTCACGGTAATACAATCCATTCTTAGAAGTCGCCACCCATAGAACCTTATTTTCCTGCAAATAAAACCCTCTTATCAAATCATTTGGAACACCAAGCGCTTTATCGTAGAACTCATTATTTTCAAAACAATAGGGATCAGATTTCATCAAACCATTCTCCAGTCCCATCCATAACTCTTCGTCTGCTTTAATAACTGAATGAACTTTATTGTTTTTAAATCCTATTTCATCCAGGTTATAAAACACAAAATAGTCCCTGATAAGAGAAGATAAGCCACCACCATAAGTACCAATCCAGTAATTCCCCTCTCTATCACACATTATAGCTTTAATGTAATCCTTTTTTAATCCGTTTTTGGTTGAAAAATTCAAGGTTTCCTCAAATGAATTAGAAGATGGATCGTAGATAAGCTTTATTACGCCATTTCCCCAGGTTGCTAATAAAAGATGCCCATCATCTTCTTCATAGATATCCAAAATGGACTCCTTTTCTATATTAAAACGAATACACAACTCATTATTGACATATTGGCTGGCACTGGAATTTTCAAGGGAATAAAGGAAAAAACCATGATCCTCTGTTGCAATCCAAAAATCACCTTTATGAGTTTTCTTGGGAACTATAGCATTAATATTGGTAACTGGAATATCGCTTATTTGATTGATTTCGATAGGTTCATAGTTGGCATTAAATCGCACTCTAATTAAGCCGGATGAGGTGCCCACCAGAAATTGGTAAGGATTGATTGAGATCAGTGAATAATAAAATCGCCGCCCAAATTTCTTACGGTCAAAGAAAGAAGTTACCTTTTTTGTTTCAGGTGATATTCGAATTAAGCCCCGATTTTGCTCTACAGCCCATATATTGCCATCACTATCTTCGCAAATATCATTAATCGGGGAGGAAGAATCTGGCGATAGAACTTGGTGAAATTTATCGTTTTTGAGATATGAAAAATTACCATTATTATGTCCGACCCATAGCGTTCCTTCATGATTAATAAAGAGATCCCTTATGAAGGTATCCGCCAGCGAGTCATAGGCCGTATAATTCTTAAAAGTAAAACCATCGAATTTAACTAATCCTTCAGCTGTTCCTATCCAAATATGTCCTTTACTCCCCTGAACTACGCTATAAATATAGTTTTGCGGTAATCCAATCGAACTATCATAGGTCTTGAACTCAAATGTCTGACATGTTACCTCAAAAGTGATAACAGAGAGAAAAAAAAGTATTTGGAATTTTAATCGTAGCATCATTTAAGAATATTAGTTATTTCTCTTCTGTGGTTTTAGGCCAATGCTATATTTATATTTGGGTATACCACCGATCGGAACACTATAAAACGGAAGTAATTCCCCATATTGATTCTCAAGATAGATAACTACATTATTATTTTTCACATGGGTGACTCTATTTTTTATCATCTGAATATCCAGAGATGTATTCTTCTCTTCTTTAGTGATTTTATGAGTACTCTGAGCCCAATCATCATCCCCTGACACACTCATTAACTCTCCGTTCTTTGCAATAGAGATGATGCGAATAATACCATCATTGTCCCAATCAAAATTTGTTTGTTTTATTGAAACAACCCGATCATCAATAAAAGGATAAATATGTGACACTTCTTTTTGATTGTCATGCATTCTGAATTTATACTTGAAATAAAAAGCAAAAGCACCCTCTACATTTATGTTTTTATCAGCTTCAGAGCTAAGATATAAATGATAAAGGTTTCCATCATCACCACTAATTCCTTCAGCCATAAATTTAAAAATGTACCCCCCATAATCAGGCAAAAATTCACCTTCAGATGGATTTATAGGCCCAAATGCATACCACTTACCATCCAATTCATCATCTTCACCAAAAGTCTTAGTGGTTAGAAGCGTTCCACTATCATAGTTTCCCTCAATATTAACCTGTTGGGCATCTTTATTTGAGCAAGCTCCTTTTCCACCAAATATGCTATACATCATATTTGTATCCCAATCACCTTTCTCTTCATCCATAGTACCTCCCGTATCAGGATCATGCACTCTCAAATATATTGGTTTAGAATAATCTGTAGGAACGGCAAAAAATATAATCTGACAAAAATTATCATCTCCCCAACCAGTTTCGCCTTTAGATCCAAAAGTTACTAAATGAGGTATATTTTCATCAACACCTGGTACTGGCTGTGCATAACTAACAAAGTTTTCAGATAATAAAACTAGCAGTATCGTTAATTTAAATTTCAACATAGGGTATTATTATTCTATTACTACAATTTCTTTTGAGGAACACATCTTTAAATTGGGGTCATCTATCGATACTACACCACAAGTGATATGATATATTCCTTTTGTTCGGAAAATATGCGTAATTTTTTCACCTCTTTTTCGTATCCCATCTCCTAAATCCCAATAGAATGTTTTGGGTTTAATTTTCCCCAAAACTGATTTATGAGTATTAAAAGAAACCAATTCATTTACTTTGATGGTATCAGGACCTGAGATATAAACTTGTTGCTTTCTTTCCAATTCAAGCGGATATTGAGCAACCGTAAATAGATTTACATTTGCTATAGTATCAAACACTTCAAGTGCGATGTGATAATGACCAGGGCCTTCAAAACAGTGATCTGCTTCTAAGCCTTGTACACTATTACCATCTCCAAAGTTCCATTTATAAATGTAAGGCAGTGTATCTGATTTATAGGGCCCATTTTCAAAAAACGTAAAACAGAAGTTATCTTCTTCTTGAAGAGATATGTTAGTAAAAGAAGGAAAATGTTTGACGAATTTATAAATATTATCTTTTCCATCCCGGTTCGATGTGAAGAATCCCCACTCTTCCCCTTGATCAATATAGCAGGCATAGTCATCCATTTCAGAATTTACCGGTGGTTGTAAGGCAATGGGATGAGACCATCCTTCTGCTGTCTTTATAGAATAGAAGATATCCATCCCGCCTTGTCCATCATGACCGTTCGAGGCGAAAAATAATTTCCCCGATGAATGATAGAATGGGAAAACTTCTGATTCAGGTGTATTAATGATTGATCCTATATTTTGTGGCTCTCCCCATTTGCCATCTCCACCTTTTTGTGAAAAATAGATATCGGATTTTCCAAAGCCCCCTTCCATATCAGACACAAAAAAAAGAATGTTATCATCAGGACCTAAAGTAGGGTGACCAGTATTGTATTGCCGACGACTATTAAAACCCAATGATTTTGGACGACTCCAACTTCGAGTTCTTTTTTCGATTGTAAACACGCCCAATAGGTTACCTTGCTTGCTTTTCCTGCTCTGACCATAGGTATCATATTGGTTTTTAGTGAAAAAGATTTGATCTCCTTCCTGCGTTACCATTAAAGACGAATTGTTGAAAACATTGAAGATTTCAGGTTTATAAAGAATTGGATGACTCCAGGTACTGTCAGGTAGAAATCTGCTTTTATACAAATGGAAAAGAGGTTGATCTTGTGCGTCAAAGTAATTTATGATGACACTATTTTTTCGGTCAGAGGAAAATATTAAAACAGAATCCCTATAAAATGGTGCCATGTTATTACTTCCTGGTTTATTGAAAGGAAGGCGTGTTACTTCAATATCCTGCGAATAAATTGATCCACAAACTGAAATAAAAAAAAGGAAGAATAATATTACACTACGTATAGTCATGTCTAAAAAAACTTGGGATTAGGCGTTTTAATACGATAGCCAAAAGCATATTGAATAGAGATCTCATGGGTACCATTATTGTAATTACCAATTTCTCCAGTTGTATAATCAAAGCTATAAGCAAAGCGTAACTGTGGATTAACTTGATATCCTACCATAGCTACAATTTCTTGTGTCGTTCGATAGGATAACCCAACCCATAAAAGATCATTGTATATAAGGGTACTGTTAACATCTAAATAGTTCTGTCTGCCTGGTTTAAAGCTCATCATCAGGGATGGTTGAAGGCGCCAGTCCGGAGAAAGAGTAAAAAGATAGCCACCTGTTACCAAATAAACACTTTTTGAAAGATCAAAAACTGAGCTAGTGTTTGCGTATTCATCATAGATAAAGAAAGAGGGTATAGAAAAACCAGTAAAAAAATTATCGCCATACCACCCTACTCCAAAACCAGCGGTTGGATTGGTTTTTCGTTCATTCGCATTAAAAGAGACATCATTAGGATCAAATAGTTTTACATCTGTCCAATCAGCAGAAAAAAAAGTAGCACCACCATTAAGCGCAAAAGCAAGTTTATGATTTTCACCCGTTCTTAACCGATAGGTGTAAGAAAAAGCAAAGCCGGTTTGTCCGGACACTGCATATTTTTGATTCTGAAAAGATATACCTAAAGCCATATTATCATTTTTCAAGGGCGCATGAGCTGAAAAAAACTGGCCGGAAGGTGAACCATTGATGCCAATCCACTTTTTTCTAAATGATCCAAACAAAGAAAGGGTTTCATGAGAACCTGCAAAAGCTGGATTAATGGCATACTGATTATGCATGTATTGACTGACTACCGCCTTATTTTGCGCCTTTAAAAAAAAGCAGGGTATTGTTAATATGAAAATAAGTAAGTAATTCTTCATTTAAATATTTGCCTTAATAACTTGACCTTTTTATAACAACAAAATCCTTTACCGGCGTTATATCATCTCCCATGAAGACATAGTAATAGGTTCCATCTTTAACTTTCGTACCATCATTAAACGTTCCATCCCAATCATTCGTATATTTTTTCTTACTATATACTATATTTCCCCATTCATCAAAGACCTTTAGTTCATTGTTAACAATGTGTTCAGCCCCCTTTATCAGAAAAAAATCATTTACACCATCACCATTGGGGGAAAATCCGGTAGCATTCAGTAATCCTTTTACCTCAATGGTTACATTATCTGATTTAGATTCACATACACCATTGGTAACTGTCCACTTTAAAACCTGTTCTCCCATTTTTAAGTCTTCAATCGGGGATAAAGGATTATCAGGAGAAATAATGTGAGGTGTTCCTTCAATAACAGACCAATGGCCCAAACCGGCATCCGGTTCTAAGGCTTTAAGGTAGGAGGAAAACTGCAAATACAACATTTGATCATCCCCTGCAAATACTTCTTCCGGAAGCTTGTCAAACCTGATATTTACTTCATCGGAAGATGAACAATTCCGGTTTATTCCATTGCGTTCTGTCCAGATAAGTGTATTACTGCCATAATTGTACGCTGAAAAATTTGTATTCGTGGCTGTCGAATCATCAAATTCACCCTGACCTTCCCAAAAACCAATACTTCCTTCCATACTTGAAATAGCGTTCAACATGACCGAATTACCACAATAGGCATCATCGTAAGTGCCGGCATTAGCAGAAGGAACTGCGTCAACAGTTACCTGATAGGTAATGTCATTTAAAAAAGTGTTACAGCCATAATAACCGGTTACACCAGTAAGCGTATAAATCGTCGTCTCATCGGGAGCCAAGTAAACATTAGCAGGCGAATCAGGAATATCTGTTTCCGAAGTCACAGAACCGTCGTGATACTCAAGCACCCAAGGGGCATGACCTTCAAGTTGTAGTTGCATGGAAGCAGATGTTCCTCTACAAATAGCTGTATCATTAGATAACAAGGTTAACCTTGGTGATTGTGAAAAACGGTGTTTTACATCATTCGAATGGTAACAACCATCCCTGTTTTCAGTCCAGGTAAAGGTGTACTCTCCATAATCCAAAACTGTTACTTTGGAGGTTGGATCAGTTTGCGTCTCAATTATTACATTATCAGATGAAGTACTCCATAAACCGGTTGCCCCTTCTGTCAATGAAGCTCCCAGGGAGGTATTATCATCACAAACGCGTGACTGGATTCCCGGATTGGCATCTGGTTTCATATCTTTCACTTCGGCTCTTCCCACAAGATCAGATTCATCAGCATAGCACTGTTTGCCATTTCGTTGATCACGTAATTCAATGATTTTATAAATTTGATTACCTGTAGCAGGAAGGGTTATTATATGACTGGGCGTATCAATGTCCTTTATTTCTATGAGATCATTAATTCCATCAGAAATAGTGTATGAATATGGAACCCTTCCGGTAAATAAGATTTCCGCGTCAATGGTATGGGCATCTCCATCAGTAGAACAAATAGTTGTTAAACCTGACAAATTCGCAGATGGGCTTCCTAATAAAGAAACACTAACAGACGATGAATCTTTACAAACACCACTTTCTTCAACAAAATAGAGGGTGGAGGTTCCTGCTGTGTGGCTAGTAAAGGTAGCTTGCGGATCTGAAGAGTCACTATAATTACCACTAGCAGACGGACTCCAGTAGTAGGGATGAGAAAAATTTTCGGGAGTCGCGTTTAATTCTATTGAATAACCACAATGATCAACAATATCTGTTCCTGCATCAGGCTTTGGTTTCATATCAACAATAATATTGGCTTCTCCACTTACATTTGTGAAACCATTACCTTTGCTCCAATCAAGAATAAAGTCGTCATACACTTCAATCAACTTAAAGGTTGAATTTTTATCAACCCTTATCGATTCTATGTAATACCCATCAACTAACTCGTTTTCAAAAATCCCATCAGTATTATAATAACTGTTTCCCGAAGTAGTTTCTTCCATCCAAAATCCATAGGGGGCTTTTCCATTAAATTTGATTTTCAGGTTGATATTCCCATTTTCGCAGATAACCGTATCTCCAGATATTTCTCCGGAAGGTAAATCCTGTGCTATGGATGTATAGAAAGAAAACCCCAATAGAAAAAGTAATGGAGTGAATTTGCCTAATTTTATCATCCCGACCTCGTTTCTGAAAACTGCTATAATAAGATGTGCTATTGGGGTGCTTTATAAGCGTCGCAGACCCTGTTTAAAATTTTAGTTAAAAATAGTAAAACCTTCTTGTTGGCAATGTTTGTTAGTAAGAGATTAATAAAATTTTTTTAAGTGTTGGTCAAAAAAGGGTTGAAAATAACAATAACAAGAAACCTTACAAGCTGTATATGAACACCCTTCTTTGAATCACTATTAGTAGATCTTGTATTCTGAAATAATACTAAGGAATAACAACTGACATTTTGAATAACATATAAAAATTCGCGGATGGCTAATAAATTAATTCCTTCTTAAGATGTGAAAAAAAGTTAATATCTATTCATCTTATTTGATAGTCAGAGATGGCCATTGGCCATATTGACGACTGTATAACCGGATCCTACCTCTAGTTTTGACACCTCCAATACAAATCAACAGAATAACGCAAAAATCCAATTGACCAGCTGGACCGTGATGATCCGAAGCGCGTGAGCCCGTCATACCGATTAGTAATTAAAATGCCCACTTAATGCGCTTCGCTTTTAATTGACCTTTAATTATCTATCGGCATTACACCAAGGTCATTCTTAAATWGGTTTGGTGTCAAATAAGCGGGCCGGCGCAGGCGCGACGCAGATGAATGCGGGAATTCCGGCCAGTGGGTTAGCAAAAATTCATCAAGGAGGCGGGCGGAAGCGTTTATTTGACTAGAGTTTTTTGGTTCCTTTTTGGGGCGATGCCAAAAAGGAACTAGGRTCCGGGACAACGTC
>RHGE01000095.1 GCA_004296775.1 Marinilabiliaceae bacterium JC017
CTTGGAACCCATTTCACAACACTTGACGTCTCTTTCAGAAGACCTGGAATCCGTTTCAGAAGACTTGAAGTGTAATTCAGAAGACTTGGAACCCATTTCACAACACTTGACGTCTCTTTCAGAAGACCTGGAATCCATTTCACAACACTTGGCATCTCTTTCAGAAGACTTGGAACCCATTTCACAACACTTGACGTCTCTTTCAGAAGACCTGGAATCCGTTTCAAAAGACTAGAAGTGTAATTCAGAAGACTTGGAACTCATTTCACAACACCTGGCGTCTCTTTCAGAAGACCTGGAATCCGTTTCAGAAGACATGGAATCCGTTTCAAAAGACTAGAAGTGTAATTCAGAAGACTTGGAGCTCATTTCAGAACACTTGACGTCGCTTTCAGGAGACTTGTAAGGCTTTTCAGGGGGGTCTGAGGTATTCACCACCCCTGCATATAGTTAATCTGAATCCAAATCATTTCAGACACCCAATCTTCCTTTTGGCTTTATTGTGTAAACAAACAAAAAATAACAAATTCCTATTTTCCACTATTCCACAACAACCGCCAATACTATGATTCACCACCTTACAAGAAATTCAAATGAAAATATTTTTCCCCAAAAAACATTGCTTATTAAGATATTATTTCTAATTTCAACATCATTAATCAAAAATCGTCAATAGATATAATTGAGAATATTGACGAAATCCTCAAACTCTAAATAAAATTAAAATGAAAAAGACCATTGAAGCCCGGCACAATGCTAATCAACAAGTGTTAGCAACCTTAAAAAACAATGATGGAAAATATGCTGAGGTGCCGATAATGATATCCACTGTCTCGGAATTGGAAAATCTAGTCAACAAAACCAACAGTTTATTTATCAGGTCTGAAAGCATTCCTTCAAAAACAGCCGGCAACAAAAATGTGGCCCGCGAAGATTTGGTGGCCATCACCCTCAAAGTAAGCAATGTGGTGAAGGTGTATGCCTTTATTACCAGAAATGAAAACCTGAGCAACTTCCTGATATGCTCCGAAAGTGAACTATCAAACCGCATGCGCCACCAGGCACTGCTTGATTATGCCAGTCATCTGTCCGAATACATAAAACCTATTGCTACTAACATGATTGACTATGGCTTAACCGCTACCCTGATCGAGGAATTGGATACCGAAATAACTGACTTCAGGACCCTCATTACCGAGCCCCGTAAACTGATCAATGAGCGTAAAACCACCAATGAGTTGATCGAAGAACAGATTGATGACATCTATACTTTATTGGTCAACAAGCTGGATCCGCTGATGGAACTGTTTGTGAACGACAAAGAATTTTATCTGGCATATAAGGCAGCCCGCATGATTGTAGATCCTGCCACCAGGAGTAAAAAAGAAGAAGTAAAATAAGTGGGCGTAAATAGTTGGCGGCAGCTTTCTCTTCATTTTTAAGAGATAGCTGCCGTTTTTTTGAGATTAATGCTGTTGCTGATAATAACACTCCCTGTTGAAACAACCTCATAACCCACAAAAAACAAAAACATGCGCACCCACGCCGAAAGATCACCCAAGAGAAAGGGAACTCCCACCTCCACAACGACGCAACAAAAAAAGACCCAAAGTAATGCTACGGCAAGCATAACAGACAACCGGCCAGAAGCTACAGCTCAAAAAAAACTGAACGGAAATATTACCGCCCAAGGGAAACCCCAATCCTCCAACCTGAAAAAAGCTTCGATAAAAAACCCCACTGCTCAAAGGGTGATAAGGATTTATGACGGTCCACTTGCCGGAGAATACACCACTAAAGGCGGAAAAGACACCATTCGCTTAATCAAAAGCATTGACAAAACATTCGGAAAAAAACTCAGACGAAGCTGGAAATTGTATCTGAAACTTCTTGCGGGCAGCAACAAGAAATACCCGTTTTACGACACCAGGATATTTATCATGCTTTTACGGAAGCGTTATAAACGCCTGGAATTGCCCAAGAAGAAGATACGTCCCAATTTTCCTTCTTCAGCCTACGACCTGGGACGGGTCACATTGGGATTACAAACCGGCAAGGACCAATCGGCTTTTTCGCCCTCAACCAACGATGCCGCCCTGCCCCACCGCTTTCCCTATGCAGCCATCCAAGAGAGCACCCGAAAGTTTATTACCGGCGAGGAGAGCAGTACCGATCTAATCCGTTGGTCCGACCGGCTGAAGACAGCCACCGAAGAGCGCCTGGCCATCAACAAAGCCAAACTGGCCGGAAATCCACAGGCACAAAAAAATTATGAATTAAAAGTTTCTCTTCAATTGGGTTTTTTCAATTCTTCGCGAACCAACCTGGTTAAAGCCGTGAGCGATGGTCAAAAACTAACGCTGGCCGCCCCTTTGGTACAGGACTTTTTGAAATACACCAACGCCCTGCATGGTAACATCCCCGATTACGGTCCCCACAGTACTGTTAACATTCCGGTAAGTGACCGGCTGCACCTGCACTTCGAATCGGGTCGCTTAACCCCCGGCTCCAAAGCGGCCGGTTCCATGACACCCACCCGTTCTCGCGGGCTGGCCATGACCTCCGACGGCCTGCACCTGGTAACCACCAACGGTCTTCCGGTAAAGTACGACACCCTCCACCCCGACGACCAACAACTCCTCAAACCCCAAATCCAAAGCGCCACAACCATTGATAAGGATGATTTGACAGGGACGGGTTGGTGAAACATCGAAGGGCATACACAGTCCCTCTATTACCACATATTATTATATGCCGGAAAAAACCAGCGTTGCTGATTTTATCATTTAGTTATTTAGAATCGCCACAGAACAGAGTATATACGGTTAATATTAAGACATCATAACAGCATCAAAGCATACCTCTTCTATACAATAGAAGTATAAGATGATAAAAAACATATCATCCAAAACGCTTGGCGTCCATCAATTTTATTATTTTTGGATACCTAAAATCAAATTATGATAGTTTCTTCTGTACTCCTTAATGTTATTATGCCATTTCTGGCAGAATTACTCCGCTCTATTAACATACTTCCTGAAATACTGGTTTTGGTTTTAAGCGATAATGTTTTTGATGATTCTTAGGAAGCGTGCATATTCAATGTCAAATCGATTTTGTATGTGCATCTATTTTGAATATTTAAGAAGACATAAATGTATTATGACTGAGATGCTTTACATTTTGTTTAATGAATCATGAAGTAAATACAATTAGCTATTAATATGTCACAAAAAGATCATGGAGCTAGAGGTCCTGCCATAGGATATTATTATCAGGCTATTTATGCATTGATACAGCTATTTTCATCAAAAAATAATGACGCCTATGTTAGTATTGAGACTTTCGATGATGTATATCACGAAGATGGTGTTTCTAAAAAACTAATCCAGTTAAAGCATTCTATACAAGAAGAAACTAAAATAAGTATAAAAAGCACACAACTCTGGAAAACAATAAAGGTCTGGTGTGATTATTTGGAGACTAATAGTATAAGCGATGGGATTTTCACATTATCTACTGTAGCAAAAATTGATGAGAATAGCACTCTCACTCTATTAAAAAAAAATAATAATGACAGAAATCAGTTGATTAACGACTTAATAAATGAAGCTGAACGCGTACTTAAGACAAGAAATAATGTACTGAAAGAAAATAAAGAAAGATTAAAGAGAAGTGAGGAAGCTAAAAAATTACCTTACGATGATAAGTACAAAGGATGTGAAGCTTATTTATCTTTAGGTGATACCAAGCAGAGTTATTTAATTAACAAAATAACTTTAGTGACAGAATCTTTTACAATAGAAGAAGCAAATAATAAAGTAATCGAGTTTATAAGAATTACTACACAAACTGATTATCATGAGATTTTAGCTGAAAGAATAATCGCATGGTGGGATAGAGAGGCTGTAAAATCATTAACTAGAGAAAGATCGGAGGGCATTTACTTATCAGAACTACAGGAGTTTATTTCAAGAAAGAACGCTGAACTATTAGATGATGGTTTTACTAATGACTTAGAAGATATTGCTCTTCCTGAAATAACAAGCCCTAATCCAATACAAAAGAAACAATTAGAGATTATTTCGGCGACAAATGGACAAAAACGAAGATCTTATGATACAGAAATGAAAGCTAGAATTCAGAGAAACATTTGGATGAAAAAAGGAATTTCGTTAGTCAAAAAACTTGATAAATATGATGAGAAGCTAATTCAGGAATGGTCTTATGAATTTGAGGATATGGAAGAAGATTGTATAGAAGATTCTAAAAAAGAGATTAAAGGAAGGGAATTGCTAGATTGGTCTCATAAGGAAGCTCACAAGCAAATAGAATCAATATCTAAGAATTATACTAATCATGATTTAATCCGAGGAAGTTATCAGATTTTATCTTCTCAAAAAAGAGTTGGATGGCATTGTGATTTTAAGGTATTGATTAATTCAAATGTTAAAAAAAATGAATAAAAGCATAGATATATTTGCTGAAACAAATCCAGCATTTTGCTCTTTAGTGTTATATAGTTTTATAAGAGCATATCATGAAGAATCAGGATGCCCAGTATCTTTCCCATTATTACTTCTACCAATTCCAATCATTTTATCAGGTGATTTAGAGAGCAGCTTTAATGGAACAAATAAGAAAACTGGTTTTTTTACATGGCTTGAGAGAAATCCTAAGATCAGATTTGAATTAATAGACAGGATTGAGAACTCAATGGAATATATAAAGCCGGCAATAGAATATGGTTTTTTTAAAGGGATATTTAAATTATCAAGTAAAGGTGAAATTTATCCAGAGACTCAATCTGTAAAAAACTGCAAAACAAACCAGATAACCAAACCTATATTTAAACGAGCTGAAAACTTGGGATATTGGCTGGGGCGAATTAATTCAAGAAGAACTATTTTTAATCATTTAGAAATTCAGTTATGAGCAGGTGGAATATCGTAAATGTTATATATTATAGTAAAAACTACAAAAGAAAAATATTAAATTTCACACCAAATGATGTTACAATTATAACAGGAGCTTCAAATACTGGTAAATCTGCAATTATAAGTACAATAGACTATTGTCTAGGTTCAACAGATTGTAATATCGCTTCATTTGTTATTGAAAGAACAACACATGTTGCTACAAAATGGACGAATGGAAATACTGAGTTTATTTTAGCAAGAGAAATTTCTGGTAGCGCTAAAGGTTCCAGTAAAATGTATATTGATTATGGCAGCAATATTCAAGTACCTTTATATGGATCTGAACTTAAAGGAAAGGGGACAAAAGATCAAATAAGAGCCGTTGTTGAAAGACTATTCGGCTTTAATGAAGTTAATGACACAGAGTTGAAAATAAACTCTAATAGGATAACATTAAGACAATTGCTCCCCTTTATGTTTCTCGATAAGAGTGTAATTGATAGTAATAGGATTATTTTTCATGGGTTAGATGATTCAAGAAAGGCTAAATACATTATAGAATCGTTACCATATTTTCTTGGAGCTGTTAATCATGAAGAAATGGAAGCTCTAAGAAAACTTCATAGACTAAAAAAAGGACTAGAGGCAGAAGAAAGAAAAAAAAGGTTATTTCAAAATCAGGAACAAATAATTGTTGATAAAGCCAAATTACTTTTAAGAGAAGCAGCTCAATTTGGTATCATCCAGAAACAATCTTATCCTAACGACAAAGATGAGTTGTTAAAAATACTGCAATTATTACTTGATTGGAAACCTACCAAAATAGTACTAGAAGATAATGAATTACAAGATAAGCTTTCAAAAGAAAAAGGAAAGGTTATTAGTAAAATTAATAGTCTAAAACGTAAACGTAAGGCGCTGATTCATGATAAAAATAAGAAAGATAGTTTTAATCTAGTATTAAGTAGTCAGAAAGCAAAGTTAGATGTACAAAAGTTTTTTAATAAAAATGAATGCAAGTGTCCTATTTGTTCATCTCAATTAACAAGCTCTATGGAAGCAAGTAACAATATCACGCTTGCCTTTAATGAAATTACTGCTGAAACTAAAATGCTTGAGAAACATAAGCCTAACATACAAAAGTATTTACATGGTGTTGAATTAGAACTCGATGCATTAAAGGATAAATTAACTTCAATATCAACATACTTAGAGGATTTATTATTAAGATCAAAGGAAGCAAAAATAATTAGAGATAATAATGTTTCTGCAAATAGAGTAATTGGGCGTATTTCTTATTTTTTAGAAAGCATAAAGGAAATGCAAGTATTTGATTATTCAAAAATAAATCAATACTTAGCAGAAACCAAAGACATAAATGAGAGATTTGGTAGTAGTTATAGAAAAGAGAGAATTGAAATTGCCGAAAGAACTATTTCAACTTACGCAACAGATAATCTTAAAAAATTACCCAGAGGCATACCATGTATAGAAAGCACTATAAATTTCTTTTCTGAATATCCAAAAGTAGTATTATTTAATGAAAAGGAAAATAAGGATTATCAGTTTGCAAATATTGGATCAGATGAGAATTATTTAAGTATTCATTTATCTTTATCATTTGCAATGCAAAAGTTTTTTGCTAAAAAAAATAGCCCTGTACCCGGAGTTTTACTTTTAGACCAAGTAAGTAGACCATATTACTCAAATGATAAAGAATCTGATGAATTGGAAATAAAAGGCGAATCAGATGATGAAAAAGCACTTAGAAAACATTTCGATTTTATTTTTAAACAAGTTGAAAAGAACGAAGGATTACAGGCAATAATTTTAGAACATGCATATTTAACTAATTCAGAAAAATATAAAAAATCAACTAAATATAGATGGTCAAGAAATTGTGAGGAAAAATTGATACCAAGTGATTGGCCAATTAATTAAAGTTCACAAAACAAGTATCTACCCGCTAGGCTATTGGCCTAGCGGAAAAGCTCTCAAACCACTGCAACACGCCGACTTCGCCCCTTCTTTTCATTTAAATTTCCAGTGGACATTATTAACTCAGGAACATATGGTTTGGCCAATTACACTGCCTTTTGCAGAATTAGATGCATATCCTCTCTCCAACTTATGTTGGTAACCTTTGGTTAATCCAGAGGAGGAAGTAGACTCCCAAAAACCAGAACAATTTCAATGCTTTTAACAAAAAACAGGTATAAAAAAGACTACCGCTCTTGTAGGTATTACTCCCTCTATAAGAGATTTCGGGAATTGTCTTCGGTGCACACAGCAAACGAGTAACAAAAACTACCCCTAACCTCCGCAGTAGTACAGGCCTTTTTGAAATACACCAACGCCCTACATGGCAACATCCCCGATTACGGCCCCTACAATACCGTTAACAATCCGGTACGTGACCGGCTGCACCTGCACTTCGAATCGGGTCGCTTAACCCCCGGCTCCAAAGCGGCCGGTTCCATGACACCCACCCGTTCTCGCGGGCTGGCCATGACCTCCGACGGGCTTCCGTTAAAATACGACACCCTCCACCCCAGCAGTAACCAATGGACAAAAACGGACGCTGACCTTTGGAGTCGTAATGATTATTTACATAAAAGAAACAAGAATCACCTTTCCCCTTAAAACACCCCACACCCAATCAACACCTGTAAAAGACCTCGCACACAAACAAACACCACTATTTACAAAAGAGTTGTTTTTCCCGTTGGCACCTCAAATAGTATTGTAAATTTGTATTTTCAAAATAAAACAAATGAATGCAGTATATATCATAGGAATATTTTTGGCTTTTTTCATTTCGACACTGTTGTTCACCAAAAAAGACAAATCATTACCCGATAAAATATTAGCTGTGTGGATGTGCATAATTGCCATACACCTGCTAAACTTCTACTTATACACTTTAAACTACTGGATAAAATTCCCTCACCTGGTAGGACTCACGAGCCCTTTCCCATTTTTTCACGGCCCCATGCTTTACCTCTATGTGCTGTATTCCCTGAAAAAAGAGAAACAGTTACGAAAGGTGGACTTTCTGCACTTCTTACCGATAGTTCTTTCCTATCTCTATATGTTTAAGTTTATTTTCTTTTACACCGCCGAACAAAAACGGTTAGTTGACGCCGGAGAATTAGATGTGTTTTCCACATTTATAAACCTTTCATTGATTGGTATGGCCATCTCCATTATTGTTTATCCCATACTTTCATTTAAACTGCTCAGCAAATACAAAAAAATGATTACTTCCAACTTTTCTTATGACGAAAGGATTAACCTCAGTTGGATAAAAAATATCATTCTCAGTCTTTGCTCCCTGTTTTTAGTGACCCTAATTGTTTTAACTCTGCAGTTCATCGTTGGATTTGAGTTTAGTTTTAAAGCAGACAATATTTTCTATGGATTAGCAGTTTTTTTAATCGTCATTTTTGGCTTTTATGGCGTCCGTCAGCAAAACATATTCATTTCCACCCCTGGAACAGATCCAATAACAGAATCCAAATCAGGATATGAGAAATCAGGCCTGAAAACCAATGAAGCCAATAACTACCACAAGCAACTTTTAGATATAATGGTAGCGGAAAAACCCTACCTCGATTCCAAACTAACCCTCGGCAAGCTTGCCTCCATGCTAACCATTTCCTCAAACCACCTGTCCCAAATTATCAACCAGTGCGAAAAAGTTAATTTTTATGACTTCGTGAACAGATACCGAATAGAAGAATTTAAATCGCAGGCCGGGAAAAATCCTCATTTTAACATATTGGCCCTAGCCCTTGAATCCGGTTTTAACTCCAAATCATCATTCAACAACATTTTTAAAAAACAAACCGGTCAAACACCAACTCAATACCTTTCAACCCATTAAGAAGTCCTGATTCGTCCTAACCTATCCGTTTGCACCTCAAAATCGTCCTACCCTATCGCTTAGGACGATGCCCTTTCGTTAGTGCTGCATCTTTGCCGATGAATATTAAACGCAAAGATTATGCAAACGACACATTACAACAAACCGGGACTCTTTTATATCCTCTCTACTTTAATGCCATGGTCCTTTTGGTTTTTGGCGGCATACATCAGCCATTTGCATGAAGGGTACGAAAACCAGGCAAGCATCATTGCTTTTCTCGGATTATTATTCCCTGCATTAGTGGTGTTCGCCATGACTTACCAGGACCAATCAATCGTGAATGATATAAAAAAACGGTTACTCTTTTCAAAAACAGTAAAGGCCAAATTCATTATCATAGGTTGCATCTTAATGCCCTGTAGCATCCTTTTAGCACAAGCTATCTCCATCCTGTTTGGTTATAGTACGGCACAATTCCAGCTTTCCGGGCAGTTTTCATTTTCCTCCGGTGTATTTCCTGTTTGGTTTATGTTGGTTGTTGCTCCAATACTTGAAGAATTGGCCTGGCACTCTTATGGAACCGATTGCCTCCGTAACCGTTTCAACCTTTTTCACACCTCTATGTTTTTTGCCTTCTACTGGGGAATCTGGCACTTTCCACTGTCCTTTATCAACGGCTATTATCACAGTAATTTGGCAGAAGATGGCATCATTTACAGCATCAACTTTGCGGTGAGCCTGATTCCTTTCGTCATCATCATGAACTGGATTTACTATAAAACCGGTCGCAACATCTTAATCACCATCATCTTTCATATTACAGCAGGATTATTTAACGAAATGTTTCAAACCCACCCAATGAGCAAAGTAATACAAACAGGGTTACTGCTGATATTATGCGCTTACCTCCTACTCTCTGAGAAAGAATTCTTTTTCAATAAAAAAGTGAAAAGATGAAAAATCGAGAATTTGAAAAACTGAAAAGGAGAAACAAGGACTCTGCGATTATTGAAAAGAAAAACTCTGTGCCTTAGCGTCTCTGCGATTATTAAAAAATCGAGAAATCGAGAATTTGAAAAACTAAAAAGGAGAAACAAGGACTCTGTGGTTATTGAAAAGAAAATCTCTGCGTCTCAGCGCCTCTGCGGTTATTGAAAAATGAATAAGCGAGAAAATGAGAATTTGAAAAACTGAAAAAGTGAAGCAAGATGGATCATTGAAAAGAAAATCTCTGCGCCTCAGCGCCTCCGCGGTTATCAAAAGATGAAAAATCGAAAAAATGAGAATTTGAAAAACTGAAAAGGAGAAACAAGGCCTCCGCGGTTATTAAAAAGAAAAACTCTGTGTCTCTGCGTCTCCGTGTTTAATGTCTATTATCTAAAATTCCACCTCATGAAACGAACAATTTTAACACTCACACTATTTGTTGCATTACTCTATAACGGATTTTCACAACAAATTACACAAACGGTAAGGGGAACGGTAACCGATGCCGTAACTCAGGAATCACTAGTGGGAGCTACAATCATTGTGCTAGATTCTGCCCCTACAATAGGTACCATCTGCGATATGAATGGGGCCTTCATTTTAGAAAATGTCCCGATTGGACGTCAAAGCCTGAAAATAAGCATGGTTGGTTACGAAAGCTACATCGTTAGTGAATTAATGATTAGCACCGGGAAAGAAACCGTATTAGATATTGCGTTGCAAACAAGCGACATCGGCCTTGAGGAAGTGGTCGTAACGGTACATAAAGATGCTCCCCTTAACACAATGTCCTCGCTCAGCGCCCGCCAGTTCTCCGTTGAAGAGACTCAGCGCTACGCCGGTGGAATGGACGACCCGGCACGCCTGGCCTCATCTTTTGCCGGCGTTGCCACCCCATCGATAAGCAGCAATGGCATTTCAGTAAGAGGAAATAACCCACAGGGATTGTTATGGAGAATTGAAGGCATAGAAGTGCCCAACCCCAACCACTTTGCAAACCTCACCGTTGCAGGCGGAGGCATGCTGACCGTGATCAGTAACCACATCATGGGCAACAGCGATTTTTACACCGGAGCTTTCCCGGCTGAATATGGCAATGCTTCTTCGGGAGTGTTTGACATCAAAATGAAAACCGGGAACACCTCAAAGAGAGAGTATACTTTTCAGGCAGGCGCAATGGGCATTGACTTTGCCTCCGAAGGCCCCTTTAAAAAAGGCCAAAATGCTTCTTACCTTGTTAACTACCGCTACTCCACCATGGGGTTAATCGCACCCCTTTTGCCCGATGATGCCGGCATTATGAAATACCAGGACCTGGCCTTTAAAACCAACTTCCCTACCAGTAAGGCCGGTACCTTTTCACTTTGGGGAATAGGTGCACAGGATGGAATAACCATGACCGCATTGGACAGTGCCGAATGGAAGGCTGATGCAGACCGCGATAACGCCGATGATCAACTCTATATGTTTGCGACTGGACTCTCCCATAAAATACAGGTGGGCGAAAAGACATTTCTCAACACCACCCTCTCAACATCAGGCACAGGTTTGAGTCACGTAGAAAACCGCCTGGATTACAACTTACAGCAACATCCGCAAACCAACGTAAAAAACAACACCTGGCGTTACTGTTTTCAATCAGTCATCAACCGCCGCTTTAGCACTAAACACACCAACCGCACCGGTTTTAGCTATAGTCATTTGGGATATAACATCAACATAGAAGAGGCCGTAACAGACGGCACCCCCCTTGTTCCAACGGCTAAGGGACAAGGCCAATCCGGCTTTTTACAGCTTTTCACCCAATCGCGATTCAATCCAATCCCTCAACTAACATTAAACCTGGGAGTGCATTACCAACATAATATGCTAAACAATAATTACTCCATAGAACCGCGGGCCGGAGTAAAATACGATATCAATCCAAAGCATAGCATTGCATTTGCCTACGGATTGCACAGCAGGCTGGAAATATTACCCGTCTATTTTGTCGACATCGATGGAACCAAACCCAACAAAGATTTGGATTTTATGAAGTCAAACCACTTTGTATTGAGCTACAATGTAAAATTGAACAACCACCTGCGTTTGAGCATAGAGCCTTATTACCAACATTTAGTTAATGTACCGGTGTCACCAACCAGCTACATCTCAACCGTAAATATCGAAAATGACATTTTTTTCAATGAGGCCTTGGTAAACAATGGAACAGGAAGAAACATTGGAATTGACCTGACCCTTGAACGTTTTTTAAAGAACGGCCTCTACTACCTTGCAACCGCTTCGGTATTTGATTCAAAGTATACAGGTGCAGATAGAAAAGAACGCAATACCAGGTTCAACAAGAACTATGTTTTCAATGCCTTAATTGGCAAAGAGTGGATGGTCGGCAGGAAAAACCACAACATCCTTGGCGCCAATATCCGCCTGAACTACATGGGAGGCAACCGCATAGAACACGTTGACGAAACAGCTTCACTGGCAGCTAAAGAAGTTATTTATGGCGAAACCAACGGCAATGTGGCCTATAGCAAACAGTTTGACGACATACCCATATTCTCATTTACCCTATCATTCCGCCGCAACAAACCTAAATATTCATCGGTGTGGTCATTGCAAGTCATAAACGCCACCAAAACAGAAGAATTTTCATATGATTACTACAACTTAAAAACCAACACCATTAACCAGAAATACAACAGCGTAATGATTCCAAACATCAGCTACAAAATAGAGTTTTAATGCTCAGGCCCTGACGATTCGAAGTGCATAAGCCGGTCATGCCAATGAGAAATTAAAATGACCACTTAAAGCACTTCGCTTTTAATAACCACCCCACCCCGATGCTGGCAGACAACCATTAACCACCCGTCCATTCGTGCATCGAAACAAACAAAAATTTCACAAATACCAGTATCAATAATTCATTAAACTTTTGTAAAAAACTGAAATCAAGCGTTTAAAATCTAACGATCTATTGTAATTATTATGCGTCCTGCCTCGCCTCAGGCTCGCCACCGGGCTTTCCATTCCTACTCCTCGCTTTCCCATCCCGCCCATGCCAACACCTCGCTGCGGGGTATCCATTACAATCCCTGGCCGAAGCAACATCATAGCCGCCACAAGGCTCAGAGCTTTGCTTTAATTATCACGACAAAACAAATAGCCAAATTACCAACCAAGCCACAATGATCGCTCCACCAATTAACAATAAACAGATAGCCTTCAAGTCTTGACATACTAACAAAAGGTAAGATAACTCTAAATTGCAGCTACCAGTACCATAGTCCTCACGCATATTCCCGCAGATCCCAAGAGATACAGAAAGAATTGTTCTAAAAAGAATCAAATTTTTCAAACCACCCCTTCCCCTCCTGAAAGAATTAGGCGCTTAGGCAGCAACTTTTACCAACATGTTGTTCAAATTGGATGTAAATATATAGAGAGGTTAAAGGAGGAAATAAATAGAAATACATGGAAACGGATTGAAATAGACCGCACTTACCAATGTCAATCTCGAACAACAATCAACATTAAGTAACATCCCTCGAAGAGGCTTTTTTTCAGGATTTTCCTGAAAAAAATATTGTGTCTTACGGGTGATATTGGTGTATTTATTGGCAAAATATTTTGGCGAGCAGTAAATCATCTTGATACTTTGTACTTGATACTTTTTACTTTTCTGGCTTGTCCAGGTTAGGAGGAAAAAGGTAGTTTGATTATAATACAACCAACGAAGATTTAAAACAGCTATACAGTAGCCACAGATAAATGATAACAAAGAAGAATCCTCCAGTGCCGTAGGTACGACAGAAAAATACAAAACCCTTCGTCATAGTTTTACCATATATCTATTGCGGCAAAAGACATCGCTTCGTTCTTGAATGAAGTAGAGTTCAGGGTAAAATACCGAATTAAATTCATATCATCCAATTCGCTCCGATAGATAGAAATAATCATGTAATACCCCAATAAATCTTGTTACGGTTATGCACGTCCCGTGTAAAGGTTATACACGGCACGAAAGGATCAAAGGCTAATATTGATTTATGGAATTTTATTCTTTACGAACAAAGTGTAAGCTACAAGTTTTTAACTTCAGAAAACTAACTATATACTGTTTAGCACTTACTCTTTTAAGCCATTTTTACATCAATGCACAAATTATCCATTTTTCTCTGCTAACAATTTACTGCCCCAGCTGGCGCGGATTTGCAAACCGTGCCTCATCATTAAACCATAAAATAACCAATACCCTCTGCTCTCCTGGTACAGTAAAAGTAATTAAATAGACTCCTTCCGGTTGATGAAGCTAATAATTTAACCTTGGTGATATCCCCTAGCTGGCGCGGATTTGCAATCCGTGCCTCATCATTAAACCACAAAACAACCAATACCCTCTGCTCTCCTAGTACAGTAAAAGTAATAGCGGGGAAAGGATTGGCTCTGCCTACTTGTATACAAAAACACAATAAGATGTTAAAAATCATATTTGACACAACCCGTCATGTACCTTTAATTTGTTACTTTTGAACATGCCAGATTCAAATTATGATGGTCACCATCAAATCACCTGGTAGTATTATGTAGCATTTGAAAAATCAGGCAATGGTATCAGTCACCCTTGTGAGCTTACCTGATGATGATTGTAGTGTTGGGTTCAAATAGAAATATATTATATCCCAAAAGTAACATTGATATTTACGAACGACCATAAGGGCGTTATTAGCAATATTGCTATTACGAAGTAGTTGGCAACAAAGCAAGTAGGATACTGCAAATAATGAAATTTTATGAAAAAAGAATCATTTTTATTTGAGGATAAGCTAAAAGATATTAATTCCAAGTTCACTAAAGATGGTTGGGTGACTATTTATGATAGTAGCTCTAATGAGAATGAATCTTCACTTATTTATTGTTGTTTAGTTGACAAAGACAAAAAGGAAGAATCCGAAAAAAATAATAGTTGGCATTTTCATATCGGAAGTGAAGGAAAGCCAAGTGTATGGGGTGATAATTCATATACTTCTAATGCTGAAACAGGAATTGAACCCTTCTTAGTGCAGCGAAATTTTTCCTTGTCAGATAGGTATGAAAGTTTCTTTGATGTTTCTGAAGAATTCATTTTATACTTTAATCTTTATGAAAAAGGTGATAATAAACAAAACAGAAAGTATTACTATATTGATGACCTTGGTAATCTTGACGAGGTTCTAATTTTTGAACCTAAAAGAATACGTGTAAAACTGAAGTACTTAAAAGAATACATAACAATTAGAGAAATGTATTTTATAGTGACATATAGTTTTGACCGATTTATAAAAGCAAATAAAATTGATTGGGAAATCAATAGCGTAGATGAAGTTATTAGTGAGAACCATTATATCTATCATAGACTAATTAGACCTTTGGATAATCGCATGCAAAGTGCAATATTGGGTAAAGTATTTATTGAACCTAACACTCAAAAAAAGTATCATCAAGACTTAAGTGATGATTATGAAACCTTTTCAATAGGTTATGACGAAAATGGAGATGAGCTTTTTGAAAGCTGTGAAAAGACAAATGAAAAATATTTTAAACTAACTTATTTTAAAAAGGAAGTGCTTAATAAATATTATAATGAACCTCAGAAATATGAAGTTGATTCTTTTGGGATTCGTTCAAAGTTCTTCTCCTTAAAAATAGATAATAATATAGAAGAGTATGTCCCTGTTTTCCTTGTAGAACTTGGGTGTCTACCTTATAAGGAACAACTACATTGGAAACAATATAATATTCCTCCTCAAGATGAATTTGGCATGAGTTCAATATATTATAAAACTATGATTGAGGGTAATTGGGCAGAACATCCCGAAACTCCTGATTTGTTCTTTAAGTTTAAATACAAAGATTTCAACAAGAAGTGGAAAGATAAATTTGGTTGGGAATTTTACAAGCCACTTGCAGAACAAGACAAACATATTTTTACAGCTTTACATGTTCCTACAACTAATAATGTTAAAGCATTTTGCGAACAAATTTTGACTATCGTAAAACTTACAATTGATAGGCTTAATGAAAAGCATTTACAAAAAGAAATCTCATTAGAATCTGGCGATAAAGGAATCACAAAGCTTGAAAAATACTTAAAAAGTAAAGAGATTGAAATTCCTCAAATGTTTGAGTTTTTAAGGAACTTGCAAAGTCTTCGTTCTGGTTTAATGGCTCACACTTTTAGTAAATCAGATAAGAATTGCAGGAAAGCGCTTGAATACTTTAAGTTAAATGATGATAACTACATTGAGATTGCAAATGAAATTTTTATTAAATCTGTATTTACTTTAAATACATTAGAAAGGCAATTTGAATTAAATGACCAATAAAGCCCAGTTGCCAATCGAGTAGCCAGCCGCTAGGCCAATAGCCTAGCGGAAAAGCTCTCACACCACCGTACGTACGGGTCTCGTATACGGCGGTTCTCTACATCATGGGGAATAGCGAATTCAGATTTGTAGGTAAAGATGAAGACATTTGATTGTACATATCAGCTAAAGGAATGTATCCACGCTTTTTAAGTCGATCTACAGTGATGGTAGTTCCCAATATGGGACTCTGAGCGATAGCCCAACCTCCCATCCTGCTTCTACTCCAAGCATAGGCCATTCCTGCTTCAACGCCTAAACGAATTAAATTCTTTCTTTTCCGTTCAGACTTTTTTATTCACAAATGTTTGTTTCTATTGTGTTCATGATTTACGCTTCGCTCCAATTCAGTGATGCCAAATGCAGTACCTAAGCCTATTACGCAACCAACCGTCCAGTTCCTCCAATTTGGTTTTGATATTGGCATGTTTGAAATTGTTGATCCAACCTCGTTGAATCTGAATTAATACCGATTAGTGTTTAAAATGACCACTTAATGCGCTACGCTTTTAACTGGTCTTTAATCATCTATCGGCATTATACCCGGGGCAATTTGAAATATGTTTGGTATAACTTAGCTATACGCTCATCAAAACTCATTGGATTGGTCTTTCTGGTTGCCTCTTTTAGCTTGGTTTTAAAACTTTGCCATCTTTTTCTGGCAACAACCAGTTGGTATTTGCCTTTTTATTCACCCACATTCTTCTTTTAAAGGTGTTCATGATTTACGCTTCGCTCCAATTCACCTTTCCGGTATATTAGCACGAAGCTGAATCCCAGAATCTGAAAATTCACCGGTCGACGTATACCACTCTTATCTCTGTTGATAGGTAGTTTCAGTTTATCCCTTAGAAATATGTAAACCCTGTTTCCTGCCTTGACCGCTTCTGCTTTTGTTTTGCAGTAGATACTGAAATCATCGGCATAGCGGACAAAGCGAAGACCTAACTGTTCCATGGAATCTAATTCATGAAGAATTATATTCGATAACAATGGGCTTATTGGGCTTCCTTGAGGAACGCCCATTATTCATCTGTGTTTGCTTTTAAGGTATTCATGATTTCGTACCTCAATTCTGCGTTTAATTAGTTTACCATCTTTTTCAAGTGGGGCACGTAACCAACGACGGATTAGACACATGGTTTGTTTACACTTGATCTTTCGGTATAGCAACTGTAATAGTAAGGTATGATCAACTCTATCATCCCGATTATGGATTTTGTTGGTTTTGTGTAACAAAACCTTACAAATCCTATATCGAGATCAGGTCTATTTCAACAATGTGCTGATAACCTGAGTTAATATAACTAAGCGATTTTCCAACCGCTTGCTGTGTGTTTCGCCGCGGGGCGAAATAAGCGAAGCGATTCATGAACTCCTTTTAAAACAAATATGATGGTGAATAAAACCATAGCTATACGTTGAAAAGTCCGTTTCGTAATGTATCATCACTACTCGTGATACAGCCTGTTGCAGCATACGGTCTATAGCAATAGGAATACCCAGAAGTCGGTATTTACCTCCTCCTTTGGGAATTGCCTTTCCTCTGATAGGTTGCGGCAAGTATTGGCAGTTACGAATTTCAGTTTCCATCGTACTGCGGTATTGGTCAAGATGGTCTTTCAATTCTGAGACCTTCATTCCATCCACTCCTCCTGCTCCTTTATTGCGCACGACCTCTTTGCACGCCGTTGTTAAATTTGCCGGATGAAGTATTCGCTCAATTAAATTTTTCGTGTCCCTTCTTCTTCGTTTCATACTTATCTAACTCTGTTCCCTGCTACGCTTCCTTGGGGCTGGTAAGTGTATTACCTTATACCTCCGTCAAGGATTTGTAACGATGTAAAGTTCAGCCCTTCCCAAATTTGTGAGACCTCTACCATCTCTATTGGCAGCTCGTTGCCATTTGGTACTATGGCGTCTGCTGACTCCTTGCCCTAACCATCCCGTGGTTGACAAGATCTCCCCTGGTAAGAGCATTATCCTTCCTCCAATGCCTGCCGTATCTACATTATAAACACTCACAACCTAGTGTTTGGACGTCACAATGATGTGCTTGCTCATCCGGTTTATAATGCCTCATATATCCCGGCAAGCCGGGATCCGTCAGTACCGGAGTTTGTAGTCCTGCTTCCTTCACTCCCAAGGTCACCCTTGACGAGCTTGCAGCTTACTAGCGGTTCGAAGCGTTACTTTCGCCCGCAAGGGACTTTCACCCTCTGGATAATTAATACTCACTATTGCTTGTTCTATTTCAAATAATTTGTATTTTTCAACTTTTTCTAGAACTTACAATAGTGTGCACTGCTGCTCATGCAGGGCACACACAATGTGTATAATTCATAAGGGTTTCAGAGGTTTTCGAGCGGTGTCACCCGCATCAACTTTGGGGTGTAACTTGATAGGTTTAAAGCCCGAAATCCCTTACGAAATCATACACTAAACGTTGTTGCTTAATTACCCAATATCCCAAGATAAATGATTGCTAAATGTGAAGGATTTAAAATTGGCAGATATTATATACCTCCTTTTGAGTTAAAAGAAGGAGAACTTATTGGTATATGTCTTTATGGTGGCGGACATTTTTTTGACTTAAAATGGAGCTTGTGAAATACTTCACCTTAGAATATAGTAGTTCTAATTTGAAGGTATACCAAAAAATTGCGTTTGCAGATCATTTTAAAGAAAGTAGAATTAAAAGTATGTTTTCTCCTTTGACTGTAAGGAAACATCAGCAAACCTATGGAATAGAAGGAAGTCAAGAATTAGAAAGAATCTATGAAATTGAACAAATAAAACCCAAAACCAAGGTGATTACTTTACCCGGAAATCATAGAAAATGGTTATCCATATTTACTACTTTCTCAAAATCAAGAAATATTGTATTTGACTTGGTAGGTCAAGATCCTATCGGATCACAAAAGACTTTGAAGTATGTAAGGAATTTTGTTAGACATGGTGGAAGTGCTATTCTACTTGATAACTTTGAAGACTCAGAATCAAAATGTGATAGATTCTATAGAATTAAAATTGAAGAATAAAACTAAGCAAACACTTAAGCATCGTTTTCAGCTCCGCTGAATATGTGCTTATTGTTGAACGGCACCACGCCGCGCAGATACCTTATATACTGTGGAATCGATTTTTGGGAGTTATCCTCTTTTGAAGGTTTTAGAGTAGAAGTTTAGAGCTCGCCGTTTTGAAAATGGCTTTTGGTCTCTCTTTTTTACCGGATTTTTGTCCTCTGGCTGGAGTCCCCAGTCACTCT
>RHGE01000096.1 GCA_004296775.1 Marinilabiliaceae bacterium JC017
TTTGATTGCATAAGTAGTGGTTTTGATTACAAATTGCTTTTTGTCTTGTAACTAACTCAAATATAGCATTTTAAAATCATTTTTCCACTACTTATTTTCTTTTATATCCTCTGTAAATCAGCTAATAATGACCTGGGAAACTTCATTAACTTAGTTATTACTTAAATAGGATCACACAACTTCTGATGCACGCTTCAAAAAAGACAACCGCTGATCTCCATCAATCTCATCCCTTACTAATAATAGCTACTCGTTTAAGAGAAAGAATCAGGATTAGAGACATAACGATTCCGGCGATAAACGGAAATCTTAAACTCTCTACACCAGTAATGTTTTGAAGGAATCTAACAAGAACAGGTGATACAAACTGCCCCAGGTAAATCATTGAGCTCATGAGCACCATCCCGGTTGTAACATCTTCTTTTCGCATGTTGAATGACACCTGGGTATTAAGCAACGGTACGCCTATGCCAATACCAAAACCGATGAAGACCAACCCCAGGCCTAATGCCAGGAGGGTAGTTGATACTAATAGAATACAATAACCTGCTAAGAAACTAAAGCCAACTACATATTTGGTTTTGTCTCCCAGGAATAATAATACGCTTTCGAAGAAATAACCGAACACAAATGCAGAAAAGGTCTGTATCGCCATTATCCAGCCAATCCAGGACTGGGACACTAACTGTTCTTTAATCATGATAATGGAAAAATTAGCCGGAAGAATATAAAATAACACCATCAGCAAAAATATGCTCAGCGCATAGGGTATCATTTGTTTCACTTGATTAAAAGACAATTTCCGCTCTGACTGTTTAAGGGTTTCATCTGGCAAAAACAGAAGTACCAGAGCCAATGAAAATAATCCCATCAGATAAACCAGAAAACTATAATGCCAATTATACAAGGCCAGATAACCGGAAGCGCCCATGGCTAAAACACCGCCTAAATTATTCATGGCGGATGAATAACCCATTAGTTTTGATTGCTCACCCTCATCAAAACAGATAGAAATAAGACCGGTAGACAAAGGCATAATTAATCCTACAGCAACACCCAGCGTAGCCCTGAAGAATAATAAGCTATAGATATTAGAAGTAAGGCCTGCCCCGCATCCGCCTGCCAGATAAAGAACCAGACCTGTTATAAGCAGCACCCTGGTGGATAACCTACTGGCTAATAGGTTAAAAAATAAGGAGGTGATAATTATAAACAATGGAGGAATGGTGATAATCATCTTAATCAACAGAGGATCCACTGAAGCAAAATGCGTCCTTATACTACCCAGGATTGGAGATATCGCAGCTCCTGCCATTACGGTAATTAAAGACAAAGACAATATGGTTACTTTAAGCTTTTTCATTCTTTCTTGTATTGATCTTTTCAATCAAAACCATGTATAAATAGCTATCTGACAGCGCTGCTGCGGTAAAAAACACAATGGTTCTCATTGATTGACATTCGAAAAACAATTACACATAAAAACAATCAGTTATGCACATCTACCAGGAAAAGTCCTGAATAGGTGACCTGCCTGAAAAAAACTAAGGACACTGTTTTGCCTCTGATGGGGGTATTTATTCGTAAGATTTCCATGCGTGCATTTTTAATTTTTTGCACTGCAAAAGAAATCTACCCAAGACAAAATGTCATTGATCTAGATCAAGAAATTTTCCTTCTGATTCTGGAGAGTGTTTCCGGACTAACGGACAAATAGGAGGCGATGTAATAATGAGGTATTTTATTCAACAAGTATGGAAAGTCTTTCAAAAAATCAAGGTATTTACGAGTAGTGTCATCTCTTAGAAGAGCAATCTCCTTCTTCTCTTTTTTTATTACAAAATTCACCAGAATGTTATTCCATAACTCTAAAAACTGCGGATCACTTTTCATTTCCACAAAACTGTCATAATCCAGTTCATATAGTTCCACATCGCTCAAGGTCTCCAATTGAATATCACTGGGGGTGCGGGAAAGAAAACTGGACATGGAATACAACACAAAACAAGGTCCTTGGGAAAAATTCTTTGTAATGTCATTTCCATGACTATCTATTAAAAAGTGCCTGGTAATTCCACTTTTCAGAAACACAAACTTATCGGCTGTTTCACCGGCCTTTAATAAGATGGTATTTTTAGGAAACCTTTTATGCGTTGCTTTTGTGATGATGCGTTCAATAAGTATATCCATCCTGCATTAATTCTATAACTGCGTCGTTGTTGAATAATGGCACAAAATAAAAAAAGGTTCACCATAACTCTTCAATAACAGAAAAAATTCAGCTTTTAATACGAGATGGGAATCTGTACACGCCTAAGAACTGCACCTCCTTACCACCATTTCCCAATGAATCCTGTTTACTTTCATTCAGGTAATAATACGGGGGGATTAAAATGCTATTTGAATGGAGAAGTCTGGTAGATTCTTTAAAAGTGGCCCTGCCGGAGATACATCTCTTTGAAATATTTGACCACACCAGCTTTCCATTTCTTTAACCGATGTGGTCATTTTATGCCTTAACACTTCTTTTTCACCAGATACTTGATGCTAAAACCGAATCTTCAAACTGAGGTTTAAAGGTTGTTCCGGGGTACCGTTGAAGCCGATTTGCCAATCCATTTTTTTGTCGCTGCTGTGCCGGTTGTGTTCATTAATGAAGTGATAGAAATCGTCTTCGCTGGGATAAAGCGCCCAGGCCACCAAAGCCGAAACGATATTAATGCCCATTCCTACGGCAAACACGCCACCATTAAACTCCTTTACATCTTTGGGTGGTTCATAAAACGAATCGCCCGGATCAAAAATAGAAGTTTCCGTTACTGTTTTTTGTAAAAAGGTGAATGAACCCACAGATAAAAAGGTACCGACAATCACACCGGGAATTAACACTGAATTACCATTCCTTCTCTTTTTCTCTAAAATGGAATAAGAGGGTAACATCTTTTCGTAGAGCACCGGATCTTCCTGCTGCAGGTCTGTCATAAAACGACGAAACCCTTTATAACTAAGAGCATAATACATATCTCCTACTTTTAAACGCACTGGCAGGTCACAGTGAGAATGCACCACATGGTCCTGCGCCTGCATTGAAATAGTTGATATGAGAAAATAGGTGACAACTAACAGAAAAGAGGTTGTTGTTTTCATGGCAACACAATTTTAGATTAAGTAATGAGTAGTTGAGTGGGTCGATTGCGATAAATATAGCTTTTTAATATGTAACAAACACCCAATGATTTAATCATTTTTCACACACTATAATTATATACAATAACTAACAGCATCGACAAACAGAGAAGGTGAGGCGGAAGTTGAGGAATCAGGGAAAAAGGTGTGGGGTATAAGGTTCTGGGTTTGAAGTTCTGAGTTTTGGGTTTAAATACTGAAAGACTTTTAAACAATCTGTTTTTTTCGCCTCTGCGAGACAACGTATTTCTATCTTATTTCAATAAACGCTATCAGGTCCTCCGGACGCTGACAGGTTTTGCTGCGGCTTCTGACCAAACCAGGTACCGTTATCTATATATCTCTATCTTATTTCAATGTATTTCCACCTATTTCTATTTTATTTCAAAATATTTCCACCTATTCCCATTTTTTTCAATAAACGCTCGTCATGTCCTCCGGACGTTGACAGGTTTTGCTGCGTTTTCTGGCCAGACCAGGTACTGTCATCTATATATTTCTATCTTATTTCAATGTATTTCTACATATTTCTATTTTTTTCCACGTATCTCTAATTTTTTCCATCTTCCCTTTCCTCACCCAAACGCCAGCTCCACTTTCGTTCCTTCTCCTTGGGTTGAGAATATTTTAAGCTCTCCTCCATGCAGGCGCATCACCTGTCGCGACAAAGCCAGTCCGATGCCATTACCATGCCGGCGGGTGGTGTAAAAAGGAACACATACCTTATCCAGCTCTTCGCGGGGAATGCCTTTGCCATTATCTTTCACCCCAATCACCAGGCGGCCACGTTCCTCAACGGCCGATATTTTTATCTCACCAGCCTCATGGTCGATGGCCTCCATACTGTTTTTTACCAGGTTTATCAGTACCTGTTCTATCAATCGGTCATCCAGTTCGTAACTTAAAGGTCTGGTCGGGTTTATTATTTTGCAGTCAATGTTGCGCTGCCGGAGATTATCCTGCATCAACATCACCACCCGCGACAATAACGTCTCCACATCACAAGTATCCATATTTACGGAATGAAGTCCGGCCAAGCTGCGATAGCTTTCCACAAACCGTGTCAATCCTTTACTCCGGGTGTTGATCGCTTCCAGGGCTTCAATGGTCTCCTGCCGATCTTGATCATTCAGCTGTATTGAGCCGTCCTCGCTTTCCGTTTGCTCAAAGCGTCTTTTCAAACCGGCCGACAACAGGTTCACCGGACTCAGCGAGTTCATCACCTCATGTGTCAACACACGAATGAGCTTTTGCCAGGCCTCCAGCTCTTTCTGCTCTATCTCCCCCTGGATATCCTGGAAGGCAAACAACTTAAGCCGTTGCCCATCCTGTTGCATCAACACCGCCCTGACAGCTACCTGCAACACCCGTCCGCTCACCACCACCTCTATCAACTGTTGCTTTTCGGCTTTCAGGTGTTTCAACTGCTCCACCAAGCCCGGCTTAAACTGGTTCAGTTTTTCCAGCCGATAGAGATACTCAATGGCAAACAACTGACGCAATGCCGCATTTTGCATACAAATATGATCCTTCTCATTTATCACCAGTATGGCTACTCCCATATTCTGCAACGCATTCTCAAAAAACTGGTACTCCTTTTCTTTATCAACCTTCAATTGCCGGAAAGCACTTACCACCTTATTAAATGCCACAAACAAATCCTGAAACGACTTGTCCTTATCCTGGTTGTGAAAATGAATGGTGGTATCCCCAAAGCGAAATGACTCAATGAAACGGGCCACCTCCCGGTTCGACTTTCGCACCGTCCGGATGATGCCTGCTACCTGTAAACAATAGGCTACTACCAGTGAATAACGAGTCACAATGAGGTATTCATACTTAAGCGACAGGGCAAACAAGATAGGTGTCACCGCTAACAACAAGGCTTGAATAATAACAGACACAGAAAAATGTTTATAACCCATAGCGCTTTATTTTATCGTATAAGGTGGAACGGTTAATACCTAGTTTCTTTGAAGCCTGACTCATATTCCCCTGGCAGGATTTGATGGCCCGCGCTATAATCATCTTCTCATGATCGACCAGGTTCATGTTATCAACATCGATCGTTTGTTTTTCATGGCTATTAAAAAACAAGTCGGCCTGATCAATAACAGCTCCATCAGACAATATCACCGCCTTTTCAATGGCATGCTGAAACTCCCGGATATTGCCGGGCCAGGCATGCGATTTCAACTGCTTGATGGCTGCCGGAGTAAACGTCATGGTGTCTTTCCTGTATTTGCCGGTAAATTTCTGCAGGAAAAAATCAGCCAGCCCGGGAATATCTTCACTACGCTGCCGTAACGAGGGCATCTCCAGAGTGATGGTATTGATCCGGTAAAGCAGGTCTTCCCGAAAAGTACCCTCTTCCACCATTTTATCCAGGGGCATATTGGTGGCACAGATCAACCGGATATCTATTTTAACCGGACGGGCACCACCAACGGGTGTGATTTCCCTGTTTTGCAACGCAGCCAATAGTTTGGCCTGCATGGTCAGCGACAGATTACCGATCTCATCCAGAAAAAGCGTACCGCCCGAAGCCAGCTCAAAACGCCCCGTTCTATCAGCTTTGGCATCGGTAAACGCCCCCTTCTTATGACCGAACATTTCACTCTCAAACAAATTCTCATTGATGGCCCCCAGATCCACCGCTACAAACATCTCATCACAACGCGCAGACAAGCGGTGCAAAGTACGCGCCATCACTTCTTTACCGGTACCGTTTTCTCCCAATATCAACACATTCACATCCGTGGGCGCCACCTTGCGAGTCATATTCATCACCATTTGCATGGCCTCCGAATTCCCTAAAAACATATCGTGACCGGCTTCAATCGTTTTTGACAGGTGTTGTTGTTTTTTCTTCAATCCATTAATGGCCTGTTTCTGTTTCCTTAGCTGATAGGCCGACAGTAGCGTAGACAATATCTTATTCTCATCCCACGATTTCTGAATAAAATCAGCCGCCCCCTCTTTTATCGCACGCACGGCCAATTCCACATCGCCATACCCGGTAATGAACACCACCGCCGTTTCCGGATCAACCTTCAATACCTCTTTCATCCAAAAGAGCCCCTCGTTACCATTGTTGATTCCCGCCGAAAAATTCATATCCAACAACACCAGATCATAAGCATCATTAAACAGGTGTTCCTTTATCCGGTTGGGATTATGCTCGGTCAGCACTTTCTCGAAATGCGGCTGCAAATAAAGCTTCAGGGCAAACAAGAGCTCTTTGTTATCGTCAACGATTAATATTTTTCCTTCTTTTTTGGCCATGATCAGTAATAAGTGAGATATGCGAACCATGAGTTAAAGCCACTTGCTTCGCATTACAAATAAAACATAGATACTTTTCGTTATCAACCTGTTTACAATGTCACCTAGCCTTCAATATGAACAAAGACCACCAGGTAATTTTCATGCAACAAGCTCAATCATATTCCTTACCAAGAATGCTAAGATTTTCGGAAAGACCACGCAAAGGCAGAATAGAAGCAGCCATTTTAATTCTTTCCGAGATTACGTGCTATAACTTAGTGTCTTTTACGAGGAATATTGATAGATGATCAACGAGTTTTTATCAACGCCTCGCAATTTAAACGAATATTGTTCGGATCACCAACACTAGTGTCGGATATTCCAACACCCTTTTCCCTCCCTCAAACTCTAATCAACTGATAAGCAACCTTTTTTATTTTCGGCACACCAATTGGCATAGTGTAGCCAAACAAATAAAAAAACAATGGATCGACAAATAGATAAAAAGCCCTGGTGGCGGCAAAAAATGGGCTATGTCATAGGCATCACAGCCTTCGCCATTTGGGGTATTTACTTTATTGCCTTCGCCGACCACAGCCGGAAGGTAAACATGGATCTTCAGAAGGTAACCACCTCTGTGGTGATCAATGATAATTTCCAGGATTACATCAGCATCACCGGTACGGTGGAACCCATCAAGACCATTTACCTGGATGTGATAGAAGGCGGACGGGTGGAGAAAATAATGATGGAAGAAGGTAACATGGTACAAAACGGCGACCCCATTGCCGAGTTGAGCAACACCACCCTTATCCTTGAAATATCCAACAATGAAGCCAACGTGGCCCGGGCCATCAACGAGCTGCGAACCGCCCGTTTGCAGATGGAGATGAATGCCATGGAGCTGCAGAATAAAATTGTTCAGCTAGAGGGAGATTTGCTCATTCAGAAACGTGACTTCGATAATAAATCTGCTTTTTACAAGGAAGGCCTGGTTTCAATGGATGAATACCTGAAAGCCAAAACCAACTATGAAGCCTCGGAACGCAGCATGAAACTCCTGAAAGAAAGCTTCCGCCGCGACTCTGTTTACCGGGGCATACAAATTGAGACGTTGGAAGGTTCAGCCGCCCGTATGGAAAAAAACCAGGGAATCATCCGGCAACGACTGGACAACCTAACCATTAAAGCCCCGGTAACGGGTCAACTGGCCGCCCTGAACCTGGAAGAGGGGCAAGTGATTAACTACGGCACACGCATTGGTAAAATAAATATCCTGGATGAGTTCAAACTGAAGGCAGAAATTGACGAACACTACATCTCACGAATAACAAAAGGGCTACGCGCCAATTGCCAGTTTCCCGCCAAAGAACTATCGGCTAAAGTCACTAAAATATATGCCGAGGTAAAAGAAGGACGCTTTAACATTGACATGGAATTTGACTCCTCAAAAGTAACCCCCTTGCGCATTGGTCAAACCTGCCGGGTACGCCTGGAACTGGGAGATAACACCCCCGCCCTGCTTTTACCCCGCGGCAGTTTCTTCCAATCCACCGGCGGACAATGGGTCTTTGTGGTCAATGAGGATGGCATCGCCGAAAAACGAACAATTCGCCTGGGACGTCAAAACCCCAAATACTTTGAAGTCATTGATGGCTTGCAAGCCGGTGAAAAAGTCATTACTTCCGGCTACGAAATGTTTGGCGACGCGGAAAAAGTGGTCCTAAAAGAATAGGTAAAGCAAACCTACAGTTCCAGGAAAAATCATTTATTTAATGCTGAAATATATTCTCGATGATTAAATGGAAAAGTCATTCCGGTTATCAACAAAATGTCATCGAGACTAAAACAATTAACTAAAATCAAACGATCCGATATATTGGATGACTAATTATAACCTTATAATACAACCATGCAGATTCAATTTTCACACAGAGAAATAATTAAAACAAAAAACTCTGTGTCTTTGTGCCTCTGTGTTTGTAGTCTATTATCTCAAAGTCTCTTGTCTAACTTTAAGCCCATGATTAAAGCCACACAGGAGAATAATAAAACAAAAAACTCTGTGCCTCAGTGTCTCTGTGTTTGCAGTCTATTATCTCAAAGTCTCTTGTCTAACTTTAAGCCCATGATTAAAGCCACACAGGAGAATACTAAAACAAAAAACTCTGTGCCTCAGCGTCTCTGTGTTTGTAGTCTATTATCTCAAAATCTCTCGTCTAATTTTAACCACATGAAACGCCCATGATTAAAGAATTATTAATCAACACAGGAGGATATAAAACAAAAAACCCTGTGTCTTTGTACCTCTGTGTTTGTAGTCTATTATCTATTATCTCAAAGTCTCTCGTCTAATAATCAATCCCATGAAATTCTTCAAAATATTCATCCGTAATTTCCTCAAACAAAAAACCACCGGTATCCTGAGCATTGGCGGATTATCCCTTGGCATTGCCGTTACACTTTTAATCGGGCTATGGTGTTTGAATGAAATGAATTTCGATAAATTCCATCACCAGCCCGAAAATATATACCGCATCACACGCAAAGGTTTTATCAATAATGAAACCATACAACTAGGTGCTGTTTTTGCCCCTTTGGGAAAAGAAATAAAAAAACAATTTCCGGAAATAGAGGACATGGTTCGCCTGTTTCCCATCGGCGGCATTGTGGAAATTAACCAACGGATGGTGTTTGAAGATGGCGCCTATGCCGTTGACAGCACCTTCTTCAATTTCTTCAACTATCCCATGAAATATGGAAGTATCACGAACTTCATTAGCAATCCCAATGCCATCATTATTGATGAACAATGGGCCAACAAATATTTCCCCGGAGAAAATCCGGTTGGCCAGATACTCTCTTTCCAAGGAGACCATGAAATTGCAGCAGTAATGTATAGCACCCCCATAAACTCACACCTGAAATTCCATGCACTGCTTCTTATGGAAGGTGTTTCCTGGATAAATAATAATAGTGAATGGGGCCAAAATGACGCATACAGAACCTATGTGCGAGTAAATAAAAATGCTGATTTAGCTGCTTTGGAGAAAAAAATAACGGTTTGTGCCGTTGCCCATTTTGATCCATACAAGACTATTGAAATCCACCATATACTGCAACCTTTGCTGGATATACACTTCAGTAATGGTTTTCGTTTTGACGATGCAATAACTAGTGATAAAAAAATGGTATTCACCTTCTTCCTTATGGCTGTTATTATATTGTTTATTGGCTGCGTAAACTTTGTCAACCTGTTTATATCCACCTCCTTTCTGAGAGCTAAATCAGTGGGTATAAAGAAAACAAACGGGGCCAACAAAACAAGCCTCATTATTGAGTTTTATCTGGAAACCATTTTCTATGTCCTGACAGCCATATTTGCCGGCATACTATTAGCAGAACTATTTCTCCCGGTTTTTAATTCATTTATCGGTTACAACCTGACCATCAATTTCAAAAGTCCTGAACTCTACCTGTTCCTGGGATCACTCTTCCTGGTAACAGTATTACTGGCAGGCACCTTCCCGGCGTTCTATATGACACGCTTCGACCCGGTAAAAACACTAAAAGACCAGTTCAAAGGACAAAAAGTTTCGGTTCTTCAAAAAGGATTGATCATCCTTCAGTTTGCCGCTTCAATCATGTTACTCATTGGAGTCATCACCATTGAAAAACAAATTTCATTCCTTCAAAACACCAACCTGGGATTTAATAAAGAAAATACGCTCTACATTCGCACGAAAGGCAATATAATGGATAACTATCCAAGAATACGACAGGAGCTGCTCGCATCCCCGGGAATATTAGAAATAACAGCTAAAAACAGTACCCCTATAGAATGGCAACAAGGTAATGCCGTTCACATAGAAGGGAAAAAAGAAAACCAATTTCTCATGGAAATCTGTCGCATGAAACCCAACTATTTTGACATGATGGAGATACCAATTATCAACGGACAGAATCCATTTTACGCCAATGATTCATTAAACTATTGCCTGGTAAATGAACAAGCTGCTAAATTACTGAACTTAAAAAATCCCATTGGCACAAAAATAGCCCTGTGGGATGCCGCCTATACCATTAAAGGCGTGGTTAAAAACACCTATACAAAATCATTACACCACGGCATAGACCCCCAAGTTTACAGAAACCTTCCCACCCTGTGGAGCAGTTGTGTCATGTTGATTAAAACAACCCCAAACCCCCGCGAAGCAATAAATGCCATTAAAGAGATGTGGACAAGAGAAGTCCCCAATCAACCTTTTGAATACGACTTTCTGGATGATGACTATGGTAATCTGTACAAAGCAGAAAAGAAAGCCGGTGAAATCGTAAGCTGGGCCATGTGTATAGCCTTTTTAATCACCATTGCCGGCCTCTTTGGCATGGCACGCTATGCCACCGAACGTCGAACCAAAGAAATTGGCGTACGCAAAGTAAACGGCGCCAAAGTATGGGAAATCATTCAATTGCTAAATATGAATTTCATCCAATGGGTAGCCATTGCTTTCATCATTGCCAGCCCGCTCGCCTGGCTTGTAATGACCCAATGGCTTAGCAATTTTACCATACACACAGCTATCAGCTGGTGGATATTTTTACTGGCAGGATTGTTCACACTCACTATTACGTTGCTTACCGTAAGTTACCAAACCTGGAAAGCCGCCACCCAAAATCCCGTAAAGAGTCTTAAATATGAATAACTCCATGTTTTAATCAGCATTAAAAAGAAACCAATGTTTTACAAAAGTTTTAAAATATTCATCCGTAATTTCCAGAAACAAAAAACCACCGGATTACTAAGTATTGGTGGTTTATCGCTCGGCATTGCGGTTACACTTCTTATCGGCCTCTGGTGTTTGAATGAAATGAGTTTCGACAAATTCCATCACCAGCCAGAAAATATCTACCGTGTCACCTCGAAGTTCAATATCGACAATGACACCATTCAGTCTGCTTCCATATTTGGCATATTTGGAAAAGAGATAAATGAAAAATTTGCTGAAGTGGAAGACATGGTGCGTGTTTTACCTCTCAAGGGCACCCTGAAAATCGACCAGTTAAAAGCAACGGAAAATAAGGTCTATGCTGTGGACAGTACCTTCTTCAATTTTTTCAATTATCACCTGAAGCACGGAAGTATTGAAAATTTCCTCAATAATCCTGGTAGCATCATCATTGATGAACAGTGGGCCAATAAATATTTTCCTGGTAAGAATCCGGTGGGCAAAGTCCTTTCATTTTACGGGGACCATGAAATTGCCGCCGTCATGTATGATGTGCCATCCAACTCACACCTTAATTTCCATGCCCTACTTCTGACACATGGTATTGCGAAAAAATTTAAATTAGAAAACAGCGATGGATATTCAATTTATCTGCGGATAAATAAAAATACCAATATCGCCCACCTGGAGAATAAAATAACCGAATATATTTATTCTAGGTTTGAAGTATTTAAAATCAATCAGATCAAACACTACCTCCAACCTTTGCAAAACATTCATTTCAGCAATGACATTCGTTTTGATCCAGCGATAACAGGAGACAAAAACCTAATGCTCACGTTCCTTTTCATAGCTCTTATTGTATTGACCATTGGTTGTATCAACTTTGTGAATCTCTTTATTTCCACTTCATTTCTACGTGCTAAATCTGTGGGTATTAAAAAAACCAATGGAGCTCCTAAATCCAGACTCATCAGTGATTTTTTCCTGGAAACCACCTTTTATGTATCTACTTCAATTTTAATAGGTGTGTTATTGGCTGAAATATTATTGCCTGTATTCAATGATTTAATCGGTTACAATTTGAATATATCATTTACAAGTAAAGAGTTGTACCTCTTTCTATCAGGTCTCTTCTTGGTAACAATACTACTTGCCGGAACTTTTCCAGCATTCTATCTAACCCGATTTAATCCGGTAAAAACTCTTAAGGATCAGTTTAAGGGACAAAAGATATCCATTCTGCAAAAAATTTTAGTTATCCTTCAATTTACAGCATCGGTGGTGCTACTCATTGGTGTTATCACCATTCAGAAACAAATTTCATTCCTTCAGGATTTGGACTTGGGATTCACTAAAGAACAGGTAGTTTATATACATGCCTCTGAAAATATCAAAAACGACTACAATCGTATACAACAGGAATTATTAGCCTCACCAGAAATCGTGGGAGTGACTGCGAAAAACTGTGCCCCTCATGAATGGCAGAACGGTGATGCGGTCTATAAGGAAGGAGATCACGACAACCAGTTAATTATGGAGATCTGTTTTGTGAAAGTAAACTATTTCGACTTTATGGACATGTCTATCATTAAAGGTCAAAATCCCTTAGGATCAAACGACTCTTTAAATTATTGTGTAATCAATGAACAGGCTGTTAAAATGCTAGGATTAAAGAATCCTATCGATTCCAAAATATTCATCTGGAATGAACCATTAATTATAAAAGGAATCGTAAAAAACGCCTATACCAAATCGTTGCATCAAGAGATAGAACCCCAGATTTACCGCAATCTTCCCAACCTGTGGAATGAATGTGTCCTGCTGGTCAAAACAACGCCCAATCCAAAGAAAGCCCTTATGGCAATGAAAAAGATGTGGAAAAAAGAAGCACCTAACTACCCCTTTGAATATGGTTTTTTAGACGACGATTATGAAAGCCTGTATAAAGCAGAAAGAAAATCCGGTGAAATCGTGAGTTGGGCCATGCTAATCGCATCCTTGATTACGGCAGCCGGTCTCTTTGGTATGGCTCGTTATGCCACCGAGCGTCGAACCAAAGAAATTGGCGTGCGAAAAGTTAACGGTGCCAAAGTTCATGAAATCATACGAATGCTTAATATGGATTTCATCAAATGGGTGTTGATGGCCTATGTCATTTCCTGTCCACTGGGCTTGTATATCATGAATCAATGGCTTGAAAAATTTACCCTGCACACCTCTATCAGTTGGTGGATTTTCCTGCTAGCAGGAGTAGCAGCCTTAACAGTCACACTGATCACGGTAAGTTACCAAACCTGGAAAGCCGCCACCCAAAATCCCGTAAAGAGTCTTAAATATGAATAACTAAAAAACAATAAATGCTGATTTGACAGCCAAAACAATTAAAATCCCAAATAGGAGATGAAGATAAATAAGTCTAAAATCTAACAATCTATTGTATCTATCCAATAAACAAATCTGTTAATAGACTAAAATGACAGTAATGTAAATCAGTCTAAAGTCTATTATCTAAAATCTAACAATCTATTAAAATAACTCAACCATGCTAAAAACAAATAACCTCACCAAATTCTTCCGTACCGACGAAGTGGAAACCACAGCACTCAACAACGTAAACATACACATCAAACAAGGCGAATTCGTCTCCATCATGGGCCCCTCCGGATGTGGCAAATCCACCCTGCTAAACATCATCGGCCTGCTCGACAATCCCTCATCCGGCGAACTCTGGTTCAACGGCATGGATGTATCCACCTTCAAAGAACGGCAACGCACCAGCCTGCGAAAAGGAAACATCGGATTCGTATTTCAAAGCTTTAACCTGATCGACGAATTAAATGTGTATGAAAATGTAGAGTTGCCCCTGGTTTACCTTAAGATGTCGGCCAAAGAACGCAAGCAAAAAGTAGAAGCCGTGCTGGACCGCATGCAAATATCCCACCGCGCCAAACACTTTCCCCAGCAGCTCTCCGGTGGTCAACAGCAACGCGTCGCCATTGCCCGGGCCGTAGTCGCCAACCCCCACCTGATCCTCGCCGATGAACCCACCGGTAACCTCGACTCCAAAAACGGCGCCGAAGTCATGAACCTCCTGCGCCAACTCAACGAAGAAGGCACCACCATCGTCATGGTTACCCACTCCCCCGCACATGCCGAAATGGCCCACCGCACCATTAACCTGTTCGACGGCCATGTGGTAACTGAGAAAATCAGGAAAGAGGTAGCAGTGGTTTAAATACCACCATTATAAAAACCAGGTATCACATTGGACACATAGAGCGATTAACAAATTAATCGCTCTATCCTGTCGCAAAAACATAAACTAAAACCAACCACATTGAATTGGACACTTTTTAAACAAGCACTGAGAGGCTTACAAATTGGCCGGTTATATTCTGCTATCAATATTCTGGGCTTAACCCTTGGCTTAACATGTACCCTGTTAATATTAAAATACGTCTCTTTTGAGTCTAATACTGATCGTCTCCATCATCAACATGAGCGCATCTTCTTTTCTACAACCCAAAGCTCTGCGACAAGTAATTTTACACCCATTTCTGCTCAAATGCTGGATGTAAATTATGACCAATATCCTGAGATAATAGCAAAAACCACCCTTAGAATCCATAAAAATAAAGCCTTTACAATAAACCACAGAGAAATTGAAGGCGACTGCCTGGTGGCCGACTCATCGTTTTTTAAAGTGTTTGATTTTCCCTTATTAACCGGTAATAAAAGTGATATTTTAAAAAATCCGCAAAACATCATACTGACAAAACACTTTGCCAAAAAACTATTTGGTACTGATAATCCCATCGGAAAGCAATTGAAATATTTCAACCTCCCATTTACTGTGGCAGGGATTCTTGATAACTTCCCGGGAAATAGTTCTATTACTTTTGACGCCATTTTACCTACATATGCCAACCAAGCGCTTAGTATGGTGATTGGAAGCGATTTTATTGTATTAAACAACAAGGCTAACATCACTTCGCTTAATAAAAAAGTAGAAACCCTTTGCCAGTCACATTTTCAATTCACAGAGAGCAAACTCATCTACCGACCGTTGATTAATGAGTATTTTAACCACAAAACTAATAATTGGCTCTTTTCCAAACATGGTAATAAAAACACACTATTAATCCTGTTATTAATAGCTATGGGGATTTTTGCCATCAGCAGCATCAATTATACCAATATCTATAACGTAATCATCTTAAAACGAGAAAAAGAACTAGGCGTAAGAAAAATACTGGGAGCCGGTCCTGTGAGCCTGGCAAAACTATTCCTCTTCGAAAACATGGTCTGCACCTTTATTTCCATTACTATTTCTGTCGTATTAATAGAATTATTGCAACCCATTGTCAGTCGTTTTTCAAATCGGGAATTATCGTTCATATACCCAAACGATTTATTATTATACATCTCAACAGCCACAATACTAATTGCCATCACCTCCCTTTTCCCCGCGATTAAATACGCACGAATAAATCCAACAACTATTTTTAAAGGGGGTAAAACAGGTGAAAAACCGCAAAGAATCCGTCATTTTTTGCTAACCACTCAATATGTAGCCACCATCACCCTCTTAATTGTTTCCTTCTTTTTTCTCAAACAATTACACTTTATGCTGCATAAAGATCTTGGTTTTAACAAGGCCAACATTGTGAATGTGAACTTCTTTAAACAAATACCATATCCCAATGTTGAAAATGCCTCGCCCGAAAGGATGAAAAAGTCAGAAGAAGAATTCCATAAAAAGATAAATCATCAGCAGAAACAAACTCAATTCGTTGCCGACGAAATTGAGAAATACAGTTATCTCACCAATCTCTCCTATGGATTTTCACCTATAAAAACCTATTATTTCCCCTGGAAACTGGCTTCTGCACCTGAAGCGCCCTCATCCAGCGAATACAGTTCCGTCAGTCAGCTCATTGTAACGCCTGAATTCAAAGGCTTATACAAACTACAATTAACAGAAGGCCGGTTCTTCCTCCCCTCAAAAGATAAAAACCGGGAATATAAAATTGTCATCAACGAAACCGCAAAGAAATACTTTAACATCTCCAACATAGAAAACGCCCAACTAATTAATCAGTATTGGAGCCAAAGCGAAACAAAACCATACAGCATTATTGGTGTGGTCAAAGACTTTCATTTCGAACACCTATCACAACCAATTTCCCCACTCATCATGGTATATATGGATGATAGAGTTAATGTGGATTATATGATGAAAATAACGCCAGGCACGCAACAGCAATCACTCACCTTTCTAAAAAACCTGCACCAACAGGTTAATCCCAATAAAGCATTTACCTATCATTTTGTAGAAGATGATGTCAAAGCCATGTATGTTGAAGACAAAAAAGTAGCACAGATCTATGTTTTATTTACCATCATTGCGCTATTCATTTCAGCCCTGGGACTCTTTGGTTTCTCCCTGTTCAACGTACAACAAAGAATAAAAGAAATAGGCATCCGAAAAGTAAATGGTTCCACAACCAGTCAAATAATCCTTCACCTATCCCGAAGTTTTCTGAAAACAATTGGAATCGCCTTTATCATCTCTTGCCCCATCGCCTTGTGGTTAATCGCTAAATACCTCGAAAACTTTTCCTCTAAAACAGCAATTTCATGGTGGCTATTTGCTATGGCAGGATTCATAACACTGGTAATTGCCGGCATAACGCTAATTTGGCAAACATACCTGGCAGCCACATGTAATCCAGTCAAAAGCTTAAGGGATAAATAAAACAACCCAAACCCCTTCAAACAAAGCAAAATCATCTCCACCATAGGCCCCTCCGGATCCGGCAAATCCACACAGCTCAACAGCCAAGTGGTAACCTATAAAATCAGGAAAGAAATAAAAGCAGAAGCCGTTTTATAACTATTAACTAAGCACTGCTAACTGATCACTGCCAACTGTTAACTGTTCATTGTTGACTGATCACTGCTAACTGTAAATTGTGAAACTTTTTTTGGGCGAACGGCCGGGTGCTCCGCTATAGCGCCAGTCACCCGGGCTGTGTGGCGTATTGCCGGTGCGTGGGGCTCCTTCGTCGCCTCCGCCCGCCACACCACATCAGCCCCGGCAACTGCCGGCTGCCGCTGCGCCCCCTGTCGCAGCCCAACATCCTAAAACGCCCTCATACCATCAAAACCCTCACAAACAGAAAAGGTGAAAAATTGAAAAAATGAGAATCCGAAAAACAGCAGTACCGTACACCGCAAACCGTAAAACCGTAACACCCCATAATCCCCAAAAACACACCCCCACCCAATTAAGTTACCCCCTTCAAAAGAAACCACCTGCCAAGAAAAACAAACAATCTCACCCGCACAGACCCTTTAAAAATTTGAATAACGGGGTTATACGGTGTGCAAAGTCCCCGACAAGCTTAATGCAACGACTTTACAGACGTGATAACTCATTGACACAAGTCGTGCAGAGGCCATGCAGACGTGCAAAGTCAAAAACACACTTAGTGCAGAGCCCATGCAAACGTGATAAGTCATTTTCACAAGCTGTGCAAGGGTTTTGCAGACGTGCAAACCTATTTTCATAAGCCATGCAACAGCAATGCAGACGTGAAACCTCCCCGACACAAGTCATGCAGAGGCCAAGCAGACGTACAACCTCCCTGACCTAAAAAATAGATTCAACTATCCCGTTAATACACTAGGAAAAAAAGCTTCTTCCCCTCATTCACCCACCATTCAACCAGGATTATCACCTTACCCTACTAACAACCATGGCATGAATAACAGTTCGCATAATATTCCAATTTTTATTTCCCATCATCCCGGTTGAAACAATAACACCAAAACTCATTTCAAACCATTCATCCCCTACCTGCAGAAAAAGCGTATTTCTTATTACCCACAGAAAAAAAGATATCTTCCAACTAATTTCATTTTCTCTGCAAATACAAAAACGTTCCAGTCCAATATTTATAACCAAAACGCCCCAATAAAAAAGTCAAAGCACCCAGCCTGCCTAAGCAGTTCACCCAAGCTGCAAACCGCAGCATTTGATGGTAAAATCAAACCAAAACTCAGGACCCGAAACACCAAACCATAACGATCAGAAGCACGCAAGCCCAAAAAATAAATGGGATGGCGAAAACGCGACGAAAATGAATATGGGAATTTCGGCCGGTGGGAAAGAAAAATTCATCGAGGCAGCTGTAGACTGCAGGCAGTGAACAGTGAACAGTAAACAGTTAATCGTTGATTCAGATCTTTGTCATTATGGAGGCAATGCCAAAAAGGAAGTAAGGTTTGGGACAACGTCCCACATGAAAACACAGAGGATAGAAGAGAGAGATTAATAGATGGCTTTATGCTAGTTAAACGCAGCAGCAGTAGGCTACTGTTTGGTTACTCCCCGTAATTTCATTGGCAATTCAATGGGTCTTCATCGTACCTGCGTCGGGACAGCTTCGGATCAACTCCGCTGTTAGCGGAGTTGATCCGAAGCAAACCCATCGTTGGTACTTAGCAGGTACCTGTTCAACCCCTGATCAAACCATTAACATAGAACCCAGAACACCATCCTCAGAATCCAAAACCCGGAACCATCAACCAAATTCCCCTCCAACTTCCAGCCTCTAGCCTCTATCTTCCAACATAAAACTCAGAACCATCGAACATCCCCACTTCAATCATCGAACATCAAAAATCCCAGGGGTATAAACGCAAAAAACCCGATGTTCTAATGAACATCGGGTTTCTAAAGGTTGGCGGCGACCTACTCTCCCACTTGACGCAGTACCATCGGCGCTAAC
>RHGE01000097.1 GCA_004296775.1 Marinilabiliaceae bacterium JC017
CAAGGCTCGGGCTAGAGGTTATAAGCTTGCTGAAAACTTTATAGCTATTGCTTATTTGATGGAAGGGAACATTGATCTTAATGTAGTAAACCCTCATTACAGTAAATTATCATAACTATGAAGTACCCACTCTTTTTTAGAGAAAGCCGGAAAAAATAATTATTTTAATGAAGACATTTTGAGCCGGTTGGCTATTTCAATGCAGCCGTATGGGCTATAAGAATTATCGTGCAAGGTGAAAGTTGAATAAGGGGACGGGGATTCAGGCACAGATTATGTCAAAATTGAATTTTAAAATGATATAAAAACACATTGTTTAACCATCTAACCTAAACCTGAAAACAATGAGTAAAAATAAAAAGAAAAGAACCGTTAAGCATGACAAAAAGTTAGAAGTGCGGCAGAATAAGAATAAGTTTTTTGCCAAAGCCAGGCAAGTCGCTGTCGCCTGGGATGCTCAGGAGGCTTTTGATTTGATTCCGTCTGAGGAGCTTAGTGTATTATATGTGGCGCGTTTTCGGGCGGTGCGGATTGACCGGGGTAAAAATAATGACTTGCCGGGAAAGTTTTTCAAAAATTTTCGGAAAACCATTAATGACACCCTCAAAAATATAATGGTTGAGATACGGCCCGGCGGTAAATTAGTTTCCATGTATGATTTTTATACCGTTGTGGTGTCTTTAAAGCACTATTTGCGCATTCTTGAGGAGGATGATTTTCCTAAGGCACATGTGGTGAAGCAAGCTTTTACCCCTTTTCTGGATCATTGGAATAATTACCGGGAAGTAGAATTTGAATTTTACAGTTATTTAGAGGTGCTTACAACTATCTTTTCCCGTTTGGATAAAAAATTTATCTGGTTTGAATCCGGCGACTGGCCCGAAGAAACAAATCTATCGAATCAGGTCTATGACTTGATAGAAATGAATTTTTTGAAGCCGGAAAAAAAAGTAATCCGGCTTGATGGGCACAAACGGATGATTATAAAAGTGGGATGGGGATCTTTTTTTAATGGTTTTAATTGGATCACAATCCAGGCCGCCGATTTGGGGATCGAGTGCGCCTTTAAGGATTTAGCGTTGGAAGTGTATCTGCAAGCCCATGTGTTGCACCGATTGAACGAGCGTTTGGAAGGGTTCGGTGAGGCCAGTCTGCATTTCTATCTATGGAATTCGCTTCGGGAGCCTAAGGTGCAACGGGGTGTCAATGATGAATTACTCATTGAATATCGTTTAAATGATATGCGGTTAGGTTACCTGAAAGCCGATATCATTGAGGGAATGGTGGTGCTGCGTACGTTTCTTTTCATTACGAATGATTGTACACCCGAAGGGCAATTACTGAAGGCATTCACAGGAATGCAAAAGATGGATAAGAAGTATTGGGAAATAGATAAGTTGAGCACTTTTGTGATGTCCGACATCAAAGATCATGCTGTCCTGCGTGAATTGTTTGAGAAGATTGGTTGCGGGCATCTCTTTGAGATCCAGGAGTCGCACTTGTATGGGGTTAATAAAACAGCACAGGCGGATTCATTGATGGCGTTTATTGAGCAGAATAAGGAACTGGACAAGGAGATGATGCATCAGTATTTGGATGAGGAATTGGTGGAGTGAGTAATGTTTCGTTCCGGTCATCATTTAATGACAGAAAAGCGAATTCACGCTTTATCTTTGCTGGTTCATATTCAACTTATAGAAACGTAACAATTATGATGGTCCCTTTGTATTATGCCCTGGCTTTAATGATTATCTGTGTGGTAATTGCGCTCCTTTTTATTCGATGGCAAATGGCAAAGAACCGGGTTCATCTGCTTGAGAAGGAAAAAGAGAGTCAGCTGCTGGCTGAGCGGTTTAATATGGCGCTGGCTGAGAATGCTGAACTGAAAGCTAATGTGCAAACCGAAAGGGATATTTCGGAACAACGGGCCATTCAATTGTCGGCCTTGGAGACTGAATTAAAACACCTGTCAAGGGAAAATGAACAGAAAGCTGAAGAGGTTAAAGCTCTGAAAGAACAGATGACGGCGGAGTTTGAAAATATTGCCAACAGGGTGCTGACGCGTCAGAGCCAGGAGATGTCAATGATGCAATCTCGGAAGTTGGCCGATGTATTATCGCCGTTTAAAGATAAAATTGAGTCGTTTGAAAAACAGGTGGCTGATACCTATGAAAAGGAGTTGCGCGACAAACTCAGCCTACAGGGGGAAGTGAAACGGTTATATGAACTCAATCATAAAATTAGTGAAGAGGCGGGTAATTTAACCCGGGCCCTGAAAGGAGATGTGAAGAAGATGGGTAACTGGGGCGAGATGATCCTGGAACGGATTCTGGAACAATCAGGTCTGACCAAGGGACGAGAATATGAACGTGAGGTGGTATCTCGCAATGCTGAGGGTGACACAATCCGGCCCGACGTGGTGGTGTATTTGCCCGATAACAAACATGTCATCATCGATTCCAAACTGTCACTGGTTGCTTATGAAAGATATGTGAATGCCACTGATGTTGACGAACAGAAAAAAAACCTTAAAGATCATTTGTTGAGTATGCGGCAGCACATTAAGGGGCTGCACGAGAAGAACTATGCCTCCGGCATTGATTTTCAATCGCCCGACTTTGTGCTCATGTTTGTCCCCGTAGAAGCCTCCTTCGCCGTGGCCGTGGAGGCCGACAAGGAGTTGTTTGCCTTTGCCTGGGAGCGTAAAATTGTGCCTGTCAGCCCTTCTACCTTGCTGGCCACGCTTAAAACCATTGTGTCCATTTGGAAACAGGAGAACCAAAGTCGTAATGCCATGGAGATTGCCCGTCAGGCTGGGGCTTTGTACGATAAACTGGTGGCTTTTACTCAGGATCTGCAACGCATCGGAAAATCCATAGAACATCTGCAAGGGGTGTATGCCACCTCCATGAACAAGCTGGTGAATGGAAAGGGAAATATTATCTCCCGTGCCGAAAAAATGCGCGAATTGGGTGCCAAAACTTCCAAGACCTTTCCCTCCGGATTGGAACAGTCTAAAAGTCTCTTCGCCGCTATGGAGGAAGAGTAATACGTATAGACGATTAAAATGACCACTTACTGCGCTATGCTTTTAATTGGTCTTTAATTAGCTAATGTCATCTTCCCAAAGTCATATTGAAGAAGGTTTGGTATGATTATAATAGAGAGTGGAAAGTGAAATGAATTTGGTTATTGGTAAAACATGCATTCAATATGCCTGTCTTGTTTGATAATTAGGATTGATTGCATTGCCTGCTTCAGGTTTTGTTCCAGTTTGTAGGGTACCTTATAGAAAAGATTCACCGTTATTTAATTCGGATGGGCTTAAGGTTGATAGGGGTGTGAAAGAAAATATATGATCTCCGATTCAAATCATGAAAATTTGCCTATGAGTAGCACAACGTATATGCATACCGTTAGTTCACGGCATGTTTTCTTTATTAATGGGGTTAATGTAAAAAGAATCTAAATAGAGATTCGCGCTTCTCTTTATTGAGGATCCAGAATTGTCACTTTGCTGAGCTTCAACAGGTCGTTTATCAGGGAAAATGCATAGAATTATTATGCCGTTACGCGTAAAGCGATAGTGGGAAAATGCTTTTTTTAATTTTTTTTCCATTTGACGGGAATAAGAAAACCAGCGATGGTTGAGGCCATCATATAAACGGGATAAATTAATTGCATACCAGCAAAGACTGAAAAGCTAATGGATTGGTTAAAGAATGATTGACCGGATTTAATGAGCCGGTAATCAACTGCTGTTTTACCGAGAAAGAATATTAACCAGCAGGGCCATGCTTTGTAATTAAATAGAGCAGCAACAAGCAGCAGGAGCTGTAGGGCATTGACAAAAAAGACCAATACCGCAACAACTATTACGGTTGTGTCGTTATATCCCGGGGATTTGGAGAGCCAACGGCCTCTTTGTTTCAGAAAAGCTTGTAAGGTAGGGGCGGTAGCTGTTTCTACGATGGCCGAACGGGATTTCAGGTAATGAACAACCCCTTTGCTTTTCTTCACTGCTTCCAGCAAAAACATGTCATCGCCCGATTGATATTTTTCTTTTAGGTTGACATGTTGATAAAGCCCTTTGTTAAACACCAGGTTGGCACCGTTACAGAGAAAGGGTGTTCCTGCCAGGGCAGCTCCTGCCCCACACATTTGCAGTGCAAGAAAATCCATCTCCTGAAAACGACTGAGAAAGGAATCATCACCATTCATTTTTACCGGCCCTATTATCAATTGCGGGGCATGGTGGTGGATGCAGGAAACGATTGTTTTAAGCCAATCTGTTTGAAAATGGCAGTCAGCATCTGTAGTTACAATGTATTCTCCCCGGGCTATGGATACACCTTTTTTTAATGCCGCCTTTTTGCCCTGTTTGTCATTGTTAATTACCCGGAGATTGGTGAAAGTTTGCTGGTTTTGGTTAATAACGGCTAACCCCTGGTCGGTGGAGTGGTCGTTAACCAATATCAGTTCCCATGAATCTTTAGGCAGTGATTGCGTCTTTAATGTGTTAAGAAGTGTTCCAAGCTGGTCCGCTTCATTTCTGAACGGGATGATTACCGAAATATTCGAGGTGTTTACCGGCTGTTTCTTAACAGGAATAGTGGCGTTTTGCCATGCGTTTTGCCATGAAAAGAGGAAAGCTATATAGCCAGCCAGAAGTGAGAAGCTGATGATTAAAAGTATATATGCCATAATGAAAAAAGACCTGAATCTTTCAGGTCTTTTAATTTTTAGAAGGTGTATTATTATTCCTTTATTGTTAATATCCAGCTTTCTATTTTATGGTTGGATAAAAGTTCTTCCTGAACAGCCATGGCCTGTGATGTTTTGTCATAAGCCCCTGCGCTAACCATGAACATGGAACCTCTGGGAAATTTGAAAGCCGCCTCGTAGCCTTTTTCTTTCATGGTGGCCACCATTTTATTGGCATTTCTTTCCTCCTTGAAGCTGCCTACAATAACGGTATGTGGTTTTCGATTAGTTGTTGTTACCTGTTTCTTTTCAGTAGGAGTAACTTTTTTAGTGGGTTGTTCAGCCGGCACTTTTTCCGCTTTCACTGGTTTTTCTGTTGGCGGAGTGGTCACTTTTGCTGGTTCTTTGGATTTACTTTTTTCAGAATCGTTTTTTATTTCTTTGACCACCACCGTGTTTTTATTAAAAACTTCTTTGTTTTTGGTGTCCTGGTGGAAGAAAAGGAAATATACTGCTACTAATAAAACAGGTAATAAAACTAAGAGAGAAATAATAAGTGCTGAACGCTCAATATTAAAAGGTTTGTATTTGCGGGAATGGCGAACACGATGATGTCCGGAAGAGTTGGTTGTTTCCTCTTTCTTAGCTGCTGGTTCTTCCTGTTTAGAAGTGTCTGTGACAGTACCTTTCTTTTCTCTTTTTTTCTCTGGTGGTAGCGGTGTCTCCTGAATTTCTTCTGCTAACTCCTGCTCTATGGCTTCATCATTACTGACTATATCAAGTAACTCATCATTAGCCATTTCTTTTTCAGTAAGCGATTCAATGTTATCCACAGGCAGTTCGCTTTCCTGGGTAAACCTTAAGATGCCGTTAGCATCTTTGGTGAAGGTGCCTAAGCCTTTTAATGTATAGGAACCGGATGAATCAAGGGTACGTTTTAATTGTCCCACAAAATGCATCACCTTATCAAGAGCAGCTTCTTTATTAAGGCCTTCCTTTTCAGATACAAAATCAACCAGTAAGCCGTCATTGAAACTTAGGAAGTTGTTGAATAGGATGGAAAAACCTTTTTCTTTGGCAATGATAAACGCTCCAAAATTGGGGATTATTACCCGGTTATTTTCTTTTATAAGTTCTTGTAAATACTGTTCCATAACGGCAATTTATAACTTCTCTTAAAAGGCTTTTAAATATAAGGAGAAATCTAAAAAAAACTAAATGTTACAGAGGTCTTTTACTTTAATTATGTTGTAAAGGTTATTAAAAATCTTATTTTTCTTTATGAGAAAGCACAATTGAAGATCCCAACAGGACCGGAATAGCGACGTTAAACAACCACAAAGCAAAGGTCGCTGCAATAATTGCAGTTATATTATTAGTGAGCTGGCTGAATACAAAAATAGCCACGGAGCCTCGAATTCCAAGATCCGCCAGGAAGAAACCGGGAATAACAGTTATCAACAGGAAGTATATGGGTGAGATGATAAAATACAGAGCTCCTGTAAGGTTTACATTGAAGAATATAAGCCAGAAATAAAGCTGGATGTTGAAAACAATGAACCGGAGGATGGTATATATTAAGGCCTCAAAGGGGAATCCATTTGACACGACTTGGCTGAATGCGGTTCTTATTGAGCCTGCAAATCGTTTTACATGTTTCCGGGCAAAATAAATTAGGACAACAGTTGATGCAAGGATGACCAGAAGCGTGATTGCATCATTGAGTTGGCCCACTTTAAAAATTGATAAGTCGGGTTTTCCGAGTACATACAAAAAGCTAATGCCTCCCAGTATGGTTGTAACACCAGTTTGAAGCATACCTCCTAAATAAGTTGCCACTCCGGCAGCGAGCCTGAACTCTTTTTTCAACAATAGGAGTTTTCCTCCTGGTTCACCCAGCCTGGCCGGGGTAATGACACCCGTGGTCATGCCGGCCAGTACCATTTTGAACGCGTGGGTAAAATTAACCTTTACGACCGGCCGCAAAAGCGCTTGCCATTTTAATGTTTCCAAGCCGATGTTACAGCCCCACAGCAGTAGATGAAATAGTAATAGATAGGTCCACCAGGAATTAGGCTTGTCAAAGAAAGAAAACTGGTTCCAGTAATCGAACTGAATAAGTCGGTGCACCAAATAAATGTATGCGGCAATAGTAACGGTCCAAATGAATACCTTGATTAATGAAGGTTTTTTCATTTAATATGAATTTATTTGAGAGTGCCGGATATCCGTATCTTCATCCTTTATGTTATTTCACTAAATGGATGACGAAAGCGTACTGTTGTCGTATTAATTGTGCATAAAAGCACATGCGAGAAAAAGGGTATTATACCAAAACCATCATAAAATAATTGGTATAATACCTTATTGCTTTTTTTATTTGTCACTGAAGGTTTAAGCTTCCGTTAGTATCATTTTTTGCCTGTTTGTTATCGGCAATATAACAAAAGCCAGTAATCCTGTAATGATGATCATGGTGTTTTGAGCTGCATGAACAACCAGTGCAAAAATACCCGCTACATCAGCAGGAATGCCATACATTTTTAAGGTAGCAATGACCATGAAATGCCAGGGACCTAATCCCCCCTGAACCGGGGCAAGCATACCCAGGCTGCCGGTAAACAGGATGGTTAATCCGGCACCGACGGATAAATGGCTTGTTGCTTCTAAACTAAAGAAGGGGACATATATCATCAGAAAATACATCAGCCAGATAAAGAACGTATGAAAGAGGAAGAGTGGTTTGTTCTTTACTTTACGGATAGAAGTGAAACCTTCGGTGAAATTTTCCCATAAAGAAGAAAAGCGGGCAAATAGTTTATGTTTTTTAGATAATCGCTTAACGAATAAGATAACAACTGGGATCGACAAGATGACGAACCAGGTTGTCGGGGAATATAGTTTTTCACCAATGCTGTCGAATTTCAGTTGACGGGCCAGAAAACTGCCCAAGGTGTCAAATTGAATTGTGAGCACAATGATTGAAATGAGAATCAGCATTGACAGGTCGAACAAGCGTTCAATCACAACAGTTCCTACAACCCTGGGAAAAGACATGTTTTCATATTTGCTTAATACACCACATCTGGATACCTCCCCCATTCTAGGAAAAACCAGGTTGGCCAGGTACCCGGTCATAACCGACCAGAAGGTGTTGTTCAAACCAGGTTTCTTTTCCACGGGTTCGATAAGCATTTGCCATCTCATGGCACGGCTCACATGGCTTAATAGTCCTAACAATACAGATAGACCAATCCATGCGAAGTTCATGTCATTTTTTAATATATCTAAGATTTCAGTAGCTTTTTGATCTTTATATAAATACCAGATGATGGCTAAGCCAAAAGCAGGGAATAGCACGTATTGTATGAGCTTTGACAGTCGTTTTCTCAAAATTGAATGGTTTTAATAAATTAGTTATCTTATTGCGTTCTTTTGAAAGGTATGAATTCTTACCTTTGCGCGCGGATTGCGGCGTCGCAAGATAATAATTTGTTTTGGGTAAAGCCAATTGCCTGATATCAGCCGTTATAAGATCGTAATGCTCACTTATCAACTATCAGACATGAAACAGGTAAAAGCAAAGAAACATTTGGGTCAGCATTTCTTGAATGACCAGAATATAGCACTGAGGATTGTGGAAAGCCTTACCAGCGATCCGGCAGAGGTGTTGGAAATCGGACCTGGTATGGGGGTGTTGACCCGTTATTTGGTGCAACGCGATGATATCTCTCTTCGGGTGATTGAGATTGATACCGAATCAGTGGAGTATCTTCATGAGCATTACCCTGAGCTAAAGGACCGAATCATTGAAGGGGATTTTCTGGATCTTCATTTGCCTACTTTTTTCACAGAACCGTTTTCGGTAATTGGAAATTTCCCCTACAATATTTCCAGTCAGATCTTTTTTAAAGTACTGGAAGCTAAAGATCAAATTCCACAGGTAGTTGGAATGCTGCAGAAAGAGGTAGCTGAACGGCTTGCTTCTGCTCCCGGTAAAAAAGCCTATGGTATTTTGAGTGTACTGCTTCAGGCCTGGTATGATGTGGAGTATTTATTTACGGTTGATGAACACGTTTTTACACCCCCTCCTAAAGTCAAATCGGCTGTTATACGATTAACCCGGAATAACACGAAAAAGCTGGATTGCAATGAGGTGCTCTTTAAGCAGATCATTAAGGCCACCTTTAATCAACGCAGGAAGACCATTCGGAACTCGATAAAAGCAATACCATTTAATCGGGAAGCGGTAAATGAGGAACCTGTGATGCAAAAAAGACCGGAGCAATTATCGGTAGCCGAATTTGTGGCGCTCACCCAACTAGTAGAAGCACATCCGTTATTGGAGTAAGATTAGAACCTAAAAAATAACTCTTAAAATCTCGGTATTATGATGAATTTTGAGTTGACAAGAGAGTTTGTAGAGAACTTGCGTTCATTAATTGAGCGTAAAGATGAAGCAGCGGTTTCAGAGATTATTGAGGCGTTACACCCTGCTGATATTGCCGAGATTTATGAAGAGCTGGAAATAGAAGAAGCTAAGTTCCTCTATTTCCTGATGGATGATGATACCGGCGCTGATGTTATCACAGAGCTGGAAGAAGATGACCGGAAACGGTTTCTGGCCAGTTTGCCTAGTGATGTAATTGCCAAGCGGTTCATTCATAAAATGAATTCGGATGATGCGGCCGATGTTTTAGGGGAGCTGGATGAAGAGAGACAGAAAGAGGTGCTCTCCCACATTGATGATGTCAGTACGGCTGGAGATATTGTTGATCTGCTGAATTACGATGAAGATTCAGCGGGTGGTTTGATGGCCAAGGAGCTTATCAAGGTCAAAGAGAGCTGGAGTATACCTACCTGTTTACGCAGCATGCGGCGGCAAGCTGAAGAGATCGATGAGGTCTATTATGTGTATGTGGTCGATAATGATGATATACTAAAGGGCACTTTATCCCTGAAGCGCATGTTACTCAGTTCTGCTGATGCCAGGGTGAAAGATATCTATAATGAAGATGTGATCTCCGTGAATGTTAATACCTCTTCTGAGGAGGTAAGTAATATCATGGATAAATATGACTTGGTGGTTCTTCCTGTTGTGGATAATATCGGCAGGCTGGTAGGGCGCATTACCATTGATGACGTGGTAGATGTGATGCGGGAAGAAGCAGAAAAGGATTACCAATATGCATCGGGTATTACCGAAGATGTGGAATCGTCGGATAGCGTTTGGTTGTTAACACGCGCTCGAATCCCCTGGTTGATGATCGGTTTATTTGGAGGAATTCTGGGATCGCGGGTTATTGGCGGCTTTGAATCTTACCTGGATAATTATCCCCAAATGGCGTTTTTTATGCCATTGATTGCGGCCATGGGTGGAAATGTGGGGATTCAATCCTCCGCTATTGTGGTGCAGTCACTGGCTAGCGGTGACATGGGTATTGATACCGCCTGGGGTAAATTGCTAAAAGAGTTGGCGGTGGCCCTGCTCAATGCGACTGTTATGGCGTTATTGATTTTTGGTTACAATAGACTTATTGATTCCAACATGGCACTGACTTTTACTGTTTCTGTTGCTATGTTTTCGGTGGTTATTTTTGCTTCCCTCTTTGGGACTTTTGTTCCGATGCTGCTCAAACGGGTTAATGTTGATCCGGCTGTGGCGACCGGGCCTTTTATTACCACCCTTAACGATATTATCGGGATGTTTATTTACCTCACACTCGGAAGTTATTTTTATAATACGTTGATGTAGGTGACAATAGGTCGTTAGATTTTAGATAATAGCCTTTAGACTGATTTTCATCTAGCTCATGATATAACATCATGCTGTCCTTAACGAACTATTGGGTGAATAATTTTAAAAAAATAAACAATAGGAAAGCTGACCTGCCATGTCAGCTTTTTGTTTAAAAAGATGTTTCCCTTCTTTTAGAAATACGCTATAGCTTCTTTTCCCTTCAGCAATGTCCGCCTTGGTTAAACACGTACTCTTCCTCATTTTTTGATAATGCTATGCTGAACGTGCCGGTTTTTTTCTTTTATATCAATTGTTTTTGGGAATGTATCTTCCTATAGTTTATTTGTTTGGTCATTTGCTACTTTTTTCTTCCTTTCATTAACGATGTGTAGGTGTTGGAAGGCATTGGGTATTGTTAACATTGAGGAGGGGAAGAAAAAATTTCACAATGTGGGCAAAGATGTTGAAATCCCTTTTACTTTAAGGGATTGGCTATTTTTGTATTACTTTTGTCATTCGGTGTTGCCGGGAGTTAGATTTCCCTCTGAATTGTACGTGAAGCTATTGATAAACCGGATATTGGCACCACAAGATGCAAACATTAACCAAGTAGGAAAACATTTTTTTTGATGGAGAGAAACAAGTTATTGTACAAAGTGATAAAAGAACGGGTGCTGTTATTGGATGGGGCTATGGGAAGCCTTATTCAGAAGCATCAGTTGGAGGAATCTGATTTCAGAGGTGATCGCTTTAAAAATCATCCGTCTCCTTTAAAGGGAAACAATGATATATTGTCTGTTACCCGACCCGATGTGATTAAAGGCATTCATCAGGAGTACCTGGAAGCCGGCTCAGACATTATAGAAACCAATACCTTTAATGCCACAAGTATTTCTCAGGCTGACTACGAAATGGAGGCGTTGGTCTATGAGATCAACAAACAATCGGCATTGATTGCCCGTGACGCAGCCGATGGGATGTCCACCAGCCAGAAGCCCCGTTTTGTGGCAGGATCAATGGGGCCTACCAACAAAACAGCTTCTTTATCTCCCGATGTGAATAATCCCGGTTACCGGGCCGTTACGTTTGATGATTTGGTGCAAGCCTACCAGGAGCAGACCAAGGGCTTGCTTGATGGGGGAATTGACCTGTTTTTGGTAGAGACGGTGTTTGATACCCTGAATGCCAAAGCAGCACTCTTTGCCATCAATCAGGAACTCAAGTCCCGTGGCATTAAGAAGTTTCCGGTAATGATATCCGCTACTGTGGCTGATGCCAGTGGAAGGACTTTATCCGGGCAGACCATTGAAGCCTTTATCAACGCTGTTTCTCACATCGATTTATTCTCCATTGGCTTAAACTGTTCCTTTGGGGCCAGGGATTTACGCCCCTATATTGAAGAGTTGGGGAAAAAATCTTCTTTTCGAATTAGTGCCTATCCCAATGCCGGATTGCCCAACCAGTTTGGGGAATATGATGAGACGCCGGAACAGATGGCCAGTCAAATCAAAGAGTATCTGGATACAGGATTGGTGAATATACTGGGCGGTTGTTGTGGTACCACACCGGCTCACATCAAGGCGTTTGCCCGATTGGCTGAACAGGCCCAATTACATCTTCCTTCAGAAAATAAACATATCACCCGGTTAAGCGGGCTGGAACCATTGACATTCAACCAGGAGAGTAATTTTATCAATGTAGGGGAACGTAACAACGTGGCCGGGTCACGTAAGTTTGCGCGCCTGATCCGTGAAGAGAAATACGAAGAGGCGCTCTCTATTTCCCGGGATCAGGTTGAAGGCGGTGCCCAGATTATTGATGTGAACCTGGATGATGCCATGCTGGATGCCCAAAAGGAGATGGTGACATTTCTGAATCTGATGGGTTCTGAACCCGATATTGCCAAGTTGCCCGTGATGATTGACAGTTCCAAGTGGGAAGTGTTGGAGGCAGGCCTGAAGTGTTTGCAAGGAAAGGCAGTAGTTAATTCTATCAGTCTGAAAGAAGGTGAAGAGCCGTTTCTTGAACATGCTGCTAAAATAAAAGAATATGGAGCGGCTGTGGTTGTAATGGCATTTGATGAAAAAGGACAGGCCGATACCTTAGAGCGTCGTCAGGAGATCTGTGGCAGGGCGTATAAGTTGTTAACGGAAAAAGTGAATTTCCCGCCTGAGGATATCATCTTCGATCCTAACATACTGGCTATCGCCACAGGTATTGAGGAACACAATAATTATGGCGTTGATTTTATTAAAGCCACGAAATGGATTAAGGAAAATCTGCCTTATGCCAAGGTGAGCGGCGGGGTTAGTAACCTCTCCTTCTCATTCCGGGGTAACAATGTGGTGCGTGAAGCCATGCACTCCGTCTTCCTCTTTCATGCCATCAAAGCAGGTATGGATATGGGGATTGTTAATCCGGGTATGTTGCAGATTTATGATGATATTCCCACGGACTTGCTGGAAAGAGTGGAAGATGTGGTGTTGAACCGCCGTCTCGATGCCACAGAACGATTGATTGAATTTGCCGAGCAGATAAAAGATCAGAAAGTAGCCGGGAAAGAAGATAATCGGTTGGTATGGCGGGAATTGAAACTGGAAGAGCGGTTGAGTCATTCATTGGTGAAAGGAATAGCTGACTTTCTGGAGGTAGATCTTGAGGAGGCTCGAAACAAATATGAGTTCTCGTTAGACATCATTGAAGGGCCGTTGATGAATGGCATGAATACCGTTGGCGATCTTTTTGGGGAGGGTAAGATGTTTTTACCGCAGGTGGTGAAAACAGCCCGGGTGATGAAAAGTGCTGTGGCTATTTTGCAGCCTTATGTGGAAGCTGAAAAAGCAGCTAATAATAAAAAGAGCTCTTCTGCCGGAAGAGTGTTGATGGCTACCGTGAAAGGTGATGTCCATGATATCGGTAAAAATATTGTAAGCGTTATTCTGGCATGTAATAACTATGAAATCATCGACCTGGGAGTGATGGTTCCCACCGAAAAGATTTTGCAGGCAGCCGTTGAGGAGAACGTTGATATTGTCGGATTAAGCGGTTTGATTACCCCTTCGCTGGAGGAGATGACAAACGTTGCCCGTGAAATGAAACGGCGGAATTTAAAGATGCCGTTGATGATTGGCGGAGCGACTACCTCCAAGATTCACACTGCCGTTAAGATAGAGCCGGAGTATGATGGCCCGGTGGTGTATGTGAAGGATGCATCCAAGAGTGTGCAAGTGGTTAGTTCCCTTCTTTCGGAGAAGGACAAGGAACAATTTGCTAAAGATATAAGATTTGAATACGAAGAAATTCGTGAGAATAACACCGCCAAAAAGACATTAACCATCGTTCCCATTGAAGAGGCACGGGATAATAAATACCAGGTGGACTGGGATAACACGGTGTTGCCTTTGCCGGCGATGACAGGCACCCATGTATTAAAAGATTACCCCATTGAAGAGATCCGTAAGTATATCGACTGGACCTTTTTCTTCCATGCCTGGCGCCTGACCGGAAGTTATAAAGGAATTAACCAGGTGACGGATGAGGCGTCGAAACAAAAATGGCTGAGTCGTTTTGAGACGGAAGAGACCCGGTCAAAAGCCAGGGAGGCGCTTAAGTTATATGGCGATGCCCGTCAAATGCTGGACCGGATTCAAAAGGAGAAAATGCTTCAGGCCAATGCGGTCTTTGGTATTTATCCGGCCAATGCCAGCGGTGACGATATAGAGGTATATACCGATGAATCGCGCACAGAGGTGTTAACAACTTTCCATCATATCCGCCAGCAACAGAATAAGTCCGGGGAATCAACCTATAAATGCCTGAGTGATTTTGTGGCCCCTAAGGCGAGCAATAAATTTGATCACATTGGTGGTTTTGCTGTGACCGCGGGGATTGGCATTGAAAAGTGGATCGCTAAATACGAAGCAGATAACGATGATTATAACAGCATCCTTTTAAAGGCAGTGGCCGACCGGTTGGCCGAGGCCTTTGCCGAAATGCTGCACTTTAGAATAAGGAAAGAGTTCTGGGGCTATGCCCCCGATGAGGTGTTTGATACAGAATATTTCGTGCGGGAGCGTTACGATGGTATCCGGCCTGCCTTAGGGTATTCGGCCTGCCCCGATCACAGTGAAAAAAGATTGCTGTTTGATCTTTTAAACGCGGAAGAAAATGCCGGCATCACCTTAACCGACCATTACAGCATGTATCCTACTGCAGCGGTGAGTGGTACTTACCTGGCCCATCCGGAAGCTTCTTATTTTGGTGTGGGTAAAATTGGAAAAGACCAGGTGGAGGATCTGGCAACACGTAAAGGAACAACCCGCGACGATGTGGAGAAATGGATACCATTGAATCTGGGATATAAGAAATAAAAGTGCATCTTTAAGCATTAATTTTTTCACCTCACCTCTTTCGGTTTTTATTGAAAGGGGTGAGGTGTTTTTTTTGAGCACTTTACTCCGGCCTGGACAAGCCAGAAAAGTAAAAAGGACAAGGGAAAAAGTAAAAAGTATCAAGATGATTTACTACTTGTGGTTAATTGATAACTGTTGATTGTTGACTGGTAACTGCTAACTGTTGACTGGTAACTGCTAATTGATAACTGTAGCTTGTTTTCGGCCAGCGATTGCAGTGGATACCCCACAGCGAGGTGTTGGCATGGGCGGGAAGGGATAGCGAGGAGTAGAAACGGAAAGCGCGGTGGCGAGCCCGAAGCGAGGCAGGACGCCAAATAGCAATCCTAACCAATTGAAAAACGCATAACAGCCTGATTGATGAAATAATTATCAAACGATTACTAAAGCTTAATGAATTATTGAACTTTCAATTTGAACAACCTATTGGTAAAAGTCGCTGCCTAAACACCTATAACCTCTTCTTGTGTGCAACCATCCTGTTTTCTGAAACAGGAGAAGTGAGCGGCAGCTTTTTTGTATACTTTTATCGGGAGGTCCCCTATTTTACCTCGTAAGTTCACCGCTTGTGGATTTTTTTACGAAATTAGAATGACGCGGGAAAAGGTATTGTTCAGATAGGATAAAATTTTCCTCGTTTTCTTTATTCAATAGTTCGTTATGGAAGTAAAGAATATCAGTCTAATGACATATAACAAGTTTGTATTGTACTCAACAAATACGAAAAAGGCCATGATGTTGGGAAGCGTGGGAGCCGGACAAATAAGCGGGCCGGCGAAGGCGCGACGAAGATGAATGCGGGAATTCCGGCATGTGGGTTAGCAAAAATTCATCAAGGAGGTGGGCGGAAGCGTTTATTTGACTAGACTTTTTTGATTACTTTTTGGGGCAATGCCAAAAAGGAAGTAGGGTTTGGGACAACGTCCCAATAAAACTATTCCTGAAGAACTAAAACCTATATATTAACTAACCCGCTTGTTTAGTTATTAGCTTGATGTCAAATATAAAATCTAACGATCTATTGTTATTACAAACCATTACCAACTCTACTGTTATGACTGTTGCCGAATTAATCAAAACATCAAAGAAAACCGGATTCTCATTTGAATTACTTCCACCATTAAAAGGAAATAGCATTGATAAGGTGTTTCACACCATTGACCTGTTGAAAGATTTCAACCCGCTTTATATTAACATCACTTCCCATCGCGATGAGGTTATATATAAAGATGCCGAAAAGGGATTGTATGAACGACGGGTAATCAGAAAGCGCCCCGGCACGGTGTCGGTGGCTACTACGGTTCAGCACAAATACAATATCAAGGTGGTGCCTCATATTATTTGCAGCGGCTTTACCAAAAGTGAAACGGAGTATGCCTTGATTGATCTTAACTTCTTAGGTATTCATGATCTGTTGGTGATGCGGGGCGATAATTCGCAAGGCGACCGCTTTTTCACTCCCACCATAGAAGGAAATGTGCATGCCATTGATTTGATACGCCAGATAAACGATTTGAATAAAGGGCACTTTCTCGACGGAACAGATATGGAACCTTTCGAGACACCTTTTAGTTACGGGGTGGCTGGCTATCCCGAAAAGCACAAGGAAGCACCCAACATGGAATCGGACCTTCATTATTTGAAAGAGAAAGTAGATGCCGGGGCCGAATACATCGTCACCCAAATGTTTTTCGACAACAGCAAATATTTTGACTTTGTGGATCGCTGCCGGGCCATGGGAATCACCGTGCCCATTGTTCCGGGATTGAAACCGATTAATTTGCAAAACCAGCTTTCTGCGTTACCAAAGATTTTTCATGTGGATATTCCGGAGGATTTTGCCCGGGAGATTCGAAAGTGTAAAGATGAAGAAGCTGTTAAACAAGTTGGCATTGAATGGTGTATTGCACAGGCAAAAGAACTGATGCAGCACCATGTTCCCGTTTTGCATTTCTACTCCATGATGGCTGCTCAAAGTGTCAGGAAAGTAGCCGAAGCCATTTATTAATCCATTGTTTTAGAAAGGGGAAAGATGGTTTGCCCTATTCAATCCATTTCAACAGAAAGGGAGAAATACTTTTGCGCAGCCGTTCCGTTTCAGCGGGAAGGAAGAAACACTTTTGCGCAGCCGTTCCTTTTCAACGGGAAGGAAGAAACATTTTTGCGCAGCCGTTCCGTTCCAACGGAAAGGAAGAAACACTTTTGCGCAGCTGTTCCGTTCCAACGGAAAGAAAGAAACACTTTTGCGCAGCCGTTCCGTTCCAGCGGAAAGGAAGAAACATTTTTGCGCGGCCGTTCCTTTTCAACGGGAAGGAAGAAACATTTTTGCGCAGCCGTTCCGTTCCAACGGAAAGGAAGAAACATTTTTGCGCAGCCGTTACGTTTCAACGGGAAGGGAGAAACATTTTTGCGCGGTCATTCCGTTCCAACGGAAAGGAAGAAACATATCTTATTGGTGGGTCTCTGCTTTTTTGAATCCTTATAACGACATTGCTTCATCCACCAAAAGGGCTTCCTGGATGATTTGTATAATGGATTGATGAGGTATTTCGTCCAATCTTTTTAAGGTGACACCTGTTATCTGTTGTCTGTCTTTGGCATCCAGCAAACCCTGTTCGTTCGACAACGCTTTGCCGTTGGTGAAGGCCATTTCCACACTGCCATCTTTTTTAGGATTTAGATAACAGAACCAGTTCTTTCGTTTATAGAAGGGAATGCGATAGCGGATTTTACAACTTACATCGGGATATTTCATGAGTTGATCGTGGAGATACTGCAACAGTTGTTTTTGTTGTCCTTCCCTGTTGAGGATATAATCCTGAACTTCATTCATCGGATTTATTTTAATTATCTTATCAAGCTATTTTTTTGGGTGGTGAAATATACACTTTTTGTTGTTAAAACAGATGAATAGCCTAAACAATTCCCGCTGATCTAAAGGGATAAAGAGGGTTGTTCATTAATTTTGGCATAAACCGAAAGTATTTCCTTTCCCCTTTTTCCTTTTTTTTTGGCGTCCTGCCTCGCCTCGGGCTCGCCACCGCGCTTTCCGTTCCTACTCCTCGCTATCCCTTCCCGCCCATGCCAACGCCTCGCTGTGGGGTATCCACTGCAATCGCTGGCCGGAAACAGTCAACAATTAACAGTTATCAGTTACCAATCAACAGTTATCAACTAACAGTTACCAGTTAGTAGTTAACATCTGTCTAAAACCTAACGATCAGTTGTCTTGTTCCAATAATCAGCAAAAAACAACCGCCCACGAAGAAGCTTTTTTTCAGAGTGCTGCTGAAAAAACATATAGGCGCTTAGGCAGCACCTTTTACCAACAGGTTGTTCAAATAGAATGTCGTCTTAGAATTATATCATAACTCAAGTCGTTATGATATTTCCAATTTGTAAGGTTTAAAAATAGGTCTAACTCATATAACAGGGTCGCATTTACTCAACAAATACGAAAAAGGCCATGATGTTGGGAAGCGCGCGAGCCCGGCAAATAAGCGGGCCGGCGTAGGCGCGACGAAGATGAATGCGGGAATTCYGGCWAGTGGGTTAGCAAAAATTCATCAAGGAGGTGGGAGGAAGYATTTATTTGCCTAGACTTTTTTGCTTACTTTTTTTGGCAATGCAAAAAAGTAAGTAGGGTTTGGGACAACGTCCCAATAAAACTATTACTGAAGGACTAAAAACTTATATTTCAACTAACAAGTTTGTAAAGCTG
>RHGE01000098.1 GCA_004296775.1 Marinilabiliaceae bacterium JC017
AAGCAAAAAACGCTAGTCAAATAAAAGCTTCATCCCTCCTCCTTGATGAATTTTTGCTAACCCACATGCCAGAATTCCCGCATTCATCTTCGTCGCGCCTACGCCGGCCCGCTTATTTTACACCAAACCAATTTAAGAATGACCTTGGTGTAATGCCGATAGATAATTAAAGGCCAATTAAAAGCGAAGCGTATTAAGTGGGCATTTTAATTACTAATCGGTATGCCGGCTCCCCCGCTTCCCAACATCATGGCCCGACTCGTCATTTGGCTTTTTGTGTTATAGTGTTGATATATTCAAGGGCGACTTCGCGTTTGCCCCTGCTAGCATCGATTTGCAATCGGTACCTTGTTATATGATAGACTTTAGACTGATTTACATTACTCTCTTTTCAGGACCATTAGCAGTATTGTTTATTGAGTAAGCATGAACTGTTTTTCAAATATTTAGAAAAATTCAACAACCTATTGACTGATTAACCGAATTTAAACCACAGCATAGTTTCATGAGCTGTTCACCGAAAAGAAATTCGATAATTTCATGCTTGTAGAGCAAGCTTTATCGGCTTTAAACATATATGAAAAATGTCAGCAGTTGAGTTTACCAACCATTGAACCGGGAATCAAATTGGTTAAGAAGAAGCATTGAGGAGGGATAAAAAAACACCCCTCACAGGTTCAAACCTATAAGGGGTGTTATATATCGATATAAACAACTCTTACTTTTCCAGCTCTTTCAAAACCAAAGCACTGGCACCTACAATAGCTGCATCACCTGCATTCAATTTAGATGGCAGAATTTGTATTTTATCTTTAAAAATTGGCAATAAATGCGCTTCAAAAGACTTTCTGGTTGGTTCCAAAATCAAATCGCCTGCTGCCAAAGGACCGCCAAACAAGAAAATAGCTTCCGGACTAATGTGATGCACGGTATCAGCAAGTCCTTGTCCCAGGTATTGACCGGTAATGTCAAACACCTCTTTTGCAATTTTATCTCCTTTAATAGCAGCCTCATAAATCATTTTCGAATTCAATTCATTAAATGACTTATCAGCCAGAAGACTATCGGTGGCATTGTATTTCACCAATAATTCAAAAGCTGTTCTTTTCATGCCAGGTGCAGAACAATAAGCCTCCAGATGTCCCTCTGCACCACATCCGCAAAGACGTCCGCCAGGGATTAAGGTGGTATGTCCGCACTCTCCGGCAAAACCATCATTACCATATACTAAATCACCATTAACAACCAAACCACTACCAACACCTGTTCCCAGGGTATACATGGCAAAATTTTTCATGTCTTTAGCACCACCATACATCATTTCACCAATAGCCGCTGCATTGGCATCATTGGTTAATGCCACAGCTTTTATCCCGTTGAAGCGAGACTTAAGCATATCAACCAAAGACACAATTCCTTTGAACGACAAGTTGGGCGCATATTCAATGGTCCCTTTGTAATAGTTTCCATTGGGAGCTCCAATACCCACCCCAAGAATTTCGAGGTCTTCGTTTAACAACTTGGCATTGGAGATAAGATTGTTAATGGAAGCCGCCAATTCATCGATATACAGGTTAATATCTCCATGATTAGGGGTAGCAATACTATCTTTAGTTAACACATGCCCCAATTCATCAACAACACCAATAGCAGTATTGGTTCCCCCTATGTCTACACCTACGGATACTTTTTTCATATGTCTAAAATTTGCTTTATAAAGGTCATATGAAACTCCCAAAGAAATTTGATCATCTGCCTGAGTATAAAACTGAATGATAAAATTTGCATGGTTGCTTCAAGATTATTAGATTTTCTCTTAATGATTAAACTCAGCCTGTTCTATAAAAATCAAGCTCCGAACCTCCTTTTCAGAGATACCGGAGCTTGATCTATTAATTTGCGGTTATTTCCATGATTCTCGTTTTATAAAACAGATCCTCATATTAGAACCAAAATATTTTGAAATTCATTGTAACACTATCAATCCGAATGAATCACAGCATTACAACACCAAATTTATTCAACAGGAATATCGGTATTTACGTTTTTACAACCGGAAAGCGCATACCACAATAAGTATACTAAACCGGCCACAATAACCCAGTAAGAAGCCATATAGCTAACGGCCACATCGGCAACTAAACCTTGAATAAGTGGCAATACGCCTCCACCTACTACCATCACCATAAATATACCAGATCCCATCTCGGTATATTTTCCAATTCCTTCAACGGCCAGATTAAAGATTCCACCCCACATAATTGAGGTACACAAACCACATAATGTAAACATCATAACTGACAATGGAACAGTTTGCATTCCAAAACTGATATCGGCTTTAAATACAGGCATGTTAACAGTTATTGAAGGAGGTAAGAAAATACCACTAACAATAAGAATCATCCCTAAAGTACTTACAAAAGTCAATTGTGTTTTTGCAGAGTATTTTCCACCAAGGATACCTCCCAACAAACGACCAATTAACATCAAAAACCAATAGGTTCCCACAACAGTACCTGCTGCACCAGCATCAATCCCCATTCCGGCAGCACCTTCTCCTGAAGCCGGAGCTGTTAAAAACAGGTTAATGAAATTCGGAATACCAACTTCAATACCTACATAGATAAAGATAGCAGCCGTTCCGAAAACAAAGTGACGAAAAGACATCGCACTGTACTTGCTCTTCTCTTTGGTTTCTTTTTTTGTATGATTCAGGTGAGGCTCCGGAATTTTCACCATGGCCAAAACAACAAAAGCTGTAATGAAAATACCAATGGCAATAAGAAGCGCTGGAATAGCATCAGAAATAGTAGCCCTGGCCACATCTCCAATCAAATATCCACCCAAAATAGGCACGATAGTAGCAGCCATGGAATTTAAGGATCCACCGAACTGAATAAGCTGGTTTCCTTTCTTGCCACCTCCACCTAAAGTGTTCAGCATAGGATTTACCACTGTATTAAGCAAACACATTGAAAATCCTGAAATAAAAGCTCCAAAAAGATAAACCATAAATACGGGAGTAAAATCACCTCCCTTTTGATATGGCATTAAACCTGAAGCCAATTGGATACCTACTCCAATAATACCAACTCCAATTGCAATAAGAGCGGTAGTTTTATACCCTTTTCTTTTCAGGACCAATCCAGCAGGCAGCCCCATAAACAAATAGGCTAAAAAGTTTGCAAAGTTTCCAAGCTGTGACATCCAGTTTGGAATACCGTCTTGATTTTTAATAATTACACCTACCGGGTTAGAAAGACCCGTCACAAAAGAGATCATTGCAAATAATGCAAACATCATTGCAATCGGTAACACATAGTTTTTTTGCTTATTCATTGTTAATTAAGTATGATTGTTTTATAATTTAAAAATATAGTTGACTTCTATTCAAGCCAATTCCCTCTTAATTCCCCTATTAATCATGAAATTTAAAACCAATAGTTCCTGAACATTTTAAATTTCATTAACAAACCGGCTCCAAAAGTAACAACTTTTTCGAATGCATATGAAAGCAACCCTAAATTAAAACCTTTCAAAATAACCCTGTCACCTATTAAAAACAGCCCCCTTTCACAATCTTCAGGTATCGTAACTAAAATATTAACAGGATTCTGAACATCTATCATCCCTTCATTTCCACAATTATTCTAGCTACCCTAAATATTTTAGATAAAAAAATGATCCTGAAACTGATATACATTAACCCATTTGTAATGCAAAGGCCATTTATTCCCGTAGTGCAAATCAAGGATTAAGAGTGGTTGATTCTCAAATAGTGAAATTATTGAAAAGGATTAACAAGATTTACGTGATGGAGAACAGGCAATGTATTCCTTCAAATTGTAGTGGCTTTTCGGAAGGCCCGAAATCCCTTCCTATTGCTTTTTGAGCACAATCACTCACATGGGATTTTCAGACCGATAGGTCATAAGATTGATTTACATACAATTCACCGGTAACTCCTTAAAGATTAAGACATCCTATTAAAGACAAACTACCTGTTTTATCCAGCAACAGCCTAAAAAAAAGCCACTTCGAGGGATGTTGCCTTAGTTGAGTACAATAGATCGTTAGATTCTAGATAATAGACATTAGACCTATTTATACCTAACTCATTGATAATCTAATAACAACTTGAGTTATGAAATTATCATAAAATGATTCTCTAACAACTACTAAAACATTACAAACCGTTAACTGTATGGACAACAATCAATTTGAACAACATATTGGAAAAAGTTGCTTCCTAAGCGCCTAGATAATAGACATTAGACTAATTTCATTTAGCTCATTTGTAGAGCTGTAAAAATTTTGATCATCACTAAAACTCTTACTCTCATTCAAACAATTACAAAAGTTTAACGAACTATTGATTTAAGCTCTGACACAAAAAAAAAGGGTACTCTCAGCAGAGCACCCTATCACAATTTCTTATGCTATTTTCTCTATTTACTTTGATAAGTAACCTCAACTTCATAGATACGCGTCCAATAATCGCCACCGCCTATGGGTGAAGGAATAATCAGCCGACTTTTTCCAAAACGTTTCATGTACCTTATTCCCTGATCCAATCCCGTGTAAATACCATTTCGAGGGTTTGGTTGCCCTGCCATATATTCTATAGGACTTGCTTGTCCATAATTATTTCCTCTATCCCATAGTGTTGGCGCTCCCGCGGAGTCTCTTGCCAAGTAGTACATTTGAAATCGATAACCTACCATCTTACCAACCTGAACCGTATCCCCGGTTCCTTCTTCTAATTGAAAATACATCAAACCGGAAGTCTCTCTATTATCAATGGTATCTCCATCTGCCCTATCAACCCACACTTTAAACGAATCACTTTTAGCATAAAACTCATCGAGCAACGCCATCTCTTCAGCTAATAACTGCTTGGGGCTTTTTCTATTATTTTTTTCACATCCAACACTTAAAACTAGCACAAAAGCCAACAAAACCATGACTGGCTTTACGACAGGAGATATTTTCATCTGTTTAAATTTATTTTTTACCGCCAGATGAAACTCCCCAAAAAATTCAATCCTTCACTTTTGTGGAAATTGAATTTACAGGATCGTTTCATCATCAGAAAAATTATTTTTTCACTAAAGTTTTATTTACAATCGCTATCCTTCACAAAATAGCAACACAAAGAAAACCATTTTTACTCAACCATCAAATCTTTCTTATTCTGCTTTAAGCAAAGTAAGCTCAAATAATAACGGGGTATTGGCAGGAATGGGTCCCACTTTCTTGTCTCCATAAGCCAGATAAGAAGGAATCACAAAGAGAGCCGTCTCCCCGATACGCATCCTGCTTATACCTTGTTCCCACCCGGGTATCACCTTTCCACTTCCCAGGATAAACTCGATGGGTTTGTTGCGTTCCAAAGACGAATCAAAGATTGTCCCATCCAGAAATTTCCCAACATAATGTACCCGCACCTTTCCACCCGGACGGATCATCTCGCCAGATCCTGGCTTGAGCGAGATCACATAAAGGCCACTAATTAACGACTCAGCATCCGAATAGTTATGGTCGATAAATTGTCGAATCAAGTCTTCTTCCTGATCTTGCGCATTGATATCAGCCATGGCGATAACCAAACACACTAAAAGCCAATACACACTTCTTACTCTTCTCATGCTATTTATCCGTTACATTCACCACTTCCACATCATAAATAATTATGGATCTGCCGGGAATTTTATCGTCATCACCAATTAATCCATGGGCTTGATATGGCGGCATAATAAAAGTAGCTTTAGCCCCTTTTCCCAATAACAACACGCCTTCCTCCAGCCCGGTTTCCACTCCACCTTGTCCAACGAGAAAAGTTTTCAATCCTAAACTATCCGACGCGTAACACATAGTACCATCTAATAAATGGATATTATACTTTAATGAAACCACTTGTCCTTTTTTAATCTCCCCGCTACCCGGCTGATGAATCACATACCACAAACCTGTTTTTGTTTGCTGCATTGTAAGATCATTCGCCGCTAAATAAGCTTTGATTTTTTCATTGTCTCGCCCCACCAGTGATTTATTTATTTTCATCAATGTTTCTGCAGAAATGGGCTTAGCACTCTTTTTATTTTTCTTATCCTGACAAGAACACGAACTACTTATTAAAACAATCAAAAGAAACAGGTTAAAAATTCTCATATCATCGTTTTTAAGAATGAGATTCCAAATTAGCAATAAACTCAGGAAGCAAAGTTTCAAACTGCCTGATGGCCTCAGCAAGACTAAGCTTTGATTCCCCTCCGGCAGCATTCATATGCCCCCCGCCATTAAAATGGGCTTCAGAAAATTTATTGACCGGAAAACTACCCCTCGACCGAAAAGATATCTTCACAAAATCATCTTTCTCGGTAAACAAAGCTGAAATATTCACCCCATCAATGGAGAGGGGATAATTAACAATGCCTTCGGTATCGCCGGGTTTAAAATCAAATCGTTTCAGTTCATCTGTTGAAAGCGATATATAAGCCGCCTTACATTCCGGAATTAATACCATTTTCTGTCCCAGAGAATGGCCCAACAGCCGCATCCTACTAAAGGAATTGCTATGAAATACCAAGTGATGCACTTTATCTTTATCTATGCCTCTTTCCACCAACTCAGCCACCACATGATAGGTTTCCGGTCGGCTGGAATTGTAACTCAATGACCCAGTATCGGTCATGATACCGGCATAAATACATTCCGCCAGTTCTTTGGAAAGGTAATGGTTCCACCCAGCCCCTTTTAATACGCTATAGACTAATTCACACGTGGAAGACACTTCCGGATCAGAAATCATAATATCAGCGGCATCCTCCGGATCGGGATGATGATCTATCATAATACGGAACGCCTTGCTATTCTCCAATAATGACTGCATGCCTCTCACCCGGGAAAGTCCATTAAAATCGACCATTATTATCATTTGAGCATTGGCGGTATATCGACGGGCCAATTCCGGTTTTTGCTCATAACTAATCACTTCCGCAGCATCCGTCATCCAAGCAAGAAAATCGGCAAATCCATTGGGGGAAACGACCTTCACGGATTTCCCCATTGCTTTGAGGGCACCACTCAACCCTAAAGCTGATCCCAATGCATCCCCATCCGGATTATGATGAGGAACCACAACAATATCAGTCACTCCTGAAATCTTTTCAACCAACTGATCTATTAGCTCTTGTCGATCCATCTGTTCTATATATTTGAAAAATAAACGTCAAAGATAACTAAAATGAGTTAGTCAACTTTGAGATGATTCAAGTAAAATTGTTATTTTAAGGCGTCAAATTAAAACTATCACTTATGGCAGGCAATAAAACCCTAACCATTATCAAACCCGGCGCTGTAAAAAACAGGCATATTGGTGGCATCTTTGCCAAAATTGAAGAAGCCGGATTTCGTGTTTCCGCAATTAAATCATTAAAACTAGCCCCTGCAGAAGCGGAAGTATTTTATTCTATCCACCGGGACAAACCATTTTTTCAGGAATTAGTCGACTTTATGTCATCCGGCCCAGTAGTTGCTGCCGTCTTGAAAAAAGAGGATGCCGTTGAGGATTTCAGAGAACTAATCGGTTCTACCGATCCTGCCGAGGCGAAAGAAGGAACTATTCGTAAGTTATTTGCAGAGAGCAAATCTCACAATGCGATACACGGGTCGGATAGTGATGAAAATGCAGAGAATGAGTGTAACTTCTTCTTCAGCAAAAAGGAATACCTCGAAAAACATTAAATCCCAAATTCTAAAACAAGGGTGGTTCTTCACCCTTGTTTTTTCATGATAAATTACTAGACATAGAGATAATCAAATCACTTTTACCAACATATTGTTCAAATTGGATGGAAATAGATAGAGAGGTTAGAGATTAGAGGTCAGAAGTTAGATGGGGGAAATAGATGGAAATATTTTGAAACAACCTGTACTTTCCAAAGAACAATATCAACTCCCAATTGATGAAAAATCTCTGCGTCTCAGCGCCTCCGCGGTGTATAATGAATCTTGTTAAAACAACAAACTAAAGGCCACATCCCTCGAAGAAGCTTTTTTTCAGGTCACTCCTGAAAAAACATAGCTCCTTATATCAATATCCATTCAGGTATCTGAAAAAACATATACTATCGGCCAGATCATCAGAAAGCCTTATCTTCATTCCGTCAGATGAAGCAGCAATACTGCCTCAACATCGACCTTTAAGCATAAAAAAATGGCCACTCCCCCTAGAGAGAGCAGCCATTTCACATTCACCATAAGCCACAAAGATTATTTCTTCTTATCGAGGATTTTTTCAATTTCATCCATGATACCATTCATCTTGGCAATCACCCGATCAAATGGTTCAGGAGACAACATATCTACGCCGGCATTTTTCAATAAAGCGATTGGATAATCAGAGCCTCCGGCCGATAAAAATTCAAGATATCGTTCTTTCGCGCCTTTTTCCTTATTTAGCACTTGATCAACCAAAGCCTGGGAAGCAACGAATGAGGTAGAATACTGAAATACATAAAAATTCATGTAGAAATGAGGAATATAAGCCCACTCCATTGATATATTATCATCTACCAAACATATCTTCTTATCATGTCCATAGTATTTCCGAGTAATATCTCCATAGATATCTGAAAGCACTTGACCAGTCAGAGGCGTTCCGGCCTCTGCTGCTTCATGAATCTTCAACTCGAACTCTGCAAACTGAGTCTGACGGAACAATGTTCCCTTGAAACCATCCAACATGCTCATTAAAAGCGAAAGGCGTAAATCATCATCCTTAAGCTCTTTTTTCATCTTCTCACTCAACAACGCTTCATTAAATGTGGATGCTACCTCAGCCACAAATGTAGCATAATCAGCAGTGGCATAGGGCTGTGTTTTATTGGAATAGTAACTTTGCATAGTATGCCCCAATTCATGGGCAAGCGTACTAACCTCATTATACTGACCATTATAATTCATCAATATATATGGATGCACATCGTAAGCAGCTCCATTAGAGTAAGCCCCACTAGCCTTACCTGCATTGGGATAAACATCGATCCATCGGTTATCGAACGCTTTTTCAATTACCTCCACATATTCCTTACCAAGCGGTTTTAATGCATCCGGAATCAACTCACGTGCCTCTTCGTAGGTGTACTTCAATTCAACACCTTTAACGGTTGGGGCATAAAGATCTGAATACTTTAACTGGTCTACCCCGAGCATTCTCTTCTTAAGTTTAAGGTAACGATAAAAAGTAGGCAGGTTTTTATTCACATTTTCAACCAATGAGTAATAAACATCAACCGGAATATTATCGGGTTTCAAAGCCGCTTCTAAAGCCGATTTATAATGGCGAGCCTGAGCCTGAAAAATATCCACTTTCACTTGTCCGTTAAGCATTTCTCCAAACGTACCTTCATAAGTTTTAAAATGATCCCAGAAAGCCTTGAAAACAATTTCACGATCGGCACGATTAGCCGAAGCCCGGTATTTCCCATACACTGTTTTATTAACAACAACCTCTGTTCCATCACTTAATGTCGCTGTCGGGAAGGTCATCTCAGCATCACTATATATCCCGTATACCGCAGAAGGAGTACCGATGATCAACCCTGTTTTAGCCATGATAGCCTCTTCCTCGGGAGACAAGGTATGTTCTTTCATTCGTAACAAATTCTCAAGCGGCATTTTATAAACTACCAACCCAGGTTCCTCCTGCATGAATTTATCTATAGTTTCTTTAGATAGTGCTGCAATTTCCGGCGTGGCAAATGATGATTTCTGACCATAATCAATAAACACCTGCTGAATATCTTTCAAGCGAGATAAATTTTCCTGATTACGGATATCCACATCTGATTTTAGGGATGCATATAAATAAAGTCTGGATCCCTCTTTATAAAAGTCATCAGAAAAACGCAGGTAATCCAATAAATTCTTAGCCGATTGTCCAATATTCCCTTTAAACGCCAACACTTTTTCTGATTCTTTTATCAGTTGATTTTTGGCAACTTGCCAGGCTTCATCTGATTGATACATATCTGCAAAATTCCACTTGTTATTATCAGCTATCTCAGCCCGTTCTTTTTGAGCATATCCAAACTGATAACCAAAGGATAACATTAAGACAAAAAAAACTGCCCTAAGTAAAGGTTTAATCATTTGTACAAGATTTAATTGTGTTATTTGAGCACCAAAATAAACGATTTTTTATACACGTAACATGACATTCATCCTATTTTTAAAGAGGCACTCGCGAAAAAAGAATTGATATTGTTACCTTTTTTTAACAACCACAAGGGATAACAACGAAAAATTTAACACTCAAAAAAAAACAACAAATATTAACAAACAGGCCCAATCATCTCTATGAATTATTCGTTACCTTTGTCCAGCATTGAATAAAGACAGTTCGAAACCATCCTGTCTATAAACAAAACTAGGAGCCATGAAAACATGTGCATACAAAATGAAACTTTCCTTTTCATTTCATGAGGCAATCTCAACACCTCATTGTTTTCCTTCCTCATAGTTATTGGTTTCACTTACATTACCAAATTTCTGGTCGAGCTTAAAGCTCGCGATATTGATTTTTTTAGCTATGGCAAAAGCAGTAGTATTACTCTCAGGAGGATTAGATTCGGCAGTGGCCCTATATCTGGCCATCAACAAAGGTTATGAAGTGCATGCCTTATCATTTGATTATGGCCAACGCCACGACAAAGAATTACAGGCCGCAAAAGCCCTGGCAAAAAAAGCCGGTGCGAAAAATCATCAGGTTGTGTCCCTCAAACTGGACCAATGGGGTGGTTCGTCATTAACAGATAACACTTTAGAAATAGAAGATGGTGATGTAACCCGCGATGACATCCCGGTAACTTATGTACCAGCCCGCAACATGGTTTTTCTGTCGGTTGCTGCCTCACTGGCCGAAGCCATTGGCGCCAGGGATATTTTCATTGGTGTTAGTGAAGTAGATTACTCCGGCTATGTGGATTGTCGCCAGGAGTTCATTGACTCCATGGAGTCGACTATAAACAAAGGTACCATTATGGGTGCAGAGAAAAATATGCCCATTAAAATTCATGCTCCCTTTGTACACGAAACAAAAGCCGATGAAATAAGGCTTGGCACCAAATTAGGAGTCGATTTTGGCCTCACCTGGTCATGTTACCGGGGTGGTGAAAAACCTTGCAGCACATGCGACAGTTGCCTGTTAAGAGCCCGGGCTTTTAAAGAGGCAGGTATCAAAGATCCGGCCTTATAAATGAGAGATCACCAGATGATTTACTTTATAGACAACAGATCTTAGACTGACTTACATCAGCCATAATAGCATTGACTCCTAAATCATCACAAATGGTATTTCAGACAATTACAACAGTTTACTGAACGATTAAAGAGAAGAAAGCAAAATACAAAATGACAAAATTGGTTCTGGCAAGTGAAGGAGTCTTCCCAATTATTAAAGATGAAAAAGGGGAGTTAATTAAAGACACTCCGAAAACAGGTCTACCTGTTTCCGGCACCATACAGGGAGAAGGAAAACTGGCTGGCATAACATCACTATTCATTCGTTTATCCAGCTGTAACCTTCGTTGCATGTGGCAAATGGAGGACGGCAGTTATTGTCGATGCGACACTGCCTATGCCTCTTTTCATCCGAATAAAACAAAAGAATTAACGGTAGAACAAATCGTTGCGCTGGTAAAAAACAACCTGGGCCCGATTAAACATGTGGTAATCACCGGCGGTGAACCTCTGCGTCAAAAAAAAGCATTAGCCACCTTGTGCAAGCAACTAAAAACAGAACTAGATATCCATCTTACCATGGAATCTAATGGATCAATGTTTGACGAAGAAGTAGCCAAATGGATCGATCTGTTCAGCATCAGCCCCAAGCTGAGCAACTCAAACCCCACACCGGCCAAGCTGGTACATTACCAATTAGAGGAAACGGCCCCGCTCAGGGAACATGCCAATAATCGTGTTAACATTGAAGCCCTTCAAGCATATATTAACCTGTCGAACGCAACAAACAAACAACTCCAGTTTAAATTTGTAGCAGGCAGAACGGAAGATGCCCGGGAAATAAAAAAAGAGTTTCTGAATCGATTGACCAATTGGAAATCCGAAGACATATTAATAATGCCCTTAGGCGCCACCCAAGAAGAGCTGGCAAAATCAACCCCATTGGTACTTGACCTTGCTGTCAGAAATGGCTGGCGCTTCACTCCCCGTATCCACATTGACCTTTTTGGATCAAAGACCGGGGTATAGGTACCATTTAAAATAGATCATTAGATTTGAGACAACAGACCTTGGACTGATTAACATCTACCTTATTTGCAAGGCAATAGATGATTTTATTATTAATAATTACACATTGTCTTTCAGCAAAAATGTCACATAACAGATTACAACCATGAAAAATCTCATAGAAGGAAAATATCTCGGTAAAAAAGTTGATTATCCAAAGAGCTATTCACCGGATATATTGGTTGCTGTACCGCGCCAGCTCAACCGTGATCAATACCATTTACGAGCTAATTATCTACCTTTTACGGGCAAAGACACCTGGCATGCCTATGAAATAGGTTTTCTGACAAAAAAAGGATTACCTGTTTCAGGTGTTATGAAGTTTGTTTATCCAGCTACCAACGAATTTCTGGTGGAAAGCAAATCACTAAAACTCTACCTGAATTCCTTCAACATGGATCGATTTGGAAATACTCCAATAGAAGGCATCCAAATCATTTCAGAGAAAATAAAAAAAGACCTCAATAAATTACTAAACACAAACGTTGAGCTCAACTTCTTTCCGGAGGGATCAGAACAATCATCGGCTGATTTTTCAGGATATCAGGTACTGGAACAAATGCCGGTCGCTTCACAGCTGACCTTTACTGACTTCAAAGAAACGCCTCAACTTTTACATTCGACAGACACCAAACCGTCAACCTTAAAAATTGCCACTCATCTATTACGCAGCAACTGCAAAATCACTCATCAACCCGACTGGGGCAGTGCCTTCATTCATATAAAATCAACCGGCACACCCGATTTGTCGAGTATCCTTAAATACATTGTCTCTTTTAGGAATGAAAATCATTTTCATGAAGAGATTTGTGAGATGTTGTACAAACGGCTGTGGGATGCTTACGCCCCTGAAGAACTAGCAGTAACCTGCATCTATACCCGCAGAGGAGGTATTGATATATGCCCGGCAAGGGCCAGTGAGGAACGATTATTGCCGAAACACTTAACGAGTACCAAAGCTTTCTCTCAAAAACTGCTCAAACAATAACGGACAACATTTTACTGTATTACATACATCTCCTCCCACAACTTCTCAAACTCAGCACCTAATTGCCTTACAATATCAAAATTAGTGGTGATGATGAGATTTTCCTGGTTATGCTTACTGGCCGTGTAGGTCCAGTTGTAACTCCCGGAAAAGGCAATACGATTATCAATGACACCAAACTTATGGTGCATATGATATTTGGAATGATCTATTTTAACTGAGATGCCGGCCTTAAACAACCCATATACCTGAGAGCCCTGATCATAAGTCTTACGATCATCCGATATTATTCTAACCTTTACCCCTCGCCGATGTGCATCAAGTACTTTTTCGCTTAACTTGCGATCACTGATGGTAAAGACACAAACATCAATATTATCTTTAGCCTGATCCAACAAAAAGGCAATGTTTTCAGGAATATCCTTCCCGGGACTAAACAAAACCTCATGCATCCGAAACGTATGCTTTTCAATTTCTGCAAATGAATTCTCCAGCCACCTGACAGCTTTTAAACCATCACCATTATATCCCAACACTTTGGCGCGATTGAACAAACTAATCTTTAACTCGCCCCTCTGCGCCCGATCTAACGCATTTAAACGAGTAATAATATCAGCCGGCATTTCGTGGTAATTCTCAACCTCAAAACAACCAACAAAATGCTCAATTATATGCTTCATGAATTTATAATATCAATAGATTTCACATATTATCCTTATACTGATTTATAACTCACTTATTTGATATAAGAATAAAAACAAGCAAATGATTTAAAACAGCATAACCATTAAGTAATAACGCTGATAAACCTACTCCCTGTTCAGCATGCACCGACTTTCCAGCTCAATTACCTCCAGATCTTTTATCTCACTTTTATCAATGGAAAAACGTAAGGCAGTTCGAATAGTATGAAAGCCAAATTTACCGGCTGCACCAGGATTCATATGCAATAAATCCAGTTTCTTATCATACATCACCTTCAAAATATGCGAATGACCTGAAATAAACAGTTTGGGAGGATTCATTTTCATTTCCTGCAGCACATTGGCTGCATATTTCCCGGGATAACCACCAATGTGAGTAATCCACACATCCACTTCTTCGCACCGAAACCGTTCGTGCAATTTTAATTGCCGCCGAATAACGGTATTATCAATATTACCATAAACCGCTCTGAAGGGTTTAAATTGCTCCATCGCTTCCAGTACTTTTATGTCTCCCACATCACCGGCATGCCATATTTCATCAACATCCTGAAATAAATCATAAAAACGCGGATCAAAAAATGAGTGGGTATCCGAAAATAGTCCAATTCGAGTCATTCCTTTTTATTTGCGGGGTTCGGATGCCAAAACTAAGCGAAATTTTTAATATTTTTAAAGCAAAACCAAGACGAATAGTGATGATGGATAGTCCTAATTTTTTTAACCGGGATATTAGTTGGTTGTCTTTCAACTATCGAGTCCTCGAAGAAGCAATTGATGAAACGCTGCCCCTTTATGAAAGATTAAAGTTTCTGGCTATTTACTCTTCCAACCTTGACGAGTTTTATAAAGTAAGAGTAGCGGAGTATAGAAATGCATCTAAACAGAAGGTTGTGATGCATGATGAATATCATCCTTCAAAAATACTATGGCAAATCAATACCACTGTCAATCAACAATTGATTAATTTTACAAATATTTTTAATACCGATATTCTACCCGAATTAAAAAACAATAACATCATCCTTTACCAGGGTGAACTACCATCTAATGAAGAACACCGTAAATTCCTAAAAGAATACTTTTACACGCAAGTAATACCGTACCTGCAACCGGTATTACTTACTAAAGGAACCCGATCGTTTTTGAGAGATAACAGGCTCTATCTGGCCATCAAACTTTATCGGAAGAAACACCAGGACAACAAGGATAAACTAAAGGAACGACGCCCCAGGTATGCGATTCTGAAACTACCCACCAATGATTTACCGCGATTTATTGAATTGCCAAAGGATAATGACCAATATCACATTCTTTTTCTCGATGATGTAATACGTTTTAACCTGCAGGAGCTGTTTCCCGGTTATGACATTGCCGGTAGCTGGAGCATCAAAATGGCACGTGATGCAGACCTTGGTATCAATGATGAATTTACAGGCAACCTGGTAGAAAAAATACAAAAAAGCCTGACATTAAGAAAAGTGGGCAACCCAGCCAGTCTCCTCCACGACAGAAATATTGACAAAAAGTTGCTCAAACTGCTGTGCGACACTTTTGATTTCAGGAAGGAAGAGTTAGTGGAAACCGGTACATACCAAAATTTCCATAACTTTTTCACATTCCCCAATCCTGTGGCACCTAAACTCCAATGGGAAGCACCCGCGCCCATTCATCCAAATGACCTGGAAAAAATCGGATCAATGTTTGAGGCTATTAAACGCCAGGACAGGGTGCTGCATTATCCCTATCAGTCCTTTGACTATGTACTTAAATTTTTAAATGAAGCTGCCACTGATCCCAAGGTTGAAGAAATTAAAGTAACACAATACCGTGTAGCCAGTGATTCAGCCGTGGTAAACAGCCTCATTACAGCTGCCCGAAACAACAAGAAAGTAACGGTTTTTGTAGAAGTAAAAGCACGCTTTGACGAAGAGAACAACCTCTACTTCGCTGAAGTAATGAAGAATGCCGGCATCAATATTATCTATAGCATCCCGGGATTGAAGGTACATGCAAAAATGGTGATGGTCATCCGCCGGTCCGGCGAAGTACGCAAGCGCTCCTTTGCCTATCTGAGTACTGGAAATTTTAATGAAAAGACAGCCCGCATCTATGCCGATCACGGCTATTTCACCTGTAAAGATATCTTCATTAATGACATGGAAAATCTTTTCAATTACCTGGAAGATCAAACCGTAAAACCAGAATTCAATAAACTACTGGTAACACAAATAAACCTGAAGCAGGAATTAAATACCAAAATCGATCGGGAAATCGAGCATGTGAAGAATGGCAACGAAGGATATATTTTATTAAAAATGAATGGCATTCAGAACAAACCCCTGATTAAAAAATTATATGAAGCAAGTATAGCTGGGGTGAAAATTGACCTGATTGTACGCGGTATCTGCTGCCTGATTCCTAACCAACCATACAGTAAAAACATACGCATAATACGTATCGTTGACAGTTTCTTAGAGCATGCCAGGGTGTGGTTATTTGGTAATAATGGCCAACGGGAAATGTACTTTTCATCAGCCGACTGGCTCAATCGCAACATTAATCGACGTATTGAAATTGCTTTCCCCATTGAAGACGAGATCTTACTCAATGAACTTGAAACCATTCTGGATTTCCAACTCAGAGATAACACCAAAGCTCGCTACATTGACGAACAGCTAAACAATGTTCCGATTGAGGACGGAAACAAAAAACTAAGGGCTCAACGTGAAACATTAACCTATCTGACAAATCAAAACCAACTTAATTGATATATTCCATGAAGACATTAATACTGGTACGACATGCAAAAACAGAAACTATTCATGCGGGCATCAATGATTTTGAGAGACGCCTGAAGCCAAGAGGACATCAGGACTCCAAAATTATCACTGACCAATTGATGAAAAAACAGGTAAAACCTGATCTGTTCGTATCCAGTAAGGCCGCGCGTGCCCAACAAACAGCCGAACTATTCGCCAATGAATTACATTACCCACTAGACAACATTCGTTATGAACAATTCCTATATACGGGTTACACTACTGGTGAATTTATTGACTACCTGGGAAAACACAAAGAAGACCATGATACCATCATGGTCTTTGGCCACAATCCGGACATTGCCATGCTGGCCATCAACCTGACAGACGATAACTTCTTCCATTTCCCTACCGCAGCAACGGTTGCCATCTCTTTCGATGTGGATAGCTGGACAGACATTTCGGCAAGAGAAGGTAAAACGGAATGGTTCATATTTCCGAAACAATTTAAAGACAAGGGAAATACAAAAAAATAGGTATCCCATGGATAGCAGAAAACTTAAACACGGAGGCTCAGAAACTCTGTGGTTAAGTTTTCTGCGAATTTTACTAATTATCGTAGACCTATCAGCGCGCAGAGCTTCTAACAGCGTCAAATAACCACCCAATTCCTCCCTGGCCTGAAAACCTCAGCGCCTCACCATCTCCGCGGTAAAACTAATCAGTTGAAATAAGTTGATAAAGGAAGGACAACGTCGAATAAATACCCCCTCCCTGTATGAAAAACTCCGTGTCTCAACAGTAAGAAATAAGAGAAAAAAACTAGAAACAGCCTCAAATACATCAAAACAGGTTGATATTAACCTAACAACCACATAGCGAAATAATGAAAACAATTAACACCTACTCGTTTCATCCTATTATTCGCTCCTTGGAGGGTTTGTTTTTTAAGTCAACAGGTCTCAACACTCGGGTAGCACCATAATATTAATCATCTTTTTTACTTCCCTGCTAATAAAATGACGTGACATTATTTTGTTAGATTTGTTATCAGTTTTTAAACGAATAATGATCAGGTATGCAGCTAAAAAAGCAGTTAATAATCCCTCATTTCTATTTATCTATTATATCCAAGTCTATAATCTAATTTTACAACCAATGAATAACAACCAAACAATCCAACGAAGGCAAACACTGACAGTAAGTGCCTGCACGCTGGCGTTGAGCCTATGCCTGGTGACCGGTTGCCGCGCCCAGAACATCAGTGACGAAGAGCGCCAATGGCTCATTGATAAAACCAAGGAAGACCTGGTGTTCGTGGAGGGTGGCACTTTTTTGATGGGCGATGTGGGCTACATTGACCAAAACGGCAGAGAACAACTCTTCTCCGGCGACCCGGAAACCCTGCCCGTTCACAAGGTGACCTTGGACAGCTACTCCATGCAACGTTACGAGGTATCCATTAAAGAGTTTGATATTTACACTAAAGCCATAGGTGAAGATCGAATTAT
>RHGE01000099.1 GCA_004296775.1 Marinilabiliaceae bacterium JC017
CCCGGACCCTAGTTCCTTTTTGGCATCGCCCCAAAAAGGAACCAAAAAACTCTAGTCAAATAAACGCTTCCGCCCGCCTCCTTGATGAATTTTTGCTAACCCACTGGCCGGAATTCCCGCATTCATCTGCGTCGCGCCACCGCCGGCCCGTTTATTTGACACCAAACCTATTTAAGAATGATCTTGGTGTAATGCCGATAGTTAATTAAAGGTCAATTAAAAGCGAAGCGCATTAAGTGGGCATTTTAATTACTAATCGGTATGACGTGCTCACGCGCTTCGGATCATCACGGTCCATCTCGTCGATTGGATTTTTGCGTTATTCTGTTGATTTGTATTGGAGGTGTCAAAACTAGAGGTAGGATCCGGTTATATAGTCGTCAATATGGCCATTGGCCATCTCTGACTATGATCTAAAATCTAATGATCTATTTTACTATCAAAATAATCAACTTAAGGCAACATCTTTTGAAGAGGCTTTTTTAGGTTACATCTTAAAAACATCGTGTCTTATCCTTAATGTTCGTGTTTTTTTTCGGCAGAATATTACAATTTCAGTCATGCAAAAATATTGATATTTGATACTTATATCTGTGTACTTATCTGGCTTGTCTAGTTTGGGAGATATTTCTACGTAAGAGATTGAAATATTAGCTATTTGGGATAAATGAATATGTTATGTGATTTTTAATATGCGCGAATTATACCCCTGTTATGCGTCAAAAGTGAACCAGGATACGTGATGAATTTACCAATTTTGTTGGTGTCCAAGAGAGTGATGAATGTTGAAAATGGGGAGGGTTTTGTTTGAATTAAATTGTTTATATAAACCGCGCTATCATACCTCGGCATCATGCTAAGGTTCTTGTGAAATCGGTGTGGTATTATTTGGTTAGCTGGCAGGGAGGGGGCTTAAGAAATTTTGGAGAACCAGTTAATGGTTTTATTTGAATGATTTCATATTTGTTGATGTCTGGTGGGATGTTTTAAATATGTTGTTTTAAGACAACGTGAACCAGGCTTAAATTCGATTTACATATCACATGATAAAAACAGAAGTAAATGAAAAAAGTACTTTACGCCTTAATGGTCTCTGGTTTTCTTTTAATCTTACCGGGCTGCTCGTCCAAATTGCCTGCCACTCATATCGAAAGAGATTTCCTCAATTGGGATCGTTTCTCTCATTATGTAGAATCATTTAATGCGACGGATGATGAGCTTTATAAGCAGTATATCACCAATGCCGAGGCAGGTGATTTTTTAAAGAATAATATTCCATACTTCGAATGTCCGGATCAGGAGATAGAGCAGATCTACTATTTTCGTTGGTGGACTTATCGTAAACACATTAAAAAGACACCTGATGGCTTTGTTATAACTGAATTTTTGCCACAGGTGCCGTGGTCCGGGAAGTATAATACGATCAGTTGTCCGGCAGGTCATCATTTTTATGAAGGCAGGTGGTTGCACCAATCCGAATATCTGAAAGATTATGCCCTGTTTTGGTTTCAGGGTGGCGGAAATCCACGTCTGTACAGTTTTTGGGCGGCCGATGCCATCTACCATTATTTGTTGGTGCATCCTGATAGTGTGTTGCGCAATAAAATGTTACCCTATTTACAAGATAATCTGGATGTCTGGAAAAAGGAACGAAAAGATGCAGGTGAAAAACTTTATTGGCAATATGATTCCCAGGATGGCATGGAGGTCATGGTATCCGGTGCGTTGATGAATGGAAAGCAGGTATTTACCACCCCGTCATTACGTCCTACCATTAATAGTTATATGTATGGTGATTTGAAGGCTATGTCGGCAATGGAGCGTGAGAGTGGTTTAACCGTCCTGGCCGATAGCCATGAAAAAGAAGCAGAAGAGTTGCGTACTGAAGTGATGGATCGACTCTGGTCTTCTGAGTTGAACTTTTTTCGTTGTTTACCCCACACCTCAGAGTTAGATACGGCCATGGTCAGGGAGTTAATCGGATTTGTGCCTTGGTATTTTAATCTTCCTGCGGACGGGAAAGGCTATGAGGTGGCCTGGGCTCAGTTGAAAGATTCCCTGGGATTTAAAGCTCAATACGGACCAACAACTGTAGAGCAACGTCATCCCGGTTTTATCCTTTCGGATGAATGGGTCGAGTGTCAGTGGAATGGGCCCAGTTGGCCATTTGCAACCACCCAGACATTGAAAGCTATGGCTAATTTATTGAGAAATTATGATCAGGAAATTATTACAAAAGCAGACTATCTGGAGCTTCTTAAGACGTACACCCATTCCCATTGGCGTCAGCGGGCCGATGGAGAAAATGTTCCGTGGATTGATGAGAACCTGAATCCCTATACTGGCGAATGGATTGCCCGGTCACGGTTGAAAAAATGGGCGAATGGAACCTGGAGCGCTGACAAAGGGGGCGTGGAACGTGGCAAGGATTATAACCATTCAGGTTATTGCGACTTGGTTATTAGTGATCTTATAGGTGTCAATGTAGAAGGGGCTAACCGGATCAATTTGCATCCGTTGATTACAGCAGATACATGGAGTTGGTTTTGTCTCGACCATCTGAAAATCCGGAATCATCGGGTGACCATTATTTGGGATCAATCCGGTGAAAAATACCATAATGGTACAGGTCTTATGGTTTATGTAGATGGTAAACTGACCATTCATCAGCCTGATTTAAGTTCGGTTGTTATAAAACTGTAGAATAATAACATTTGGTGCTGGCGTGTATTTTACTGCTATTGGTACCAAACCACTCCCGGAATTAATACAATTGGCAAAACATTCCGGTCATCGGATCTTTTTCGTTGGCCGGAATTTGTATTTTACCAGTGCGAAATAATTGCCTAATAAATCCATCCTGTGTTTTAAAGTTTATCAGACTTAATGCTTTCTGATGAGAGAGGGCAGTTCTTTGATTAAAACACAAACCCAAGATTCTTTTCCCTTCTAATATGGAACCGGGAATCCAGAATGCAAATGATCAATGCTTTTTCACCGAATAGCTTCATGAATTGAGAATTTGAAAAACTGAGAAATAGAAAAGGTGAAAGGTTGAAACAGAAGAGCAGGGTCGGATCATTCAATCCCCCAAAAGGAGCTGTTACCCCACAACACAGAACCTGTAACTCAAAACCCAGAACCAGAGCGGACTTCAAAACCCACAACTTTATTCAACTGATTTTGATATTATGATGCGTTAATGCGTGCCTGTATTTGGCGTTGTTTAAAAATGATATGTTCTTATGATTTTATCTCCCGCCATTCAATAGAAATACCAAGATCTTGGTATTTCCAGCATTTCTAAGGTTTAGGACTTTTGCACCCGTGCAACAGCATAGTTGAGTAGCAATACAAAATGAACATAAGTATGATTAGTCGTATTGCTTAATGTTCGGATTCAGATTGGATGAATCAGGAGCAGGTTATCAATACTTCTGTCGCTGTTCTTCTAATGCGGTTGGGTGGTGTAATCTACTGAAACATGTTTAGTGATGAGCCATGGGGAAAGCATTGCAATTTGTGATATATGGAAAAGTTAATATTGCTACTATTATTCATTTTAGTCGGTTTTCAGGAAGTCGTTTTTGCTCAGCAGATCACTCCAATTCTCAGTGGAGTGATCATTGATGCGAAGAAGCACGGGGCGATACCTTTTGCGAATATTTATTGTAAAGAGTTGAAGACAGGAGCCGTCAGTGATATAGACGGATCGTTTCTTTTTCCTTTTGTCATATCTGGCTCCTATCATTTTCAAGTGTCCTGCATCGGTTATCATCAGTTGGATACGATCATGCATATTGATCAGGATCAAATGGTGCGCTTGCCGTTGAAAAAGCAAGACCAAAAGTTGGAAGAAGTGGTGGTGATTGCTCAGGTATCTGATTCAAAGAGTACCGGATCGGTGATCAAAAAGGATGCTCTGACGCATTTGCAGCCATCCAGTTTTGCGGATATCCTGGAATTATTACCCGGGGGAGTATCTAAGGAGAATAATATGTCGGTTATGAGCCTGATATCGTTACGGCAGCCGGTTGAAGCCTCGAGTTTTTACAATGATGAAAATACGCACAATAGTTCCTTAGGAACTTCCTTTATGGTGGATGGAGTGCCTTTGTCCAATGACGGACAGCTGCAGAATGTCACCGGTAGTTATACGCATTCCAGCTCCAGTGATAATTACATTTCTTTTCGTAATACTACCGGCAAAGGAATCGATATGCGTGCCATATCTACGGATGATATTGAGTCGGTGGAAATCATCCGGGGCATCCCATCGGTTAAGTATGGCGATCTCTCCAGTGGTTTGGTGATGATTCATCGCAGTTATAAGGAACTGCCTTTTCATGTGAGGTTAAAGGCTGATCCGGGTTCCAAACTTATATCAGCGGGGAAAGGGTTTCGGCTCAATAAACGGCAAGTATTGAATGTCAATGCGGATTATATCGATTACCAGTCGGATCCGCGTAATTCGAAAGTGAATTACAATCGAATAACCGGTTCACTCCACTTTGTTAATAAGCCAATAGCGAAGGAGCATGGCTTGTTCTTCAAAGCCAATGTGGATTATACAGGGACTTTTGATGGGCGTAAGAAAGATTCACAGATCGATCTTCCGGAGACTGATCGCTATAAAGATAATTTTAACAAGGTGCGGATGGGGGCCATGGTCGATTGGTATCCGGAGGACCTTTCCTGGTTAAAAAAAGTGTCGGGATATTTAACCGGAAGTTATACGCATGAGGAAAAGACGATCAGTAAGGCGGTATCGGGATCTAATTCGCCTATTACCACTAGTCGGAAGGAAGGAGAGTATTATGGTGAATTTTTACCTTCTTCTTATGTTGCCCATTTAGTGGTAGATGGGAAACCCTTGTATCTGTTTGCCCGGTTTTCCAGTGATATGGATTTTTCCTTTCTGGGAAATACCCATCAGCTGTTGGTGGGTGGTGATTGGCGCTATAACAAAAATAATGGATTAGGTGAGGTGTATGATGTAACGCGTCCTCTGTATGCCGGAAATGGGCGTCCCAGGGCTTCTAATGAATTACCATCAGTACAGGTGCTTTCTTTTTTTGCAGAAGATAATGTAACTATTCCTATTGGATCAAATGATTTATCGTTGCAGGCCGGTGTCAGGGCAGCCCGGGCACTTAATGTAGGGGATGCTTATCGTATAAGTGATAGGTTTTTTTTTGATCCGCGTATTAACTGGTCGTGGCGTTTTCCCCGTTTCAATGTTTTTTCAAAAGCGGTGTCTGTTCAATTGAATGGCGGTTTTGGCTGGCATACCAAGTTCCCAACCTTGTCACATCTATATCCTAATTTATTGTACTGTGATGTGGTTCAGTTAAACTATTTCTCGCAAAATAAAGCATTGCGTCAGTTGAATTATTGTACCAAAATCATTGATCCCACCAATTACCAATTGAAACCCAACCGGAACAGGAAGTGGGAGATTGGTTTTGCCGTGAAAGCGGGTAGGATTCGTTTGGATGTAACCGGTTACCATGAGTTAATGGAAAGTGGTTTTAAGCGGTTGAGTCAATATGATTTCATAACGTATAAACGATGTGATATTTCAACTGGTCCTTCTCCTGAGGAACTTACTGCCCCGCCTACACTGGATATGTTTGAATACGAGCAACGGAAAGAGTTTTTGACCCATGGGAAAGTAGTTAATGGAAGTGAGGAAGAGAAATATGGTATCGAGTATCAACTGGATTTGGGAAAAGTGGCTCCCATATATTCCCGGGTGTCGATGAACGGGGCCTGGATGAGAGCCCGGTATGGGATGAGTATGCCTACTTACCGGCATCCTTCCAAGATCATTAATGATGAGACGTATCCTTACCTAGGTTATTATACCTGGGGGAATAATAAAGCCTATGAGCAGTTTAATACCAATGTGCGCTTCGATACCCAATTCCCGGAGATGGGATTGATTTTTTCCTCCATGCTTCAAACCATGTGGTTTACCAAACGAAGTTATACGTCTCACAATGGCATGCCTGAGTATTACATCGATAATGAAAACAATGTGTACCCCTATCGTCTGGAGGATACCACGGATCCGGTGTTACGTTTTTTGTATAAAAAACCCGATCCCGATGAGTTTGATGAGTGGGTGGTGCCACTGGCCATTGACTTTAATTTGAAAGTCACCAAGGTGATTAGTAAGGATATGAAGTTGGCTTTTTATGTGAATAGTATACTGGATTATCATCCCAGCTACTCCCGGAAGGATGGTACCCGGGTAAACAGGAAGGTGTACCCCTATTTTGGAATGGAATTTAATGTTAATATATAAATACAGAGTTATGAATAAAGTAGGAATAGCCATGCTGGTTATGTTTTCAATTCTGTTCTTTTCCTGTGAAAAGGACGATGAGATTTCTTTTTCTGATGTGTCGGTAGGATTAAAGTTGCCCAAGAGTTTGACAAAAAAGAAGCCTGTACTAAATAGTGCCAAACTGGTGATGACCAATGTGAATACAGGAGTAGAAACCATTGAGCAACTCACTACCCTGCAGTCGCCGGTGGTTAATGTGGAAGATGGGCTTTACAACCTGTTGGTAACCGGTGAATTGAATTGTACGACTACCGATACTAAAGGAAAAACCATTAATCAAACCATTAAAGTAAGAGGGGTTAAAGAGAACCTGGAGGTAGTAGGAGGTGAGTTGGATGTGGATATGTCCCTGTTTATTTTTAAGGAGAGCACTGGTTTTGTGATTTCTGAGATATTCTTTGCCAGGACTAAAACACCAGAAGGACAAATATATAATTCCGGCGATCAGTACTTTGAAATTTATAATAACAGTAGCGAAGTGTTGTATGCTGACGGTTTATGTATTGCCCAAACAGCACTTAATTCTGCACAGAAAATGGATAAATTTAAACCTGATATTCGAAATGTGGCCACCCCTGTGAGTGATGTATATCGAATTCCAGGCAGCGGTAAGGATTATCCGGTGCAACCTGGTGAATCCATTGTTATTTGTGATGTAGCCATCAATCATAAGACTGATAATCCTAACTCTTTTGATTTGTCTAAAGCGGATTTCGAGTGGTATGATGAAAAGGGAAATGAAGTTGATGTGCCGGAAGTAACTAATATGGTAAAGATTGCATCTACTTCTGCATCAAGCTGGCGTATTAATATGTGGGGATGGCAGTCTTATATTCTTTTTAAAATGGAAGATGTTACGTCCAAAGCGTTTCTTAAAGACTATGCTTACCATTATGAGTATCTTTTTGTACATGAAGATTTTAGAATAACGATGGAGTTTGATGCCTGGAAAGTACCTAATTCAAACATCATAGATGCGGTCGAGTGTAGTTCTCGTTCTGGGTTTAAATGGAAAGCATTGGACCCTTCGTTGGATTTAACCTGGACACACAGTGGTGATGGCAATGAAGAAACTTACGGAAAGAGTGTGAAACGTAAAGTATCACATGTAACTGCCGATGGCCGGAAAGTATTGCTGGATACCAATGATTCAGCCTTCGACTTTATTCCAACTGCCGTACCATCGCCATTTGTGATTGAGTAGTTTTTATAGCGGATTGTTCTGATTTGATATTGTTGCGGTTTTATAATAATTGATTCAAAGAACGATTCATGTTCAGCTAATTTTCATGCGAGTTAAGGATATATAACATTCCTTGATTCGCATGAATTTGATATTATATATGTGATTTATCAAATGCTGATATTTAAATTCTGTTCGTTCTGAAAATCAGGCTTAATAAACAGATAAATCGTAATTCCATAATCTTCATTCATTTTGCAAACGAATAAATACATCAGCATTTTCCGGCTTTCCCTTATTGTAATATTGTTGGGAAGCAATATGAGGAATAATGCCCAGAGTCGTAATGCCAACCTCTATGATTTCTCCCGGTCATCCATTGTGTTTAATGCCAGTCAGTGGCGTAACCCTGCGTTGCGGTATTTCTACCCGGTTCATACCTATGGCGATGTTTCCGTTAGTTGGCAACAGCGGCATGAGAAAGAGATCTATGATGTCCCCAATGGAAATAAAGAATCGGTCTTTGATTTTAATGCCCATTCCTTTCGAAAGGGTGAAAAGTATGTGGTATATGGATCTGCCGGGTATCAGTATGGCGTGAATAAGAACATTAAGTGGAATAATATAGCCGATTACCAGATGCTCTATCCCTATTTGGTGGCTGATACCATAGGGGGAACGGCCTACCGGGAGCAATATTGCTTTAATGGCGGTTATGTCAGAGGGTGGGGTAAGTTAACGGCTGGTATCTACGGGGATTACCGTACCCGCATAGAATACCGAAAGCTTGACCCGCGCCCCAAAAGTAAGGTGTCTGACTTGTTAATTACCCTGGGATTATCCGTTCCGGTGTCAAAGGGACATAGGCTTGGCGTTAACGCGGACTATAGCAGTTATCAGCAAAGTCATTCTATCCGGGTATACCGGCCGGGAGGTTCTGCCAAACTTTTCTATCTGCGTGGTTTTGGAATTAGTGACGAGAGTTTTTCCACCATGCTTTCGGATAATGGATCTGAGTGTAATACCTATGAAAAAAGAGGTAAAGGTGTTTCTGTGCAATTATTTCCTGTGGCGGATCAAGGTTATTTTCAGTCATTGGCTTTTCGTCAGGACCAGATGGAGTTGCAGAATTCTTTCTTTGATGCCATCAACCAATTAAAGGAGACCACGCTGCAGGGAGACCTGGGATGGAAATTTAAAGGAGAGAATCGGGATCGGGCTTTAAAATTACATGGATTCTATCATCAGCAAAAAGGGTATGAGTTTAATTATACACGTAACAGGGATCTGTTGAGTAAGGCTCATAAGTATAATAATACCAGTTACCGTGGTGGTATTGCTTGTATGCAAAAAGGGTATCGCCGGGAAAACAGGAAACACTATTACCAATTAGGTATTGATTACATTAAAAATGAATCGGAATACCTGGTAACGGGGCACCTGTCGCCGGTCTTTCAGAATTTTGATAACGTTGAAATGTCAGTAGCCGGAGGGTTAAACAGGCAGTTTGTGCGTTCGGCGTTAAATGTGAAATGGCAGTGTGATTACCGCAAGTGTCTGGATAGTCAATTGCAGACTTCTGATTTGGCCGTGGAGACAGCCAATGAAACCTTGGTAATTCCCGAATTTGAATACCTTACCGCTGATCGGGTGGCTGTTTTTGTGCAGGTTCGTTATGATTTATTCACGATCAGGAATTTCGGGACTTATATCAAAGGCGAGGGTTGCTACACACATTATTGGGAGGCGACTGCCAGCAATCAATTCAGGGTTTCTTTGGGGGTGGCGTTGTAGTATGATGTTTGCTTGAGAGTAAAAGCTATTGCTTTTGAGGTAATGGAGTGAAGCAGTATCCGGAGAGTACGAGTAATATGCCGCCAAGATAAACGCTTGACGGCATACTGTTTTGGTGTTTTTTAAAGAGGTAAATTCGTACGAACAATACGAAATCCAATATAATTTTCCCGGCTGTTTTCATCTAATATAATCTGTTCACAGATGCTTTGATTGGTTTTCCAGGATCCTCCCTTTACTATTTTCAGGTTGCAATGATTCTGCTCCTTAGTTGCCTGGCAAGCATCTGATGCCGTCCATTCCGAAATATTATCGGCTAAATGTCGGACACCTAATGTCTTTGAGCCATTTTTATCTGATGGCGAAACGACATCACTTTTCTTATTGATTTTAGTGCTTTTATTTTGAGATGCCAGGTAATACCATTCGTCATCGGAAGGTAATCTGTATCTAAAACCAGTAGGTTCCCCTTCTGCTTCACATCTTTTTATTTCCATTTCGGATCTCTATGCGCAGTACCAGCAAGCAGCCTTCTGGGAAATACCAACAACAGGGTAATCTGCATATTTGGTATTTGTGAAGTAATCAGGATAATGCAGTTTATTCAGGTCAATAAGAGAATCAATGATCTCGGAATAAGTTACCCCTTTTAAGTATTCCTTCGTTTTTAACGATGGATGCTGCCAGGTTTCTAAATTCATAGGCCTCTTTCAAATCCGGATTAACCCAGTATAATGCTTCATTAGCGTGCTGTTTGGCATAATCAATAAATTCTTTGTATTCTGAATTTGTCACTTCGTTACTGACTCAAAATGCCCATACGTGAGCTGAAGAGCTCAAGGTATCTCCCTTATTGATTGTTTTTTTAACAAAGTTTCCTTCCGGAATAAATTTCATTCCTTTCGGTTTGAGTTCTTTCCCAGGCTTGTTTTGCGCTGTTAGAAAAGGGACGATGATAAATCCAAAAACTAGAATTAATACATTTTTCATTTTTGTTATAGATATTTGCGAATCTTACTGGTCACATGAAATGTGGCGAGGTCGGAACCTATAAATTTCTCCTTTTTTTGTGATGAGCTTAAACATCTTTATGTTCATGAATTGTTTGTTTTTACTAATAATGAGATTATCTGGCTGAAGTGACAGAACTTTTCTATGGTATCTGTTCTGTATTTAAAAAAGCTTCAATATATTCCTTCCATTTGCTTTTATACTTTGTTAGGTAGTTCTCGTGGCCGGCTTGAGGAAAGGTTTTTAATATCTTTTTTGCGTTCAGGTTGGCATATATTTCATCAATTTCTTTCCTGTTCACTTTTTTGTCTTGTTCGCCATATAAAAGCAGGGTTGGACAAGTAATATTTTTCGAATACTCTCTTGGATTGTGTCCGAAAGCCCAAAAACCGTTTTGTAGTCCGCCCCAAAATACAAGAAGGCTTGCCATTGGGAAAGTAGGTGTATTCATTGTATTGAACCTGGCACAGACGGTTTCGTACATGGAGCCAAAGGGACATTCTATAATGATTCCTTTGGGGCTAAATTGATGGTCGTTAATTGCTTTCATAATTGCTGCTGCTCCCATGGAAGTGCCAAAAAGATAAATGTTCTTTTCTCCTTGATTGATTAAATAGTCAAAACATGTTTTTACCTGTTCTGCTTCTAAAAAACCAATTGTTGACTGGTTGCCTTCTGAACCACCGGCGCCCATAAAATCAACAAGCAGGGTGTTGTAACCAAATTTTTGAAATATTGCTGCCTTGTCGAGCATAGTGGATTTATGGCCGCTAAAGCCGTGAAATAGAATTACGGAGCCTTTTGGATTATCTGTTTTTATGTTCCAGCATTCAATTTCCCGATTGCTCCTAAGTTTGATCGTTTCGTATTCTTGGATTGGAGTTTTATTATTCGCAGGTCTGGGATTATTTACGCCAAGGATCAATGTCTTTATTTTTTCTGCTGTGGTGAGTTTAATTGGGGAATTGGTCTTATCGATTTCTTTATCTGTGAAATGGGTGAATTTGTAGGAGTGGAAAATCGCTACCATGTTCATAAAGACAAAAATTAATGTGGCAGTCCATAAAAGGCGTTTTGATAGCTTTTTCCTGATTATTAATAGTTTCATTCAATTATTTTGGTTTTGTCAATGTGTGATCGTACTAAGTGATATTAGTAGGCCTGTAGCTTTTTTATTCGACAATCTATTTATTGCCAAATGAAATAGCAGTCTTGATCAGTTGTTTGGTTAGCTAGTTATTTCGAACATATTTAATTAGCATCATACCTGACATGAGAATATTTAATGACAAGAGTAGTAATCCAACCACAAGTAATTGTATCGCATCTGAATTAATTGTTGGAAAATCATTAAACTCAGATATTAATGCCAAAGGTAAGATTAGGTTAATTAGTATGAATATAGTTGAAATTAACAGGCCTGATATTTTGTTTTTAAATATAATCTGTAGAATCAAAATAGAAATTAATCCGATACCTATTGGGTTGACGTGTAATGGTGGATTGTAAAAGGAAAGGAAAACTAAGATTATTAAATAGTATTCGGGTAGTTTTAATAGGATGTTTTTAATGCTATTCATGGTGTAATAATTAATAGTTAGTAGTCCGTTTTATATAAGAACGAGAGAGTCCTGTTGAAAGTATGTCGAATTTCGCCTTTATTTAAATAATTTGTCATGAAAGGTTATTCATGCGTCATTTATAGGATATTGGTTCCAGTGTTTAGTTATAGCGCGCTGATACGTCTTTCATGTGGGTTGAAGGATTACTTACCTACCTGGCGTTGAAGGAGGCAAAAAGCAATGTATATGACATCATGATGCATCCCGATCGCGGTCAATACGAGATCGACTTCTTTATGCAGCAAGGCGGGAAAGCCAGTTTTGAACTCATCTCCCCGGATCAGACACAACGCATAAAGTTGAAGTAGGGAGCCCGCTATCTCGCCGGAAACCATTTGCCAGTCTTTAAATGAACCCGGCAACTACCGGGCGAAACCTGGAAGTTGATTATGAAAACAGGGGATAAGAAATGTGTTATGCCGGTTAGATTTCATTGATGCGTTAGGGTAGGAGGTGTATAAAGAGATTTTCCCCGGCACATGATACCTGACATTGGGCGTGTGTTGGGTATCAATTGGTGCAAGTTGTTAGATTTTCCGTAATTATCTATTTGTGCTCGGCGGTTATAGAAAGGTTTTCGGTAATTAACCATAGAAATATTTACTTTCAAATTGGCGGGAATTCGATGTCAGTATTGATTCTCTGTGGTTTTTTGTGTCTTTTCAGTGAATCTCTGCGTAATAGCTATGGAGGTTGTTCTAAAAAACAAGTTAAGATCTTTTCTGTCGTGTGCTTACGTGGACTATGCGTTTGTTTAAATTGACGAGATATAAGAAAAGAGAAAGCACTCTGTGGTCCTTTGTGCTTTCTCAGAAATATTAGGTGTTACCTTTTTTTAAAATGAATAACCAATCTTAATGTCCGCTCCCCATGTGGATTCCCAGGTGTCAACTTCTGATGTGTATGCGCCAATTCCTGCTGCTAATTCAAAAGTAAAATGTTCGTTAATCGAACGTTTGAGTCCATATTTAGGGATTATGCTAAGGCCATGTAAGCTTGTGCTTTCCCCGATTCTTTCTATGGGTTGATAATCTGCTGATAATGAAATGTAATTTGCAGAATTATTAGTTGTGTTTTTACCATTCTCACTCCGTTTTGTGATGTTATAATAATAGCGAGGTTCGATACGTATATATGGTGAAAATCTCCAATATAAACCATCTAATAAATTTTCGCCGTATTCATCAGCAAGCATTAATTCAAAGTTGATCGTTATTTTTTGTGATATAGATTGCTCGTAGGCATACGATATCCCTAAAAATGTAGCCTTTATATTATGCGTGTTTTCTACTTGATTGTTTTGAGTATAAGCTAATTTTGTCATTAAGATTAAAAGAGCTGCAATTTTTATTCCTTTCATGATTATCTGTTAGTTTAAGTAAATCGTATTAATATCGTTATGAATTATTAACGGTAGTTATTTAAATTTAGTATTGTTACAAAATATTATTGTTTTTTCTGTAATCAAAGGTTTGTAAAGATAATAAGTGGGAGGAGTAGTTGCAAAGTAATGTGAATTAATTTAAACAAAATAGTCTATAATTGTAAATATAGATATTGTTTGTATGGGGAAATATATTGATGGATAGTTGTTTGTATGAATAGTGTACGTTAAACAATCAATGAAATCGATTAAAAAATGAGTAGTGCTGGGATTATGTATGCCGGGCGGTATTGCAGTTGGTTAAATGAATAGAATATGATTTTAGATTATAAATATTTATTGGTTATAGAGCGGTGTTGGGAGGGAATTTATGTTGAAGGTTTTCCTGTGTTCATCGTGGTTTATTCCATTTGTCGTTATTGTATCCAAATAATGTGATAAATCTGCGGGCTATGAATATTAGTGCAAATTGGCGGGAATTCGATGGTGGTATTGATTCGCAGTGGTTCTTTTTGCCTTCTCTGTGAATCTCCGCGTAACAGCTTAGGAGGGGGTACCGGGGTTTAATTCATTTTTCATTTGCGCTAATTGGCGCAAATTCGATGATCGAAAAACTCTGTACCCTAGTGTCTCCGTGTATAAAATTTCTGCGGCGACACACTAAATCCCTGTTCGAAGTCTAATATAAATCCTTTCTGCGGCCTGATTTTTTTTGTGCTTGTTTCCGCTTTTTATCCAGCCGTTTCTCAATGGATCCCTTCGTTGGTTTGGTGGCCTTCCGTTTTTTCCTTGGGGTGAGGGCTACTTTCAATAAATCATAGAACTTCTCAACGACTTTTGTCTTGTTTCTAAGCTGTGTTCGTTCACTTTGGGAGGTAATAATCAGTTCGCCCTCCTGGTTAATGCGATTGGCCAGTTTCTCCAGCAATCGTTCTTTCTCGTTATCCGAAAGAAGAGGTGACGAGGCAATGTGAAAACGGAGCTCCACTTTTGTGCTCACTTTATTGACATTCTGTCCGCCTGCACCACTGCTACGAGATGTTTTGAATTGAAATTCGCCGCTAAAATCACGGCCTTTATATGTTAGATATGATAGCATTGTTTCTTCTTTAGTAATTCAGTTGTTTGTTGTTTTGCTTAACAGATTGCAAATGCCTGTATGTTCATCAATGACCAGCATGCCTGTCAATCTTGTGTCTGGTCTTAATGTATCACGATTTATTGATTGTTCATCGGTTTGTCTTTAAAAACAGAGGCCTCCGAATGCGCTTGTAATCGCTTCTTCGCCCGCATCCACATATAAACCAGGAATGGGGCAAAGCATACGAGCAATATCGGATGTTGGGACATCAGGATGAAGTCGTATAAGCCATGAAACAGAAAGGGGAAGAAGAAGGCATTGAACAGGTGAAACGGGCGTGAGGCTGGTAAAAAACGGGCCAGTCCCAGGTGGTACCCCATCAGGATCCCAAATATCGCATGGGCGGGCACAGCAGTGAAGGCTCTTGATAAGCCCACTTGCATGCCATTGGAAAAGACATACATGATATTTTCAACCAAGGCAAATCCCAAAGAGACAAAGACGGCATAGACAATTCCATCGAATCGTTCATTGAAGTTCTTGTTTTTCCATATGAGCAGGAACACAGCCAGGTATTTAAATCCCTCTTCACATAAAGCGGCCATTAGGAACGCACTGGAAAACGCTTTGCTGATTTTAGTATTGAAGTGCGGTGTGATGGTGGCATCCACCAGTTGTTCTGTGAAGATAACCGGTACCGTGATAAGCATGCCTGCTACCAGTCCCCTGATCAGTAACGCGAATGGCTCTTTTTCATATTTGTCACGGTAATAGATATAAGCCAGGATAATAAACACAGGTGCAACGGCTATAATAAGTAAATTCATAAATGGAAAAAATATATTGTGTGTCTTATCAGTAATGTTTGTGTATTTTTTGGCAAGATATAGTAATCCCGGTTATTCAAAAAATATTGATACTTATATCTGTGTCTTTACTGTCCCGAGCCTGTGTCTCGCCTAGACGGTGCCTATGTCTTTACTGTCCCGAGCCTGTGTCTCGCCTAGACGGTGCCTATGTCTTTACTGTCCCGAGCCTGTGTCTCGCCTAGACGGTGCCTATGTCTTTACTGTCCCGAGCCTGTGTCTCGCCTAGACGGTGYCTATGTCTTTACTGTCCCGAGCCTGTGTCTCGCCTAGACGGTGCCTGTGTCTTTACTGTCCCGAGCCTGTGTCTCGCCTAGACGGTGCCTATGTCTTTACTGTCCCAAGCCTGTGTCTCGCCTAGACCGTGATTCTGTCCAATCGAGGGGATATATACTTAGTTTTGTTTTTACTGTATCAATAGTTCGTTAAATTTTTGTAAGTAATTGAATTTCCAATAGGCATAGCTGTTAATGATCTATGTTTTTTCAGAAGTACCCTGAAAAAAAGCCCTTCGAGGGATATTGCCTTTAGTTTGTTGTTTTAACAAGATTCATTATACATCGCGGAGGCACTGAGACGTAGAGATTGTTCTTTGGTTAGTGTAGGTTGTTTCAAAATATTTCTATCTGTTTCAATGTATCTCCAAGTGTTTCCATCTATTTCCCCTCTCTATATATTTCCATCCAATTTGAACAATATGTTGGTAAAAGTTGCTTCCTAAGTACCTAAAAAAAGGGTAATATAAATCAGTCTAATGTCTATTATCTAAAATCTAACCGATCTATTGTGTATTGAATAGGTGTTTATTTTCGTTTTGAATAAAGTTTACCTTCGACGGTTTTGTTAATAAATCTATTGCGTATACTTGCATGTTGTTATTCTATTCGATATTGAGTAGTTAATATTGTCATAGAAGTTGGGTTTATAATTTTCTGAGATGAAACACTGAAAAGGAGTGAAACAATAATACACAAACCATGATCTACGATCTAATTAAAACGATAGGCGATGCCCTTAAAGGAGGCCTTGAAAATGGCTGGTTATTTGGATTTTTAATTTTAATGGTTGGGGTTGTTATTCTTTTTTTAAAATCAAATTCAGAGCAGGTAAATAAGCAACAGGTAAAAGAGGATTCAAAGAAAATGGATGCAGCAAAAGCTAAAGGATTCAAATTGGGCTGTGTTATTAGCGTTTTCTTTTGGGTTGTTTTGATATTAATTATCATTGTTAAGATGTAGTCAATTGATTACGATGTAATTTTTTAACACAAAAATAACTAACCAAACAAGTTGGCGAATATGAGTACAAATAGTAGAAACAAATTTATTTTAGGCGCGGTGGTCTTATTGGTCATGGGGCTTTTCGTGGGTAATTGGGTGTATGGTAACAGTGTTGCAAAAAAGATGGATCGTCAATTGCAGTTGAAACTGGCCAATGCAAACCTGCCGGTGTCTTTTACCTACGAAGACCTGACGGTGAATCCGCTGTTTTCAAAGGTGAAATTGCAGGCGGTTGCTGTTACTGATCCAAAAAGTCAAACGACATTAACTTGTGAAGGGTTAGATATAGATATTCCTTATGATGATGCCTTGGAATTAGCTCAAAGCAATAAATTTGAAGAGCTCAAAGCATTTAAGTTAATGATGGATAATGTGGCTGTTAAAGCTTCGGCTGGCCAGGGAGAAGTATCTTTTGGTGATGTGGTAATTGATTTCGATGGTTACTTAACCAAGGCAGATATTGAACAGATGGATGAGGTATTTCCGGAAGAGGATCAGCATCTCACTCTGTCTTTTTCGGATATGAAAGTCCAGGCGGCAGAGATTTATCGCGCCTACGGTTTTACTCCGGAACAGGCCGATCAGTTTTCTACCATTGATAAAGCATTGTTTTCATTCGCCTTCAGGCCAGGAAAGAATAAGTTGGAGATTGAAGAAGTGTCTGTATCCTCACCTATTCTGGCTTATCAGATGTCTGCCCAGGTAGATTATAGCGGCACCGGGCTGGAGCATTTTAGGGCTAATAACGTTGATGTGGCTTATGATTGTGGCATGGTGCCTTCCTCGTTGGAATGGGGTAATCCGTCACAGACAGGTCGGTTTAGTCTGGCTAATTTAAAAGCTTCTTTCGACGGATCGGTGAGTTATAATAAGGAGAAAGGTTTTGCTCCAAATATGGGAGATAGTGAGTTTTCTTTTTTATTGGAAGGGTTAAAGGCTGAATTCACCGGTAGAAAAAAAGCTGAACTGGAAGCGCAGGCTGCCTTGTTGGGGATTGGCCTGGATGAATTGCGGGTAGATAAGTTTGCCTTCAACTCCTCGGTGGCTGATAATAGGCTTACGATTAAGGATACGGAGTTGGAGACATCGTTATTGAAAGCCTACCTCTCGGCTGATGTGCAGATGGATAGTCAAAATCCCGATAACTCGGTGATTAATGAAGCCAAGCTGGTGATAAAAGACCTGACACCTGAGTTAGATGCGCGCATTGGGGATTTGGAAATAATGTTTAATAAAAAAATACCACGGGAAGGAAGTGATATTGTGCTGGAGATCACTGGAAGTATTAATAAGCCGGTGATTAAGGGGCTTGCTTTTTAAGTAAGCCAAAATATAAAGATAGTCGTTGAAGCGGCTTTAATGAATGGTCATTAAAGCCGCTTCTTTTTGTTACTGCTGACTCTTTTCACGTCATTGTTACAGCGGGGTTAGGCGCTTAGGAAGCAACCTTTACCATTGCGCCGTGCAAGTCCGTGAGATGGGGATTTTATAGGCGTATCAATTATAATGAAACATCTCATAGTAGCCCTGTAGGTAATCAATCCTACCCGGTAAGGCTTGGTCAGCCACCGGAAGCGAGTTTTGCATAGTCAACAG
>RHGE01000100.1 GCA_004296775.1 Marinilabiliaceae bacterium JC017
GAAGCAGCGTTGATTTACATGATGTAAAAATACTAACCGCGAATTTTATGAATTGAACGAATTAAAAACCTGCTGAAGCAGACAAAAGAATAAATTTCAAATAAGAACAACCAAATACATCAATTATTGCGAAGCAATCATAATTCGCGTAATTAACAATGATATATTAACTATTTAAGGCATTGTTGAACTCCTTTTAGTCGTTTCGCGGTTCCTAAAAAAAACTGCGAAGCAGCGTTGATTTACATGATGTAAAAATACTAACCGCGAATTTTATGAATTGAACGAATTAAAAACCTGCTGAAGCAGACAAAAGAATAAATTTCAAATAAGAACAACCAAATACATCAATTATTGCGAAGCAATCATAATTCGCCGCTCAATTCGCGATTCTTAAAAAAACTGCGAAGCAGTAATGATTTACATGACGCAAAGTTTCAAACCGCGAATTTTACGAATTAAAAAAACAGCATTAAACTGTTCATGCAATTGACGAAGTCAAAAAATTCGCGTAATTCGCTAAATTCGCGGTTCCTAAAAAAAACTGCGAAGCAGTAATAATTCCTGGTTCCAAGACCAAACAATTAATATAAAATGTCCGAATCCCTCCAAATAGAATACAAAAGCAGCTTCAATGATGCCGTCATTGAAACCTTAACTGCCTTTGCCAATACCAAAGGAGGGAAAGTAATCATTGGGGTAGATAACGCAGGCCATCCCCTAAAAAGCTTTTCTATTGGGGAGGAGTCCATGCAGCAATGGGTAAATGAAGTAAAAAACAAAACCCAGCCATCCATTATACCCGATATAGAAGTTATTTCGAAGGAAGGTCACCAGGTCGTTGAAATGTCAATAAACGAGTTTCCCATTAAGCCGGTGTCATTTAAAGGGAGGTATTTCAAAAGAGTACAAAACAGCAATCATCAGCTCACACTTGGAGAAATAACACACCTTCACTTAAAATCATTTAACACTAGCTGGGACAGCTACTCGACAACAGACTATGACCTGGAATCCATCTCAATCGAAAAAGTAAATCGTTTTATTGAAAAAGCCAATACGCTTAAAGAAAATCCAATTGTTGATGACCCTTTAACGGTTCTGTACAAATATGAACTTATAAAAGAAAATAACTTAACCAATGCCGCTCATCTGCTTTTCTCCGAACCAGATGTATTTCAGGCAACCATAGAAATGGGGCGGTTTTCAGAACCGACACTAATAAAAGATGGCCTAACATTAAGGACTGACCTCTTCTCTGAAGTAGATCAAGTGATTCAATTCATTAAAAAACATATAAACAAAGAGTACATTATAACCGGCAATGCCCAACGACAAGAGCGGTGGCAATATCCAATGGATGCCATCCGTGAAATTGTTGTCAACATGATTGTACACCGCGACTACATGCATCATGGCGACTCGTCCATTAAAATTTTCAACAATAGCATAGAGTTTTTCAATCCAGGCGCATTGCCGGCCTCTATTACAGTAGAACAACTAAAAACTGGTAATTACGTTTCTGAAGTACGAAATAAAAAAATTGCTACCATATTTAAGGAAGCTGGAGAAATTGAAAAATATGGATCAGGTATTCAACGTATCCTGAATAGTTTTGACAATTATAAACTGGTGACTCCGGTGTTTGAAAATATTCAACATGGATTCAGAGTCATAGTATTCTCGGAATCACTACTTACCAAAGATAAAAATAAGGTCGGTGAAAAGGTCGGTGAAAAGGTCGGTGAAAAGGTCGGTGAAAATCTATCCGCTAATCAGACGGAAATTATCAATTATATGCGTAAATCTCCGACCATATCAGCAAAAACAATCGCTCAAAAATTAGGTATATCATTAAGGAAAACAGAAAGCAATATAAAGAAACTAAGAGAAATGGGCCTCATCACCAGAGTAGGACCAGCTAAAGGTGGCCATTGGGAAGTCATCCAAACAACTTAGGACTAACAACTAAAATACAACTGATTTACATGACGCAAAATTATAAAACCGCGAAGCAGTAGTGATTTACATGATGCAAAGTTTCAAACCGCGAATTTTACGAATTTAACGAATTAAAAAACAGCATTAAGCTGTTCATGCAATTGACGAAGTCAATAACAATTCGCATAATTCGCTAAATTCGCGGTTCCCAAAAAAACTGCGAAGCAGCGTTGATTTATATAATGTAAAAATACTAACCGCGAATTTTACGAATTAAGCGAATTTGAAACCTGCTGAAGCAGGTAAAAGAATAAAATTCAGCATAAACCAAACTCAACATGGCGAAGAACAGAAAAAAGAAAACATCAGGCGTACAACAGATATCGCCAACCAAATATATCCAAACAAGGGCACGACAATTACCCATAATGGAGTGCCTGATTAATGAAGACTGGGAAGAGGCACACACAGCCAATATTACCATTGCACGTAAACATACCAATGGAAACATCACGTATACCAATTACCTGGTTGATTTACTATGCCTTGGCGTTAAAGATTCTAACTTTAAATTTAACCAGACTCCGATTGAATATGAGGAGTACAAACAACTCATTAATGAATCCCTTTCCTTTATTTCCATCGATTACACCTTGGCACATAATATCATCTTTGCAGGGTATGAGTTTGCCATTGAATTGGGAATTGAGCCTTGTAAAACCTTCTCCCAAACAACACATTTTATGTTGGAAGAAGATAATGATGATGTGGAGTTGATCGATATTGAATGTGGCGAAAATGGAGTGCCGGTTATTTTCAAAGGTGAATACAATGCGCGCGAGGCTTTGGATACCTACCACCAGTTGTGCAACACCATCGGCAAAGATGGTGTGATCTTTAAGGATCTTGAAGAAGAGGACGATCTCTTATCACTTTCCAAATACTTGTATAAAAATCCGGAAAAAGAACGCCCCCGGGATATCCGTAAATTAAAGCGTTTCATTAATAACCTGGAAAATATAACCGATGAGGTGTCTAATGAATTAAACATGACAGTGGACCGCCTTTTTTACAATTACTACGGATACGAGAAGATTGATGAAAGCAGGGAGAACATCTGTTCCCTCTTTGATGTTGACTTTACGAATGAATTGTCTGACAGAGTCCTGGGTTTTAGCCAGGAGGCACACCCCGACTGGTTAAAGGTAGTGAATAAGACCATTGAGTTGATCCAGGAACATGAAGAGGTAAATATTGAAACACTCATCAACCAACACCCTCAAATCCCATTTCTCAAGTACATTCACGTTAAAGAAATGGAGTTTAATTCCGAATCGATGGATGAAGAATCACACATCCTGGAACAGCTGAATCAATATATCACAGAACACCCTCACTACTTCTTATTACAATTGATTAGAGAGAGCTACCTGATCCGCAATAATGAAGAAGCACAAATAATACCAGCCGTAATAAATCAAGGAAAACAACTTTCTGAACTCTTCCAGGCAGAAGAATTCATAAGCACCCATGAATTTTTAGCCTTTGTTTTAGCCCTTCACGAGTACTTTATTATAGAGGAAGACCTGTTGGCCATTGATTCTCTCGTGAATTGTATGGAATATGATTATCCTGCCATATTAGATAGCATTGAGATAGTAATTATAACCAACAAATTAATTAAAACTCATTTTTGTAAGACGGAGTATTTGTAGAAAACAAATGACGCAGATATACTAACCGCGAATCAAACTAATTAAAAAAACAGCTTTAAGCTGTTCATGAAATTGACGAAGTCAAAAAATTCGTATAATTCGCTCAATTCGCGGTTCCTAAAAAACTGCGAAGCAGTGTTGATTTACATGATGTAAAAATACAAACCGCGAATTTTACGAATTAAACGAATTTGAAACCTGCTTACGCAGGTAAAAGAATAAAATTCAGTATGAACCAAACACATCAATCATTGTGAAGCAATAACAATTCGCTCAATTCGCGTAATTCGCGGTTCCCCAAAAAACTGCGAAGCAGTGCTGATTTACATGATGTAGAAATACAAACCACGAATTTTACGAATAAAAAAAACAGCTTTAAGTTGTTCATGAAATTGACGAAGTCAAAAAATTCGCATAATTCGCTCAATTCGCGGTTCCTAAAAAACTGCAAAGCAGTGTTGATTTACATGATGTAAAAATACAAACCGCGAATTTTACGAATTAAACGAATTTGAAACCTGCTTACGCAGGTTAAAAAATAAAAATCAGTATAGAACAAACTCATCAATCATTGCGAAGCAATAACAATTCGTTTAATGCGCGTAATTCGCGGTTCCTAAAAAACTACGAAGCAGCAATAATACATCATTCAAATAAAACTATAGCAAACAAATAATCATTAACAATCATAATGACTGACTACGATTTGATCATCCGCCCCAAGCGGCACGCTTTTGATATTAATTTTAAAGAGATATGGCAATACAGGGATTTACTCCGTATGTTTGTCAAGCGTGACATCATCACGGTATACAAACAGACAATCCTCGGCCCCATCTGGTTCATCGTGCAACCCATATTAACCACCCTTATCTACATTGTAGTATTTGGTCGCATTGCACAAATTAGTACCGATGGCACCCCACAAATACTCTTTTATCTGGCAGGAATAACAATCTGGAACTATTTTGCAGAAAGCTTTAACACCACCGCTAAAACATTTACTGAGAATGCCAATATCTTTGGGAAGGTATACTTTCCTCGACTCATCATGCCACTATCCAAGGTGACCAGCGGCCTTGTTAAGTTCGGTATTCAATTCACCTTTTTCATGGTGGTATACCTTTATTACATTTTTACCGGTAATGCAGCAGTAAATCCCAATTGGACCATTGCTCTACTACCTATTTATATTCTTTTAATGGCCACATTTGGTCTGGGAACAGGGATAATTTTCACCTCCCTCACCACCAAATACCGCGACCTGGTATTTCTATTATCATTTGGCGTCCAGCTATTGATGTATGCATCCCCGGTGATCTACCCGGTGAGCACCATCCCCGAAGGCACCATGCGAAATATATTATTACTCAACCCCTTCACACCCATCCTGGAAGGTTTCAAATATGCCTTTCTGGGTGCCGGCCACTTCAATTGGATGAGCCTGGGATACAGCGCACTTGTAGCAGCAGTACTGTTGGTAATGGGTATTGTAATTTTCCATAAAACGGAACGTAACTTCATTGATACAGTATAATAGCTTGTCCACAGATTTATCAGATTAAACAGATTTCTTTTAACACATTACAATCGCGTAGTAACCAAGCAAATGATTAGGATACTTTAATCTCTAAACAACAATATGTCCGCAGATTACTCAGATTAAAAAGATTTTCCATATTCATGATATGAACCATAAAGAATTCCCCTTAAAGGATGAAACTTACCGGATCATTGGTGCGGCAATGGAAGTCCATAAACAGCTTGGGTGTGGATTTTTGGAAGCTGTATACCAGGAGGCCCTGGAACATGAATTTCACCTTAAGGAAATTCCGTATGAGCGTGAGAAACAATTTACAATAGAGTACAAAGGACACACACTTAAAAAGAATTACTTTGCCGACTTTGTATGTTTCAACTTTGTCATTATAGAACTAAAAGCATTGTCAGCATTAACTTCAGAACATGAATCACAAGTATTTAATTATTTAAAAGCGTCAAATACAAAAGTTGGCCTCTTAATAAACTTTGGAGAAAAAAGTTTACGTTACAAACGCATAGTAACCAATCATTATTTCAAGTAATCAACAAATAATCCAATTAAAAAACCAAAAATCCACTAAATATGATGAATCTGCCGACAAACCTTTTTGAAACTAAATCCAAATAATCTGCTAAATCTGTGGACACAACATTAAAAAAATCCCGATAATCCGTGTAATATGCGGACAGAAAAATTTTGAAACAAAATCACAATAATCCGTATAATCTGCGGACAAGCATATGAGTAAGACAGTAATTAAAATAGAAAATCTATCCAAGATTTATAGATTAGGTGAAGTAGGCACCGGCACCCTCTCCCACGACCTTAACCGCTGGGTACGCATGAACATCCTCGGACAGGACGACCCCTACGCCAAGATAGGCCAGGTTAACGACCGCACTAAAAAAGCCGAGAAAGGCGAACTGGTAGCCGCCCTACGCGATATCAACCTGGAGGTTAAAGAAGGCGAAGTACTGGGGATAATAGGTAAAAATGGCGCCGGGAAAAGCACATTATTAAAACTACTCTCCCGCGTCACCTCCCCCACCACCGGTGACATTAAAGTTAAAGGCCGACTAGCTTCCCTTTTAGAAGTAGGTACCGGCTTCCACCCCGAGATGACAGGCCGTGAAAATATTTACATGAACGGCACCATTATGGGCATGCGAAAATGGGAGATAGATCGTAAGCTCGATGAGATTGTAGAGTTTGCCGGTGTAGCCAAATACCTCGACACACCTACCAAACGCTACAGTAGCGGTATGACAGTGCGCCTGGGTTTTGCCATTGCTGCACATCTGGAGCCGGAAATTTTGGTGGTGGACGAAGTACTGGCTGTAGGTGATGCTGAGTTCCAAAAAAAGGCTATTGGGAAGATGCAGGATGTCTCTCAAAACCATGGACGTACAGTGTTGTTTGTTAGTCATAATATGGGTGCCGTAAAAAACCTCTGTACAAAAGGTATTATAATGACAAATGGACAAATCACTCAAATCAATTCAGTAGAAACCATAATAACAGAGTACTTAAAAGCAAATTATTCTTCCAATAAATGCAATCAATTAAAAAGAATACCATTAGTATTCAATTTTTTAAAAATAAAAAAGAATAATATAGAAACAGAAAGTGTCTTTTTTAATCAACCATGTGAAATAATACTGTCACTTAAAGCAATAAAGAAAACCGTAGAAACAGATATTATAATACAAATTATTAACGAAGAGGGAATAAAAATATCTAGTATAAATACAGCTGAAGAAGGTTTTGGTAAAATTATAATTAACAGTACCACAAACTTACACATATCAACAGAAAAACTAAACCTTTACGCAGGTGAATATACGATTAATCTTTTTATTGTAACCGATTTTGGAAATGAATTAATAGAATCAGTTAAAAGATTTAATGTATTAAGTACACCAATTAATAATTCAGGATATACCTATTCTAAAAAACATGGTTATTTTAGATTATTTAACACACTAACAATACGATGAGCAAAGAAAAAATCCTACTCTTCTTCACAGATTCATTCCCTTATAATAGATTTGAACCATACATAGAAGAAGAAACTGAATTATTAAGTTTAAATTTTGATAAAATTTATGTATTTCCTATTAATATAAACCATCATGAAAAAAGAAATGTACCTGATAATTTTAAAGTTGTAGATATTCATAATAAAATCACCGGAAACTTTAAATACTTAATAAAATATTCAAAATACCTATTTGAAGCATTGTACTTAGAATATAACCCTCTAGGAATAATAAAAAACAATAAAAATCAATCCCTACGAAAAACAAGTTTAAAATCAAATCTTACATCGATATATAATGGCCTATGTTATGCTCACGCCATTAAAACGTTCATTAAAGACAACATAGATTCAAGTAATTCATTCATAACAGGTTACTCTTACTGGTATTATCAATGGAGCTTAATAAATGCAATTATGCGAAAAATGAATATATTAAATTATTCAATAACAAGGGCTCATTCCTATGATTTATATGACGAAATAAAGTACAATTTATTTTCTGAGTTTAAAATTAGAAGTTTAGATAAAGTATTACCAGTATCAATACACGGTGAAAAATATTTAAAAGATAAACACCCAAACTTAAAATATAAAATTCATAAAAATTATTTGGGAACAAACAATTACGGTATAAACCCTTTAATAGATAGTAATAAAAAAGTCATTTGTTCATGCTCAACTATTAGAGATATAAAACGTATTCACCTCATAATAGAAATATTAAAAGAAATTAATGATGAAGTCACATGGATTCATTTTGGTGATGGACCACTATTTAAAACCATATATAATTTAGCAAAAGAGCTACCGGACAATATTAAATACATGCTCATTGGACATAAACCAAATGAATATATCTTAAATTACTATAGTAATAATCAGATAAATTTATTTATTAATGTTAGTGAAAAAGAAGGATTACCCGTTTCTCTTATGGAGGCAATTAGCTTTGGGATACCCGTGCTAGGCACAGATATTTTTGGTGTATCAGAAATAGTTAATGACAGTACCGGCATACTAATCAACAAGGATTTTAACATTACAAATGTTGCAAATACAATAAAATCATTTTTCAACTCTCACTTAAATACAAATGAATTTAGATTAGGAGTTAGAAATTATTGGAAACATAACTTTAGCAGAAAAAAGAATTTCAAAGAACTTTTTAAATGATTGACCAACATGCACAGTATTGTATTTATCATACCACGCACTCCCAGTATGTATCGAAATCAATTACGAGAGCAACTATGGCAACAAACCATTATTTCATTAGAAAACCAAACATATAAAAAATGGATAGCATTAGTTATTGATGAAAAAAATTTAACTAATGGCAAATTTCAACACATTAAAAGTACAGCAAGAAAAAAAGGCGAAAAAATACAGCATGCATTAAATATTATTGAAACATGGAAGAAAAAGCCTGATTATTTAATACGCCTAGATGATGATGATCTTATTTCACCAAACGCGCTTGAAAATATACAAAACAAAAATTTCGACGTAGCTGCAGACACATATCATACCTTCTACGATATTACAAGCGGGCTATTTTGCCAAACCCAAAGACCATGGCTTGCTAATACAGTGATACACAAATATGAACATGCCATAAAAATCATGGACAACGGCAAACCTCTTTTAGATCAAGATCATTCAAAGGAATGGCATCAGTATTATAAAAATAAAAACATATATTCGTTTTTAAAACAAAATCCTCTTTACTGTCGAATTTTATCCAATACATCTGTTACAAGTGCACTGGATTCAAATTACATAAAATATGTACAATCTTTTGGTTTCTGGAAAAACAAGATAAAACTCACTCGTATTTTCAAACTTCAAACAAAAACAAGCACTAATAAGTACTGGATAGGTTTTTTAATAAGACTAAACTACCATTATTGTATAATGAAAATAAATAGAAAGTTGTAAAATGTCTAAAAAAAACATTTGTCTTTATACTTCAAATTATCCTTATGGCACAGGTGAACAATTCTTAGAAACCGAAATAAATTACTTAGCAAAGGAATTTAATAATATTTATATATTTCCTTACAAAGGAAAGAAAAAAATAAGAAATATACCTCATAACGCTAAAGTAGTTTTACTTTCTCACGATGGTTACACAACAGCAAAAGGCACTAAAACCATTAGCCGATGGTTTTTGAGGGCCTTAATAGATATTTTAAAAAAAAAAAACAGAATCCATCTTATTAGCTGCCTTTTAAGATTTGGATTCCAAGCCAAAAAACTATCTAAATTAATCATTGAATACAAATTAATAACTAATACTATCCATTACAGTTACTGGCTAGATGACTGGAGCACTATCTTATCAATATTAACAGAGAGAAAAGTTATAAACAACTACATATCAAGAGCTCATGGCTATGATTTATACCATGAGCGAAGAAAAGAAGGATATATTCCTTTTAGAAAATTTCAACTACAGAACCTCAATAAACTATTTCTCATTTCCAAGGATGGTTTTAATTATATTTGTGACCACTATCCTGAATTTTATGACAAATACAAACTTTCTTTACTTGGCACCAAAAAATATGAACCAACTAATAATTTGAAATATAATCCTAACACATACACTATTATTAGTTGTTCAAGAGTTGTAGCGATAAAACGTTTAGAATTAATCATAAAATCATTAGCAATAATTAAAGAAATGAGAATAACGTGGATTCACTTTGGTGATGGAAATTTACTATCTGAAATAAAGAAACTTTCAGCTAAAATACTTCCTGAAAATATTAAAGCAGAATTTAAAGGAATGATAACAAATACTGATGTATTGCGTTTTTATGAAAATAATTATATTGATTGCTTTATAAATCTATCAAGTACAGAGGGTTTGCCCGTTAGCATTATGGAAGCAATATCATATGGCATCCCTACTCTGGCAACAGATGTAGGAGGAACAAATGAAATAGTAAATAACAAAACAGGATTCCTAATAAAACCTGATATTAAACCAGAAATAATTGCAAACAAAATCATAGACATATTACAAAAAAAATCAAGAAATATTGATTACCGCAATGAAATAATTGAGTTTTGGAAAAATAACTTTTGTGCAGATACAAACTACCGTGAATTTGTTCAAGAATTAAAATATATTAACTAATGCTCATCTCAATAATCATCCCCTGTTACAACGTTCAAGATTACATAGAAGAATGCGTCCGGTCAGCATTTTCTCAAATCTATCAACACATTGAAGTAATTTGTATCGATAACAATAGCAGCGATGCTACATGGGAAAAGCTAATACAGCTAAAACAGCAATACTCCAAACTAATTATCGTTAAAGAAACTAAAACGGGTGCCCCAGCCGCTCGAAATAAAGGCTTAACTTTAAGTAAGGGAAAATGGATTCAATTTTTAGATGCAGATGATTTATTGTATCCAAACAAAATACTGCATCAAGTAACATTAATAAATCCAGATACACCCTTTATTGTTGGCACTAGTATATTTAGAAAAATAGATGGTTCAGAATCAGTAGTGTTACCACTTACTGACAATGTATACAAAGCACTTTATTTAACAAGATTGGGTAATACATGTTGCAACTTATGGAACAAGCGACTTTTATTAAAAGCTAATGGTTGGAACGAATCACTAAAAAGCAGCCAGGAAGCGGACTTGATGTTTCGTTTACTCAAGTCAAGCGAAAATGTTATTATTGACACAGAACCATTGACTATCGTGCGAGAGCGCGAATCTGGTCAAATCAGCCAGAGTAATCCCGCAAAAAAGTGGACACGATATGTTCAATTACGACTTGAAATCATCGAATGGCTTAAGACGGAACGAATGGATTATTTTAAAAGTAATAGTAACTATTTTCATTCAATTCTATTGACTAACATCAGAAATATTGCCCCTCATAACTTATCATTAGCGGTTTCTTTAAGAGAAAAGCACATTCCTCGCTATTTTTTACCCACAACTATCAATGGGCATATTTCTGTTTATTCTTTCTTATATTTTTTGCTCGGGTTTAAATGCACCGAAAAACTATACAAAACAGTAAGGAAAGTATTATGCCTCAACCATTAGTATCCATACTTATCCCGTTATACAATTCTGAATTATACATTACTAAAACGATTCAGTCGTGTTTATCGCAATCGTACCCACATATTGAAGTCATTATTGTTGATGATGGTTCAAGCGACAAAAGCTATTCAATAGCCAAACAGTTTGAGTCGGAACAGGTCAAAGTATTTAAACAGGCCAATAAAGGAGCTTGTGCGGCACGCAACCTGGCTTTTAAGCATTGTAAAGGGGATTACATCCAGTACCTTGATGCAGACGACCTACTTTCGCCAAATAAAATAGAGGAGCAACTCCGGCTAATAAGTAATACCGAAAACGCTGTAGCTTCCTGTTCGTGGCAATATTTTAACCGACTCATTGGTGACATAAGCACACCTGGTCAAACTATTGACAGAGACTATGACAATACTATTAATTGGTTAATAGATAGTTGGAATGGCAAAGGTATGGGCTTAATTCACTCATGGTTAGTTCCTCGCAATATAATTGAGAATGCAGGTCCTTGGAATGAAACTCTCAAAATTAACCAGGATGGAGAATTCTTTTGTAGGGTATTATTAAATGCTTCATGCATCAATTACTCCAACAATTCCACAGTATATTACCGCACGGGGCTTAACGAGAGTGTTAGCCGTACAAATAGCTACGAGAAACTGGAATCACAACTCTATTCATTTAACTTATACCACCAGCATTTAGTTACAGAATATATAAATTTGTCAGCAGGTATGTTAAACGCTCTTCATTCGGTCTTTTCAGATTTTTATATTCGTACACTTACAAAATATCCAGATTTAGCTAACGTAGCATTTAATACTATCAGATCCATCGGTTTTAATAGGGTAAAACCTCAAGGGGGCAAGTATTTTAAGTTAGCCTGTAAACTAATAGGATTAAAACCAACGCTTAAACTTCGAAACCGGATTAAAAAAGTATGAGAATATTTATTAACGGCAATTCCCTTAAAGCCTTTACATCAGGTACGCCTCAGCGAGGCTTAATTGAGGCCTTATGTCGCTTAAGGCAGAATGACACCTTTCATATTTATTTAAGTTACGATTCAGAAGCTGAACAGTTATCAGACTTTTGGTCGACTTTACAATTATTAAACAATGTAAGCATACACTACAATAGCTCGTCCCAGAGAATTATCAACTTAAAAAAGCTTTTTGGCTTCAAAAATTATCAGCCCACAAACAATTTTGACTTTTACCTGAGCCTTGGAATGCCCGAGTATTTTAACCGCAAACAACAGCCAAGCATTTCTACGGTGGCCGACCTATCAAGCCTAAATGCACCAGGCACCAGTAGTTTGAAGTGGCATGGTAATTGCATTTTTAAAAACACCTTGAAATGGTGTATCAACAGCAATAGCCGGATTGGTGCCATTTCAGATTTTACACGTGATGAGTTGAGCGAAAAGTTTCCGGTGCTAAAAAAGCGATTATTCACCCTGTATAATGGTATCGAGAACATTTGGTTTGATGAACAATACAAGACCAATGAGCTAACAGATAAATATAAGTGTAAAAACTACTGGATTTGGTGCGGCTTTGGCAGTAATCGTAAAAATCTGGAACGACTTATTCAAGCTTATCTGGAAGCTAATAACGAACACAAACAGCTACCTAAACTTTTATTAATTGGCAAATTAGCTGATAATCTAAAACATTTAGAAAATCTAATAACCCAAAGTAACAACATCAAACTTGTTCCGTTTCAGAAGGCATACATATTAAAAGAACTTGTACGTAATAGCCGGGGCTTGCTCTTTCCTTCCTTATACGAAGGTTTTGGCTTGCCCATTATTGAAACTTATTCTCAGGGACGCCCTGTGTTATACGGCAACTGTACTTCTATGCCTGAGATTGCGGCTGGTTTTGGAATTGCAGTCAACCCCCTCGATATTGAATCGATAAAAGCGGGTTTACTTGAAATGCAAACATATAATATTAGTAATAAATACGAACAACAAGTTAAGCAATATGCATCTGGGTTTACTTACCAAAATGCAGCTGAGCAGCTTTCAGAACTTATTGACCAATTAAGCACACAATAAATGCAATTATCAGTCATTATCCCTACCCTTGGTCGCAAGGAAGAATTATATAATACCTTAAAAGATTTGGGTAAGCAAAACCTGGATCATCATAGTTGGGAATGTTTGTTGATAGTTCAATCCGAAACCGATATAGAAAGGTTGGAGGCCATTGTCGATCAGCATCAAATTAATTTGCGTGTATTTTACTCATCAGCACCTAATGCTAGTCTGGCGCGCAATATTGGGTTAAGAGAGGCACAAGGTGATATTGTTCTTTTTTTAGATGATGACCTGATTATCGAGAAAACCGATTTTTTACAGGCTCATTTAACTAATTACAAAGATGAACGTTTACCTGGTGTATTTGGTCAGGTGACAGACCCAGGCGTACGGGTAAGAGAAACACGGCACAATTTGAGTCATCACCCTCGTGTGGGATGGTTGTTCTTCCCTCCAAACTTTAATCACAATGGCCAAATATTAAATGGAGGAGCGGGCAACCTGTCAGTCCGAAAAGACTGGGCCATTAATGTTGGAGGCATGGATTACTACTTCGAGAAAGGGGCTCATCGAGAAGAGAGTGACTTTTGTTTGCGATTAACCCAAAAATATGGTCCGCTTAATTTTGATGCGAGTGCAACAGTTATTCATTTGGGAGCCGCTGGCGGAGGCTGTCGCAATTGGGGAAAGAATGAAGGTATCCATCCTATACACCATGTTTTTGGAGAGTGGTATTTTATTTTGAGAGGGTTATTCAAGCACAAAACAATTAAATGGTACGATTTGCATTATCACTTGGGGATACTGTTTTTAAGGCAAATATGGAATCAAGCTAACAGACTACATCCTCTTATTGTGCTAAAAGCCATTAATCTTAGTATAACAGGTTTTTTTATGGCAATTGCAAAGCTCAAACATAAACAAGAGTGTTTATTACCCTCTGGCTATAAATATAAATTACTTTTAGAACATGCCATTTGAACTGCTATCTAAATTAGGTCTTTTTGTATTTTTCTTTTTGGGATTTTATTTTTACAAAACCAATCGGTTATTTTCACTATTCAGTCTTTTAGTGGTATCATTTGGCTTAAATGCCTTTACTGCTTTAGCAGGCACCTTATGGTTCCCCTATAAAGTGGTCATGTTTGCAACAACACTTTTTGCATTTGGCCAACCAGCCAGAAGAGATGTTTCCATCTTGCTTCAGCCGTATTATATATTGATTATCCTTTCATGCGTGGTGGCTTGGGTAACGGCACCAAGTATGCCAGGTTTAACCTTTCTGCAGGGGCCAACTATGCGCCCCATTGTGCAAGCCTATACCTACGTAACCATGGCCTTGATGGTGCCATTTGTTACATCTATCATTAACACAAAGTACCGTTTAACATGGAGTTTAAAAGCCTATTACCTCTTAAGCGAGATTATTATAGCCATAGGTGTTTTGCATTTTATCTTTATCATATTTGGTCTCCCATTTTTACCAATTCTACGTCCTGGAGGCGAAGCAAATGATTTTGCCGCATTTGGTATGCAAGGCGCTTTAGTCAAACGCATTTATGGTTTATCCGGTGAACCCAAAACACTAGCTACATTTATTTTACCTTACATTTTTATTAGCTTCTACAATTACATTGAAGGCAACTATAATCGCAACAAACCATATCATTTGGTGACACTCATTACTGCCTTTATTGTAATGGTCTATACTTTCTCATCTGCTATTCTTATTTCAGCAGGCCTTGGGCTAATTATAATTCCCTTCCTATTTAGGCATCGTTTTGGTTCCAGAATAATGCAATATGCAGTAATAATTAGCATTGTTGGTTACTTGTTTACGCAATCAGGTGATTCTTTCACTTCGCACTCTAACCGTAACAACAACAATAAAAAGGAATTAAGCATGATGGATGTATTATACCAGCGTTCCTTTGGCCGCGTAGAGAAAGAAAGTGAAGAACGGTATGAGTCGGTCGCATTAAATTACATGTACAAAGAAGCTCCATTGTATTTAATCACAGGCTTTGGCTTGGGAATGTATAACTACCACTTACCGCTCCCTAAACATGGCCGTGGGGTGGAACCTATTGATTCAGGGTGGGTGGTAATACTAATGGATTTGGGCTTATTGGGTCTTTTATTTTTCTTTTCAATCTATAGATATGTTATACAACTTAAAAACTACAACAAATACCATAATGATGTAATCCTTAACAGCTATTTAATTGGCATCATTGTTGGATTTCTTTCGCACATTGGAAATAACGGCTTATACCAAATATTTCTATTCCTAGGTCTGTCAATTGCTGCCTATTCTATAATACAGAATAATGAGAGTTTAACTAACACTTAAAGAAAAGTCATGGCTGGCCAGCCAGTATGAATCCTTTTACTATCAATTGTTGATTATATTAAGTCTGTTAAGTAGTGAGGAGTTTTATGAGGGGCGGTGGGCGGTACTACGGTATGACGGTATGCGGCGTGCGGGATGACGGTTGGCGGGGTACGGTACTGGGGAGGAACGGTGTGCGGGGAAACGGTGAGTGGTATTACGAGGTGACGGAGGAACGGTATGCGGCGTGCGGTGTGACGGAGTAATGGTATGCGGTGTGACGGGGTGCGTTGGAACTATGTGACGACGTGAGACTTGACAGAGGAACAACATACAATCCGGCAGGAAACAAATACCGATAAACCCAAACACCGTAAACCGAAATACCATATCACCGCAAACCGATAAACCGTAATACCGTTATACCGTAGCACCGCAAGTCGAAATACCGTAATACCGTATCACCGCAAACCAACAGACCGTAATACCACAAACCGATAAACCGTAATACCGAAATACCATGGGTAATTTTAAAGCATTAAAAGTATGGCAAGAAGCAAAAGCGCTATCAGTATCAATTTATAAACTTACTAATTCCGGAAAGTTAGCTAAAGATTATGGCTTAAAAGACCAAATGCAAAGAGCTGCAGTATCTATCCCTTCTAATATTGCGGAAGGAGACGAATTAGATACCAATAAGCAAGCAATACGTCATTTTTACATAGCCAAAGGCTCCTGCGCAGAATTAGAAACACAGTTAATAATTGCATACGAAATTAATTATATCAATACAGATGAATTAGATAAGTTATCAGATCAATGTCAAAAAATATCAGCCATGCTTCGCAAATTAATCAATGCAAGAAACAAACAAACCGAATAACCGAAACACCGTAATACCGCAAACCAACATACCGTAATACCGAAACACCTATAAAAAAAAATGAAAATACTATTCCTCTACACCGAACTAGCCGGCTACGTAATGAGCTGCTTTAAAGCCTTAGCCGACAAACCGCAAACCGCAAACCGTAAAACCGACATACCACCAACCAACATACCGCATACCGCAAACCATAAAACCGACACACCCCAAACCGACACACCGCAAACCGCCACAGAAGTCCACGTAGTGCGTTGGCCGGTGAATAAAGAAGCGCCGTTTAATTTTGACATACCGGAGGAAGTACACATCTATAACCGACCGGATTACAACAACAATGAACTGCTTGAATTAGTAACTGAAATTAACCCGGACAAAATCATTTGTAGCGGCTGGATTGATAAAGGTTACCTGAAAGTATGTAAACATTATAAAAACAAAATACCAACCGTTCTTACTCTTGATAATCATTGGTTTGGCAACCCTAAACAACAATTAGCCAGGGTGATTGCTCCCTTTCATATAAAGCGCCATTTCTCTCATGCATGGGTACCTGGTGAACCACAGGCAAAATATGCACGCAAGTTGGGTTTTGGAAACAAAATATTCACCGGTTTCTACAGTGCTGACACAGACCATTTCAAGGAAATATACCAGGTAAAAAGCCAGGCATCCAACATTCCTCCGCGCTTTATCTATATTGGCCGTTATATTCCACAAAAAGGATTGGATTTACTGTTCAAGGCATTCATTGAAATACATGAAGAACATACTTCAGATTGGGAATTATGGTGCCTGGGAACCGGAGAATTATTTGATGAAAGGCCAAACCATCCGAAGATAAAACACCATGGTTTTGTTCAACCAGCTGACATGAATAAATACCTGAAGGAATCAGGCGTTTTTGTCTTACCTAGTCGGTTTGAACCATGGGGAGTAGTAGTTCACGAAATGGCAGTTGCAGGTTTTCCTATGATTTGTTCTTCCGCAATTGGAGGGACAACTCAGTTTTTAAAAGATGATGAAAACGGTTTCCTTTTTGAAAATGAAAACAAAGAAGAACTTAAACAAGCTCTTTGGAAAATCATGAACCTGAATCAAAATAGACTCAAACAGATGAGCATAAAATCCCACCAACTGGGCATGCAACATACGCCTGAAAAATGGGCAGATATTGTTATTAGTATATAGAGAGTCAATCAGGTGTTCAATGGTTCCTTAAATTTTGTAAGCAATTGAAAAGCAGCATCTATTTATCCAATAGATATAATTGTGAATGGCCAAAAACAGAGGGTAATGTCTATCATATAACAAGCTTGCAAAGTGTTTCATTTCCAGAGGAATGCCAAGACTTAAAGACTCTGTATTTTAATCGGGACGTTGTCCCGGACCCTAGTCCCTTTTTGGCATCGCCCCAAAAAGGAACCAAAAAACTCTAGTCAAATAAACGCTTCCGCCCGCCTCCTTGATGAATTTTTGCTAACCCACTGGCCGGAATTCCCGCATTCATCTGC